>CBDDRW010000039.1:0-254868 GCA_965233175.1 uncultured bacterium
CAGCGCCGACGGCCCCCAACATTGCAAACCAGCCGATCTTGAGGGGCCTGGAATCGTACCAGAGCGACATATCATAGCCACTCTTGTCGCTCCCGCTCCCCCATGTGGTTGTACTCGCCATACCCTGACCTCCTTGTTAAGTGATTGAGACCCACCGCTTATTCCGGAGAAAAATTCTCCGACGGAACATTGCTACTATTACTACCGTTTCATCTGCGTGGCGGGAGATTAGCGGATACAGTTTCTTGATGTCAAGTAGAATATCCAAGGTGAAAGCTGCATCCTTTCGCTTGCAAAATGCGTGCAAATGGTTATGCACTTAACTCCAGTTTCGTCACCTAAAATACCCAGTTCTAGGAGGTGCTAGCAACCGGTCTTGAGTAGGGGGCAGGCTCAATAACAACAGCCTGCGCAACAAGTTTGTAGAATAGTTGCCAACGGTCTTTAGATGTTCGACGGTTGAACCGAACCGTGAATTCATTGAGATAGGAATCTAGTTGTTCACGGGACAAGGCGCCTTGATGCGTACTCACTAACCAGCGCTTAAACAAGGAGGCCACTCGATGTACGCGAGGTAACAAGGCCGACGCTGTTTTGCCGCTGGCGTTGATTGAACGCGGTCGGTGTTTGAACCCTTCTTGCTTCAACCCCGCATAGGCCTTCCATCCGTCTGTGATAATGATGGAACATGGTTCGATCACGTGTTTGACAAAGGCAACGAGTTGGTTGGGAGAGGCCGTCGGAATCCGACGCAGTCGGATACGGCCAATTCCCTTCCCATCGATTTGCGCGGCGATCGCCACGAGAACTTTGTGCTCTAAGTACCGACGGCCCCGCCCAGCTTCGATGCATCCCATATGTATTTCGTCCACTTCAACTCGGCCTCCCAGTCTGTCCACATCTGGCAAGACAAATGCGCGCCGTAGCTTTTGCAACCACAACCACGCCGTCCTGTAACTGCCAATGCCCAATAGTCGCTGGAGCCTCAAAGCACTGAGACGTTGTTTCTGATCGGTCATCCACCACATGGCTCGAAACCAGTCCTGTAGGGGAAGTCGGGTTCGATGGAAAATCGTCCCAGCCGTAACCGAGGCTTGGTATCCACATCGGCGGCACATCAGAAGGCATCTGGTGGTAGTCCAACTGCCGCTGGTTGTACACTGAGGACAACAGAATCCAGCTGGCCACCGCAACCGAGCCAAGTAGGCGCGGCAGGCGCCTTCGGTGGCGAAACGCTGCTCGAACTTGGCGAGAGTTCGCATATAGTCCTCCACGGTATGACTCCAGTACGCTGGAGTGTACTGGAATTAAATACATAGGGGTAGGGGCATCAAAGTTATACAAACATCTATTGAAAATCAAGCGCCCTGTGGTGTCCCTCATGCATGGTACTCTCATGAGGGAAGCATGAGAGTACCATGCCGATCAGATGTTCCGCTTTTGTCTATCCATAGGTTCATGGCCTCTCTAATGGGGTTGGTCAGAGTGAAATTTCTTCAAGCGACAGAGAGGGCGGTTCTGATCTCGATAACGTAGATATCAGTCTGCCACGTTTGGGAGAGGAGAGTCCCGGAAACTAGCCTGGCTCCACCGATGCCTCTGAAGGGTGGTGAATTAGAGGAGTGAGGCGAGAAAGCGGCGAAACGAAATCGCGGGACGGCCTTCTAGGTTCAGTGGCCTTCGTCGCGGTCTAAGGGTGTCAAGCCGGTAGCGGAGCTGGCGATACAGTTTGGTGTGCATCCCACTCCGATCACGGAATGGATGCAACACGTGCTAGCACGGGCTATTGACGTGTTAGCGGCATGCAGACCAAGTCGGATGCGCCAGATCTCAAGGTCCTCCAGGTAAAGATTGGGCGGCTGGCGCTGGAGAATGATTTTTCTGAAGGGGGCGCTCATCAAGGAGGGATTGCATGCGTTCGTACTCGACCCTGCCCCCTTTCTGCTTGGGCCTGAAGCTCAGTGTACGTGATCGTCCGGTGGCGGGCGGAGCTCTTTTTCTCGGTTGAGTTGCTCAATTTGTCGCAGTAGTTCTTCGATATCTGACCATCCCGATCCGTCCACCGCAGGGATCCAGCGCGCCCGCAAATAGCCGTAACGGTCAATCAGAAATTCCATATGTTTGGGTGTGGTTCCCTCGCCGGCTAGATCTGGGTTGCTGAGGGTTCTGCGGAACAGAGCGTAGCTGCGTGTAATTTCAGGTGCACCTTGTGTCGCCAAGGGGAAAGGTACGTGTGCTGTGATGGCTCCCGGGTCGTGATCATTTGCAGGCACTGCCAGCACCACCGTATTGCTGTTGCGTAGGGCGGGATACGCTGACTGCAACTGATCGAGTCTCGCGCGAGACTCCGGCAATGAAAAGAGAACCAACAACACTGTTTTCTGCCGGCGGAAGTCCTTCAAGGTGCCGCTCGTTCCGTCATGCGCGGAATAGGAGAAGTTCTGCGGGGCCATATAGGGTTGATTGGGGGCGACGTAGGGGTTGATGAGACGCGCCTGATAGCCACGGGAGGTGGCATGGAGAAAGTTGACGACATCCCAACGATCTTCTTCCGAGAGTTTGTCGGCAAACGCCGGCATGCCCGTACCGGGAATACCGTGGGTCAGCCAGTGAAAAAAGTCCCCTGCAGTATGCTTGGCTGTATGCGGCTCCGTAAGCAAATCCACCGGCGGGATCGCAAAGGTTTTGGCCAGAACGCCGTTGCCCTTGGCTTGGGGTCCGTGGCAGAGCACGCAATTCGAGGCAAATATGGTTGCACCATTGGCAACGGAAATGGCATCGAACGGGACCGGCGTCTTACGGTAGGTTTCCGGAAAGGCCTGAGTGGCAAGGGGAGGCAGTGCCGCAACTAGGGCACAAACTGTCAGTACGGCCGGGATGGTAATGCGCCATTTCGTTTCCCAATGCTTGGATCGACCGAGGGCAACCGTCCAGGCCGCCAGAATAAGCAGCAGGATTCCGATCCCAGAGCCGACCATCACGCCCAACCCGCCCCAGGTGGCGTCGATGGAGAAGCGGAAGGGATAGGGCCAGTCTTCAATGACGGTGTGCTTTCCTGGCACGGCATTCGACAACAGTGTCGCTGCCAGTACCAGCGCTGACGCCAGCAGGACTTCAAGCGTGACCCATTTTCGAAGTTTTCGCCCATTGACCTCAGCCACATCCTGAGCCTGGCTGAGTGCCGGTATCCAGACGAGGCGTGCGCGCGCGGCGATCACAAGAATCACAGCGAGCAGCGTGAGCTTGGTATTGAGAAGCCAACCCCAGCTTGTGGCAACTAATGAGGCATAGCTCGTGTCCACCATGCGATCGGTCACGAGAATGCCAGTGGCTACGACCGCGATCATCACGGGCAACGCCATCTTCGAGAACTGTTTCAGCGTCTGGATGCTTGACCGATCGGTCTCGTTATATGTGCGCGTATGGGTCGTGGTGAACAAGACGGTGAGAAAGGCTGGCAACCCTCCGAACCAGACGCTCGCCAGAATGGTGTGCAATGCGTAAGGCAGTACTGATGTGACGGACAGTTCGTCAGCGGCGGAATGGCTTGCGAGTGATCCAGCAGCCAGCGTGAGCGCGGCGACGGTCGCATACAACACATATTGCCAGCGCGCCCAAGATGAGAACCGGACGTAGAGCGCTACTCCGAATACGAGAAGCGCAAGGCTAGCGCGCAGCTTCCAGATGAGTCCTATGCGAGTTTTTTGTAAGAGGTCTAACCAGGCGTCCAGGCGCCAGGCATTTTCGGCCACGCCTGTGGCCTGCGCGGTCGTTGTGGCCAGCAAACCCACCAGACCCAGCAGCAGCGTGACCGAGAGCCACGGTAATGCCTGATTCAAGCGGGCGAGCCAGGGGGTGTTACGTTCAGTGGTCGCGCGCACGGCAATCGCGAGAAAGACACAGCCGCCGATCAGGATCATGTTGGACGCAAGCTGTAGCCAGCGGAACAGTGCGCCGATGACCTCGATCATTTCTTTTGCACTTTGCCCTTTACAGAGAAGTCGAAGTACGACTCCACCACATGGCCATCTACCGACAGCACCCGAAACTTCACGGAATACTTTCCGGGCGTCAACTCTGGCAACGGCAAGACGATGGATTTCCGGTCGTCTGGAGCGAGTGTTGGTTTGACCTCAGTGACGGGATGCTTCTCGGCGTCGAGTACAACTAGCGATGCGTAGTCGCCTTCAATCTCCTCGTTAAACCAGAGTTGCACTTGCGCCGGCGCGTGGGCGAGGACAGCCCGGCGTGGTGGCTCTGCCTTGACCAGCATGGAATGTGCCAGCGTCGGGGCAGCATACACGCACAGAATCACCGCCATCGTTGAGCCTGCCACGACGTGCTTGAGTGCGTGAATCGCCCATGATTTCATCGGATCTCCTCCTCATTGTTGCGGCTGAACCGGCGCGGAACAATTGGCCATTTGGCCATCGTAGTTCGGCACTTTGTGCTTGGGAGCCAGATGGCCAGCTGCCTAGGACACTGTGCTGACCGGGGATTTGCGACGGCCTCGTACAAGAAAGAAGATTGCCGCTCCACCGGCAATAACGACAATCGGGACTATCACCATCAAGTAGTGCATCACGTGTGAAACGACTCCACCTTCTCCTACTGAGATTGGGAATCGCGCAACATGTTCTTCCTTGCCGCGAACGGTGATGATACCGATGAATTTACCCGGCTGGCTGAAGCTATGTTCGAAATTGATGAACCCCCCTGTGTAGACTTTGGCCGGCACGTGAACGACTGTGATGGCCTGAAGATCCTGCTCCGAACCCGTGTCCTTGATGACTCGGACCTCGACGGGCAACGAGCGGAGCTCTCCTTCGATAAAATCGAGGACGATCACGGTGCGGCCGGTCGACGGAATATCCCCGCAGAGCTCCTGCCGGTCTGAAGTGTCGGGCTGATATTCGGTAAGGTGCATACCATAGGGCCCAAACTTGAGTATGCAGAAGTTTTTGTCTAATTCATGAAAGTGCTGTGCCTGTGCGGAAAGTGGAGTTCCGATTGCCAGCATCAAGCAGACCACCATGACTAATTTTAAAGGAAATCGCAAAGTCATCGTCAGTATCCTTCTCGCGTTAGTTTCTGAGTCGCCTTGAATATTCTCGTTGAACTAGAAACGCGCCTGGATCGGCGCCATTAGGATCGCCGGTCAGTCGCCTAGGAAACAGTCTTGCTGGAAGTATTCCCACGCCCTCGCATGGCAAAGATGATTACCCCAATCACCGCAACCCCTGCGAACGCAATCAAGAAGTAGGAGGGGGGTAACCATATTTTTGTTTCCCCTACCGAAAACGGGAATCGCGATACATGTTTATCCCCTACGGTCACCAGCCCAACGAATTTGCCGGGCTGGTCGAAGTTGTATTCAAAATTGACTGAGCCGGCGGGGTAGACCTTGGGCGGCAGGTGCAGAACTGTGATGGCTTGTAGATCTTTCTCCGACCCCGTATCCTTGATGATCCGAACCTCGGTGGGTAACGGGCGAAGTGCATCTTCCATATAATCAAGCACCACGACCGTGCGACCGGTCGCCGGAATGTCTTCGCAGAACTCTTTATTGCGTGTGCTGTCAGGCTGATATCCGGTGAAATGCATGTTATATGGGCCGATCGTGAGCCTGCACATGTCTTCTGCTAGTGCCAGTCCTCCGTGAGCCCGGGCTTGCGAGGGGAAGAAGGGCACCCCGATTGCCAACATCAACATGCACAAGCCGATAGGTGTGAATAGGTACTTAACCATTGCCAGGATCCCCTCTCTCGAATGTTGAATCATATGCATGCGGGCCAGAATGCTCGGCTTCCTATGAACGGAGGACTGCCCACCAATTGCGCACCCACTTCGATCGTAGTAGCTTGTACAAGAGCCACACTCCCAGCAGTACGCCCAGCGCTGGGACGACTATGGATTGCACCAGCTTCTGATAATCGACCATATGCACTCGCAAGAGATACTGTGGGCGCTTCATCAGATTCTGTTTTTCTGCCGAAATGATAACGGTATAGACGCCCTCAGCCAATCTGGCTTCCCCCCGGAGTACGCCGTCCGGATGAGTAGTTGGACGAATATCTGCCACAATCTGATCCTCTGCCTCGTTGCTCCCGTTCCCCTTCACGACTCGCATTCCCACCGGCTCTTTGCGAAGCAATGGATCGACAAGGTCTACGACCAGAAAGGTATCGCCTTCCTTGGGAATGTCTGTGCAGTATTCATCTTTCAACTCGTATTGTGGCTGATAGGCGCTGAAATGTATCACCTTCTCTCCGATTCGACGCAGGCAGGGGTCGTCTTCTCCGCTCGTGGCCCCATGGGCAGCAACGATGTCCGGGTTGTACAATGCGGCAAGAAGCATGAGCACCATAAGGCCTGCACCTGTCACGTGCCTAATCATAAATATGCTGCACCTTCCTCTGTGGGGCTTGCGATGAATCCCTGCACTGTACGGTGAATCCATTGCCAGCTAAGTGTTTTGCTACATGATCCTTTTTATGGGATCACTCTATGATGCCACTAAAGCAGGGCAAGATTCTAGCCCCCTCGTCACGTGCCGTATCTGAAAATCCTAATAAGATGTTTCTGATGAGCCTTGTTCGGACCACCGGCATCCGATAGGGACAAGCTGTGGACGGCGATAGGGAATGAGTAAAGCCACGACAACACGCTGAGCAGGGAGTTCTCGAAGCGTTGCCACCTACGAGCAGATGGACCGGGAAGCCGTGCTTGGCTTCCTCGTTCGCGAGTTTGGCAGCGGATATCGTGCGACACGAATCCAAAGGGAGGAGTCTGCGCTCGAGCCACATTCACACCGACAGACACACACGTGAGATAATTATATTCGATGACAACGTTCTCACAGAAGTCCGTGTTGCCTGCTGGGGAGAAGGTCTGAGTCTTGGGGAGGGATCTGGCCGAGTATATGCTTCAAGTAGCGGGGAATCGTACTCATGAGTTTCTAGGGTCAATTAAGTTTATCCTACGGTTGACCGACCGGTTCAACAACACACTTCGTCATGTTTGGACTAAGCCCTCTTTGACTTGCCAGTGCCAGATGGGCGACAATTACAATTCACATGTCTCTTCTTTCTTAAACGTGAGGCATCAAAGTGCGATCAGATATGGCACATCACGACATTGATTTGATGAGGGGACTGCCGTATCAGCGACAGATGATGTGTATGATATGGCAGAGCCTGTCGGAAAAACGCGTACGAACGACAGGACTCGTAAGGATTCGACGCTGTGCCAACTCTTTTTCTCCAGCGAGACTTCTCCAATTATTATGTTTCAAACCGTCGCACTGAGCGGCAGTCGCGGGGAGCGAACGCTGTTCTCCGATATCAGTGTGACGGTCAAGCCAGGAACTCTGCTGGCCGTGGTTGGCGAGAACGGCAGTGGAAAAACCAGCTTTCTTCGCATGCTGTGTGGCCTGCTTTCTCCTGATGGAGGCGAGATTCTTTGGCAGGGGAATAATATTCGGAAGCTCAAGGAATTGTATAGTGCTCAGCTCACCTATGTCGGGCATCTCAACGGAATTAAGGATGAGTTAACCCCGGTTGAAAACCTCCAAGTCTCCGCCTGCCTGGCCGGTGATGAAAATTCTTGTGGAGTTGTGCAAAAGGCGTTGGAGGCCGTTGGCCTCGGGCGATCGGTTCATCGTCTGCCGACGAGGGTGCTCTCCCAAGGACAAAAGCGTCGTGTGACGCTCGCGCGCCTCTGGCTCTCTACGCGTCCGTTGTGGCTCCTGGATGAGCCGTTTGCGTCTCTCGATGCAGTGGCCACACGCTACTTGACTAAACATATACAGTCGCATCTGAGTCGTGGCGGCATGGTGGTCGTTGCCACGCACCAGGAGATTGATCTCCCGGTCGATTGCATCCAGCACTTGAGGCTGACTCGATGAGCCAGCCCAGCTTGAGTGAGGCATTGCGCGGGGTTGTCCAGCGGGATCTCTTGCTGGCCATGCGGCATCGGTCCGATGTGGCGATGTCGGTATTCTTCGTCGTCATCGTTGCGAGCCTCTTTCCGTTGGGAGTCGGACCAGAGCCGGCTGTTCTGAGGATGATCGCTTCCGGCGTACTATGGGTGACGGCCCTGCTGGCGTGCCTGTTGTCACTCGGACGTCTCTTTACTGCTGACTATCTCGACGGCGTACTGGAGCAGACGCTCTTGATTCCGCAACCTTTGGCGGTCCTGGTCGTCGGCAAGGTGTTCTCGCATTGGGTCATCTCCGGTTTGCCGGTCGTGCTGCTTTCGCCCCTCCTTGGTTTGCAGTTCGGTCTTGGTGGAGATTCGTTGGGAGTATTGACGTTATCGCTCTTGCTTGGTACGCCGACGTTGAGTATGATTGGAGCGATCGGAGCTGCGCTCACGCTTGGATTGCGCGGAAGCGGTTTGCTGGTTGCTCTCCTCGTGCTTCCGCTTTTTATTCCAGTGCTGATCTTTGGGGCCGGCGCCGTTTCGAATAGTTTGGCTGGAATCGGCAGCGAAGCGAATCTATCGTTACTAGGAGCCTGCTTCCTGCTTTCACTTGCGTTTGCGCCATGGGCTACGGCAGTTGCTTTACGCATTGCATTGGAATAAGACATCATGAGCGCCACAGGTATGAACTGGTTTAAGTATTCATCACCACAGGCTTTTTACCCACTAGCAGGGCGGATGATCCCGTGGTTTGCCGCCCTTGCAGTAGGATTGATCGCGGTTGGGTTGTACGTGGGGTTCTTTATCGCGCCGACTGACGTGACGCAAGGCGATGCCTATCGCATTATTTTTGTGCATGTGCCGGCTGCTTGGATGTCCATGTTTCTCTACGTTATCATGGCAATCTGGGCCGGCATCGGATTGGGATTGAATGCACGACCCTCCTTCATGATGGCGCAAGCTATTGCGCCGACCGGAGCTATGTTTACGTTTCTCGCGCTGTTCACCGGGTCGATGTGGGGCAAACCGACATGGGGCGCCTGGTGGGTGTGGGATGCCCGGCTGACGTCGGAACTGATTTTGTTGTTTCAGTATATCGGGATCATCTTGTTGCGCTCGTCGATCGACGACCTGCGCCGTGCCGATCGCGCCAGCGCCGTCTTGGCGCTCGTTGGGGTGATCAATGTTCCGATCATTTACTTTTCGGTGCGGTGGTGGAATACGTTGCACCAAGGCGCGTCTGTCAGTATCACGGCGGCACCGACGATGGCTGGGACTATGGTAACGGCGATGTTGGTGATGATGTTCGGTTTCTGGATGTACAGCATTGCGGTGACACTGGCTCGCATGCGTTGTGTGATTATCGAACGAGAACGACAGCCGTCATGGGGCAAGCCTGCCTCAATCCCTGACGTCGCGGAGGCGCGGTGATGCAGTGGGGGAGCGTGGCGGAGTTTTTTGCGATGGGCGGGTATGGCCTCTACGTGTGGCCCTCATTCGGGGTCGCGGCCCTGTGTATGGGGGGGGAGGTCCTCGCGGTATGGCGAAGGCATGCAGCGGCTTCAGAGAGCCATGATGAGTCGTAGGAGGAGACAGAGATTATGAAGCCTCGACAGAAGCGGTTTGTGCTCATCGGCCTGGGTTTGGTGGCGTTGGCCGTGGCAGCAGCTTTAGTGTTGAACGCGTTTCAAAGCAATCTCGTATTCTTTTATACGCCGACACAAGCGGCGAATGGGGAGGTGCCCCAGGGGCGCAGCTTTCGTATCGGGGGTATGGTCGAAGCCGGCAGCCTCAAGCGTGAGGGCGATGGACTCACCGTGCATTTCATCGTGACCGATATGGCAAAGCGAGTGCCCGTGACATATAAAGGAATCCTGCCTGACCTCTTCAAGGAAGGGAAGGGGGCAGTTGCGCAAGGTCAGCTCGTTGCAGGGGGCACGTTTGTCGCCAGCGAGGTGTTGGCGAAACACGATGAAAACTATATGCCTCCGGAAGCCGCGGACGCACTCGCCAAAGCCAAGACTGCGGGGGCGCAGAGCAGCAATACCCTCGTCGTCAATCCACGCTAGCAGCGGGAAAACTCGGTTTTGCGTAAAGTGACGACGAATTATTACAAAATGGCGCTGACGCCACAATTGCGCAGGATGCTCAAAAAGACCGTCCAGCAAGGCCGCAGTGAGCGAAGAGGCGAGACGTACGCTTCAGTACGTTGAGTCTCTGAGCGATGCGAGAACGACGCGGGCGGACTTTCCAGCATCCTGCTAGGAGCCCACATGATTCCAGAGATCGGTCATTACGCTTTAATTCTTGCGCTCTGCGTGGCCGTCGTGCAGGGGGTCCTGCCTATCTATGGCGCGGCTGTAAGAAATTCCTCGTTGATGGCCGTTGCAAAACCGGCCGCGCGTGGACAATTTCTCCTGGTTCTGCTTGCGTTTTGCTGCTTAGGATACGCCTTCGCTGAGAAAGACTTCTCCGTGCTGTATGTGGCAGCCACGTCGAACTCTCAGCTTCCACTGCATTATCGTCTTGCTGCGATCTGGGGTGCGCACGAAGGTTCGTTACTGCTCTGGATGTTCATCCTCAGCATCTGGATGGTCGCGGTCTCTTTCTTCTCCACCCATCTGCCAGAGGCGATGCGTGCGCGCATTTTGGGTGTGATGGGTCTTGTCAGCGTGGGATTTCTGCTGTTCATGTTGACGGTCTCGAATCCGTTCGAGCGGTTGATTCCTGCCGCACTCGATGGACGAGATCTGAATCCTCTGTTGCAAGATCCCGGTATGGTGATCCACCCGCCTATGCTCTATATGGGGTATGTGGGATTCTCCGTCGCGTTTTCCTTTGCGATCGCCGCGCTTTTGGGAGGCACATTGGATGCGGCTTGGGCGCGTTGGTCACGTCCGTGGACCACTGTGGCCTGGTGTTTTATGACCGTAGGAGTTGCGATGGGGAGCGGCTGGGCCTATTACGAGCTTGGATGGGGTGGCTGGTGGTTCTGGGACCCGGTTGAAAATGCCTCCTTCATGCCATGGTTGGCCGGCACCGCATTGATGCATTCGTTGGCAGTGACCGATAAACGAGGCGGCTTCAAAGCCTGGAGCGTGTTGCTTGCTATTATGGCCTTCTCCCTCAGTCTGCTGGGAACCTTCTTAGTCCGTTCCGGTGTCTTGACGTCAGTGCATGCCTTTGCCACCGATCCGAAGCGTGGTTTGTTTATCCTCGTGTTTCTGGCCGTGGTGATTGGTGGCTCCTTGGTCTTGTATGCCTGGCGGGCGCCTCGCGTCGGCCTGGGCGGGAGCTTCTCTATCATCTCGCGCGAAGGGATGCTGCTCGCCAACAATGTATTGTTGGTTGCGGCATTGGGCTCGGTGCTCCTGGGCACGCTGTATCCCTTGTTCTTGGATGCGCTAGATCTTGGGAAAATCTCTGTCGGCCCACCATACTTCGATACGGTCTTTCTTCCTCTTATGACTCCTGCAATTTTTTTGATGGGGATCGGGCCGCTGGCCCAATGGAAACAGGCGAGCCTACCGGCCTTGGCTATCCGCTTGCGTTGGGCCTTTGGCGTGAGTCTGGTGACTGCCGTGGTGGTGCCGTGGCTCATGGGCCAATGGACGCCTCTCGTTAGTCTTGGCCTCTTGCTGGCCTTCTGGATTCTGGCGACGATCGTGGTCGACCTGCGCGAGCGATTGCTCCAGGCTGGGAGTGGGAGTATCGGGGGGCGCGTCGCGACCCTCCCCCGTGCCTACTGGGGTATGGTCTTGGCGCACTGTGGTGTGGCTCTGTTCATCGTCGGGGTGACGATGGTGAAGGGCTTCGAAGTGGAGCAGGACGTGCGGATGAACGTCGGTGAGACCGCCACGCTCGGTGGCTACATGTTCCAGTTTGACGGCACAGAGCAGTTTAAGGGCCCGAACTATATTGCGGCGCGGGGGACGTTTCGAGTGACGAAGGATGGCAGGGAGGTGACGGTGATGTATCCAGAAAAGCGCCGGTACTTCGTTCAGAACCAGACGATGACCGAAGCCGCGATTTCTCCCGGGTTACTGCGCGACTTGTATGTGTCTTTGGGCGAGCCGCTTGAGGGCGGTGCCTGGAGTGTGCGGCTCTACCATAAACCCTTCATTGATTGGATCTGGGGAGGATGCCTCGTCATGGCGTCGGGTGGCGTCCTCGCCGTTAGCGATCGACGCTACCGGCTCGCTTGGCGGCGGAAAGAGGCTGCGGTGCCTGCTACGGCCCAAATGGCACGCCCAACTGTCTCATGAACCGGTTTCTCATCCCGTTCGGGCTCTTTATCGTTGTGGTGGGGTTTCTTGCAGTCGGGCTGACGCTCAACCCGCGCGAATTGCCGTCTCCGTTGGTCGGAAAGTCGGCACCTGAATTTTCGTTGCCACAGCTGCATGATCCGGGGAAAGTCATTTCTTCGAACGACCTCAAGGGCCAGGTCTGGCTACTCAATTTCTGGGCTTCGTGGTGCGGAGGCTGCAAGGACGAGCATCCGGTACTCGTCCATTTGGCGCAGTCCGGGGAAGTTCCCATTTATGGCATGGACTATAAGGATCAACGGGGCGAAGCCCTGGCATGGTTGAAGGAATGGGGCAATCCCTATCAGATCGTTGCGGTGGATGAGCCGGGTCGCGTCGGCATCAACTATGGGGTCTATGGTGTGCCGGAGACCTACGTCATAGATAAGCAGGGCGTAATTCGCTATAAGCAAATCGGCCCGTTGCGCGAGGACATCTTGAAAGGGAAAATCTTACCCTTGGTCAGAGAGTTGCAAAACAAATGAGATGGTTTTGGGTATTCATGCTGCTCATTCCTGGCCTCGCAACGGCGTACGAGGCTCCTCCGCTCGCGGCAAACCCGCAGGCCGAGGCGCGACTAAAATCTCTGGCTGTCGAGCTGCGTTGTCTGGTCTGTCAGAACCAGACGTTAGCCGATTCGAACGCGCCGTTGGCCGAAGACTTGCGCAGAGAAGTGCGTGAGATGATCGCAAAAGATATGAGCGACAAGGAGATTATCGATTTTCTCGTCACTCGCTACGGAGATTTTGTCTTATACCGACCGCCCTGGAAGCTTACGACTACATTGCTTTGGGTGGGACCGTTCCTCTTATTGGGAGCTGGTGCAACGGGATTAGTGTTTTCGCTACGCAGGAGACAGAAAAAGCTGACCGACGTGGCGCTGTCCGAAGCCGAACACAGCCGTGTCGCAAAACTGCTATCAGAAGGAAGTAATCGCCCTTGACGATCATATTCTGGCTTATCGCATCGAGCATGACCCTTCTCATCCTGGGTCTTCTGTTGTGGCCACTGCTGAAAGGCACAGTTGCCATAACGGGAGAGCAGGAAAAGACGTTGTCTATTTTCCGGCAGCAGTTTGCAGAGTTGGGGCAAGACCGTGCTAACGGTGTGCTCACCGACGAATTGTATGAGCAGGCGCGACGTGAGCTGGAGCGGCGTCTGCTGGAGGAGACGGGCGCCACGGAGCTCGCTCCTGCAGTTGCGCGGAGGCAGATGAATAGTCGTCCGGTCGCACTTGCAATTGCCATTATCGTTCCGACGATCAGTGTGTTGATCTATTGGCAGATTGGGAATCCGCTTGCCATGACGCAGCCGACAGTGGACTCGATGTCTGCGCAAGGGGGGCCAGAAGATGCTCATTCATCCGCCGATGCGCTTGAAGGATTGGTCGAGCGACTCAAGCAGAAAATGGAGCAGAACCCGAATGATGGCGTGGGGTGGGGATTGCTCGCGCGTTCGTATGTTGGATTGGAGCGTTATGGGGAGGCTGTGGCAATTTACGAGAAAGCTGTGGGATTGATGCCCGATGACGCACAGTTACTTGCCGACTATGCGGATACGTTGGGTGTCGTCCATGGTCGTAAGCTGGAGGGGAAGCCAGAAGTTCTGATTCAGCAGGCGCTAAAGATCGATCCACGCAATGTGAAAGCGTTGATGCTGTCAGGGACCGTGGCGTTCACCCGCAAGGATTTTGCTCGGGCGGCTAAGGACTGGGAGCTTGCACGCGAGAACCTTCCTGCGGACATAGATCCAGAAATGACGCAGCAGCTGATGGCGGCCATTGCAGAAGCGCAGAGTCAGCTTGGCGGCGGTCAAAAGGCGATGCCTGCGTTTGCAGACGCGTCGGCGCCTGGCAAGCCGACCGGGCAAGCCAGACAGACGCGTACGATCCGGGGCACGGTGACAATGGCGCCGGACTTGGTGGGTAAAGCATCTCCCACGGACACATTATTTGTGTTTGCCCGCGAGACGACCGGCTCACCCATGCCGGTGTCGATCGTGCGGGCAACGAGGAAGGATTTGCCATTTACATTTCAGCTCGATGACTCGACCAGCCCCATGCCGTCCAGGAAACTCTCCAGTGCAGGACCAGTCGTGATTGTGGCGCGTCTCTCAAAGTCTGGCCAAGCGATGCCACAAAATGGAGATTTAGAGGGTGTGAGCCAGCCGATACAATCTGAGGTAGATGGAATCACTGTCGTCATCGATCGTGAGAGACCATACGCGGAATCGACAGCGTCGGCCCAGCCGGCAACGCAAGCCAGGCAGACTCGTACGATCAGAGGCACGGTGACTATGGCGCCGGGCTTGGCTGGCAAGGGGTCTCCGACGGACACTCTGTTTGTGTTTGCACGTGAGACGAGTGGCCCACCGATGCCTGTAGCTATTGTGCGGGCGACGAAGAAAGAGTTGCCCTTCACGTTTCAACTTGATGACTCGACCAGCCCAATGCCGTCCAGGAAACTCTCTGGCGCAGGAGAAGTGGTGATTGTGGCCCGTCTGTCGAAGTCAGGCCAGGCCATGCCACAAAGCGGAGACCTAGAGGGGACGAGCCAGCCTGTGAAGTCTGGAGTGGATGGGGTTACCATTGTCATTGATCGTGAAAGACCGTAGTGCCGGGAAACCCGCAGGGTTCTCTCCTCTATCAGCGCGCTGCGGAGATATTCTTTTGTTGCGTCGGAGAGACAGACCATCGACGTCCGGCGTATCTCGATACGAGTGTCTCGTCAGGGTGATAGTTCCATCCGCTAATCCACACAGACTTTTATCCCATATCATTCACGAGAGTTCGTGACGAAACGGCAGAAACGCCACGTGAGATAGGCGAGTAAGCCATTTGCTCAAGCCTGTCGCAGCGGCGTACCCGCGATTGCAGCAGCATTCATGAATAGTGCGGGTAGTAGTTAACGTGCCGCAGTCGGCCGGAAAATTACTGCGCAATTCCCCCTTGACATTTTCTGATCCAGACTGAGATACATGTGCGCGATGTACTATGTGACACATACATTCAAACCGTCGTGTTCTAACAAAGGAGCATTGCACATGGTCGACAAATTTTTGAGGAGATGCGGTCTGCTCGCCTTCGGCGTAGTGCTCGCCGCGGCGGCATCCGCACAGGCGGAACCGGCTGCGTCGGTTAAGCCGATCGGGCAGTCGCTTGCGATCAGTGGCAAGGTCGTTATGGCGCCGAGTTTGGCTGCCAAGGGGGTTCCGATGGACACGTTGTTTGTGTTTGCACGCGAGACGAGTGGTCCACCGATGCCTGTAGCTATCGTGCGGGCGACGAAGAAAGATTTACCCTTCACATTCCGACTCGATGACTCGAACAGCATGATGCCGTCTAGGAAACTGTCTGACGTAGAGATGGTGGTGATTGTGGCTCGTCTGTCGAAGTCCGGCCAGGCTATGCCACAAAGTGGAGACTTAGAGGGGATGAGTCAACCAGTGAAGCCTGGAACGGATGGAGTCACCATTGTTATCGACCGTGAAAGACCCTAGTGTCTGCTTGGTTCATGGGGACGTTTTCCATTATGCTGATCACTCTTTTCGACAGCATCAAGATGCCTTATGAAGGTATTTATTTTGCCCTTTTCGGTACATGAATTTATTTTTTTACGAATCAAACATAATGTTCCTCAAATCCTCTTGACATCTGAGGGAACTCAGAGATATAAATGCGCGTTATGCGTAGGACTAACGCACGTTATTACGACCACAATTAAGTAAGCGCAAGGCCGGAAAATTTTTCTCAACCATTCAACCATAATGAGTAGCAGTGTACACTTAACGAAGGAGCATTCAGTTATGAGGTCCAAACTTTGGGTGAGGTGTGTTCTAGTCCTCAGCGGGGTCTTGCTCGCTGGGACAGCGCAGGCGGACTTCCCCAGCGTCCCCAAGGAAACCTATGAGGCGCTGAACCTTGATCGGTCCGCCAGCCCCAAGGAGTTGTATGACGCGTTGACGAAGCGCTGGCTGGATCCAGGCAGAGGCGCGGGGAAAGGGCAGTTCGGCCAGTATTGGGAGCCGATCCCAATGAGCAAGTATTTCGATCCAATGTCGTTCTACAAGCCCCCGACATCGGTCAAGGATATCGCGACACGCGAGCAGTGCGTGAAATGTCACACCGATGAGTCGCCTGGCTGGGTGACCATGTGGAAGAGAAGTGTCCACGCCAATCTTGACAAGATTCGCAAGCTGACCCCCAAAGACGACACGTTCTATAAGAAAGCGAAGCTGGAGGAAATCGAGGCAAACCTGCGCTCGATTGGCAAGCTCGGTGCAAAAGAGAACTTGAAGGAAGTCGGCTGCATCGATTGCCACGTGGGCATCAATACCAAGAATAAGGCTGACCATCGCAAGGATATCAAGATGGCAACCGCCGATGTGTGCGGTAACTGCCATCTAATGGAATATGCCGAGCGCGAGTCCGAGCGCGACACGATCTTATGGCCGAAGAACCAGTGGCCGAGGGGCCGCCCGTCGCACGCGCTGGATTACAGGGCCAACGTCGAGACGGAGATCTACGCCGGAATGTCGCAGCGCGAGATCGCTGACGGCTGCACCATGTGCCACACCAACCAGAACAAGTGCGACAACTGCCATACCAGGCACGAATTCTCGGTGGCCAACTCCCGCAAGCCTGAAGCCTGCGGCACCTGCCACAGCGGCGCCGATCACAACAACTGGGAAGCCTACAACGGGTCGCAGCATGGGCTGGGGTACCAAGGCTCTAAAAATCAAACGAATTGGGATATACCGCTCAAAGATGCAGTTGCCAAGGGCGGGCAAAAATACCCCACCTGCCAGAGCTGTCATTTTGAGTACCAGGGTAAATTCTCCCACAACACGGTACGTAAGGTTCGCTGGGCGAACTATACGTTTGTGCCTGGCATTAGAGAACCTGTCTTTGGCGAGTGGGGCCAGAAGCGCTTAGATGCGTGGGTCAAGACCTGCACAACGTGCCATTCTGAGAGCTTCGCGCGCGCATACTTGGAGTTTATGGACAACGGCACCACCGCGGGACTCGATAAATACGATGAGGCGCACAACGTCGTCCATAAACAGTACGAAGCGAGACTCCTCACCGGCCAGAAGAACAACCGGCCTGCCCCTCCAGCGCCGGCTAAGGCCCTGTTCGACCAGTTTTGGCAGATCTACTGGTCGAAGGGCAACAGCCCTACAGCGATCGAGCTCAAACTCTTCGAAATGGCTGAGGACCATCTGGTGCAACTGCACGTGAGTCTCGCGCACCAATATCCAGGGTACACCTACACTGTCGGCTGGGCCGCGATCAACCGGGCTTATGTCGAAATTATGGATGAGGACACCAAGCTTAAGGAGAAGATGGTACTGATGGAACGGGTGTCCAAGCTCGAGGAGAAGAGCAAGACGAGTAGCCTGCTGGATTTTGATAGCACTGATGGGAAACTTACGCTCGGCAGTCTTGGCGGCGGCATGCTCCTGACCGGTACCCTTGCGCTCGCCGGATGGAGCAGACGCAAGAAGAACCAGCGGTGACAACGGGCGCAGCGCAGACAATGGATGGAGCGCTAGCGCGATCAAGCAATAGAGTCCTCCCGTCGCTAGGAATAGTCTTAGTGGCGGGAGGACTTCTTATGCTTGGTTGGTTTGCATTTTTGTGGCTCAGTCCAGGCCCAGCGCCGTATCACTACCGCTCGGTGGAAGAGGGCGGTAGTGATAAGTTCAGCAAGCTTGGGCTCGATGCTTGGCCTGATCTTGGCATCAGCAAGCAAGAGATTCTCGTAGAGGGTGTGGACGAACCGGTAGCTGTAGGCTATCTTGCCCGCCGTGGAAATACCAAGCCCGTTATGCTCGCCTGGGAAAATCAGGCCAGCGAACCATTGGTGTTCGTCGACAGTAAGCTCTCCGAGTTGACCATATTGGCACCAGCGATTGCGAAGCATGTGCCGAAAGACGCGGTCATTCTGGCCTGGTGGGACACCTCGCGCCAGATTCAACTCTTGACCGGGTTAGAGACGGTCTTCACCTCCCATCTCAGTGGACCTCTAATCATGCCGTCGCTGTGGAAACCACGGATCGAGGCGATCGAGAAATACGAACGCGACTTCTGGGGCTCTGCGCCAAGCGCAGAAGAGAAACGGAAATTCCAACGCTTTGCTGACGCGCTGTCGGCAGAGCCAACAGAGGGTGCAGCGATCCTGCGTGAACTGACTGGCGGGCGTGAAGGCTATGTCGTGGTTCACATCTCGGACCTCTACAAACTTGGGCTGATGCACCCCGATCGCATCGGTGTCGCCTACAAGGACTTCCCAGTGAAGGGGAGTGGCGATGTGCATGGACTCAACGTGATGGTGAAGCGTTGGCAAGAGGACAACAAATATACCTCCCATACGGTGCATGGACTTTCGGAGACTAACATGCGCGCCTACTTCCTCACCGATGATAAGAGCGTGAACACGCTGCTCGCACAGATGCTGCCCCTGACGACCTCGCTGATTCTCGAATTGAAACCCGTCCAGATGGTCTATAAACAGGGAGGCTATTTGGTGTATAAGATTCCGTCTGCACAGCCATCGAATAACTGATTCATTGAGTGGCCGAAGTAGAAGAAGGACCGTTATTGTATATCTTGTACAGTCACGATAGAGTAACGCATAATCGATTATTCAAGCACGACCACGAATAGTTTTTCTGATGAAAGGAGGCTCCGTGAAATATCCCATGGTATTTGCACTAGCAGCTGTAGTCGTATTCGCAACTATGGCCGGAAGCGCTTCCGCTGAGACGCCATTCGAGGGGCGAAAGAAGTGCAGTAATTGCCACAAGAGCGAAGCCGACTCATGGCTCAAGACCGCGCATGCCAAGGCGGTCGACTCACTCAAAGCCGACAGGGACAAGGAAAAGAACAAAGCCATGGTCAAGGCGAAACTCGATCCTAAGAAGGACTACACCAAAGACAAGGACTGTATCGGTTGCCACGTGACAGGATTCGGGTCGGAAGGCGGGTATGAAATTTCAGAGCCGGACAAGTTCTTGATTGGTGTAGGGTGCGAATCCTGCCATGGAGCAGGCACAGATTATCGCAAAATTCATCGCAAGGCCGGCGAGGCTTTTGAAAAATCGAAAAAAGTCACGCCGCGCGAGTCTCTCGCGGAAGCCGGACAAGAATTCGAGTTCATTGAGAAGTGCAGCTCGTGCCATCTGAACTACGAAGGCTCCGGATGGAAAGGGACCAAGAAACCTTACACGCCATTCACTCCCACGGTCGATAAGAAGTATACGTTCGACTTTGAGAAGATGGTGCGTAACAACAAGGCGATGCACGAACACTTCAAATTAGCGGGCACATTTGATGGTCCTCCTACCCCGAAGTTCCATGAGGAGTTCCAAAAGGATGCCAAGCCGGCCGAGATAGGCAAGGAGGAGTAATGACAGAGTGGGGAGGGGTATCGGTCGGCGCTCTGATTCTCGGCGCAGTGATTGCTGTCGGATCGATTGTTGTCGTATTTGGCGGTGAAGCCGCGATATCCAGGACCGAGTTCTGTGTGAGTTGCCACTCAGAAACCTACCCGTACGAAGAGCTGAAAAAGTCCTCGCACTGGGGGGCGCTGGGTGCAGATCCGGGGTGCAAGGATTGCCACGTCCCACAGGGATTGTCCAACTTCCATCTGGCGGTGTGGACGCACGTGGTGGATGGGTTGCCATTCCTAATCGAGGAGTTCACTAACGACTACTCTACGATCGAAAAATTCAACGAGCGGCGACCGGAGGCTGCCTACAGGGCGCGTATGAAGCTGAAGGGCTGGGACAGCATGACGTGCCGGGCTTGCCACAAGAATACGAAGCCTCCAGGGGCGTCGGCGAAGGCGGCACACAAGAAGATGGAAACGGAAGGCGCAACCTGTATCGATTGCCATCAAAACCTGGTTCATAAGAAAGTGCCGGAGCATGATCTCAATGCCAGTTTGGCGCAGGGAAAGATGGTGTTGAAGGAAGAGAAAAAAGAAAAGGACTGATCCGCGAGTCGCTACGGTTTTGAGCGCGCTTGTAGCGGTAAGTTTTGATGCTTAGAAGTGTTTTTCTAATTCTTGCCTTGCTTCATCCCATTTGGCGGGAAGCTGTCTACGATTTGCAGCTCTCCCGCCAACCTATCTTTTAAGTAACGCAGCTTCTCCACAGAGCACGGTGCTCATCC
This sequence comes from uncultured bacterium, assembly GCA_965233175.1. Classification (GTDB taxonomy): domain Bacteria; phylum Nitrospirota; class Nitrospiria; order Nitrospirales; family Nitrospiraceae; genus Palsa-1315. The sequence continues at coordinate 20,404 of CBDDRW010000039.1, forward strand.
TATCGATTCGATAATGTCCCGGCCTACGTGCCGCTCGGTCACGGCATGGTGTATATGACCTCGATTGCGTTGGCGCGCTCCGGGCTATTCATTACATACGCGAGAATGATTGCCACCACCGTGATTGTGGTGTGCGGAGCCCGGTCGATTTGGAGGATCAGCGGGATTCCAGAGCAGGGCGATGTGCGGGGAGCGGCGCTCGTCACGGAGTTTTTGATCTGTCTGTTTAGAGGTCGATCGCCGTGCGTAGAAAGCGGTCAGCCGTCAGCGTGAAGCTAATCTATGATTCACCGTGAAAAGAACAGGGGGGGCGTGCGCCCCCCCAAACCACCCAATGGCCTAAGAGTTACTCCTGATTCTACTTGTTATCGCGCACACACCAGACAAAGTTCTTGTTGATCTTAAAATCGTTGCCAATGATGCCATAGTCGAAGTTTACGTCCCACGCGCTAAACGAATAGTCTTCGTGCTCCGTCGACGTCCAATAACCATGAAACTCGACGTTGGAAAAGGGATGGCCAGGCGGGAGGGCAGGGGGAGGATATATCGTATGATCCGCCAGGGTCTCCAACTCTTTGAGTGTAGGCAAGCGCCAGTCTTTCTTGCCACCGACGGTCTTTTTCGCACAGATACCGGCGGCACTTTTCCAAACCGTCGCCGCTCTCGCCGGTATTGTCTCCCATACCAACCCCGTCTCATTATCCAGCACCCCCTCATTATTCATGGCTTCTAGCACGACAAACCGCGCGCTCTGCTGACCCGCCGGTGAGTCTTCCGCTTCGGCAGGCGTGGCTCCTGAGCCCAAACCAGCCAGCGCCAGGCATCCGACAGCCAGCCCCACAGCCCCGATGCGGTTCACCCAGTTGCTTCTTGTTATTTTCATATTGACCCTCCCCGTCTAATGTTACTCTGGTGCGACCCTTACGACCGTGATGCCATGAGCACCACTGCTATTGAGGCCGCTGTCTGTGTGTCTTGCCATCATCCTAATCATGTCCCTGCAGATTACTACAGCCCTTTGAAAAGGCTAGGATTGGTTGGACCATCTATCTTGAGCAGGCCAAGGGCGCCTTTTTCGGTGCGGAAGATCGAATGGTCAACCGAAACAAACGTGCCGGGCATTTCGCCTTTAAATTCTCCTATGGTCGCTTCACCTGGCGGCACCAGGGTGCTTTGGATACTCTCAAGTGGTGCTTTTGACACGTTGCCTCCGGGCCACACCCGGTCTAACATCTCGCCGATGACGTGCCACGAAGAATCAAAGTTGACTCCTGCATTGCCATAAAACCATCGATCGGTCTCTCCTACTTTAGATCGTAGCGGAACTTTGACCAGCGCGGTCATATGGCCGTTATGCACGATATAAGAAGCATCCGCATCTGTCACCTTTTGATTCGAAAAAACCAGGGTATCATTCTTCACGCCATCCTTCATGTAAAATTCGCTCTGCATGACATAGAATTCTTTTTCGACAGGCTTCAGCCCACCAACCGGCTCAACTAAGATCAAGCCGTACATGCCACTCAAAAGGTGTTGTATATTGGCTGGCGCTGCAGTGGAGGATTGATAGACAAAGAGGCCTTGGTTGGTGGCCTTAAACTGTATCTTGGCTTCCTTCCCGGGCTCCGCATTGACCAGGGCGGCTCCGCCACTGGCCTTTTGGAAGTCAAGATTGTGACTCTGCTTGCTGCTGCTCTTGTTCTTCAAATGGACTTCAACCGTATCGCCCACCATGACGCGGATCATGGGCCCTGGCACCATTCCATTAATACCCCAGAACTCATAATTGTTATCGTCGCTAATCGGACCGACCCACTCGGACGCTTCCAGATTGACCACGACGGTGGCGGGCTGGCTTCGTGTAATGGGAGGGGGAACATTGGGTGCCTTCGGGAGTTGGGCCTGGATGGTCTCCGCCGACACCACGCCTGCAGTGATGGCAAGACACGGAGCCATGACCAATGCGCTGATCAATCCGGCATGACGCACGCTACGCAAAAAACTCTTGGACATGACGCCTCCTTTAATTTTGGATGACTCTTGCCGGCCATCATCCTGATCGCCTGCCTGCAGAGTCCTTCAGGCCATTGTAGATGGCCTGGTTGGCTGGATCCTCTACTCTACCTTCAGTCTACCTTCAGCAGGGCAAGGGCGCCTTGGTCCTTTCGATTCTTCACTGGGTCAACGATAGTATAGGTGCCCGCCTTGACTTTAAACTCTGCCACGACAGCGCCACCTGTAGGAATCTTGGTAACCTTGACATTCTCCGCCGGTGGTGCGGTCAGAGAACCCTCGGAGTACACCCTGTCGAACGGCTGTTCGAGGATCTGCAAAGAGTCGACAAAGTTGGGTCCTGGGTTGGTTAAGAAAATCCGGACGGTGTCTCCGGCCTTGGCTCGAAGAGGATTTTTGACCATTGAGCTCGCATGGCCGTTATATACAACATGAGAGGGGCGCTCGTCTAACCCATTTTCGTACGAAAACTCCAAGGTCTCGCCCTTGCCGCCCTCTTTCGTGTAAAACTCGCTTTCCGTGATCTGGAATTCTTTTTCGACAGGCTTTAGCCCACCGACTGGCTCAACTACGATCGTGCCGTACATGCCATTTGAAATGTGCTCGGGAATGGATGGCGATGCGGTGGCGCAGTGATACAAAAAGACGCCAGGAATGATCATCTTAAACTTTCCCCCGCTCTCCTGCCCGGGCTCGCTATTGAGCAGGCTAGCCCCGCCGCCTGGTCCCGTGATCGCATGGAAGTCAATATTGTGAGATTCCTTGCTGTCCTTATGGTTCTTCAAACGGATTTCAACCGTATCGCCCACCATGACGCGGATCATGGGCCCTGGCACGGTTTTATTAAAACCCCAAAACTCATAGTTGTTATCGTCGCTAAGCGCACCGACCCACTCGTTCGCTTCCAGGTTGACCACGACGTTGGCGGGCTGGGTTCGTGTGATGGGAGGGGGAACATTGGGTGCGGTCGCCAGTTGGGCTTTGATGGTCTCCGCCGACACCACGCCTGCAGTGATGGCAAGACACGGAGCCATGACCAATGCGCTGATCAATCCGGTATGACGCACATTACGCGAAAAACTCTTGGACATGACGCCTCCTTTGATTTTGGACTGCCCTGATGGTTTCTTCTCTCATACGACGTGGGACGAACCGAATGGTTTCAGCCCCGGTTCAGGGCATTGTCATTACCCGCCTGCTTAAGGTTTGTAACACGAGTGGTCGTGCGGCTTGCCCTCGTTCGAAAACTGGTTCTCAAACGCCATCACATGCCAGATCTGCTCCTCCGACAGCATGCTCTTCCAGGCTTTCATCTTCGTCTTCGGGATACCTTCCGAAATTCGCCAGTACCAGAAGCTGTCGGACCAACGGCAGATATTTTTAGGATCACGCATATCCCGCGCGCCCTTTTTTACGGGTTTACCATCCTTGCCATGGCAGCTGCCACAGTTGACCTGCGGATTAGCCTCGCCGCTGTAAATCAGTGCTCCATCTTCGATAGCCTTAGGATCCGTCCACCCTCCCGCCGGCATTTTTTTGTCTGCATACTCGGCTGGAACCGGGGGCAAAGGGGGCTCATCTTCAGCGAAAGCCATGCCTCCTAAAAGAACCAAGACAGATGCCATTATTCCAACCGATATTCCGATCTTCCTCGTCGTCATTCGCACGTCCTTTCGTGAATGGTGATTGTCGTCCCTCAAATGATGTCTTGCCTCATCAGTCTCAGCATAGATAATTATTCGCATCATTTATGCTTGCAAGCCAAGCCCCTGATAGAGTGATCTCGATTGTGTCATGGATGTTGGGTATGATCCGTGTCACACGATACACGTATTAAATACTACCTGACAAGACTGCCAGTGAAAAGAGGCAACCATGAGGGCAGATAGGAGCCCTTCCTAGCCAAAGCCGCCAACACAATGCCTAACGTGTGCTCCATTTGTCAAGACACAAAAAGCTGGGTGATGTAATTTTCTCTCTGTACAAAGAAGAAGGGTGTACAGCTGGGTTGCTGTCGAAGGCGAACCCATTCCACTGAAGGAGGCGTACACCCATGACGACGCTCGCACCATGAACCAAGTAGTGGAACACTTCACCTCCGATCTCCGGGAGCAGTTCTGGGGGCGATCTGGCCCAACACACGCGGCAGAGTTGGCAAGACTTCTGAGGCCGGCTGTCTCTCGATGCCCGAGGATCAGTATCTCGGTGTCCGGGAGTATGAACGGAGTCCAGCGCGGGCCGATGCCTGGAACGGCTTGTATGAGCGCGACTTTGTCACGCGTCTTGGCACCGTGCGAGTCCGCGTGGCTCGGATGCGGTAGCGGAACTTCTTACCGGCGGGCCTTGCGCGGTTGGAGCGCCGGGCGTCAGAGATACTGCGGTTGTTCCGCGAAGCGTTTTTTACGCGGGCTGAGCACGCGTGCCGTGGCCCGCGTGGTCGCGTTGCTCACGGAGGAGGCGGTCAGTGCGCAGACGGTCTCGCGACTGACGCGGGACTTGGACCAGGCCGTGGCCCCGTTTCATCAGGCGCCCCTCACCGATGGCTGGCAGTATGTGTTTCTCGATGGGGTCAGTCTGCGGGTGCGGCGACCGGGGGGGACCGCAAGCGCGTGCAGTTGCTCGTTGCCTGTGGGGTCCGAGGCGATCCTGGCAGGTGCTCGCCTTTACCCGAAGCACGGGGAAAAGTCAGGCGGCGTGGGGAGAGGCGGTTGCAGGATCTCTATCGGCGGGGCCTCAAGGGCTGGCAGCTCCAGCTGATCATCACCGACGGCTGTGCGGGGTTAGCCGCGGCGCTCCAGACGGTCTATCCGCGGGTCGCCCATCAACGCGCTGTTGTAGTCCATACGCTACGCAACCTGCTTGGCGCAGTCCGGGTCGACGAGGCCACGCCGCCGTCAAGGCGGACGCCCAGGCCATCTATCAGGCCAGTACGCGGGCCGACGCGGAGAGCGACGCCCAGCTCTGATCCCAGCTATGTTGACGTGAGGCCGGCTACAGGTTAGATTTCGACCACAGGAGAGTCTGCAGCCTATCCCTGTCATCGGACGTCTTCTATGGTGGCCCCTGTTTCCTATCGCATTTCCGAGTGGTCGAACAATTGAACGTAAGTAACAGATGCATGTGGGAGTGAAATTCTAATGAGGTCGAGTTTGCTACGCCATTTCCCAGTGATTGATGCCGCCTATGCGCATAGGAAACGGGATTACATCATCGCGGCGGTCACGTTTGCCTCTGTCGCGATCTGTATGGCGTTTGAGGTAAGTGGAAGTGTGTGGAAACAGTATGCCCTAGGGGGTATTGCATTCGTATGTCTAATGGGATTCTTGCGCGGTGAGACGAGAGATGTTCGATTGCAGGTTGCCGTGGCTGTTGCATTTACGACAATCGGCGAATATGTGGCGTCTGTGTGTATGGGTGGCTATACCTATCGCTTCGACAATGTGCCGGCCTATGTGCCGCTCGGTCACGGTATGGTGTACTTGACCTCTATTGCGTTGGCGCGTTCCGGGCTGTTTATTAAATATGCCCGAGCCATCGCCACCACTGTGATTGTGGTGTGCGGAGCATGGTCGATTTGGGGGATCAGTGGGATTCCAGAACAAGGGGATATAGGGGGCGCGGTACTTTTCTCAGTGTTTTTAATCTGTCTGTTTAGAGGCCGCTCTCCCTTGGTGTACCTCGCTGCCTTCTTTATTACCACCTGGCTAGAGATACTCGGCACAGCAGCCGGTGCCTGGAAGTGGGCGTTAGTAGACCCTGTGTTCGGATTGACTCAAGGAAACCCGCCAAGTGGTGTAGCCGTCTGGTATTGCCTTGTTGATGCCGTCGCTCTTAGTGGAGGCCCTCTCTTATCGCACGGTCTGAAGCATGTCAGTGGGTGGCTGACATCGAGAGGCTATTATCCTGAACGAGAGGGGCGGCTGTCAGGTTTATTGGATGTTCGAGGCCATGTGCGTGAGGAGATGCAAGTGCAGATACGTCTGACTTCGCAGGCCATGAGCTCCTCATTGAAGAATCCCGATCTTGCCGTTGAGCCTATCGACAAGGCCTGACATCTGGGAAGATAGTAAGAATGCGGTCAGCGTCTCAACAGCCCTTTGAGCAGGTCTTGTCCCTGTTGTATGACGTCTTCCGGTTTCGTCGTTCCTTTCAATAGGCCATCAATCGTTTCCCTCGCTTTCTTTTGCACCTGCTCCTGAACTCTTCCGGTAAAGCTCTTCATATCCAACCCATACAACGGCGCCTGTGCGCTCCCGGTGATGACCAGCGGAAGACTCACGCGGCCTTCTTTCATCGCCAACTTGGCGGCAGGCGATGAACGTGCAGCCTTCTGACTCAGCTCCTGCGACAGATTGAGGTTCACGGCGAGATTCAATTTTTGATCGAATCCGATGGTGCCTCCTCCTGTGGCCTGAAAGTCATGGCTATCCATAAAAAGTCGTTGAACAATAACGGTCCCATGCTGAATGGCGAGATCCGTCTCAATCGTTGAAAATGCCGTTGCCTTGACGTTATCGAACGAGATCCCACCGACGTTGAGGATTGAGATGGCTTCCTGAAGCAGATTCACCCCTTCGATCTTGCCGTCTTTCACGGCAACATGCCCTGTCCCTTCCAAGGATGCTGTGAGGTCCGGCATGGAAAATCCACGGCCTTGCAGGCTGAGGTTGGCCCCAGCTGTCCCGCTGATCGAAACCTGGGTCGTTGCCAGAGCATTGAGCGCCGGACCGAGTTGCAAACCTTGAATCGTCGTCTTACCGGTGAAGGGAGGGGTCTCGGAGCCCGACGCGATCTTCCCCTCTGCCGCCACCTGTCCATCGAAAAACTGAAAGGAGAGAAGTCGTAGCAGCACGTCTTGGCCTTGTATCTCAGCGACAATCTGGAGATCTTTCAGATCAACGGGTTTCTGTAATGGGATGGCGATCGGCAGATGAGCCGTATTGATCACCGGCGCACTGATGTTCAAGCTGGCGTTTCGTCCGACCGTTTTCCCGGTGATCGTGAAATCGGTTTGTCCGAGTGCGAGTCGGAGGTTGATGGCATCAATATCCGTGGATTCTTTCAGCGGACCGAAGGTGCCGTCGAGCTTCACCGGCAAATGTAACGTTTGTACAAGCATTCCAACATGGAGGGTCGGAGATTGGCCGAGACGAACCCCCTGGAGGAGGATCTCCATATCCTGCACGATGTACTCGGTCGGGTTGGTCGCTGACTGGTCTCGATAATTGAGTGTCCCGCCCGCGATGGAGACTCGATCCACGGCCAGCAGGGCCAGGATTTTGAGCGGACCTTCAGTCGATGGAATGGGCGCTCGCGATGGAGTTTTCGGCACTGCGATGCCTGTTCGTCCGATGGTTGAGACGTTCAGCACGCCGTTCCTATTCTTCATGACCGTGATGACGGGATGACGAAGCGTGATCTCTTCGACTTCCACCTTGCCGCTGAACAGCGGCACGAGTTTCACACCAATGTCGAGTGAAGCAAGAGAAGCAAAGGGACTTGATCCAAATGCTGGGTCATCCAGCACGGTAAATCCAGCCACCCTGGCGCCGATCCGCGGCCAGATGGTCAGGCGGATGTCTTGCACCTGAACCTTGCGGTTGAGCGCGTCTTCGATAAGCGGCTTGTATTGGTCTTGATACCTATTGAGGTCAATGAGGAAGGGAAGTGCCAGGATGCCTCCGGCCACGAGGATCAGGACAATCAGTAGACCGATGACGATTTTCACGATGCGCCTCCCTCCGGGCCTCTTTCAGTATAGGAAAGGGTTCGACCTCGGTCAATGCGAGTCAGTCTTTGGAAATAAAGAGGGTAGAGTGCCATCTCACTCCCTGTGCGATCATGGAGCGCGTCGCTTCTTTGACGAGGTTTACCGTGCAACGTGCTTGCTTCGAATGTCCCAGATCGATTACGGTTGGCAAGATGAGCGAGCTGACTCAAGAGCATGTGACCGGCGAAGAGCTGAGCGACAAGATCGTCATCTATTGGGAACGGGAGTACTCAACGGCTCTCGCGCCTGAGCGACTGAAGCTTGATTTTATACCGCATCGCCCGTTGTTGTCCGGGATGTCGCTGAACGAGCAACGGATGGTGGCGACCGAAGGCTATAAAGTGATCCCCGACGACTGTGGGCCGGTGCGGACAGTGGGACAATATGGCTGGCTCATTCGGTCTCCGGCGGACTGTAAGATTCGTCGAACGGCTGATGGGGTGAAGTGGCAAGCCCCACCGATCTTACCGGAAGAGCGGATTCTCGGCTACAAGTCGTTTTCTGGGACCTACGTCGATGTAATCTTAAACAGTGGCTATCCCAAGCTGTGCTGCGGCATTCGGTTCTACTATCCCAAGTCGGTAGGACTCATGATGAAAGACGTGCCCAACCACTTCTACCACTATCCTGAGCGAACCTTTGTTGTATGGGAGGGAATTAAAACCCAGGAGTATAAACGCACGCCGAATATGTATGACTGGCTCACGGACTATGACGCGTTCACTGCCAACTTTCTCTTACAACTGACGAAACCGACGACCATCAAGCGAGGTGACCCCGTCGGCATCGTGATTCCGGTCCTTCTTCCGAAACAATTCACGTTAGAAGAACTCAAGCCGCGCGGGATGAACTTGGAGATGTAGCCGTACACGGTGCGAAGTGACGCTGCTGTCAGTAGTGTTTCGTGGCTTGACAGGATTCCTCCGGCTTCAGTACTATGCCTGAACCTTTAATGCTCATCCTGCGAGGTGAGCAAGGAGTGGGCATGGGCTTCAATCATATCGGTGTTGATCAGCACGTCTCAACCTTCTTGTCGGATTCCGATGAGAAGGTTTTTTTATGCCCGCTCGAGATGTAAAAGGTGAAACGTGAGATATGAAACGCATGGATGCTGCGATGAGATGAGGAGAAGATGGTGAGTAGCGACCGACACCTTGAACGATTAGTCATGGATGCGGGAGATATCGCGCGAGCGGTTACCCGTATTGCCCATGAAATTCTCGAACGCAACAAGGGTATACAAGACTTGGCGCTGGTCGGAATTCGTACCGGAGGGGTGCATCTGGCCCATCGGTTGGTGAAGCGGATCCAAGAGATCGAAGCGGCATCGGTGCCGATCGGCGAGCTGGACATTACCCTCTATCGGGACGACCTTTCTTTGCGGAAGGAGCAGCCGATTCTCCGCAAGACATCGGTCCCGTTCGATGTGTCCGACAAATTTATCGTATTGGTCGATGACGTGCTGTTTACAGGGCGAACCATCCGCGCCGCCATGGATGGGTTGATCGACCTAGGGCGGCCCGAAGAAATTCAATTGGCCGTCCTAGTTGACCGGGGCCATCGTCAATTGCCGATCAAGGCGACGTACATCGGGAAAAATATTCCGACATCGCGAGATGAAAATATTCATGTGCTGTTGGAGGAAGAAGGCGAAGACGATCGGGTGGTGATCTTTAAGAGCGAGCCCGCATAATCATGTGTGCTCAGGTGTGGAGGGAACGATGAGTCTCAAACGCAAGGACCTCTTAAGCCTCGCCCCTCTGTCGGTGGATGAGATCCGGTTGATCTTGGAAACCGCTGATTCGTTCAAGGAAGTATCAGGCCGGGAAATCAAGAAAGTCCCGGCGCTCCGAGGGCGCACGGTGGTGAATCTCTTCTTTGAACCCAGCACCAGGACGCGCACATCGTTCGAGTTGGCGGCAAAACGGCTGAGCGCAGATGTGATCAATTTCTCACCGTCGTCGAGCAGCGTCGTCAAAGGGGAAACGTTGCTCGACACCGCGCGGAATATCGAGGCGATGCAAGCGGACATTATCGTCTTGCGTCATCCTTCAGCCGGGGCGGCCGAGGCCCTTGCTGTCGGGGTGAAGTCTTCTGTGATTAACGCCGGAGACGGATGGCATGAGCATCCGACCCAAGCCCTCTTGGATCTGTATACGATTCGTGAGCGCGGCTTGTCGTTCGAGGGGCTGCGGGTGGCGATTGTCGGAGATGTGGCGCATAGCCGTGTCGCACGTTCGAACATTCACGCGCTCGCGAAGTTGGGCGCGGAGATTCGGCTGGTGGGGCCCCCGACGATGATGCCTCGTGGCGTGGAGAAGCTGGGCGCGCGCGTCTACTACAATTTCGACGAGGCGTTGCGCGGTGTGCAGGTCATCATGATGTTGCGATTGCAGCTCGAACGGCAAGGAAAGGCGCTGTTCCCGACCATCCGTGAATATGCGCGGCTCTATGGTCTGACAGCCGAACGGGTCAAGTTGGCCGATCCTGGCGCGATTGTCATGCATCCGGGTCCGATTAACCGAGGGGTCGAGATCGCTCCGGAGGTGGCCGATAGTTTGTCGTCGGTGATTTTGGATCAGGTGGCGAACGGCGTGGCGGTTCGCATGGGTATTCTTTATCTCATGTCAGGAGCAAACTGAATCGTGGTTATTCACATTGCAGGCGGGCACGTGATCGATCCAGGACGATTCAACGGTATGGCCGATGTGCTGATCGATGAAGGCCGAATCGTTGCGGTGGGGCCTCGCCTCAAGACTCCTACAGGGGCCACCAAAATCGACGCCACGGGACGATTGGTTCTCCCGGGCTTTGTCGACCTCCATGTTCATTTCCGTGAGCCGGGCTTTGAATATAAAGAGTCGATTCAGAGCGGAGCGGCGGCGGCGGTGGCCGGTGGTTTTACCTCGGTCTGTTGTATGCCCAATACGAATCCTGTCAACGATAACCAAGCGATTACAGAATTCATGCTCGATCGCGCGCGAGCAGCCGGGCTGGCGAACGTCTTTCCGATCGGCGCGATTACAAAAGGCTCCGAAGGGAAGGAACTGGCGGAGATCGGCGACTTGCGGCGTGCCGGCTGTGTGGCGATTTCTGACGATGGAAAGCCGGTGATGAACAGCTTGGTCATGCGGAGGGCGATGGAGTATGCCTTGGCTTTTGACGTTCCAGTCGTCGATCATTGCGAAGACTTGCATCTTGCCGAGGGGGGCTGTATGAACGAAGGAGCCATCTCGACCGAATTAGGACTTCCAGGGATGCCGGCGGCGGCGGAAGATGTGATGGTAGCGCGTAACGTCGCCTTAGCGGAGCTGACCGGGGCTCGGCTGCATCTGGCGCATATTAGCACAGAGGGATCGGTTCGGATGGTGCGGGAGGCCAAGTCCCGCGGGCTCAAAGTCACAGCTGAAGCCTGCCCCCATCATTTTACCATCACAGAGGAAACAGTCCGGGGCTATAACACTTATGCCAAAATGAATCCTCCGCTTCGGACTTGGAAGGATGTTCAAGCGATCAAGGATGGTCTCCGTGATGGCACGATCGACGTCATTGCTACGGATCATGCCCCGCATGCTTCCCAGGAAAAACAGTTGGGATTTACCGAAGCGCCGTTCGGGATCGTCGGGCTGGAGACGGCGCTGTCGTTGACCTTCGCGCTGGTCGATGAGGGGGTCTTGTCGTTGGAGTCGGCAGTCGATAAGTTGAGTACCGCTCCGGCGAAGGCGTTTGGATTGACCAAAGGCACGCTGGCGGTCGGGGCTGATGCCGATGTGACGATTGTCGATCAACAGGAACAGTGGGAGGTCGACCCTGCCATGTTTCGCTCTAAGAGCCGAAACACCCCCTTTGCCGGATGGAAGGTGAAAGGTCGTGTGACGATGACGATCGTGGGTGGCCGGATCGTGTTCGAAGCCACTCAGGCAAGGCAGTAGATTGTGTTGCGTGGATCCCGTTGGGGGATGATCTGTTGCCTCACGCTTGAATGGCTGGCGTTGGGAGTGTGGGTCGGTGGTGGACTGGTGCTTATTGGCGCGGTGATCCCCGCGGTCTTCAACACATTCGGCGGGCAGGATTTAGGCGGACTGTTTGTGACGCGGGCGTTTGAGGGTTTTCATCGCTTCATGATTGGCGCGCTAGCAGTGTTAGGGGTGGCATTGGGGTACCGCCGGTGGAATGGAAACCCGGCGATGGCGATAGGCCTGAGTGAGCTGATCGTATTGGCCGGGATGGCGGTGATCACGGGAATGATTATTGTGTGGCTGCATCCCTCTGCTGCGGCGCTTCAGGCTCAGGCCTTCGCGGCGCACGAGGGGGGGGCGAAGAAAGAGGCCTTCGAAGCGTTGTTTCGTATGCTCAAACCGATTCGCTGGATCTATATGGTTGATCTTGTATTAGGGGTTGTCTTAATCGGCATCAAGGCAAAACGGTCTCTCCATCGGAATGGAGCACTCGCGTGAAAAAAGCCTGGCTGGCATTGGCAGACGGCACGATGTTCGAAGGTCGTGCGCTTGGATACGAAGGAGAAACGGTGGGAGAAGTCGTGTTCAACACGGCCATGACCGGCTATCAGGAGGTCTTAACTGATCCTTCGTATAAAGGCCAAATCATCACGATGACCTCTCCCCATATTGGAAACTATGGGATGACACCGGAGGATGCCGAGTCGCGGCAGGTGTGGGCTGAAGGATTTATTGTGAAAGAGGCCAGCCGACTCTTCAGTAATTGGCGTAGCCGGCAGCGGGTACAGGACTATTTGCATGAGGCGCAGATCGTCGCCATCGAAGGGCTGGATACGCGGGCTCTGACCCGCCACTTGCGCGAACATGGGTCACAGCAGGGTCTCATTACCCATGTCGATGGAGATCCACGACGAGCTGTCGGGAAAGCGCAGGCGGCTCCGCACATCGTTGGGCGCGATTTGGCGGTAGCTGTCACATGCAAGGAGACCTATCGGTGGACGGAAGGGACAGGTGAATGGGCTTCCTCGCTCGGTGACAAGCCTCGGGTCGGCACGACCAGGCGATGGCACGTCGTCGCCTATGATTTTGGGGTCAAACTGAATATTCTTCGCCGGCTGGTTGATGTGGGGTGTGATGTCACCGTCGTGCCGGCTTCAGCTACCGCGGCACAGGTTGAAGCCCTCAAGCCCGATGGGATTTTCCTGTCGAATGGTCCTGGGGATCCGGAAGGAGTGCCCTATGCCGTCGAGGCCATGCGGCAATTGATCGGACACCGTCCGATCTTCGGCATTTGTTTAGGGCATCAGATTCTCGGCCTCGCGCTGGGGCTTCAGACTTATAAATTGAAGTTTGGCCATCATGGGGCGAATCATCCGGTCATGGATCTACGGACAAGGCGAGTCGAGATTACGTCACAAAATCACAATTTCGCCGTTGCCATGGCTCATCCGATCGGCGCGATGCCTGAACAACCGCCCGTCATCGGTACAGCCTTCGGTCAAGTTTTGGTGACACATCTTAGTTTGAACGATCACTCGATTGAAGGATTGGCTTCGGTCGATCACCCGGTATTTTCGGTGCAGTATCATCCCGAGGCATCCCCCGGGCCCCATGACGCGGCCTACTTATTCACAAGGTTTACTCAGTTGATGGAGAAACAGCATGATTAGCAGAAGCCTGAAAAAGTCCGTCAGCGTCGTTCTCGCATCGTTCAGATCCTCAACGTACCCCAGAGGGTACGCCTCGGCTCTTCACTCGCTGCGGCCTTGCTGGACGGCCTTTTTGAGCCTTCTGCGGCGCGATTTCCTGATGCCCAAGATGTGTTGGCAATCGATGTTGCCCCGAACCATGACGGTAATTCCGCAGCCTGTTAGAGGTTATGCCATATGTGTTCGGCTCTGCCTCGGTGCAGTTATCGGTTTGCAAGCCGGTTGCATCACGGTCAATCTCATTGAGCCTTCGGGGCCAGTGAAAGAGGTGCAGCTCAGCGGTACGGGTGCTGGAAAAGTCCTGCTGCTCGATTTGTCGGGAGTGATCAGCTCACAGGACAAGGAGGGCCTCGTTCCGCATCCCAATATGCTGGCCACGTTCAAGGAAGAGCTAACGAGGGCCTCGAAAGACGAAAAAGTCAAGGCTGTCGTCGTGCGCATTAATAGTCCGGGTGGAACCGTCACGGCCTCGGACATCCTGTATCATGAGTTGCGGGAGTTCAAGATCAAGAAAAAGATTCCTGTGATCGCCTCGATGATGGATGTGGCGGCATCAGGGGGCTATTATCTGGCCATGGCAACGGACAATATCTTGGTCCATCCCTCGACGGTCACGGGCAGTATCGGCGTCATTATGTTGACGGTCAATGCGAGGGGACTACTTGAAAAAGTGGGCGTCGAAGCCAGCGCCATCACGTCCGGTCCCCGTAAGGACATGGGCTCACCGTTCCGAGTGATGACACCGGAAGAGCGGGGAATTTTTCAAAGCGTGATCGACTCATTCTATCAGCGGTTTCTAACCGTGGTACAGGAGGGCCGTCCCAACTTGTCGGCTGACCAAATCAAGAAACTTGCCGATGGTCGGATCTATTCCGGAGATCAGGCCAAGGCGGCAGGCTTGATCGACGAAATCGGATATCTCGATGACGCGGTCGAGCTCGCCAAGAAGAAAGCGGGTCTCACCGAAGCACGGGTTGTGACCTATGGGCGGCGAGGGGAATATCAAAATAATATTTACTCGCGTCTGTTCGGGGCGAGTACAGGCCTCACTGGATTAGCCAATTTGGATATAATATCGATGGTGCGGGGTGGCACGCCGCAATTCATGTATCTCTGGATGCCGTAGCCGAAAGATTCCAGTGACTGATGTGTCGAATTATTCGTTGAAGTGATCTGCAATGATTCATTCATCAGACCACCACATCGATACATTCTTCTCGACGCCGATTGGGCGTCGGGCGGTGTTGGCTCTTGGGGCTCGGGGGGCAATGAGCCTTTGTACTGTTCTAGGGGCAGGAGCGGCTCTCAGTCTGTTCAGCAGTATGACTGGTTGCTACCGTGCGCCGGGCACGGCTCGTGATCAGGTCATCTTTTTTTCCGAAGAGAAAGAGCTGCAATTTGGATTGAGCGCGTTCCGCGAGGTGTTGCGTGCCGCGCCGCTCAGCGATAACGCGGAAGTGAATGAGTTGGTGCATCGCGTGGGGCGGAAGATTGCCGAAGCCGCCAACAAGCCGGAGTATCAGTGGGAGTTCGCCGTCATTCAAGATGACAAAATGGTCAATGCGTTCGCGCTGCCTGGCGGGAAGGTTGCGATCTTTACCGGGATTCTGAAGCACACCAAAGATGATGCGGGATTGGCCACGGTGATGGGTCACGAGGTTGCGCATGCGTTGCAGCGTCATGGGGTGGAGAGGATGAGCCGGAGTATCATAGACCAGATCGTGCAGTTGGGCGCTATGGGCGCAGCGGCCTCTGGAGCTGTTGGCCGCAGTGATCCGCGTATCCCGGGAGGCGGAGGCACGGGAGGCACGGGAGGAGCAGCGATCCAGGGCTTGTTGGCGGCATACGGGGTCAATGTGACGTTGCCCTTCAATCGGAAACAAGAATCGGAAGCTGACGAGATCGGACTTCTATTGATGGCGAAGGCAGGGTACGATCCACGTGAAGCCGTGCCGTTTTGGGAGCGCATGAGTGGCTGTCCAAGGCAGATGATTGGGAAGGTCTGTTTTCGGTCACAGCAGGCGGTCCCTGAATTTCTTTCCACCCATCCATCCGATTTGACACGTATCAATCAGATCGAAGCCTGGCTGCCCAAGGCGCTTCAGCACTATTATGGGTCCGGCGGAGGGACGGCTCCCCCATTACCGACGCCATACCGACCG
Organism: uncultured bacterium; assembly: GCA_965233175.1. Classification (GTDB taxonomy): domain Bacteria; phylum Nitrospirota; class Nitrospiria; order Nitrospirales; family Nitrospiraceae; genus Palsa-1315. The sequence continues at coordinate 36,017 of CBDDRW010000039.1, forward strand.
ACGATCGGGCCGATGCAGGACGTCAGCTGATTCTTAAACGAGGTTGTTGTGCCAAGGCGAACAGATATCAAGTCCATCTTACTGATCGGGTCAGGGCCGATTGTCATTGGCCAGGCTTGCGAGTTCGACTATTCCGGCACGCAGGCCTGCAAAGCGCTGAAAGAAGAAGGCTACCGAGTCATCCTGATCAATAGCAACCCCGCGACGATCATGACCGATCCTGAATTAGCGGATCGGACCTATGTGGAGCCGATTACAGTCGAGGTTGTGGAGAAAGTGATCGAGCGTGAACGCCCTGACGCATTGCTTCCAACCATGGGCGGGCAGACTGCGTTGAATACGACGATGGGATTGGTCAAGCGCGGGACGCTTGAAAAGTACAAGGTGGGACTGATTGGCGCGTCTGCTGAAGCGATTCATAAGGCCGAGGATCGCGAAGCGTTCAAGCATGCGATGCAGCGAATCGGGTTGCGAGTGCCGGCCAGCGGCACGGCACATACTCGTGATGAGGCCATCAAGATTCTTGAGCAGGTCGGATTCCCGGCGATCATCAGGCCCTCGTTCACCATGGGGGGGACCGGTGGAAATATCGCGTACAACCGAGAAGAGTTCGAAAAATTGATCGATTGGGCGTTGACCATGAGTCCGGTCGGACAAGTCCTGATTGAAGAATCCCTGATCGGGTGGAAAGAATACGAACTTGAGGTGATGCGGGACTTCAAAGATAATGTCGTCATCGTCTGCCCGATCGAAAACCTAGACCCGATGGGTGTGCACACGGGTGACAGCATCACCGTCGCACCGGCCATGACCCTCTCGGACAAAGAGTACCAGCGTATGAGAGATGCCGCAGTTCGGATCATGCGTGAGATCGGTGTCGATACCGGCGGTTCAAATGTTCAGTTCGGCCTGGATCCGAAGAACGGCGACATGGTGGTCATCGAAATGAATCCGCGCGTGTCGAGGAGTTCCGCGCTCGCCTCGAAGGCAACCGGATTTCCCATTGCCAAGATTGCCGCAAAGCTCGCCGTGGGCTATTCGTTGGATGAAATTACGAACGACATCACCGGTGTGACCAAAGCCTCATTCGAACCCACGATCGACTATGTGGTGGTGAAAATTCCGCGCTTTGCATTCCAGAAATTCCGAGGGGCCGACCCCACCCTTACAACACAGATGAAATCGGTCGGCGAAGTCATGGCGATCGGGCGCACGTTTAAAGAATCTTTGCAGAAAGCGATTCGTTCGTTGGAGTTGAATATGAACGGGCTCTCGTCGCGGGAGGGATTGGACCGTGGTATCCCAGAAGGGTTCGATCGGCAACCAGCGCTGGAGCGGGTACGCCAACATCTGCGGACTCCGATTGCTGAGCGGCTGTGGCATATAGCAGATGGCATGCGTCTGGGCCTGTCCAATGACGAACTGTTTGCTCTCACGAAGATTGACCCCTGGTTTCTGGAGCAGATTCGAGAGCTGATGCACTATGAGGCTCTGCTGGCCGACCATGCAGGCAAGAAACCGGCTGCGCTTGAAGAGTCGCTTCTCTGGGAGGCCAAAGACCTTGGTTTTTCAGATGATCGTATTGCACAGCTTATCGGCGCAACGTCCGCCTCGGTCAGAAAGCAACGGGTGAAGGCCAGCCAGGGCACAAGAGGGGTGACGTATAAACGGGTCGACACCTGCGCCGCAGAGTTCGAAGCCCATACCCCGTATCTCTATTCGACGTACGGAAGTGAGTGTGAGGCTCGCCCGACAGATCGGAAGAAAGTGATCATTCTCGGTGGGGGGCCGAATCGTATCGGGCAGGGGATCGAATTCGACTACTGTTGTGTCCATGCGGCGATGGCACTCCGTGAAGAAGGCATCGAGTCCATCATGGTGAATTGCAATCCGGAAACGGTGAGCACGGACTACGATACTTCGGACCGGCTGTATTTTGAGCCGTTGACTGAGGAAGACGTTCTCAACATCGTGGATCGGGAACAGCCCTTGGGAGTCGTCTTACAGTTCGGTGGGCAGACACCCCTCAAGCTCGCGCTGCCCTTGTCCAAGGCTGGGGTGCGAATTTTGGGCACGAGTCCTGAGGCGATCGATCGTGCGGAGGATCGCGAGCGGTTCCGCGATCTCTTGAATAAGCTTGGGCTCCGCCAAGCAGAGAGTGGTATGGCTCGATCGGTGGACGAGGCCCTTCGGATCGCTAGTCAGATCAGCTATCCGGTCATCGTACGGCCTTCGTATGTGTTGGGTGGACGCTCCATGCAGATCGTCTACGATGAATCCGGGTTGCTTGAGTATATGAAATCGGCGGTGAAAGCTTCTCCGAAACACCCAGTGCTGATCGATAAGTATCTGTCAGATGCGATTGAAGTCGATGCCGACGCCATTTCAGATGGGGCCAACGTCGTGGTGGCCGGGATCATGGAGCATATCGAAGAAGCCGGCGTGCATTCGGGTGACTCGGCCTGCTCATTGCCGCCCTATTCGCTTGACCAGCATGTGGTTGAAGAGATTCGCCGTCAAATGAAGGTGTTGGCGCTGGAGCTTGGCGTGATCGGCCTGATGAATGCACAATTTGCCATTAAGGATCATGCGATCTACGTATTAGAGGTCAATCCCCGTGGGTCGCGCACGGTGCCGTTCGTGAGCAAAGCCATCGGTGTGCCATTGGCCAAGCTGGCGATGAAGACCATGGTGGGCAAAAGCCTTTCGGAGCTCGGCTTGATCGAGGCCCCTAGCCCCACTCATCTGTCCGTGAAGGAATCGGTCTTTCCCTTTAATAAGTTCCCAGGAGTCGATGTGCTCTTGGGGCCTGAGATGAAGTCCACCGGGGAAGTGATGGGCATCGACCAGGATTTTGGATGGGCCTTTGCTAAGTCCCAAGCAGGAGCCGGGGCGCCGCTGCCAAGGGGTGGCACGGCCTTCATCAGTGTCAAAGAGAGCGATCGTCAGGCAAGTCTGGATGTCGTGCGGCGGCTTCAGCGACTGGGGTTTACCGTTCAAGCGACGAGTGGCACGGCGGCGTATTTGCGTAACCATCAGGTCGATGCGGAAACCGTGCACAAGGTCAAGGAAGGTCGTCCTCATATTGTGGACCACATCAAGAATGGGCATGTGGCCTTAGTCGTGAACACGGTGAGTAATGCGTCGTCACATGCCGATTCATTGTCGATCCGCCGGGAGGCTTTGAATAAAGGGCTGGCGTACTATACGACGATTCGGGGAGCGCGAGCGGCGATCATGGGCATTGAAGCCATTCTCAAGAAAGAACTCACCATTCGGTCGCTGCAGGAATACCACGGCACAGGACGTACGGAATAGTCATTGCTGATCGCTGAACGGGAGGCCATGGGCCACAGTTCAGCATAGTTTGGAGGAAGTATGCCGACACCGATTACGCGAAAGGGCCACGCGGCGCTCCAAGCCGAGCTTGATCGGCTGCGCAAAGTTGAGCGTGCCAAAAATATCGAAGCCATTGCTGAAGCGCGCGCCCATGGCGATTTGAGCGAGAATGCGGAGTATGATGCTGCGAAAGAACGCCAGGGCTTCATTGAGTCGCGTATTGTGGAATTGCAGTCGAAACTGGCCGACGCGCGTATCATCGAAACGGCTGGCCGCGTGTCCGACACCATCGTGTTCGGCGCCACCGTGCTCGTGATTGAACAGGAGTCACAGGCGAAACGGGAGTATACGTTGGTGGGACAGGATGAAGCCGATATGAAAGTGAACCGCATTTCTATTCAGTCTCCGGTCGGCAAGGCGCTGATCGGCAAGCGAGTCGGCGATTTCGTGGAAGTGAAGACGCCGGTGAAGATGGTCGAATATGAAGTGGTGGAGATCAAGTTCGAGGAATTGTAGGTGCCGCATTCTCTGAGACTCATCACTCTCCTGACGGATTTCGGCGATCGCGATTGGTTCGTTGCCGGCATGAAAGGTGTGATTCTCTCGACTCACCCGGACGCCCGCATCGTCGATCTCTCCCATCAGATTGCTCCACACCGAATCGGCGAAGCCGCGTATTTCCTCAAGTCCTGCTATCGCGAGTTTCCTGAAGGCACCATCCATGTTGTGATCGTCGACCCGGGCGTCGGCAGCGCTAGGCGGGCTATTGCCGTCAAAAGCAGGCGGTACTTTTTTCTCGCGCCGGACAACGGCGCGCTCACCTACATCTTCGACGACGAACAGCCGGTCGAAGTGCGTGAAATCGACCAGCAGAAGTTTCGGCGTGAATCACCGGGTCACACCTTTGATGGACGTGATCTCTTTGCCCCGGCGGCTGCCAGGCTTGCCAAGCACGAACCGTTTGAGTCCTACGGGCGGGTTATCGAAGAGTACCGGAGGTGTTCCATCTCTCAGCCACATTGGGAACACACCGCCCTAGTCGGCGAGATTGCCTATGTGGATCGGTTTGGGAATCTGATTTCTACTCTCACCCCCCAGCACCTCGAAGAGGTGCGTTCAACCACGAGTCGCCGGCAATTGGCCATTCGGATCGGCAATTGGATCATCAAAGACCTTGTCGCTAGCTATAGCAACGGGACGGCAGGACAGCCCTGTGCGCTTATCAACAGCGATGGCCGGCTCGAGATATTTCTGAAAGAAGTTTCCGCTGCCGATCTCCTCCATCTGGGCAAAGGAGAGCGCATCGAAGTGTCACACGGAGGCTCTGACTTCGCCTGAACCAGGGCAGGCAGGTATGTAAGAGCGGTACTTCACCCTTAGCCCCTTCAGAAGTTCTTCAAGGTGTTTTTTCGGTTCGTCGAAGAGGGCATCCTCCGATTGCCCTGTGCGGCTGTCACACCGGCAGAGACTTCGTGGACGTAGACGCCACGCATGAAAATACTGTCGGCTTTATATAAGTCTCTTTTTCGGGTGTGCGCGAGAAATCAAAGGGCTTCCTTCCTTCTTTAATCCAACCAGCCGTAATTCTTTCCCACGATCTGACTCCACGTAGCGATTTTCACGGAGCAATTCACCGACTTGAGAGTCATTCGATGTCTGCTCAAGGGTGAAATGGTTGTGGGTGTTGTCAACACGAAGTATGCGATAGGATTTTCCAGAGTCATCGCTCATTCGGAGGCCATGTTTATCAACGCCTCCTGAAGCTCCTCGATTCTGGCGCCGGATTGTAGGTGAGGTAGGGTGACGGTGTATCCTCCGTCAGGATTGATATATGTGTCATGACTGAGTCGTTCGGAGGGAACGTTCGTCGTCAGGGAAGTAGAGGGAAGGGTGGCACAGCCTGCTAACGTTGCGAGTAGGAGCAGGCTTTATACACTGTGTCGAGGTCGTGGCATGCGGGAGAGGCGTCATGAAGCCTCTTCTGTCAGCTATAACATCGCGAGTTGAGCCTGTGCCCACGCATTACCCTGGGCGGCGGCTTTCTCATACCATTTCCTAGCAGCCGCATAGTCCTTCGGCACACCCTGTCCGTTGGCATAGAGTTGCCCGAGCTGAGCTTGCGCCCATGTGTGACCCTGGGCAGCGGCTTTCTCATACCACCCTCGTGCCGTCGCATAGCTCTGAGGCACACCACGCCCGTTGGCATACAATTGGGCAAGGTTGTACTGCGCCTGCGCCACACCTTGGGTTGCCGCTTGCTCCCACCAGTAGTGGGCCTGCTTATAATCCTGAGGCACACCCAGCCCGTCGGCGGACAGCTGCCCAAGCTGATTTTGCGCCCACCCGTGGCCCTTGGCGGCGGCTTTCGCATACCATTTCCGTGCGGACGCATAGTCCTGTGGCACCCCTCGTCCGTTGGCATACATCTGCCCAAGTTGGTTCTGCGCCGACGTATTACCCTGAGCTGCCAGCCTCATCAGTTGTTGCTGATCTACATCTGAAACCAGCTCCGTTGGTGGCGCCGGCGCACGCCCAGGGATTTTTGCCATCAGTCGTTGTGTTAATTCAGGGCGATCTAAGCGTTCCTGTCGTGGTGTCATCGGAGGTGTATTGTTTGAAGACACCGCCTGTTCATCCGTCTGGGCAGAGTTGTTGGAAATGCTATGCTGCGTAGCCTCGGGATGGTGAGCCGACTCAATTTCGTTGTCAGCCATCGGCTCGTTTCCCGGGAGTGCTTCCTGTGCAACAGCCTGCGGAGGTTTATTTAAAATAAGGGTTTTAGATGGCTTTGTGAGTGCAAATACGATGACGACGGTAAAGAGCGCTCCTATGGCCACCATGGCCGTTTTGGCACGGGGGAACGGCTGATTGCCTTGCCCCGTTGCGCCGGCAGTTCGATTGTGTTCCTCTGTCGCTCGGCGCCGGCGCTGGTATGTGTCCCAGTTCTCGCTTGGTTCATGAGCGGGGCGAATCGTTGTGTGACAAGAAGGGCACGTCACAGACTCAACAGACTTCACGCTTGATCCACGGGAAGCACGGAGCCAGTCATCATACCGTTGTTTCAAGACCGGGTCGCTGAGTGTCTCGAAGGCCACATTGATTTTCCCGGCCTTTTCCTCCGCCTTCGCCAGAAGCGCGGGCCTATGGTGAAAGCGGTCCGGATGCCAAACTTGCAGTAAGAGCCGGTACGAATCCTTTATCTCTTCAGGAGTCGCGGTATCCTGGATTTCAAGAATGGTGTAATGAGTTTCCATACTGGATGTTCCAATTAAAATAACTTGGGCGACTCCTGCGAACTCATTGGAAAATGAAACGGGTCAACGCTTCATAATATCCTAGCGCAATAACCGGTGAAAAGCATGGGCTCGTAGTGTAATTAGAATAATTTTCGCGCTTGGTCTGGCTCATTGTCGAGTGAAGGGAGTCATGAGGGGGGTGGGCCGAATGCCGAATATTCAATGATGAATGATCCAGACGAGCGAGGATCTCCGAACGACGAAGAAGGCTGGACTGTCATGCGCCGAGAGATGTTGGATGGCAGGCATCTGGCTGTTAGTCTGAACAGGCCTCGTCCCTATCAGGAAGAACTCCCGACCCCGTGCACCTTAACGACTCTGCCCTGACAGTGGCGGTTCAACCGGTCCAGCCCATTCGCCGTCTAAGTCATTCAGTGTATGATCGTCTGATGTTGCGAGGTAGGGACCCTCTCCATCATCGTCGATGTAGTGTAGAACTTTCGCGGTGTTTCCATCGCATACACCGCGATACCAATACCACCCTGTTTTTGTCGGTCTTTTAGTCGTCCAGGTCATTCTTCTACCTCCCGAGCCTAGCCCACATTATTCGTGACGGTTCGTGGCGAAATCGCGCAGCGAGCCTGCCAGCCGAAGGCGCGTCGCAGTAGCGAATCCGCGATGCAGCAGAAGTGTTCATGAAAAATGCGGGCGAGTCAATAAGGGTTTATCCGCAAATATTTGGTTACTGGTTATATTCTCTTCAGGGGCAACTTCTTCTTCTCCATCTCCTGTGGGTAGGAGTTCTCGCTCATTGTGCCTGCAGAGGCTATATACCACCTCGTGTTACTCAACGAAATCAATAGAAATGCATGGACGATCGTGTTTCCATCCCGCCAGCATCAGCCTTCTCTGACCAGTGTAGAATGGATGTTGCCGCCATCCGAGAGCAGCACATTGGTGAGGTGCGCTGGCCATGCCACGAGAAATATTTGAAGGCAAGACCTGGCTCCATAGGATTCACGGGATTGGCTCGGACCGAACGAGGAACATGCGCTGTCCGCGAGATTGCAGAAGACAGGTAGTTAAGGTGTTGTTATAAGAACGAGCCGAGGAGCGAAGAAATTTTTGGATGCGTCGCCATGTTACCCCACTGTCTTCATGAATCGCACATGCTTAACTTGAAGAGACTCAGATACACAAAGACTTCCAACCATTTTTGTTCCCTCAAGTCCGCGTTTGATGTCGCCTATCGAACTGGGCTGCCGTGCGATCCAGCAGGGCCCTTCGGGAGTTTGTCGCTGGCCACACGGGTGATGGAAATTTCTCGAGTCTCAGTGTCACCCTTGATCCCCAGCTTCACGATGGTTCCTGCTTCACCTCGGATCATCTTGACCACCTGCTCATAGGTTTTCCCCGTCACCGTCGTCCCGTCCACTGTCGTGATCTCATCTCCATGTTTGAGCCCTGCTTGCTGAGCCGGTCCATCCGGACGGACCATCCCGACATACAGCACCGCTGGATCACCGACATGCTCGGCCCCAACTTGGAGTGACAAACCGATCACGCCATTCGGCAGTTTGGACTCGTCTCCATGCGCATAGGGTGCCTGGCTCGCTGGCTGGTCTGCAGCCACAGCGGCACCGGTCAACAGAAGGCCCATTATCAGACCTGTCGCCATATGGATGCTCTTAATCCTCATGTGCAATCCTCCTTGTGAACTGTTGTTGACTTGCCTGTCCTTGCACATACAATCCCGCGACCGCTCGTCGCAGAAACGGTTCGATGAACCAGCTGTTTCATACTACCATCTCGCCGAATAAAAGCAGTAGCCTTGTACGGCCTCTAAGAAGAAGTACGAGCAGCGTAACAACCGGCGATGAGAGAGGGATTAAGATGGTATTAAAAGATCCTCATCCGTTCTTGATGCAAAGGGTGAGTGAGCGAGTGAGGGGAGTGGACACCCACAACTACGGAAGAGACGTCAGTCACACATCCATAGGGGTAGATAGAGGGCACGATTGTGAGGTGTTGGCTTTTTCCGTGAACCCGCTCGATGGGCGCGATCACAAACCTTGCATGCCAAGAAGAGATGTGAAAGACTGATTCGTATCAACAGCATAGTGAGGTAAGCCATGGACCAGCATAAACCGGATGAACTGAAGAGCTTCCTGGAAATCCCGTATGAAGAGCTTGAAGACATGAACCTGAAGGCGGCACAGCGCGCCGGAAAGGCCAGCGGAAAAGAGCTGGAGCAAGAATATACTGCGTGGTTGAAAAAAGAGAAACACGTCAAGGCTGTCACGCTGTGTTTCTCGGACATTGAAGGCCGCCTTCACATGCTCGATTACGATAAGAAATTTCTTCTGGAGTCGCTGGGGAATCTGACCTTTGACGGGTCGTCCATCCGTGGGTTCACACCGCAACATGAGTCGGACCTGCGCCTTGAAGTTGACTGGGCGTCCATCCGTTACTGTCCGGCCGACGTGATTGGGGCAGGGAAGGTGATCTTCTTTGCGTCTGTGTTAAATAGTGATCGTTCGCCGTATCAGAGCGACTTCCGTGGCGTGCTGAAATCGTATACGGAGAACCTCAAAAGAAAGCAGGGGATGACCGCGTATGCAGCCTGCGAAATTGAAGGCTTTCTTGTAGACGGACAAAATGCCGAGCAACGCTACGGCGAGGACGGGTTTAGGCTCATCTCATCGGGTGGATACTATCACTCCCTCCCGATGGACACGCTTCGCCAGTTCATCGATAAGTCGGCGGAAGCGCAGCGTGCACTGGGATTCAAGAACGAAAAAGATCATCCGGAGGTCGCGCCTTCGCAATTCGAAATGAACTTTTCCTATGCGGATGTGGTGCGTGCGGCAGACCACGTGCAACTGTACAAACTGATTTGCCGCCAAGCGGCTCGATCTATGGGGCATACGGCGACGTTCCTCCCGAAGCCATTCGTCGGGATCAACGGGTCCGGCATGCACACTAACTTCTCCTTGAGTAAGAACGGCAAGAACATCTTCTACGATGTGAAGGGGAAAGATGGGCTTTCCGATGTGGGGTGGGACTTCATTCTCAAACTCCTGAATCACGCAGCGGAGATTTGTCTCGTGCTGAATTCGTCGGTGAATGCCTATCGACGGCTGGATCCTCATTTTGAAGCACCGAACCAGATCAAGGTCTCGGCGATCGATCGCGGGTCGATGATCCGCATTCCCATGGCCAATGAAAAGACCGCGCGCATTGAGCTGCGCTCAGTCGCTCCCGATGCCAACCCCTATCTCGTGTTGTACACGATGCTCAAGACCGGCTTCGAAGGCGAGCGTCTTGAGAAAGATGCGACGACAGCTGCCCCTGTGCGATTTCTTCCGAGTGATATCAATGATGCGATTGCGCTGTTTAAATCATCGAAGTTTATCGCCGAGATCCTTGGCGAGGATAGCAAGAAAAAGTACGCGAGCTTTAAACAGTTGGTGGCAGATCGTTCTCCTAAAGAGCTCGGGACTAGGGTGAAGGCTTCGGAAGTGCTCTTCCACCACGAAGTCACCAATCAAATGCTCTGGAATCAGTTCTAGGAAACCTGTCTGGCCAGCACAGCCTGTCCCACTGTCCTGTTCTTCGCAGGGGCAGTCTCCTAGCGCGGAGATGTATGCAATCCCTCTCGTGTGTCGAACCCCAAATCAATCTCCCCGCCACGCGCCGCGAGAGGTAGAAACGCAAAGCCATACTCATAATCTGAAATCGTCGCAACCCTGGCAGGAAACACTCCCGACCCCATATCCTGAACCAGCAGCAATCATAATTCTATCTTACGGGGATTTTTCGATTGGTCCTGATGTTCTTGGTCCTATAGTTGCTTTTCTCAAATATTGAGCCACGATGAATTGGTTTAAAGATCCAGCTAAGTGTATGGCGAGAACAGCATATGGACGTGGCACTTCTAAGATGGCATTTCCCTGTCCGTGTCCCGCGAGCTCATTCCGTAGCGTCGCAATAGACGCTAGTACTTGCTTGCACATCGCCTTTGCTTGTGCTTCTGAAATGTCATTCAGAAATCCATCTTCTCGGAACAGCCGGAGTAAATCGCTTACATCTCCGCTTTGCTTGTTGGTTACAGTCTTCAACGTACTCTCGAAGCTTTTAAATGCTTTGAGAATGACATCTTTGGTTTTTCCGTCCGAAAGATCCTCGCGAGATTCTCGAAACTCATCGTGGGCACCCTCAAAGCCCTTCTCCCTTAACACATCTTCGCCCTTCTGAACGATCTCCCCATGAAAGAATTCAGTATCGATTTGAAAAAATCGCCCATCGGAGAGGCGCCACGCACATTCGAAATCAATCATTGCTTCGTTCACTTCTGCTTGAAACCTCGCCGCGTTCTCCTTCCCAGAGTCACCGTATGTAGCCAATTCCTCTGCAAATTGCTCGGTCACCTCAAGGGCGCACGATGGATATCCTTTCATGAAGTACCCTTCAATACCAAGTGCTTCTTCGGCAGCGCGCGACCTCAGTTCAGGCAGACCAAGAAGCCGCTTTAACTTACCCTCTGTTTGCTCGAGATGATTCGTTTTTGATGACCAATTATCTGAAGGGTCTGGCTGGTACCAATAGCTCTCATTGTATTTTTGGATGGTCATCCACAGGCGCGCGCGCAAACGGTCCTTCATCGAAACACGAATGCGCTGTTCCAGAAGTGCCTTACCGTGACGAATGGAAAAAGGCTGCATGCGTTACCTTTGATTGACGGGCCTTCCGAGACATCCCGTACCCTGGCACGAATTGAACGTGCGATCGGAGTGACGAAACTGGGACATTGTACTTTCTCGGGTGCGTCTTGGTCCATGACGCGTGGGCGCGTTCTGCGAGCAAAGAGGGCACGTGGCTGTTCCCTTCTCTTTCTTTATGAGCCTGTGTTGGCCCGAGTAGCGAAGGTAACGGTCTCAATCGCTTCCCTTAGAATTTCAACCATACGTCTGAGTTCTCGAATCGATGTGCTGAGTGGCGGCATGAGGATCATGACGTTGCCGATGGGGCGCAGCAAGAGCCCTCGGTTGCGCGCCTCCATCGCTATTCGATGTCCGACCCGCTCTTCGAGTCTGTAGGGCTTCTTTGTCTGCTTATCCTCCACCAACTCGATCGCCACGATGAATCCCTGCTGCCGGATCTCGCCGACATGGGGTAATTGCCGGAGCGGCCCTAACAATTTTGCCATCATCTTGATCTTGGGCTGCAGTCGTGCCAGCGTCTTTTCTTTCTGGAAGACTTCGATGTTGGCCAGCGCGACGGCGCAGCCGAGCGGATTGCCTGTGTAGCTGTGGCCGTGAAAGAACGTTTTGAAGTCTTCGTACTTCCCGAGAAAGGCTTGGTAGATGTTGTCGGTGGTCAGCGTCGCGGCCAACGGCATATAGCCACCGGTCAGGCCTTTGCTGATCGCCATCAAGTCCGGTATGACTCCCTCATGCTGGCAGGCGAACATCTTGCCGGTGCGGCCGAATCCGGTGGCGACTTCATCGGCAATCAAGAGCACGTCATACTTGGTGCAGAGTTCACGAACCCGCTTCAGATAACCAGGAGGGGAGGTCAACATGCCTGCCGCGGCTTGCACGAGCGGCTCGATGATGAAGCCAGCCAGTTCGCGGTGACGATCTTTGAGAATTTGCTCAATCGGGTCGAGGCAGGCCATCTGGCAGGAAGGGAAGGTCAGACTGAGCGGGCAACGATAGCAATAGGGCGGGTCGGCTTCGGCGGTGGGGAACAGCAGCGACTTGAATCGCCCATGGAAGAGGTCGATGTTGCCCACGCTGACGGCTCCAACGGTATCGCCGTGGTAGGCCAGCTTCAGATGCAGGAATGTATTTTTGGGGCCGGCCTCAGGCCGTCGTAGCTGCCAGTACTGGACCGCCATTTTGAGCGCGATTTCGACTGCGGTCGACCCATCGTCGGAATAGAATACCCGCGTGAGTCCTTTGGGGACAATCCTGACCAAGGATCGCGCGAGCTGAATTGCCGGTGGATTGGAGAGTCCGAATAGCGATGAATGCGCGACCTTATCCAGCTGTTGCTTGATCGCACGGTCGAGCGTTGGATGGCGATGGCCATGGAGGTTGACCCAGATGGACGAGGTCCCGTCGAGATACTTCTTGCCTTCCGTATCGATCAGGTAGGACCCTTTTCCTCGCTCGATAATGAGCGGCTCCTCCTGTTCCCATTCCTGCATTTGAGTGAAGGGGTGCCAGAGGTATCGGTGGTCCCAATCGATCAATTGTTTCGTGGAAGGTGGTCGAGCCATAGTCGTTGGGCTTGGCGTCAATGGTCGACTGTCATACGTCAATTGTCGGAGTGAAAGGACCAACTGAACGACATGTGACGAGGTCAATCGAACGCGGTGCGCTGCGGAGTATACGAGGGGGCGTTTACTTTGACAACATCGGAGACGCTCACTATAATGAATCGATTTTATTGGGAAATGAGTTAGGATTTGCAAAGCCTTATACGCAATTTCTCGATTATCGCCCATATCGATCACGGCAAATCAACCCTCGCTGACCGGTTTCTGGAAGCTACTGGCGCAGTCACGGCCCGAGAATCGAAAGACCAGATTCTCGACGCGATGGACTTGGAGCGTGAACGCGGGATCACGATCAAGGCCCATGCAGTTGCGGTCCGGTATCAGGCCAAAGACGGGAAGACCTATGCCTTGCATTTGATCGATACGCCCGGTCACGTCGACTTTACCTATGAAGTGTCGCGCAGTTTGGCGGCGTGCGAGGGTGCGCTCTTGCTCGTCGATGCCACGCAGGGGGTCCAGGCCCAGACGATCGCCAACGTGAATCTGGCGATGGCCAATAACCTGACGATTATCCCTGTGATCAATAAGATCGATTTGGCGAGTGCGGATGTCGAGGGGACGAAGCACTCTATCTCGGAAATCTTGCAGCTTGATGCCAGCGAGGCTCTACTGATCAGCGCGAAAGAGGGGAAAGGTGTGCCGGAGGTGTTGGAGGCGATCATTGCGCGGATTCCTCCCCCGTCCGGCAATCCTGAGGCGCCGCTCAAGTCGCTCATCTTCGATTCCTGGTTCGACAATTATCAAGGAGTGATTGTGCTCACGAGAGTGCTGGATGGGGCTCTGCGGCCTGGGATGAAGATCAAAGTCATGTCGAACGACCGGATGTTCGAAGTGATGGAAGTCGGCCAATTTACTCCGAAACGGGTGAAAAAGACTGAGCTGTTGACCGGCGAGGTCGGGTACCTGTGCGCGAATATGCGGGAAGTCGCGGACGTGAAGATCGGCGATACGCTCACGGATGCGGTCTCGCCCACGAGTGCGCCTTTCCCTGGGTATAAAGAGGTGAAGCCGCTGGTATTCTGTGGGCTCTATCCCACCGACACGGGCCGGTACGAAGACCTGCGTGACGCGTTGGTGAAGCTGCGGTTGAACGATTCTTCGTTCGTCTATGAACCTGAGACCTCGCTGGCTCTAGGGTTCGGCTTCCGTTGCGGCTTCTTGGGCCTGCTGCATATGGAGATCATTCAGGAGCGGCTCGAGCGTGAATATAATCTGACACTCCTCACCACTGCGCCGACCGTCGTGTATCGCGTGCTGACAACCAAAGGTGAAGTCCTGGAGGTCAATAACCCGACACAGCTCCCGCCTCCCAGTAGTATCGATTCATTTGAGGAGCCGTTTATTCTGGCATCGATCATTACTCCCGAACGGTACATGGGGGCGATTCTCCAGCTCTGTCAGGAACGCCGCGGTATTCAGCAAGGCATGCACTTTCTCGATCCGACTCGGGTGACGATCAGTTATGAATTGCCGCTCAACGAAGTCATTCTCGATTTTTACGATAAGCTGAAGTCGCGCACGCAGGGGTATGCCTCGCTCGATTACGAGCTGCTGGGCTATCGCGAGTCCGATCTCGTGAGGCTCGATATTCTCTTGAACGGCGAAGCAGTCGATGCCTTGTCGTTTATCACCCATAAAGATCGTTCTATCCAGCGTGGGCGACAACTCGCCGAGAAAATGAAGGAACTGATTCCCCGGCAGATGTATGAGATTGCCATTCAAGCGGCGATCGGGAGCAAAATCATCGCTCGCGAGACGATCGGCGCTATGAAGAAGAACGTGCTGGCGAAATGTTATGGCGGTGATATTACGCGGAAACGCAAGCTCCTGGAGAAGCAGAAGGAAGGCAAAAAGCGCATGAAATCGGTGGGGAACGTGGAGGTGCCGCAAGAGGCCTTCCTCGCCATCTTGAAAGTCGGTGAGGAATGAGCGGCGAGACGAAGCGTCCCCCATCGGACGATCTCAGATCTGCAGCCCCACAGGGGCGGACGGAGACAGCAGGAGTAACGCCTGTGTTTGACGCTCCGCCGGCGGTGGCACAGCCGGGTAAGAAGTCGCTCGTTCGCGAATACGCAGAGGCCATTATCGTGGCGATGCTCCTGGCCTTTGCAATCCGGGTGTTTGTTGTCCAGGCCTTCAAGATTCCATCCGGTTCGATGATTCCCACGCTGTTGATCGGGGATCATATTCTCGTCAGCAAGCTGTCCTATGGTATCCAATGGCCCAGCCAATGCAAATTTTCAGCGAGCTTTCCCCCCATCAATTGCTATGCGTCGCAGGCCCTTGTCGAATTTGGCAAGCCGCAGC
Organism: uncultured bacterium; assembly: GCA_965233175.1. Taxonomy (GTDB): domain Bacteria; phylum Nitrospirota; class Nitrospiria; order Nitrospirales; family Nitrospiraceae; genus Palsa-1315. The sequence goes on from CBDDRW010000039.1 coordinate 51,245, forward strand.
GGGGAGACATCATTGTGTTCCGGTTTCCCGAAGACGAGGAAAAGGATTTCATCAAACGGGTGGTGGGGACTCCTGGCGATACGGTCCAGCTTCGTAATAAAGCCGTGTTGGTGAACGGGGTCGCGCTCGACGATAAATCGTTTACCCAACGGATCGATCCTGGAATCATCGACGGCACGATCAATCCGCGCGACAATTTCGGGCCGGTAACCGTGCCAGAAGATTCCTATTTCGTGATGGGCGACAATCGCGATCAAAGTCTGGACAGCCGGTTTTGGGGATTCGTGCGTGAGGAGAAGATCCGCGGGAAGGCGTTCCGTATTTACTGGTCCTGGAACGGGCAGGGTCAAATGGCGGAGTGGGTACGATGGGAGCGATTCGGAAAAGCCATCCAATAGGAAAAGCCGCACGGCAGGCTTCGGCAGGCTCCGGGGCTCAGGGGGACGGAGGTTCGGCGTCCCCGAACGTGTTGCGCCAATACATTGCTCGGTTTCCGCAAGCGACTGTGCTGGTGATCGGCGACCTCATTCTCGACCATTATATTTGGGGTCGTGTAAGCCGGATCTCTCCCGAAGCTCCGGTGCCGGTGGTTCATGTCGATTCAGAATCCTTGCGGCTCGGTGGCGCCGCGAACGTCTTCAATAACATCTTGGCTCTTGGAGGGAAGGCGGATCTCTGCGGGGTCATCGGTTCGGACGAAAGCGGCCGGATGCTTCTCAAAGAGCTAGGATCGACACGATCTGGGCGCGGAGGCGTCGTGATCGATCAGGATCGCCCAACCACCAGAAAGTCCCGCGTCATTGCCCATAATCAGCAGATTGTGCGGTATGACGTGGAACGTCGTGCGGAGCTCAAACCGCCGATGCAACGGCGGATCCTCCGCTACGTGGAATCGCGGTTACGGGAACTCTCTTGTCTCGTCGTGTCGGACTATGCCAAGGGGGTGGTGAGCGCCACGCTGATGTCGGAACTCACGCGGCTCGCTGGACTTCGCGGCATACCCCTGGTTGTCGATCCGAAAGTGGAACACTTCAGCTACTACAAGGGGGCGACGGTGATCACGCCGAACCATCTAGAAGCGACACAAGCTGCCGGGGTGCATGGCGATGACGATCAAGCCAACAACGAGGCCGGTGCGATCATCCGACAGCGTTTGGGCTGCCACGCGGTGCTCATTACGCGCGGTGAAAAAGGGATGAGTCTATACGAAGGAGAGGACGTCTCCTGGCATATTCCTGCACAAGCCCGCCAAGTCTACGATGTCACCGGTGCGGGGGATACGGTGGTTGGGACCTTGGCCCTTGCGCTTTCGACGGGCGCGTCGACCAGAGATGCCGCAACCCTGGCCAACCATGCGGCTGGTGTGGTCGTCGGGATGGTCGGCACTGCAACTCTTTCGGCACAGCAGCTTTCGGAGGCGCTCGGTCATGACTAAGCCTCCCCCATCCGTAATGGTCGTGATTCCAGCCCGATACGGGTCGTCGCGTTTTCCGGGAAAGCCCCTGGTCATGCTTGGCCGGAAGCCCATGATCCAACATGTATACGAACAAGCGGCGGCCTGTCGTGCGGTGACGGAGGTGCTGGTCGCCACCGACGATCAGCGGATTAAGCAGGCCGTGGAAGGATTCGGCGGGCGCGTTGCGATGGTCGCCGGAGATTATCGGACAGGTACCGATCGGGTTGCCGGAGTCGCGCACATGTTCGGTGGAGATTATTTTGTCGATCTGCAAGGAGATGAAATCCCGGTGCAGCCGGATTTACTGACGGATCTCATCGAGCCGTTCATCCAGAGCGGTGAAGGGATCGGCACCTTGAAGCGCGCGATCGATGTGACAGAAGATATTCACAATCCTTCGGTGGTGAAGGTGGTCACTGACCATCTCGGTAACGCCCTCTATTTCTCACGCGCACCAATCCCATTGGTACGGGACGACGTGAGCCGGCAAGCGGTCGGAGGGCTGCATTATATGCACCTCGGTATCTACATGTGCCGGCGCGACACCCTCTTGAAGTTCGCATCTCTTCCCACAGGACGGTTGGAAGATGCGGAGAAACTCGAGCAGTTGCGCGCGTTGGAGCATGGTATTCCGATCAGAGTCTGGGAAACCACTCATGCCTCACTGCGGGTCGATACGCCGGAGGATGTCGAGTCGGTTGCGGAGAAACTTCAGCAGTTTGACGCGATCAAGCGAGAGTTGGACGCGCCGAAGGTCGTGTCATCCAGGTAAGGTCGAAGATCTGACAGAATCATACGATCCGACAAGATGGGGGCGACGATGAGCAAGTTCATTTTTGTCACAGGTGGAGTGGTCTCCTCATTGGGGAAAGGGCTTGCGTCGGCTTCGATCGGGAACCTGCTCGAAAGTCGAGGGCTGAAGATCACGTTCCTCAAACTCGATCCCTATATCAACGTCGACCCCGGCACGATGAACCCCTATCAACATGGGGAAGTCTACGTGACGGACGACGGCGCGGAAACAGATCTGGACTTGGGCCATTACGAACGGTACACGTCCCTCACTCTTACGAAGGAAAGCAACTACACGACCGGCAGGATTTATCATTCGGTCATCACGAAAGAGCGTCGTGGCGACTACCTCGGCGGGACGGTGCAGGTGGTGCCTCATGTCACGGACGAGATCAAGCAGTGCATGATGCGTATCTCTCAGGGGATGGATGTGACGATCGTGGAGATCGGCGGTACAGTTGGGGACATCGAGAGCTTGCCCTTTCTCGAAGCGATTCGTCAGATGCCGTACGACGTCGGCCGCGAGAATGTGCTCTATGTTCATCTGACGCTGGTGCCTTTCATCGGCACAGCCGGCGAGCTGAAGACCAAACCGACACAGCACTCGGTCAATAAACTCCGAGAGATCGGTATCCAGCCGCATATCCTTCTTTGCCGGACCGATCGGTATCTGCCGCCGGAACTCAAGGGCAAGATCGCCATGTTCTGTAACGTTGAGAAGGACGCGGTGATTACGGCCAAGGATGTCGAGACGATTTATGAAGTGCCGATCGTGTTTCGAAAGGAAGGGCTTGACGAACTGATTGTGCGCCAGTTGCAACTTGAGACCGGCCCGCCTAATTTGCGTGAATGGGATGCAATGGTCCAGAAGATCAAGTATCCCAAGCATGAAGTGTCGGTCGCGTTAGTCGGCAAGTATGCGGGCTTGAAGGAATGTTACAAGAGTCTCTCGGAGTCGCTGGTTCATGGCGGCATCGATCATGAAACACGGGTAAATGTTGAGTGGATCGAATCGGAGGATATTGAACGGTTAGGAACTGAGCGCATCCTGCGCGAAGTCGATGGCATTTTGGTTCCCGGCGGGTTCGGTGCGCGCGGGATCGAAGGAAAGATCGCCGCAATTCGCTATGCTCGAGAACACCAGATTCCGTTTCTTGGTTTGTGCCTGGGTATGCAGTGCGCGACGATCGAGTTTGCGCGAAACGTGGCAGGGCTGGCCGGTGCCAACAGTTCGGAGTTCGATGAAGACTCTCCCGATCCCGTCATTCATCTGATGTCGGATCAGCAGTCTGTCAGCGATAAGGGAGGGACGATGCGGCTGGGGTCCTATGTCTGTGTGCTGGGGGAGGGCACCCTGGCTCAAAAGATGTACGGAGTGAGCGAAGTGTGTGAGCGCCACCGGCATCGATACGAATTTAACAATGCGTACCGCGAGCGTTTGCTCGCCAAGGGATTTGTGCTGAGTGGGCTTTCGCCGGACGGCAGGCTGGTTGAGATCATCGAACTACTCAATCATCCGTGGTTCCTGGCGACGCAGTTCCATCCAGAATATAATTCGAGGCCGCACCGCCCGCATCCGTTGTTTAGCGGATTTGTTGGTGCCGCACTACGCCGCAAATGCGGCCACTAGGGTGAGATGCTGAAACCAGCTTGCAGCTTCGTTCTCGGGTCGTCGAAATCCTCAACGTACCCCAGAGGGTACGCCTCCGGTTTCGACTCGCCTGCGGCCTCGCTGGAAGACTGGTTTGAGCATCTCACAGGATAAAGAAAGCTATGGCGCATGAAGTTGAGATAGGGAATTTTAAAGTCGGTGCGGGTCATCGGCAGTTTTTGATTGCCGGGCCTTGTGTCATCGAGAGTGAACCGCTCGTGCTGGAGACAGCGGCGCGCATCGCTGAAATTGCCAAGGCTTTGGGCATGCCCTATATTTTCAAATCTTCTTTCGATAAGGCGAACCGGACTTCAATTACTTCGTATCGAGGGCCCGGTCTCGAACAAGGCCTGGCGGTGCTGAAGAAAGTGAAGGATCAACTGGGCCTTCCAGTGTTGACGGACGTGCATACGGAAGAGCAGGCGACCGAGGCAGGGAAGGTGGTGGATGTGCTTCAGATTCCTGCGTTCCTCTGCCGGCAGACCGATTTGCTCATCGCTGCGGCGAAGACCGGAAAAGTCGTGAATGTGAAGAAGGGCCAATTTCTCTCGCCACAAGAAATGGGCAATGCGGTGAAGAAAGTGGAGGAGTCCGGAAACAAGCGGATCGTCTTGACGGAGCGGGGCTCATCGTTCGGCTACAATAATCTCGTCGTCGATATGCGGTCTTTTCCGGTCCTTCGGAGTTTCGGTTATCCGGTGGTCTTCGACGCGACCCATAGTGTGCAGTTGCCGGGCGGTGGGGGAACGAAGTCCAGTGGCCAGCGTGAATTCGTTGAGCCATTGGCTTGTGCGGCAGCCGGTGTCGGAGTGGATGGCTTCTTTATGGAAGTGCATCCCAATCCAGACGAAGCCTTGTCGGACGGACCCAATATGGTGCCGCTCCATCAGCTCAAAACGCTACTTGAACGGGTCATGCGGATATGCGACGCGTCACAACTTCGAAAGTAACCAAGCCGAATAGCATTCGATCGGCGACACCGAAGAGCCGAACGAGCCTCGACGCAGGCCGGCGTGTGTTAGATATCGAAGCGCGCGCCGTTCAGGCTCTCGTTCAGCGACTTGATGGTGGGTTCTCGGAGGCCGTGGACCTGCTCTACGATTGCAAGGGTAAAGTCGTTGTCTCGGGCATGGGCAAGTCCGGTTTGATCGGGCAGAAGATCGCCGCCACGATGGCCAGCACCGGGACGCCGTCGTTTTTTCTCCACCCAGCCGAAGGGCTCCACGGCGATCTCGGGATGGTGGCGCGCGGCGATGTTCTCATTGCGATTTCGAATAGCGGAGAGACACAGGAAATATTGCAGCTCTTGCCCTTCATGGAGCGCATGAGTGTTCCTGTTATGGCTATCGTCGGCCGCATGAGTTCAACGCTGGCCAAAAACAGTACCGTTGCGTTGGATGTATCCGTTGCAGAAGAGGCCTGTCCGATGGGACTTGCGCCGACGGCGAGCACCACCGCGACGCTCGCAATGGGCGATGCCTTGGCTGTTGCGCTGCTCGAGAAGCGCGGCTTCAAGGAGCAGGACTTTGCGCAATTCCATCCAGGCGGGACACTGGGCCGCCGGTTATTGGTGAAAGTGCGGGATGTGATGCATGTCGGGAAAGAACTCCCTCAGGTGAAAGAAACGGTCTCTGCATCGGAGGCTATTCTCGAAATGTCGGCAAAGAAACTTGGTATGACCACGGTAGTCGATCAGGCTGGTGCGTTGATGGGAATCATTACAGACGGCGACCTGCGGCGGTTTTTCCAACGGGGTGGAGATTTTTCCAACACGACCGCCGGGTCCTTGGCTTCGCGTCATCCGAAGCTGATTGGGCCGGATGAGCTGGCTGCTAAAGCGGTCGAAATGATGGAGCGCTATTCCATTACCACGCTCGTTGTTGCAGATACAGCCAAGGAGATCGTCGGGATTGTGCATCTGCATGACTTGCTGAAACATGGCATCGTCTAAGTACAGGATGTGAAAAATGGAACGGGGTAGCTGGGACGATCCCCGTGCTCGCGCAACGCGCGGTCGCAGACTCCCCTCGTTGGACGCGCGCAGTTGGGATCATCCCAGCCACCCCTTAATAGGTGATAGATAGCGGTGGCCTTGATGGGCGAACATTTTGAGCATTCTGTGATGAAATACTGTTCCATGATGCTAAAATGGTATTCTTTTTGGTGACTAGATAACGGAGTAGGGTACTGATGAATCGCGTACTGGCGGCATGGAGATCAGTCGGGCAGGAATCGCTCAACCTGCCGAATTTCATCACGGTCTCACGCATTTTCTTGATCCCTGTCTTCGTGGTGTTGTTTGCCACGCCGACTCCGAACCGATCTCTCCTCGCGGCCATCGTCTTTGTCGTCGCTGCGGTCACCGATTTATTGGACGGCTATCTGGCTCGCCGTAACGGCCAGGTGACCACGCTCGGGAAGCTTCTTGATCCCATCGCCGATAAGTTATTGGTCCTCTCTGCATTGATTCTCCTGGTCAACGTCGATCGTGTGAGCGCGTTGGTCGCGATCTTCATCATTGCGCGTGAAGTCGCGGTCACGGGTATTCGTGCCATTGCCGCGGGCGAAGGTATGGTGATTGCGGCAGAGACGACGGGCAAATACAAGATGGCCCTGCAAGTCGTGGCGATTGTGCTGTTGATCCTCGAAGACACGTTCCTGTCCGATTTCGGCAACTTGCACCTTGCCGGTATCGTGACGCTGTATCTTTCGCTGGCGCTCGGCTACCTTTCAGGTGGTCAATATGTATGGAGTTTCTGGAGGCAAGTCGTGGCCAAGGGGCTGTGATTGCCTCATTGAATCAATGGTCCGATGACTCGAAGAATCAATTCACACACCGGCCGACGCTTCACGCAGGAACCATAATGAAGCTGGAGTCGTTGAGCTTCCTGCGGAAGTCTTGCGAACGTTCTCGACGGTATACCCCTCATCATTCATCCCCTGATTCATGACCGAAGAACTCCTCTGTGCCTTGATGACGGTGGGTGGCTATGTGCTGGGAGCCATTCCATTCGGGATCGTGGTATCAAAGGCAATGGGCCTGCCCGATCCGAGAACCGTCGGGAGCAAAAACATCGGCTTTACGAACGTCTTACGTGTGTCAGGCAAGAAGGCGGGGATTCTTACGCTTCTTGGCGACTTCGGCAAGGGGTGGGTGTGTGGCTGGGCTGCGATGCATTGGCTCACAGTTGAATCCTACATCATGGTCGTGGCGTTCGCGCCGATCCTTGGGCATATGTTCTCGCCATTTCTGAGTTTCAAAGGAGGGAAAGGTGTGGCGACAGCCGTGGGAGTGGTGTTGGGGCTCTCTCCCTCTATCGGACTCCTCTTATTGTTGATCTGGCTGGGGGCCGTCGCGATCTGGCGCTATTCATCCGGAGGAGCGCTGGCGGCCTTTGCGTGCTTTCCAGTGGTAGCGATCGTGAACGAACAGCGGCAGGAGTTTTTCATCTTTTCTCTGGTTGTCAGCACGCTGATTTGGATCAAGCACAAGGATAATATTGTCCGGCTCTGGCGAGGGACGGAAAGCAAAATAGGGAAAAAGAAGCAGGAGTTAGAAGAATAGAATGGGGAGCGGTGAGGCGTCCTTCTTGCTCGTGGAACGTGCACGATAAGAATGTGCTCGTTCGACACGCGCAGTAAAAGGCTGTCTTCAGCGCACGACTATCCGTCTGTCCCGCGTCAGCGATCTGGCGCGAGAGAGTGACGCGGGTCCGTTGGCGAGCCTTGTCAATGGCCAGTTAGGACGATTTTCTGGATTTCGGTAATGCCAAAATACTTGATTTCCTGAACTCATCGCTTGGGAACACACGGCCTGTGAGCATCGTTTCGAAGATGTGATCGAAGACCACGCCGGGCGTACCCTTTGTCTTGCCGGATCGAAAATAAGAATGCCCTTTTGGTGGATCATAGAGGGTATTGACCTCATCGCAATCGATGGCGTACACGTTTTTTGGCGTCAGATCCATGTCTTCAGGGCCAGAATGTCCAAGACGGCGCGACGCCTCAGCATTCTTCAAGTTCCCTACTTTGCTCGCGCGCAACGCCAAGTCGTCAGACGCGTAATAGACCACCACATTACGTGACGCATGGCTGATCAGTTCACCCGGCTGCCCCTTGTGGAGGGATTCATTCAAGATGTCTGCCGCCACTAAAAAGGTATTGCGGAATAACAGCGGCAATCCGTTCGGTTGATCGTACTTGTTCCAATTGATTAGCGTTTCACGCAGAGCGCGATTGCCCATGGAATGCGCGAGAACGTTAATGCGTTTCAGGCACGGATCGTCCTCGGGGTTGTACTCGACCGAACTCCTCCACTCCATGAACTTCTGGAGCAGTCTGGCAAACGCAAAGGCGCTTTGATCCGCTGACTTTTGATCGTCCCAGTAGTCTTTCACTAGGCCAAGATCATTGTCACAGGGCCAGATGATTGGAATCACCAAAATCTCGCCATTCTTCGCCTTGTTACAGAGCGACTGGAATTCATGGACATTTTCAAATACATGTTCCGGGAGATTAGAGAAGCCATGAATATAGATCAGGATTTGTCTATACTTTGACTCCTTAATGGCGGACAGAAGGTTTTTGCTGCCGATTTCTTCGTGCACATCTTTCTTGATTCGACGGCAACAGAAAAAGCCACGACTTGACGCATTATTCTCAAGGTCAAACACAAAATTTTCGTTTAATTCCGGTTCTGTATTGTTGGTGGGCTGCCTGCTCGTAATGAATAGCATGAGATTCCTCCCGTAAGATGACCGGCATGAATGCCTCGGGCTAAAGTCCCGCGAACGTATCAGAAATCATTGTTCGACACAAACCGTGCTTCGTCCAGTATCGCTGGTCGGGGCCTTGTATCCGATTCAACGCCTAGCACGCATGATTCATGAGGGTTCTTGCGAAAGCGTTGAACACTGGATCTTTTGCGACGTGTATCTCATATGCAATGATCCGCCCCAGTCCTTTAACCCTGTGCCGCACGCTTCACGAACGAGTATTCATGCTGAAATTGATGACGATCTGTTGACTGCTTTTTCGGTTGAGCGCAAGCGCTTACCGGTCAGCTTGGTGCGCCAATACATGTTTACAAGACGCGACCACTGTTCTCGCCCCCTGTTCCCATTGATTGATTTAGCGTAGAGTCAGAAGCTGAATCCTGTCCAGATGTTCATGGGTAGAAACACATTCCATTTTTCTCAGGGAGGCCCACCCACTGGTGCTGTCTGCTGGGCAGATTACGGTCACCTGCTTTTTCACAGGGGCATAAGGCTCGATTTTTGGAGAGCATTACTGCCGACTCTGTGGTATCAGTTTCCCCATGCTGCCTCCAATCCCTCAAGGTTGGCGATCCCTGCTCAAAGAGGAAACGCAAAAGCCATATTATCAGGCGCTTGATGCGTTTCTTGACAATGAACTGGCTTGTGGACAGATGATCCTGCCGGCGGGCAAAGACATCTTCAACGCGCTAGCCGCAACATCTTATGACCAGGTCCGTGTGCTCCTCGTTGGCCAGGATCCCTATCCCACACCCGGTCATGCTCATGGTCTCTGTTTCTCTGTGCAACCGACCGTTCGCCTGTTACCCTTTTCGTTGCGAAACGTCTATCGGGAACTCCGTGATGATGTTGGCTGCCGCGTTCCCAATAACGGATATTTGGCTCCCTGGGCTCGACAAGGCGTGCTGATGCTCAACACGGTTCTTACCGTCCGGGCGCGCCAGGCCCATTCCCATCATGGGTGTGGATGGGAACGACTCACCGATCATATTATTGAGCTGGTTGCCGCCAAGCACACGCGGGTGGTCTTTGTCCTATGGGGGAGGGAGGCTCAGAAGAAGCGGGCGTTGATCATGCAGTCGCACCATACTGTGATTGCCACGGCACACCCCTCGCCTTTGTCAGCCAGAAAGTTCTTTGGATGCCGGTGCTTTTCGCACGTCAACCGAGACCTGACTGATGCGGGGTCTTCTCCGATCGACTGGCAGATCCCAGACGTCTAGCAAGATGCTGAAAAAGCTCGCCAGCTTCGTTCTCGGCTCATCGAAATCCTCAACGTACCCCATCCGGGAAAAGAGCTGTTACAACAGCTCGGGGCTGGGCGGGTGGAAATGGTATGCCTCCGGCTTCGACTCGCCTGTGGCATTGCTGAACAAACTTTTTTGAGTATCCTGCCATAACATTATTTTGTTGGGGTTTATGCCCGTTTTGCTTGGCTATTGCACGATGAACTGTCATGAAAAATTCCGGGCAACAGAATGCTGAAAAAGGAGGATAGAGACGACCCACGTACTCGCTCGATGTACGCAGCCGAGGGCAGCCAGGCCCTCGCTTGGGACAAGGCGCGTCTCGGCGCGCCAGGGTTGGGTGGGTGAGAAGACTGGCCGTTTTAAGTATTCCGTAAGGGTGATCTCCCGTTGAACCGCTCACTGAACTCGCCGCAGGCAGCGGTATGGTCTTGTGAGGGCTCGCTTTCCCCTTGGGAGCGCCTCTCACTCTCTGCCGGATGATAGCCAGGCAGAATATTTATTGCTTCATGATATCCAATCGTTGCAGCCGACTTCTGCTTCCTTTGCATTGACTCTTCCCCCTGAGCCCTGTATGGTGAGGGACGACGTACTGAGCCTCGTCGACTGTCCCATCTCTCGCACCGCACTCACTCCCACGTTCCCGTGCGTCTGATTCTCCAGTCTCCGCCGCTTCTACGCCATAGTGCTCATTGGTTGCCACGTCAGTGGCCTACAATTGGTGTCTCCGGCGAATACAGAGTGACACCAACCGATGGGATGTAGCGGTTACGTGGTGTCTACATTTATCGATTACACAAGAAAGGAGTGCTACATGAATCAAGAACAATTTAAAGCGTTTTGGACTCAACTGAAGGCGCCACTCAAAGCAAAGTGGGAGAAGATTACGGATGCAGATCTTCTCGAGATCGAGGGAAACCTGGGCACGTTCACGGCTGTGTTGGCCAAACGCTATGGCACAACTCAGAATGGCGAGGTCAACACTTGGGCCAACCGTCGCTATTCCCATTGGTCCGGAAACTATACGAATGCCTATGCCGATCCCGTGAAGGCATCGTGACAATCGCGCACGGGTGAGTGCGTGATACAGACAGTGGTGACAGAAACGAGAAAGGAATCGGGCTATGAAGAAGATTGTGATCAATAAGAGCTACAACAGTTTTTGTGTGAGCCATCAGGCGTTTCTACGATTGCGCGAGCTCGGCCAACAGGATGCGCTCACAGAAATGGACCTTGGCGCATACTGGCCCGAGTCGGCGACGCCAAACGAACCGAGCCTCAATCAGTGCGGAAGATTAATCCCACGGGATGATCTAAAATTAGCACAAGTCGTAGAGGAACTTGGCGGAGCAGCCAACGGCCACGGTGCAGAGCTGCGGGTGGTTGCGATCCCGGACGATGTTCGATGGGTTATTACCGCGGTGGGCGGGATAGAGCACGTGAGCGAAGTTCATCGGACCTGGGTTTAGCAGGATGCTGAAAAGTGAGGTATAGCCGGGGCTCGCGCAACGTGCACGATCGGAATGTGTTCGTTCGGCGCGCGCACTTGAGATCGATTAGGTACCCTTGAAAAAAGAGGAATTGGGAAAATGCGCTCAGTTGGGATCAACCCAGCTACCCCGTAGTAGTAGGTTAGGTCTTTTCCAGAGGTTGCCTCTGTGTCATGTCTTGTGGCCGCTCCAGTAATGACTTGGCGCGTTGAAACGCATTAGTCCTCGCCTCCCATTCCGTCTTGTGGCCTTTCGACGGATCCTGGCCTTGTAGGCCGCCGTCCAGATGGCTGAACCCCGGAATGGAAAATGTGCACAACCATTTACCGCTCTTGATCTGGCTGGTGACCAAGATAACTTTTTGGCCTTTGGCGTAGCAGGTTTCTGTCACGGTTTTCTCCGATTAGAGAAGGGCGCCGAAAACTCTTCCAGCTTCGTTCTCAGCTTATCGACATCCTCGACGTACCGACTGAGATTCGCAGAGGTCGGAAACGCTGGAGGGGTTTTTCCGTTCGCCAAGATGCATAATTCTAGCGAACAGCCGTACAAAGTGCAGTCAGTACCTCCTCCGGTTTCGGCTCGCTCGCAGCCTCGCTGGAAAGAGTATTTGAGCACCCTACAGAGGACATTCTCTATTATTCCGGCCGCGAGAATTCGCAATATCAGGCGGCTTCCAAATTGTGTTTCGAGAACTGTTAGTCCAGCTTAACGAAGCGATCTGGCGCGAGTACGCTGTGCAATGATTGTGTTACTGCGCGGCGATAGGGTGCCTTTTGTCGGAGCATGATAACGAGGTCTTCATCGTCGATCAGAATAGATAAGTCGCTTTCAGTCACGAGCTGACGATCGGGTGCCCCAATATTCATACGATATTGCGTCTTTCCGTCGGGATTCCGGTTCGGTCCACTGACGATTTCGGTGAGTCCATCGATGAATCCGACGTGTCCTTCATTCCGGTGTTTAACCTTCGTGCCATCAGGAATGCGGACCCAAGCCGAGTCTGGTCGTGGATGCACGGGCTTTATGGGTTTCGTGGTCATGGTCTCTCCTGTAAATCCGTTAAGGAGTGAAGCGTCACTCCGGTGGTTCATTGCCACCCCGTCGGTGCGGGGTGGTTGAGGCTATGTTCTCTAGCGAGTGGCCTTGAATCGATCACGAAACACATGGTTCAGCAGGTCTCAACACTCTACCACACACGCATCTGCTATAGCGAACGGAGGTTGAGATACATCGATCGCTCAGATCCTCGCGGCTTGTTTTGTTCATTCTTGTCCATATGGCCTCTCCGTTTTCTCATCCGCACGTACAGTCGCGCGCGCTGGCCACCCGCCCATTGCCTCGGTACTGACACAGTCCTATACAACTGGGAGCGCGTCATTATCGACGACGGGAACGTGGACGATACCAGGCAGGTGGTGATGCCGGTTGTGAAATCCGACCCGCATTTCCCAAAAGAGCCAACGTACCGCTACCCTTTCGATGAGGATAACCGGCTGTGCGGCGTGGATGGGTGGGGAAATGAAAAGCGATTGGGGAATTTCGAGGGCAACGAGTATGGATGGATAACGAACTTTCAGGCGGTTCTTGATTGTCGGTCTGGCTTATATAGGGTAGCCTCGTTGATCCTCGATCGCCCACTTCAAACCTGCTCGTGTCCATCTCTGGGAAGGGCACCCATGTTGGTCTATGTGCGACCACCGACCGAAGCTACAATGCTCCCTCCACGCTTGCGCGTTCTCTCTTCAGGGATGGGGCCTGATGGATCTTCTACTGCGCGCGTTGCGCGAGCACAAAAGATCCTCAGGCTCCACCCCTCTTATTGCTGAATCGCAGAAAGTAACCATTTCCCGTTTTGGTATCGCATAAATGTCCACACTTCGCTGGATTCGGTCGGCGTCTCTTCGCTGCCTTCGACGAGATAGCCAGGTTCTCCTCGCTGCTTGGTCAAGGATACAGTGTAGTCGCGAGCACTCCAGCGAAGGCCGATCGTTGCGTAGTGGGTCGTATCTTCTTCGATCCAGGTTTCCCGGACATCTGCCTGTACGAGCACCACGTCCTCAACATGATTGGCAATATCGAGACTGGTTTGTTCGGCCAAGGCAGTGCTGAAATACGATAGCATTTCCGGTGTGACGAATAGTCGTAATCCGGCCAGGTCTTGGTTGCTCCAGGCGGTTTGAATATCGGTCAACAGTTGTTGAAATGCCGCTTTATCGGCGGGAGTGATGTCGCTGACCACTGCCGTGGTTTGGAGAGTCGTGGCAGAAGGTTCTCGCAGCAGACTGCCACTGGCTGCACTGCTTCGCGAAATACCAGAAAAGTCAGGAACAGGTCGCCGTACTTTTAGAAAATAAAACAAGGCTCCTGCGCCTACAAGAAGGAGAAGGAGGAGGATCCCGGCGGAATTGGAACCCCCGGTGGCCGCGGCGGTCTCGCCGGTCTCGGTGGTACTTGCAGCATTGCTGTTTGTTGCGCCGAACAACATATGGCCGATCCATGATCCTGCGATGCCGGCCGCGAGACCAGCCATCAGAGGATTGCGTTGCATGAACGAGGGCTGCATGGCCGGCGCCGGCTGGGTCGTAGAAGACGGGCCGTTGGACGTTGATGGTGGAGTGCCTGCGGATGGTTTGGGTGTGGTCGACTGTTCGATCGGTTTTGCCCCGTTCTGGTCATAAGTGCGTGATCCACGGCTGCCGATGTTCCCATAGGGGTTTCCACTCCTTGACCCGCTGGAATATCCTCCACCATATCCACCCCCTCGCGCTCTTGCGAAGGATAGGGACGGGAGCCCGATCAGAGCAATGACGATCACCGCGGCAATGAGTTTCGTGGTGTTCATATGTAGTGTCCTTTCTATCAATGTCACGGGTCAACTATCCACACGCTACCATCCTAGCAGAAACAGTCATATGAAAACCTATTATTCGAGAGCCTTCAGATAGCATGGGGTGCTGGGCGATTGCACTGTAAAGGAGGTAGATAAGGCGGCTTCATCCCGCACGCATGAGCGACACGTTTCTATCAATGCTCCCTCCACGCTCGCTCGTCTTCCCTCTCCTGGAAGGGCACTCATGTTGGTCGAAGTGCGGCCGTCGAACGAGGCCCTTCTCAGGACGCGCGTTTCGGGAGCACAGGAGCAACGTGGGTGTCCTTCCAATCCCCCTCTTTTTTCGTCTTGCCGGGATGGTATGATGGGCACTGTTCCACAGAGACGGTCTTGTCCAATTTTACAAGGAGTTGATATCCATGAAACTGGCACGTCACATCATTGGAATTTTGTTGGGTGTCCTGCTGTTCTCGGGCGTGGGTCTTTCGACGGAGCCGGCTGAGGTGGAAAAATTTGTGAAGGCGCGCGTCGATATCGGTGAGATGATGACGAATTATTTTAAAGGTGGAGGGCAGTTCAAAGAGGGGCAACGCCCGTCGGCCGAACAGATGAAGGAGATGGGTGCAGACATCCACACGAAACTCGGCAAACTGTTGGAAAAATATGACCTGACGGTCGAAGAGTATCGAAAGCGCAGTCCGGAGGTCTTCGCCGATGACGCGGCGGTGAAGAGCTATCTCAATGAGCATCCAGACATGAAGGCACGATACGAAGCGCTCCCGCTAGATCGGATGGGACGGGGTGGCAGCACGGGGCGAGGATACTAAACCTGTCTATCTGATGCTACTGGCTCCCTCCGCATGTGGGGGATGAGGAGGCGTTCCAATCAATCAATCGGAGATCGAGATGGTCATCATAGATACCGAGTCGGCAGATATCGACACTCCCACGGGGCTTATGCGTACGTACCTCTTTCGGCCAGGGGCGGAGGGGCGGTATCCAGGCCTGGTGCTGTTCTCGGAGATCTTTCAGGTCACGGGGCCAATCCGGCGCACGGCGGCGATGTTGGCGAGCCACGGCTTTGTGGTGGCGGTTCCGGAGATTTACCACGAACTGGAACCGGCCGGTACCGTGCTGGCGTACGACGAGGCCGGCGCTGAGCGCGGGAACCGGCATAAGACCACCAAAACATTGTCGAGCTACGAAGGCGACGCGAGAGCTGCGCTGGATTTTCTCAGGTCTTCACCGCACTGCACAGGTCAGCTGGGCGTCATGGGGATGTGCATTGGGGGCCATTTGGCGTTTCGTGCGTCGATGCAGCCTGATGTCCTGGCCGGTACCTGTTTCTACGCGACCGATATTCACAAGCGTAGCCTGGGCGCAGGTATGCACGACGACAGTCTGGACCGAATCGGGGAAATCACGGGCGAGCTGCTGATGATTTGGGGCAGACAGGATCCACACATTCCTCGCGAGGGACGGGCGCTGATTTATCATGCACTGAGTGAGGTCGGCGCACACTTTCAGTGGCATGAGTTTAACAACGCGCATGCCTTTCTCCGTGACGAAGGTCCCCGCTACGATCCGGCTGCGTCCCGGATCTGCTACGACATGGCAATCGAGTTGTTTAGACGCAAGTTGGGGGAAGGCGATCGGCGCGTGACCTCCAAGGCCTGACCTTTGCGCGCGACTTGCCGTACATTGATTGACTCTCCTCCGACCCCTCCATATAATGCCGGTCGATCCTAAGTTTTTACTGACTTTCCACACAGTTATGACTTCTTTCTCCAAGACATCCCTGGCAGAAACATGGGAAAAGGTCCGTGCGGAACTCTCCCATGCCTTTTCGACCACCTCCAGTGCCGAGCTGTTTACCATTGACGACCTCGCGCTCCTTGAACGAGTAGCCGACGCGGTCGTGAAGCGAGGCATGACGGTTCCAGCCACGGTCTTTCTGGAATCGCTTGGCCCCATGAACTTTCTTGGGAGTCAGGCGCTGCATTTTCTGGCCCCCATCGTTGAATGGGCCTTCAATGCGAGCGAGGTTGAGCAAGTGGCCCGGTTGCTAGAGCGACGCGATACGATTTCCCGTCTTATTGCCATCATTGATGCGAAGGCTGCTCCCCCGGCTCCTCAAGGAGCCTCCGTTCAATGAGTGTGCCGAGCCCAGCATCTTCCAAGCCAGTGATTCCTCATCCCCTCAACGTGATTGTGGCCACCGACTGTGGCAGTACCACGACCAAAGCCATTCTGATCGAAAAGGTCGGAGACGAATACCGGCAAACCTATCGCGGTGAAGCGCCGACGACGGTGGAAGCGCCGTTTGAAGATGTGACGCGCGGTGTGCTGAACGCAATTGCAGAAATTGAGGAACTCTCCGGCCGAACAATCCTCGATGGCGACCAGATCATGACGCCATGCCGCGACGCGAAGAGTGGTGTCGATATCTATATTTCTACCAGCAGCGCGGGCGGCGGGTTGCAAATGATGGTGACGGGGGTCGTGCAAAATATGACAGGGGAAAGTGCGCAACGGGCGGCACTGGGGGCTGGGGCGATCGTCATCGATGTGTTGGCGTCGAATGATGGCCGGTTGCCGCATGAAAAGATCGAGCGTATCAGGACGATGCGGCCCGATATGATTTTGATGTCCGGCGGGACGGATGGGGGCGCGGTCGCCCACGTGCTCGAAATGGCAGAATATATTTCGGCAGCGGAGCCCCGCCCTCGATTCGGGGCGACGTACAAACTTCCGCTGATCTATGCGGGCAACAAAGATGCGCAGCCGCAAGTCAAGAAGATCCTTGGCGAAAAAGCCGCTCTGGTGTTGACGGACAATATTCGCCCGGTATTGGAGCGGGAGAATCTCGCGCCGGCGCGAAACAAGATCCACGATCTGTTTCTCGAGCATGTCATGCAACAAGCGCCGGGCTATAAGAAACTGATCGAGATGGCCGGCGCGTCGATTATGCCGACCCCGGCAGCGGTCGGCGTCATCATGGAAACGATAGCTAAGCGAGAGCATCTGAACTTGATTGGGGTGGATATCGGCGGCGCCACGACGGACGTGTTCTCGGTCTTCGAGGGGGTCTTCAATCGAACCGTCAGCGCGAACCTTGGCATGTCATACAGTATTTCCAACGTGCTGGCGGAAGCCGGGCTCGCCAATATTATGCGTTGGGTACCCTTTACGATCGACGAGCAGACGCTCCGCAACCGGATTAAGAACAAGATGGTCAGGCCTACGACGATTCCACAGACATTGGACGAACTGCAGATCGAACATGCGATTGCCCGTGAGGCGCTCCGGCTTGCCTTGATCCATCATAAGTCTCTTGCCACGGCGCTCAAGGGAGTGCAGCAGGAGCGCACGATCGCGGATGTGTTCGAGCAACAGCAATCCGGCAAGACACTGATCGACATGCTCAAGCTGGACCTCATCGTGGGCAGCGGAGGGATTCTGTCCCATGCGCCCCGCCGTGTGCAATCGATGCTGATGATGGTGGATGCCTATGAGCCGATTGGGGTCACGAGGCTCTCAGTGGACAGCATCTTCATGATGCCGCACCTCGGTGTGCTCTCGACGATTGATGAAAAGGCAGCGACCGATGTCTTTATCCGTGACTGCATGGTCTACTTAGGTACCTGCGTCGCACCGATCGGCCAGGGGAAGAATGGGGAACGATGCGCAGACTATGCCATCACGTTTCCAGATGGACGAGTAGATAAGGGGCAACTCGCATTCGGTGATGTACGGCTGATTCCACTGGCCAGCGATCAGAACGCCTCGATCACACTCCAGCCGGTGAAACAGGCGAATCTAGGGTCAGGGGCTGGAGTGTCGATTACACGAGAGGTGCAAGGCGGTGTGGTGGGACTCATGCTCGATGGGCGCGGACGTCCGTTGCAGTTGCCGACCGACCACGATTCTAGAGTGGCAGCGCTGACGAAATGGTTCAGCGCAGTCGGATTGTATCCGACTGCGAGTTAGAAATTTTGAATGATGAGTTTTGAGTTGAAGGCACGCATCATTCCTCATTCGACACTAAAAATTTCTCTATGCCTCACAGTTACACCCCAGGCTTAACCGTTACAGAGCACACAACGGTTCGTCGTCGACGGATGTTGTCGCTGCCCGGCAATGTGCTGGTCAAAACCGGAGAAATCGTGAGCGCGAATCAGGCAGTCGCTCGAGCGGAACTGCCCGGGAAGGTCTATCCTCTGAATTTGGCCAATCAGATGGGCGTCGCCCCAGATGAGATCCATGAATACTTGATCAAGAAGGCCGGCGATCCAGTGCGGAAGGACGAGGTTTTGGCCGAGAACAAACCACTCATCAAGTGGCTCAAGACAGAAGTCCGCTCGCCGATCACCGGAGTTGTGGAGTCTGCGTCTACGGTCACCGGGCAGGTGTTGCTGCGGGAACCTCCGCGCCTGTTGGAGTTATTGGGCTATGTGGACGGGCGCATCGTCGAGGTGATTACGCAGCAAGGCGTCGTAGTCGAAACGGATTGCAGCCTGGTGCAGGGCATCTTCGGCATCGGCGGTGAAACCCGGGGCGAGATTGTGATGGCGGTGAGGTCACCGGACGAAGCGCTCACGCCGCGCCATCTCACCGCAGACATGAAAGCCAAAGTGGTTGTGGGTGGCTCCTTCATCTCTTCTGATGCGTTGGTCCGAGCGAAAGAGGTGGGGGTTGCCTGTGTGGTGATTGGGGGCATTCACGACAAGGATTTGCGTGCACTGCTGGGCTACGACCTTGGTGTGGCCATCACAGGCACGGAACAGGTTGGCTTTACCCTGATTCTCACCGAAGGGTTCGGATCCATCCCCATGGCCGGCAAAACATTTACGTTGCTCTCCGCCCATGCAGGACAACAGGCATCTATTTCAGGCGCCACGCAGATTCGTGCCGGTGTCATTCGACCGGAGATCGTTATTCCCAAACAGGCCGGCGCATCAGGCGATCACAGCATCGCCGCCACGACGCAGCGGGAAGGTATCAAGATCGGCGACCAGGTACGCATCATTCGAGACCCCTTATTCGGAAAAATCGGAGAAGTCGCGAGCCTGCCGGCCGACCTCCAGAAGATTCCGACGGAGAGTGAGGTACGGGTAATGGAAGTCCGGTTCGGAGACGGGTCGAAGGCCGTCATCCCGCGGACGAATATTGAATTGATCGAAGGGGCCTAGTGCGCGTGAAACGTGAAATGGTATACGTGAAATGTGAGGGGGCTCGTTCAGCATTCAAAACCAGCTTGCTGATCGCTGTTATTCTTTGTCTGTTTGACCTGCCGGCGGTTGCTCAAACAACGATCACATCCCCACAAAATCTCCGCGTATTTGACACCCCGAGTGATGGAGGCGGTAGCCTGACGGTGCTCTGGTTGCCAGCGCCTCACGATAGTGCCGTAAGCAAGTATCAGGTGTTACTCAGCGAGGGAATCACGATCCCTGATCCGGCTGCGATGAACGTCGTCGCGGAGTTTCCCGCGAATCAGCGCTATGTTCGTGAATCCAAGTGGCCTTGGTGGACAAAGCCGGCGACTGGAGACCAGCACCAGTTCACGCTGAGGAATGGGAAGGGGGTCGAACTCAAGAACGGGAACGTCTACAGCGTGACTGTGGCTGCTGTGCTGAACGGGGATCGTGCCATTGCCATGCCGGTTCAGGCTACACCGGAACCGAACTGGATCAACTGGAATCAGATGAACAATCTTCTGCTGGCACTCCTGTTCGGCGGCATCGTGTTCTATGCCATCGGCACAGCCAGAAAGCGGGAGATTTTTCTTCGTCGCATCCCCGGCCTCGAGGCTGTGGATGAGGCCATCGGTCGCGCGACGGAGTTGGGCAAGCCAATCCTCTACATGACCGGCGCCCACGACATGCACGATCCCTCCACCATCGCGGCGGCAGTGATTCTCGGGCGTGTGGCCAAACGCGCGGCCGCTTACGAGACCGATCTGCTCGTGCCTCACCGCGAGCCGATTACCATGGCGGTGTGCCAGGAAATTACGAAACAGGCGTATCTGGAAGCCGGCAAGCCCGACCTCTACAAGGAGGATTGCAATTTCTTTATTACGTCGGATCAATTCAGCTATACCGCGGCGGTCGACGGTATCATGCTGCGCAAGAAACCGGCGGCGAACTTCTATATGGGGCATTATTTCGCCGAGGCCTTACTGCTGACGGAAACGGGTGCGAGTACCGGTGCGATCCAGATCGCCGGGACGGATGCGGATCACCAGCTGCCGTTCTTCGTCACGACTTGCGACTACACCTTGATCGGCGAGGAACTGTATGCGGCAAGTGCCTATCTCTCCAGAGAACCGGTACAGGTCGGCACGCTCCGCGGCCAAGACATCGGCAAAGCGCTGATCCTTGGCGTCCTTGGCATTGGAACCATACTGGCCACGCTCGGGGTTGTGCTCGACGCGCAGTGGCCGAAATTATTTCTGGACTTTTTCAGAGACGTGAAATGATTTTTCTCCGACGACAGGTCCCGCTTCTGATTACACTCATTACCGGTCTCGTGTTTGCGGGACAATACTATGTGCCGCACCCGGCCTCGGAGCAGATGCTGACTTCTGTGACCAAGTGGCTCCAGATTATCGGAGGATTTGCGCTGGTGCTGGGCGTGAGCAGTCTGTTCCACGTCCATGCCGTCAAGATCCGGCGGAAAGAAGCGGGATGGGGCTATAGCTTCGTGCTCTATGTGGGCATGTTGGGCACCATCGTAGTCGGCTTATGGGCGAACGGCAAGGAAGCCGTCGACGGCACCATGACGGCCTTTGGGTGGGTTTATAACTTCATGATGGTCCCCCTGCAGAGTACGATGTTCGCCATCCTTGCGTTCTTCATCGCCTCGGCCGCCTATCGGTCGTTCCGCGCCAGGAGTCAGGAGGCAGCCGTGCTGCTGATTGCGGCCGTGATTGTCATGATGGGCCGCGTTCCGCTTGGAGAATATCTGATCCCGCTCAGCGGCGACCTCTCTCAGTGGATTTTAAACGTGCTGAACGCGTCGGTGCGGCGTGCGATCTTGATCGGTGTCAGCCTTGGCACAGTCGCGCTCTCCATTAAGATCATCTTCGGCATGGAACGGTCGTATTTGGGCGGGGGCAAAGAGTAGCGTGAAACGTAAAACGTTAGACGTAACACGAAGGAACCTGTCCGAGCTCTTGAGACTTCTTGAAACATTTTACGTTTCACCTTTCACGTTTCACGGAACCCGAGCATGACCTTTACTGAGCGCATGCTCAAGATCGACCGGCGGATCATCTTTCTGGTGATCGGCCTCTGCACGCTCTTGCCGCTGCTCTACCCGGTCGGATTGCCGATCAAGATCTCGCAGGAGGTCCGTGGGGTCTATGACCACATCGAGTCGCTTCCTGAGGGGGCTACGTTTCTGCTCTCGTTGGACTTCGATCCGGCGTCGAAACCTGAGCTGTACCCCCAATCGATTTCGTTGCTGCGCCATGCCTTCAGGAAAAATCTTCGTGTGATCGCGTTGACGCTCTGGGTCTCAGGCACCGGGATGGCCGATCAGGTCGTCACGCAGGTCGCCCGCGAAATGGGCAAGGAGAACGGGAAGGATTATGTGTTTCTTGGTTGGAGCCCGGGCGGGACCGCCGTCATCATCAATATGGGACAGGATCTCTATGGCGCGTTTCCTGCCGACTACAACGGAAAACCCACCAAGGGCTTACCTGTGTTGCAAGGTGTCCAGAATCTGCGCGATGTGACCTATGCCGTCAGCTTGGGCGCCGGCAGGCCCGGTGTGGAAGAGTGGTACGTGTTCGGTAGGGATAAATACAAGTTCGAACTCGGTGGGGGCTGCACAGGTGTCATGGCGCCGGGACTCTATCCGCTGTTGCGCAGCGGGCAGATCAATGGCCTGATCGGCGGTCTGCGAGGCGCAGCGGAATACGAAACCTTGATGGATCAGAAGGGGAGAGCGGTTGCCGGTATGGATGCACAATCGGCGACGCACCTCGCCATCATTGTGCTGGTCATTATGTGTAATCTGTTTTATTTTTCATCGCGCAGCAGATCTCGACAACAGGGCCAGGCGGGGACATAACGAACGATGCCGATTGAAACCATCATCGGTGGGTGGGTCGCGACGGGGCTCACCCTCTTTATCTTCTCATTCCTGTACAAGGATAATCCGCTCTTCAAGCTGGCGGAAAATCTTTATGTCGGTGTGTCGGTCGGGTACACGATCGTTAAGACCTACGACACGGTGATCATGCAGCTCATTTGGAAACCGATCGTTGACAATGGGGAGTGGGCGCTGTTGATTCCTGTCGCTATCGGGATGCTCATGCTCACGCGCTATGTCCCGAAAGCGGCTTGGATTTCACGGTACGCGTTCGCCTTTATCGTGGGCGTCGGCTCAGGGCTTGCCATCCCACGGACCATCTCGTCTTTTATCTTGAAACAGATCGAGGATACGGTTCGCCCGCTATTGACGTTGATACCGGGAGAGGGGGTTACCTTTACGTGGAGTCTACTGAATCCGGCCAGCAGCCTGAACGCCATCATCATCCTGGTCGGTGTCAGCTCAGTGTTGTTCTACTTCTTTTTCTCCGTCGAGCATACGGGCCCAGGTAAGGTCGTGGCCCGCACCGGCATCATGTTTCTGATGATCGCGTTCGGCGCAGCCTTCGGCTACACCGTGATGGCCCGCATGTCGCTTTTGATCGGACGGTTAACCGACCTCATCGAGTTCACCGATCCCTCCTACGGCCGGCCGAGTCTCTGGCTCTTGGGTTTGACCATCCTGACCTTGGTAGTCATGAGTCGACGGTCCAACAGGAAGCAACCGAAAGAAGAAGAGTAGGCCTCTCTGGCCCGTCTGATTTTTTGTCGAGTCCGGCTAACCAGATGAGCCAATTGCACCAGCTCACCCGTTGCAGCTTCGTTAAATGCTTCGTTACAATGAGCAGTCAATTTAAGGAGATTCATGAGCACTTCTCCCAGTGTGACGAACGATCCCAAACAGTACCCTGCTCTTCGCAATCTGCAATTCTCTCCGATTAAAGAGGGTGAGGAGCAATATATGGTTCTTTGGGACCCGACCGGACTGAGCCATGAAAAGCTCGTGCTGCCGCTGAACTATTTTTTCATCATTCAACATTTCGACGGCGCGCATTCGCTGGCTGAAATTGGAGCGCTCTATCTCAAACGATTCGGCGAATTTCTCGTGCCCAGCAAGATCGATCAGCTGGTTTCAGATCTGAATGAGAAACTGTTCTTGGAAGGTGATCGTGCCGAGGAGGCTCGCCGGCTGGCGAGGGAGGCCTATCGTCAGAGCCCGCTGCGCCGCGCAGCCTTTGCCGGGCGGGGATACGAGGCAGACGGCGCGAAACTGAAAAAACAGATCGATGGATTCTTCACGTCGAAAGAGGGGCCGGACTTTAAACCGTCGGAGCATGCGGGGAAAAAGATCAAAGGCCTTGTGGCACCGACCTATGACCTGAAACAAGCAGGACCGATCTATGCCTGGGCCTACAAAGAGTTGCAAGACGCGGAGCAGCCGGACCTGTTTGTCATCATCGGCACGGCTTCAGCTGGGTTGGACCATGTGTTTGCCGTGACGGATAAGGATTTCGAGACGCCGCTCGGAGTTGTGTCTGCCGACCAACCGATTCTGAGTCAGCTCAAGGCCAAGCTTCCGACCTACTTTGAAGATGATCTCTGCCATCAAGCGGAGCAGGCCGTGGAGTTTCAACTCCCGTTTCTTCAGGACATTGTGGGGAGCAAGAAGCCTTTTACGATCGTGCCGATCTTGAGCGCCTTCTCCGCTGCGAGTCTGGGAGACCCGACCGTTCGCCAATCGGTCGACCAGTTCTTAGTGGGACTCCGAGATGTCCTCACACAATCCGGCAGGGCCTACTGCGTGATCGCAGTGGGTGATCTGGCGCATTTGGGCATGCGCTACGGAGACAAGGCGCCTCCGACCGACTTCTCCTTTCATCGCTGCATGCAGTTCGATCTTGAAATGTTGAAGCCGGTTGAAGAACGGCAGCCGGAAGAGTTCGCCAACTACATCAGAAAAGAGCAGGACCAGCGCAGGATCTCCGGTTTTTCACCCATCTATTCCCTGCTGCGGTTGATCGAGGCGGAGACCGGACAGGTCTTGCGCTATGACCGCGGGATCACCGATCAATACAATTCGACGGTGACATACGCCAGCATGTCGTTCTTTTGATTCTCCGTTTTGATCTCAAACACGTCACCTTCCTTCGATAGACCAATTCGATCTGTCTGCCAGGGAAATCCATCCATTTCGGTTTTCGAATAAAGACGAGGCACTAAATTTGCCATGTCTGCTTAGGTAGATTCCTCTTGACGCGTCCTTGCTATTAAGGCACTCTTCGTTCCCCGCGCATTGAACCTGATTGAGTGCTGACGTGCCCGTGGCCAAAGGGAACGAGACCAGCAGCAAGAACTCTTCAGAAAAATCCTTCCCGATTTCTCCGCCTTCCAACACCGCAACTGAAAGTGGCATATCTATAAACGTCTTTGCTGAAACATATTCCCTTGACGGCAGGAGTGGAAAGCATGGAGATCTGTGATATCAAGCTCCATCCGGATTGCGCATAGGGTGAAAAGATGACTCTCTCTGATAATTCCTATGACTTTCTCAAGTGCCTCAATGAGCAATTTGCTGCCATGGAACAGCAGCGTGATGAAAAGGCGAAGACATGGTTTGGCGATGTGCTGTCGGATCAGCTTGTCTTTCGGCGCGCGAATGGCAGCATTGTGGACAAACAGAAATTCCTCAAGAGCCTTGACGATCAAAATCCGTTCACGTCACGCAAGGCGGAGGATTTCAGTGCGACCATTGTCGGCGAACGGGCGTTGGTTACCTTGGTTATTCATACGATGAAGGCCGACGGCACCGAGAACCGTTACCGTAACATCCGGCTATTTTCACAACAAAACCAAAGCTGGAAGCTCGAGCTTTGGTATAACTACGACCTTACGGGTTTGTAGAAAGCATAACCATAACGGCATCCTTGCTTGATTGGCATAACACTATTTGTGGCGCATCATGGAATACCGGAATATTCGAGTGGCCATTATTCAACGGGATGGTTTGTACCGCGACAGTTTGGGGCACTATTTGGAGCAGGCTGATGGGATTTTGATTGTACACAGCGCTTCTACCGTTGATTGTGGAGGGAAATCTCTTCTTGCCTGCAAGCCCGACCTGCTCATCATTGAGTTTGGCCTATCTTGCCGGGGTGGACCAGACAGTGCGGAGGGACTTCGCAGCTTGTCCGCTGTGGTGAAGACATTAGTCATTGGTGTGCCGAATAACGAGGAACATATCCTTGCGTGCATCGAGGGAGAAGGTGTAGCAGGGTATCTCCTGATGGATGCATCACTTGACGATCTCGTCAACAACGTCCATGCAGTTATGAGGGGGGAGACGCTGTGCTCCCTACGGATCGCGAGCTTGGCTTTTGGCCGTGTCTCAAGCCTGGCGCGTCAGATTGGCGATTATCGGTCCGGTAATGGAACATGTCTCACCCGGCGTGAGGCGGAGATTGTAAGGTTGATTGATGATGGTTTGAGCAATAAAGAAATCGCCGTCCGACTCCATATCGAAGTGTCGACTGTCAAGAACCATGTTCATAACATCCTCGATAAGCTACAGTTGCACAATCGCTACTCGGCCGTGAAGCTTGCCAAGGCACAGGGTCTAACCGCCAGCCGTTCCTAGGTTCTCTTCCCCTCTCACCCGTTACTCCGTGTATCCCTCACCCTGAAGGGCAGGACAGAAGCTTTTTGTCCCGTCTCCTCGGACTGAGGATCTAGATAAATCTAGATCCTCACGCGGATCATCTCTAGATCCAAATTCATCCCAAGGATCCATTGGTCTTTGATTGGTAGAGGGCTAGGGTGCGTCTAAACGGCGTTGTGAGGCGTTCTGTTGGACAAGATCAAGGTGCTCTTGGCGAATCATCCCATGCTGGTCCCCGACGCCATTCGAGTGATGGTGGAAGCGCAGGACGATATGGAAGTTGTGGGAGATTTCCGTGGGCCGATGAAAATTCTGCAAGACACGGGCAGGACCAAGGCCGACGTGGTCATTCTGGTACAAGAAGGAAGCGAAGAGCCTGCACTCTGCGAGCAGTTGCTGTCGGTCTACCCCGATCTGACCATTCTGGGCCTGACTCAAAACCTGACCGCCGCCTATACGCGGCAGCTTCGTTCACAGCGACGGGATTTATCCGACTGGGAGTCACAACATGCCATGGAGTCGTTGCGTGCGGCTGTGCGCCGTTCCTTCAGCGAACATCTACGCGGGAGTCACGGTGATTAAACATTATTTCACTTTGAGCACTGGTCGAGCCCAAGGCGAAGGATAGAGCTGAGTGGTAACTCGGATGAAAAGGCCAGTAACGCGAGAGAGGCAAGGTTCGCCCTTCAGCAGACTGCTCTCTGCGCTGAAGCGCTTGGAGCACTTGCTTGCACGAGCGGTGAAGGCTGAAGAGGTCGCGTATGGGAAGGGAGCAGCTACGGACTCATACCGTGGTTGTATATCGGTCAGGGAGAAGTCGAACGGTTGCTGGCCCGCGATCCCTCAATCTCCTATTCGCCGCCCAGTAGTCCTAACAAAGTCCTTAAGACTTTTGGACAGTGTGAGCACGCGACTCTTTTGAACCTGTTCAGGGTATAACGGAGAGAACATCATGCCCACCTTGCAAAAAACGATTCGTTACGGCGGCACTGTCGCCGAAGCCCCTGTCAAAGCCATCGACGTCCAATTCCAGCTGCCGGTCCACGAGTACTACGTGGAGGACAGCAGATCCGACGATACCAGCACGGTTCACCGGCGGATTGTCGCAACGGCGGCGGTGTCGATCACAACTTCCATCAGCGCCGCGGAGTACCGTGTCGAGCTCGGCTCGGAATTTCTGACAGGCAAGGCCGCCGGACTCTTTCAACGATTCGTCGGCGCGTCGAAGTCAGTGGACAACTTCACCGTCGGCATCGATGTCGTGTATTTCGCGAACGGCCAATTCCCAACCGGGAAGCAATCGCTCGAGCTCGTGTTCTTTCCGAAATTCAGTCTCGACGTGCCGCAGCGCAGGGACATAAGGGTCGCGAGGGATACAAGGGACGCTGCCGACGCTTCCGACTCACTGATACTGATCAACAAGGCATCGTTCCTGGCTTTGTCCCGGCGGCTGACGGCGGCAGCCAGCCGGCTGGATCCCATTGTGCTGTTGTCAGTCATTTCCCTGTTGACAGATACCACGACGACGTCTCCAGAGCTGATCAAGGGATTGTCGGCGGACGATACGAAGCGGTTGGAGGGCATGCTGGAAAAAGCGGGCGTCGCGAATCCATCCGCGTTGCTCGACACCGTCAAGACCGACTTTGAAACGCTCTTCGATATCCCTCTGACCATTCCGGAGATCGAGAGCGTCAAGGTCGCGGGGACACTCACGGTCGTGACCAGCGATGCCACTGACGTCACCAACGGAGACTTCCTGGCCTACGACCTCTCGGCGCAGTATTCGATTCGCGAAACCGGCGAGCTGCAGATTCTTCGCTTTCGCTTCAGCAAGGACGTCGACGTTCAGGACAACTCGGCACCGTTCGAGTTCGACGCCGCGCGCCCGATTCTGCGCGAGAGCGTCGCAGGAACCATCTCGGTTCAGGTCAAGGGGAACGAGTCGGTGCTGTGGTCGAGGGAATTCAAGGCCGCGGATCCCGGGCTCGACGACATTGAGATCTCCGTACCGCTGCAGCGCGCGAACCGCGTTGTCCCGTCGGAGACCGCGAATGTTTCGGCCGTACCCAAGAAACTGCGCGGGCAGGTACTGGAGTTCAGCAAGAAGTGTGTGCTGAAAGATCTCACCGTCGTGCTGCAAGCAAGAACCGCGGACGATCAACCCTGGCGCATTGTCGGCGCGGCGCAGACGGACAGCACCGGCGGGTTTTCCATGGCGTATCCCTACGGAGTGTTCACGGCCGCGCGAGCGATCGTGTCGCTGACGCCGGACGATCCGGTCGCCGTGATTGTGACTGAGGTGAGACCGGTCAATCAAACGATTTCCGACGATTTTCTGTACTTGTTAGTGCGCGGCGCGGACTGTTCGCCGGACGACGCCAAGAAGGACTGCGACTGCGATTCGCCGAAGAAAGCAGCGCGGCTCCCTGACTATGCGGATCTCATCGGTTCGGACCAGTACTCCCAGGATATCGGTGGTGCGTGCGTCAACCTGTCCACACCGAACCGGACCCTGAGCGAATTCAACTATCAGGCGATCGTTCGCACGTCCGATCCCGAAGTCGCGAACTACACGCTGAGAAGAGTCGATCCTCCACTGGAGAATGTCACGGCTGTTCTCAACAGGCTGGCCGCGTCGAACAACACCAGCTATTCGCTGTTGAGCGTGTTGAACGGCATGAACAGCCAGTTGAACACAGTGCTCAGTCCGATGGACGCCGCGGTCTATGCGCGCTCCAACTCGGTACTCGCGTCCCTGAACGCGACGATGCACCAGGTGAACGCCGCACTTGTGCCTCTGCCTGCGGCACCCATTCCCTCCTTGAGCGCATCGCTTGGTGCCATGACCGCGTCAGCGACGGCGTCCGATGGATTCAATGCGGCGCTGACTGCCGCCGCAGCGCCGCTTCAAGAGGCCATCAACGCGGCAAGTGCCGTGGCGAACGAAGCGCTTGCGGCCGTCTGGGCGAGCAAACCGCCCGAGCCGGTCGGGGTATTCGACCTGTTCGCCCAGATCAGCGGAGCAGGCAGGAATGCCTTGTTCAATCCCTTTAATCAGGCGATTGCCGCGGAGGCGGATCCCGTCAAGCTCGCTGGCCTGAAGAACGCGTTGAACTTGGCGCTCGTCAACGCCAATGGCGCGCTCAGCGCCGCGCTGCCCCCGTCGCAGGCTGCCCTCGTCGCCGCTTTGAATGCCGCCGACGCCGTGGAGTCTGCCGACGCGGCGACGCGCTACGAATTGATCGGTGGCTCGCAGAAGATCGGACGCCGCGCGATCGACCTGGACAACCCGGTGGCATGGAACGATGCGCCCGAACCGGCGATGGCGGGGACGTCCGCGACGGGCAGCTTTCGAAGTGCGGGAGTTTCCAGATTCCTGAAGAGGGCGTTCGGCACGGACGCACCGCCCGAAGTGAAGAAAGGCCTGTCGTTCTATCAGGCGGTCACCGTCGCGACCGGCCATATCCTGCATTACAAGTCGTTGTTCAAGGCCGATGGCTACTCGCTCGGTGACCTGGTATATTCGCTGCCGCTGGCGCCAGGGCAGAAAAAGCAAATCGTCGTGCTCGACGCGTCGCATACGCTGCAGGGCGCGGAATCGCAACGGCTCTCGCAGGGCGAAAGCCTGTCAGCGAGCATCGCCAACGAGCGGGACATCCTCACCAGGTTGAGTGGGACGCTCACCGAGTCGGTGCGGGGTTCGAGCTCCGCCAACACCAGCGGCATCAGCGCCGGGCTCGGTACGAGCGGGCAGGGGTATGGCGGCGCTGGCGGCGGCCAGGGTGGGGGAGGCGGCTACGGCGGGTCCGGCAGCGTGGTGATCGGCGTGGCCGGCGGCACCGCGAACTCCAATTCGATCGCCTCTCAGGACAGCTCGCGCGACGTCTCGGAGTTCTTCGCAGACAAGCTGCGCCAGTCCATCATGCAGAACGCCGAGAGTTATCGGCAATTGAATGCGTCCGTCGTGACGACCGTGCAGGAAGGGCAGCGCTACGGCGTGACCAGCGAAGTCGTGGCCAATCACAATCACTGTCACGCGTTGACGATGATGTATTTCGAGGTGCTGCGTCACTACGCGATTTTTCAGGAGCTGTCCTCGGTCGAAGAATGCGTGTTCGTGCCGCTGCTCATGACGAATTTCACGACCGAGAACATCTACAAGTGGCGCGATGTGCTGGCGAGCTTCCTGCTGCCCATGCCGTCGGATACCTACCTGCAATCGCTGCCGTACGCGGCCGGAACGCCACGATCGCATCCGTTGGTGAGAGCCTTCGATGCCAACGAGCGAATCAAGACGAAGTATGCCAACGTCGACTTTCCGGAAGGGGCCTACGACGACGAACCCATCCAGTTCGTCCGCGGGAGCATGCGCCTGACGGTGAATCTGCCGAGCCCAAGAACGAGATACGACAGGGTTCTGTCGTTCCCGCTCACGAAGCAGGTTGACCTCAAGGCGATGGCCGGCGACACGCTGCAGTTCTCCCAGGACATGGTGGCCTATTCGGCCAAGGTCGCGGCCACCGGAGGGATTTTCGCGCTGTTCGAAAAGGCGCCCAACGCGCCGAACCCGGCGCAATACGAAATCATCGCTCGAGAAGCGATCTTCGACGCGTTCATGAGCCTCGACGCCAACTACGGCAGTGTCGCGCCTGCCGATTGCATTCGCATCCGGAACTTCAAGCCGCCGGCGGTCATCGCGCTGCCGGGCTTTCCTCCGCTCGGAACCCAGATAACGGATCCAGCCGCGTTCTTTGCGGACAACAAGGA
The DNA here is from genome assembly GCA_965233175.1 of uncultured bacterium. Classification (GTDB taxonomy): domain Bacteria; phylum Nitrospirota; class Nitrospiria; order Nitrospirales; family Nitrospiraceae; genus Palsa-1315. The sequence goes on from CBDDRW010000039.1 coordinate 82,007, forward strand.
CGACCAGGATCAATGGAAGATCTACGCCGACCTCCTGGGCTACCAGGATGTCCTGACGATGCTCAACGCGCACTTCGCCGGCAATCTCATTTCCGAATGGGACACGATTTTCTACAACGACATCGCCCCGCTGGTTTTCGAGAGAATCATCTCCAGTATCGGCATCTCCGAACTCTCGCTCGATTTTTCCACTGAGGTCAAATACAAGGGTGGTGAACGGCAGGTCCAGTTGAACCTCAGTGGCACGACGTCACGCAAGCGAAATCAGCTGCCCCTGCAGTTGCGTCTGGAGGTCAGAGGTTCGAGAGCCAAGGATCTGCAGAAATACGTGACCCTCGACGTTGACGACCTGACGATCATGTACTCCACGGCGCACTACAACGGCGTGCTCTTCAGCGGCGGCATCAACGACGATCTCCTGGATGGTACGAATCTGTATATTCCGGAGAACAACGAAGAGAAGCGGAACCCCAGAAAAGAGGACGCCTATCTGCAGTGCAAGTTGATCGAGCACCTGAACAGCCACCTGGAGCATTACAACAAGGCGCTGTGGTTCAACCTGGATCCCGATCGACGGTACATGCTGCTCGACGGATTCGGCATTCAAACCCTCAACGACGCCGGCAAGCCCATCGACGGGAACGGTCAGCCGATTCCGCTGCGCAGCCTGGCCTCGGTAGTCAAGAACGATCTCGTGACGATCACCGGAAACGCGATGGTGTTTCCGGTTGCCGCCGGCTACCGCGTGAGCAAGGACTATCTCGTAGAGCGTGCAGAGGTGGACGACGATGGTGAGGAGAGGAAGCGGGTCACGTTGCTCGATCACTATCAACCGATAACGCCTATCGAGCCGTATCGCATCAGTGTGCCGACAAGGGGTGTCTTCTGTGAGGCCGTCCAAGGCGCGTGCAACGCCTGCGAACGAATCGAGACGGAGCGGCTGCAGGATTGGAACAAGTTCCCGAATCCGGACGAGCCGACGCCGATTGCGACGATTACGCCGCCGACGCCGGTGGTGACGGATTGGAAGGCCGCGTTCAAGGATTTCGCAACGCCGATCGTCAACATTCAAAACGCGCCGGCTGCGCCGGCGCCGGGCGAAGGCATGGCCGCCCTGAGCGAATTGCTCGGCAAGAGCGGCGTGTTCAAAGACGTCACCGGTCTAGAGGGCAATCAAGCAAACGTAATCAAGACCTATCTCTCTAATCAGGAGAACGCCAAATCATTTGCCGAAATGGCTAAAGACATGGCGATGCAATCTCACAACACGCAGAACAGCGGCAAGATCATGGACACGATCACGCAGGCGAAGAATGCCGGTGATCTCACCAAGGAGGATGCTGGCAAGCTGGTCAAGGACCATCTGCAGCAGCAGATCGACGGCGGTGTCACGAAGAAGGCCGAGTTGGAAAAGGCGAAGCAGGCTTCACCGCTCATCCAGGCGGTTGTGGAGGGCGTCAATCAGGGCAAGGCCGTGAAGGCGCAGCGGACCGAAACGACGGAGGCTGTCGAGATCGGCAGCGGAAGTCGCGGCGTCACCCTGCCGGATTTCTCGCTCGAGGTGCCGCAGCTCAAGCAAGAGAAGGATATGGACTGCTGGGCGGCGTCGGCCACGATGATGATGTCCTGGAAACTTGGACAGTCGTTGTCGGTGGCGGATGCCATCAGTCCTGCAGGCCAGAAGTATCTCCAGATGTATGCCGGGAATACCGGCCTGCCGATCGGCGACATCGAGGACTTTGTGTCTCGCCTCGGCATGGTCGCGGAGCAGCCCGCCAGCCGTCCCGTGCAGGACTACATCAACATGATGAATGCGCACGGTCCCTTGTGGATTGCGTCGGACGCAGACCCGCGAGAGAAGAAGTTTTCGCCGCATGCGCGAATCCTCACGAAGATCGCGAGCTCGAGCGCGTCGGCGAGCGGCTATGAATTTACGTTCATCGATCCCGTCACGGGGCGCCAGGAACCTCCGGAGACATTCGAGAACTTCATCATCGGCTTCGAACAGCTGGTGACGGAGCGCGATCCCAACAAGCCGTTCGCTCTCCAGATTGTCCACTTCAAAGACGTGATTGCCCGCGACACCGGCGACGCCGTCGGGGGCAAGCCGGCCCCGGCGCATAAGACAGGCGTGGGCGCCGTGAGTCGACTTGGAAAATCCGATGGGTCGAGTTCCGAACAGGTGTGGGAACTGGTGGAAGGTTCCAAGGAGTTCTTCAATGCAATTGGCGACGGTGTCGCCAATTGGAAGGACTCGCCAGACGCTGACCTGGTCCAGGAGATCGGGGGCTCATTGGTGGCTGTGGCCACCGAAGCCGCCTTGGACGCGGCGAAGAAAGCCCCAGGTCTGGGAATCATCCTGACGGCCGTGGAGATCTCGAAGGTCATCGCGGACGCCATTGGTGCGCGTCTCGATGAGGCCAATGACAAACTGAAGGCCGGCTATGACGAGATCATAAGTAAAGACCCCGGTTCGAACGGCTATTCCGAGGAGGACAAAGACGCCCTGCGTGGACTCTCGGGCTGGATGATGAATTCCGTCACGGCCATGCGAGTCATCCTCAGAGATTCAGCTTTGGATCTGGCGGAAATGGCTGCCGAAAAGCTTGCGACGAAGTTGACCAAGAGCGTCATCAAGGGCATTTTCGGAGGCCTGTGCAAGAAGATTGTTGAAAAGATGATCGACGCGGGTCCGCTGGGGATTGTGTTGTCGGCGGCATTGGACGCGGGACGCGAGAAGATTCAGAATGAGACAAAGCAGCGCGTGGTTCGCGAGTCCTTTGCGATTCTGCTCAACACCTTCATTCGACAGCTCGATGATCCGACCTTGCGCAACAAGCTGAAGGGTGTGCTTCCAGACATTGGCGGCGACGAGAAGCGCGTGGAGAAGAAGTTGATTGAGGGTCTGGTGGGCCTGGCGCTCGATCCCATCTTTGATTCTCTGGACAGGAAGGCGCAGGACTACGCGTACGAGCGAATTCACTCGCTGTTCGATGAGCTCCGAACCGGCGGGATTGCCGTGGAACCTACCACCGGCCGTGTGGTGGCCCTGGAACCGACCCGGGTCGCCATTCCAAGCCGCGTGCTGGACGTGATCGAGAACGGGATTGACGTCGCCAAAGCAGCCAAGGACCACGAACTGATGCAACTGTCGATGCTGTGGGGACCATTGGCACTGGCGCTGGGTGCCCGGTTGACGGTGGTTTCGCGGGTGCGACAGAAGCGGATTATCGACGTGTATCTGTCTGACACCCCAGCCAGCAGACTAGGGAACGAACTTGGGCGCTACGTGACGGAAATGAAGAACGAGTGCGAAAAGTTCCGAACCGCATTCTACGCGGCCGCCGGTGAGTTTGCCGTGCCGCCAGTCGACCCGCAGCTGTCTCCAAAGGGGATCGGGTTCCAGATGGTCCAAGACGGGAGGCTTCAGTTCCAGTTGTTCCACGCGACGTACGACTTTGAGAGCCGCTCGTTCGAAACAGGACCTCGGGTGCGAAGCGTTCCATAGCGGGCGGTCGACGTTTATTTGGCTGCGCCCACCGGATCGGTCGGCGACACCGTCGTCATCACTCTGTACGACGATCGCGCTGACTCGGAAACGACGGTCTCATATCGTGGACAGAATTAGGGTCAGGCATGACTATTGACTTATTATCATGCCCTCAAATGCACCGAGTAGATCTGGTAGAGCGAATGCAACTCTTGTCTGCCGTTGATCGAGGTGGCACGAGGCGATGACGCGAACATGTCTAAGGTCACAAGGACAAATCCTTAATCTGGGAGGATAGCCGCTCACGCCGCGCCTCGGCCATGGAGACGACGCCTTGTCTCCAAGGCTGCAAGATCCTTCTTAAGAAAGTTGGTTCACCAAATCTCCGATCGGCTTACCTTTCCTCTTTGCAATGCGCTCCAGCTGTCTGCGCATTGCGTTGTCGAGGTAGGATCGGCAAGCGCAGTTCTGCACCTTTGCGGTAGAATTTTCCACGAACCGCATGAGAAAAACCGTATTCTAGTTTCATTTTGTTGTCCACGATATTCTCGCTGTATTCAGCTCGCGGCATGGTGACTGAGTAGTCTCCACCGAGCGCGTCCAACGAGAGCCTTCTGATTCTTGGCTTTCTCCAGAGGGAACGGGCAAACTGTCCGTTACTGCGCGTCTCCTCCCAGTTTCTACTTCCTTTCCAAGGGTAGCCTGGTTGATCCTCGATTGCGCGCGTCGAACGAGCTTACAGCTGATCCTTCCAAGCTTGCTCGTATCTTATTCCCGTGGAATGGCACCCGTGCTAGTCCCATTGCGGCCGTCGAACGAGGCCCTTCTGAGGGCGCGCGTTCCGGGAGCAGAGGATTAGCACGGGTGTCGTTCTACTCCGCTATTCCTTCACCGTCATCGTCATCGTGATCGGATTCAGCGGATTGTCGAATTCGTCGCGTGGGGCGACGACGATTTTATCCACCACCTCCATGCCTCGAAAGACTTCGCCGAAGACGGTGTAGGTTCGGTCCAGCCCGCTGCTGTCATCGACACAGATATAGAACTGCGAGCCGTTATCGTTGGGGTCCCGTGTGCTGTTGCTCTCGCGTGGGACCTTGGCCATGCCGATCGCCCCTCGTTTATGCGGCCGATCGCTGATTTCTGGGTTAAGCCAATAGCCGGGACTCCCTGAGCCGTGCAGGGAACGGTCTGGATTCTTGCTGAGCGGATCGCCGCCCTGAATGATGAATCCGGGAACGACGCGATGGAAGGTGGTTCCATCATAGAACCCCATCTTGGCAAGCTTAAGAAAGTTCTCGACGTGACGCGGCGCGTCGTCCGGGTAGAAGCGAATCTTGATCTCGCCGAGCGGCGTTGTAATCGTGACGCGCGGATCGATTTTTTGAAATTGCATCGTCATGCGACCAAACTAGCAAGGACAACGATCAAGAGGCAATGGGGAACGGAAGGGGTGAGAGGGTGATCGGGATGTGCTTCCGGCGTCACGTTTCACGATTCAAACCCTTCCCTGGATCGATTTTAAGCCAGAGGATTCCGCCTAGTATAGCAACAGCTGCGGCAACGCCCAACGAGACAGGCCAGCCCCATTGATTGGCTAGCCATGGAGTCAGGGTCGGGGAGATGGTCCCGCCGATATTGGCGCCGGTATTCATGAGCCCTGACAAGGTTCCTGCATGGGATTTGGACAGATCGGTCGTCGAGGACCAGTAGGCGCCGACCGTAAAGTAGAGCCAGCCGGCGCCGAATGACAGACTGGTGATTGCGAGGAAAGGAGAATCGATGACGCCTCCCAACGCAATTGCGAGTCCGGCCAGGATCATGCCAGTTATGCCTGCTACAGATCGTCCCGTGGTGAGACCATAACGGGTTGCAAGTCGATCCGTCACCCAGCCGCCCAGAGGGCAAAAGATTAACATGGCAACAAAGGGGGCAGAGGCATAGAATCCGCCGCGGAGCACATCGAATCCTCGAACGTTCACGAGATACAAGTAAAACCAGGACAGATACACGTAGGCGACATAGCCGAGGCAACTGTAGCTGATCACCAGCCACCAGATGGTGGGGGTCCGACTGAATGCCCGCCACGGCACGGCTATAGTGGTGATCGGTTCACGTCTGAGCAGGGCCTGTTCACCTGCATTCACCCAGGGATGCTCATGCGGATGGTTGCGTGACAGGAGCCACCAGAGGACTGCCATCCCGATTCCGAGCAGGCTCGCGAGATAAAACACGGTTGGCCATCCCCAGTTCACCATCACCCAGGCGGCAATAGGCGGAGTCATGGCAGAACCAAGTCCGATGCCTCCGATCGCGATTCCGATGCCGAGGCCTCGCCTGTTGGTCGGTAACCAGTTGCTGACGGCGCGATTGAAGGCAGGTAGCGCCACAGCTTCTCCCATCCCCAGCAAAAACCGCACGAGCATCAGCGCGCCGACAACCCCGAAGAGGCTGGCGAGCGATGTAGCCGCTACCATGGCGGTGAAGGCTGTACAGATCGACCACCAGAGAAGCGCGAGGGTGAGCACCACGCGGACTCCCCAGCGATCGGCCAGCCATCCACCGGGAATTTGAAACAGGGCGTAGCCGACGACGAAGGCCGAGAAGACCCAGCCCATCTCTTGGTCGGTCATCCCATAGGCCGGCATCATCTGACGCGCGGTCACGGAAATGTTGACGCGGTCGATATAGGTAACGACGCTGATGAGAAACAGCAAGGCGAGAATGAGCCAGCGGATCCGTGAGGGGCGAGAAGTCAGTGTGTTCACAAGGTTGAGTTGTACAGTCTGTCCATTGTGATGCCGGTGCCGGATTATACAGACTCCCTGCTTAGGTCACTACTGACATGGTTGCAGGCATACCGGTTCAGTCGCGACACGCATTCTCCTACGTGTAGTCGACGCGCATGAGACACAGTCCGTGAGGAGGAGCGGTCTGACCTGCTGCGGACCGATTCCGAGCACGCAAGACCTCTGTGAGACTGTCAGGACTACGTTTGCCCAATCCCACTTCAACCATCGTTCCAACGATTGCGCGGACCATGTGCTTGAGAAACCGGTTGGCGTAGGCTTCAATGAGGATCTGGTCGTCCTGACGGATGACCTCAAGTCGTTCCAGATGGCAGATGGGATTGTTGTTGTCCGTCAGACTTCCTTCGAACGAGGAAAAATCCTGTGCTCCGATCAGCGTCGTGGCTGCATGTTGCATGGCCACGTCATCCAATGGTTTGAAGATATGCCAGACGTACGCGCGATCAATGGTGGGGCGAGCTGGACGATGGAGTATTCGATAGGTATAGAGCTTGCCTAGCGCATCATGCTGGGCATGAAAGCGGTCGTCCATGAGGGTGGAGGAACAAACGGCAATATCTTTCGGCAGTACGGCATTGAGCGCCCGCATCCAACTCGATGCGGGCCAATCATGTTCTGTGCGAAAACTCGCCACTTGTCCTCGCGCGTGCACGCCGGAGTCTGTGCGCCCCGCGCCGATGACAGACACTCTAGCCTGGCTGACCTGCTGGATGGCTCGTTCGATGGCTTCTTGGATTGTGAGGTGATCGGGTTGGCGCTGCCACCCTGCGTAGGAGGTTCCATCGTACTCTAAGACTAGTTTGACAGTAGGCATCGGCGTGCGGGGTCGAACATCGCGGAGGTCACCGCGTTGCGAGAAAGGATTTGACGCCTTCCATCAGTGCTTCTGCCACGAGGGTGGTGAAACGATTGGTTCGGAGCAGTTCTTCTTCACCAGAGTTCGAGATATAGGCAATTTCAGCTAAGATGCTGGGCATACTGGTGAAGCGGAGCACATAAAAGGGCGCCGTCTTCACCCCATGGTCCACCAAGTCATAGTGGCCGTTCAGGTTGGTGACCATGGCTTCTTTGGCAGTCCATGCGAGTTCGAGGGATTCTTCGATCTTTTTCGCTGTCAGGAGATCGGCGACGAGATATTCCCATCCTACGCCGGTGTTGTTGAGCGGGGTTCCGTTTTCACGAGCCGCGACTTCGAGCGCCCGTTGATCCTTGGCCTCTCCGAAGTGGTAGATTTCAATGCCTTTCACGGAGCGTTGTGGGTGCGAGTTCACGTGGATCGATACGAAGAGATCCGCTTCATGTCGATTGGCAAACTTCGCTCGGTCTCCCAACTCGATGAATTCGTCCCGTTCGCGTGTCATGAGAATACGGACTCCGCGCTGTCGGCTCAAGAGATCGCGCAGTTTCAACGCGACCTTTAGGGTAATGTCTTTTTCTTCCGTCCCACGGTGTCCAAGTGCACCAGGATCTTTCCCGCCGTGTCCTGGGTCGATCACGATGGTCGTCATGGATTTGGTTCGTGGCTGAATCGGCTGCTGAGGAGTCGGAAGTGGTGACGAAAAATCCGGTGCTGGTTCAGCGGGAAAAATGGTTCGCGGCTCAGTCGGCGGCACGATATCGATGACAAGCCGGGGAGGATTCGCCAGCGTGAGTAGTTTATAGCTGGTAAATGAGCCGGTCGGCAGCGAGATATAAACCGATTTCTCTGTTGGCTGGGTAATGAGAAACGGTTTGGCAATCTTGCCGGCTGCAAGCTTGGTCTTGACCGATAAACTTAAAATCGCATTGGGAATTTCAATGGTCACACCTTCGGCTTGTAATATGGGACGCATACTGAAGTGGGTTTTCGCATTCAGATCGAGCACGAGCCGCGTCATTCTCGGTGAGTTAGTTGTCCGGAAGTTCTGAATCGTTGTCAGGCTAAGCCCCGAAGGCGCGAGCCGTATTGGTGAGGTTCGAGTTCGCTTGGATTTAGCAGGAAGCTCCTGACCGGCTGAGTTCGTTGCGGCAAAGGCTCTGCCGATGTGAAACGGATTGAGGGCATGGCCAGAGAGGTCGAAGAGTCCGACCAGGAAGGCGAGGGGAAGGATGAGCCACAGGGCCAATCGCATGGACGTTCACTGCGTTGTTGACGGGATCATGTGTATTTCTCAGATGTTCGTGCAGTTGTCAAGCGGATTGGTGTATGAGCACTCGAGAAAAACCGGTTGACAGTGAATCCTTATGAGCGATAGGGTTTTGAATCATGGCGCTCCACCTGATCATCGATGGATACAATCTTTTGGCACTGACGGGTCGCATTGGTGCAGGGACGCGCTTGGATTCCGAAATAGCGCGCGAGTCTTTTCTGCGCGATCTGGCTTCGTATCGTCAAAAAAAGTCCCATGCAATCACCGTGGTCTTTGACGGATGGCAACAAGGATGGAGCACGGAACAGCGGGAGCATCGCCTCGGTCTTGAGATTATCTTCTCTCGACGGGGAGAGAAAGCCGATCAGGTGATTCAACGTCTGGCTGCTGAACTCGGGTCCGCCTGCGCGGTGGTGAGTTCTGATCGTGAGATCATCACCGTTGCGACGGCGCAGGGGGCCTTCGTGATGAAGGCTCAGGAGTTTATCGGAAAACTGCGGGGGCCGTCTAGCGTGGCCCGCGCTTCTCTTCACAAAGAGCTAGATACAGGAGCGGATCTTCTGCCGAAGCGAGGCTCGGAGAAGCGCGGAAATCCGCGGAAGTTGCCCAAGGCGCTGCGACAGCGCAACCGGCAGCTCAAGCGATTTTGAACAGGCGTTTTGCATTCTCGGTCGTAATGCGTCCGATAGTCTCGACCGACATGCCCGGCGTATCGGCGTGAAGTTCCGCTAGCTTTTGCGCAACGAAGGACACGTAGGCTGGTTCATTTCGTTTGCCTCGATGAGGGATGGGTGTCAGATATGGGCAGTCGGTTTCGATCAAGAGGCGATCTAAAGGAGCGGTTTTTGCGATGTCTCGCAGCATCGTCGCGTTCTGAAACGTGAGAATCCCGGAGAACGAAAGGTAGAACCCCAAATCCAGCGCATCCTTAGCCAGCCACGCATCGCCTGAAAAACAGTGAAAGACTCCTCCCACCTCTGACGCCCTCTCCTCTTTCAAAATTGCGATGGTGTCTTCCTGTGCTTCCCGCGTGTGAATGATCACCGGGAGTTTCAGCTCGCGTGCGAGCTGGATCTGTTCGTGGAATCGCTCGCGCTGTTCCTTCGGTGATGAGTGATTGTAGTGGTAGTCGAGGCCGATCTCGCCGTAGGCAACGACCTTGTGGCGCTGTGCCAGCAGGCGAAATTCGCCGTACCAGCTATCGCGAATATGTTTCACTTCATGCGGATGGACGCCGATGGACGCATAGACGAACGGGTATTGCTCTGCCAACGCAACTGCTGCCTGGCTGGTCGCGAGATCGCAACCAATGGTGACGAAGGCTTCGACACCAGTTTCCCTGGCGCGGGTAATCATCGCCGTTCGGTCGCCATCGTACCGCGCGTCATCAAGGTGGGTATGGGTGTCAATCAGCATCGTGAGGGTCATGCTAACACGGGCTTCAGTTCGTGAGAAAGCACCGACGCGTGATAGTTCTACTGCCAGCATTACGCGGTCGGCAATGGGGCGGAGGGGGTTGACAGGCGTCGCGCAAAGCATGTATTGATATCAATTATCAAAGTCAATAATTCGCCGATGCCGCTCAGTACATAAGGCATTCGGCAAGAGGCCAGAGTACTTCAAGTCCAGAGCCCAAGGTTGCCGATCGGCGACCTTGGGCTTTTATATTTCATGACGGATGTGAGTAGGCCCTTGCACAACTATCGGACTGCTGTCCTTCCTGAGCAAAACATGGGACGACATCAGGCGGGTGAAGCACTGAGATCGCATTTCCTCACGTGGCAAGATGCGGCGATTGAGTACCCCGGAGCCCGTCTGGTTGATTGCGCGTTTTCAAAGGCCGGTTCGTATACTGATCATTCAGTCGCGTCTCGGTCATATATCGAGGAAGCGAACCATGGATTCGAACTGACCAGGTTTCTGGGTTGGAGTGTTTCCGCTTTCATTCATGCGGTCATATTGGCGATAGCCGTCCTCAGCAACCTGTACATGAATTCCCTGCGGGCGATTCCGCAGAAAGAGCCGTTTCGTTGGGACGTGTCGTTCATGGCCGCCCCTAGAGTTGAAGCGGTGGTGGCCGACGGTATCGAATCCCAAGAAATCGGCGCCGTCGCAGAGAGTGATCCTGGCGCCATTGCCGATGCTCGCCCGCTGGAGCAGGTTGAGGCGTACGCAAATCATTGGGACGAGCCCGTTCTGCAGGAAATGGCGACCCCTGCTGTCATCCCCAGGCAGCGGAACGATCAAGAACATATTTCCGAGCAATTTCTCCGGAAGACCGATGATCTCAAGAGACCCGCCATCATGCCTGTTGTCACATCATCTGAAACCGTCCAGCCTCCTCCTGAAGTGGAAAGCCAACATGATTCGAACCGCCTCCAGGTTGAGGCACAACCTGAGAGTCCGACCGTGCTGCAGCGCCCGCCGATTCTCTCCCGAGAGCTGATCGATCGAATGGCTCTTCCTGATTACGGGTGGTTGATGAATACACTTAGGGCGAAGCTGGAACGAGTAAAGGTCTATCCAGCGTCAGCAAAGGTTGCCCATATACAGGGACGAGTGGTTGTGCAAGTCAGCATTGACGGTGATGGTCGTATTGCGAATCCAGAAATCGAGGAAAGTTCTGGATATCCTGTTCTCGATCACGCCGCGCTCGATGCGTTGCAAGCGGCGTCGCCCTTGGCGCTCAGTCATCGGTTGGATGGGCCGCCCATCGTGATGCTGATCCCCCTGAATTATCAACTTGAGTAATACCCATGCCTGATCAGCGTCTGGCACTTGAAACCTCGCTCTTCCATCAGTATTCCGGTGAACTCTTGCGATTCCTCACCGCCAAATTAGGGTGCCGGGAACAGGCGTCCGATGTCGTGCAAGATACCTTCCTCCGTGTCCGGGGTGTGAAAGATCTGGCGGCGGTCGTTCAACCGCGAGCCTTTCTGTACAAGACGGCATTGAATCTCACTATAGATCTCTTTCGGCGGCAACGAATCCGTGATGAACGCACCACTCAATTGGACGCGACTGAGGATGTGCCGTCTGCCGCGCCTCGCCAGGATGATACGGTGGAGGCGAAACAGCGCGTCAATCTTCTGTATGACGCGATTACAGAATTGCCTCCGAAATGTCGTCAAGTGTTTCTCCTTCACAAGTTTATGCATCTTCCCCATGCGGAGATTGCCGGCCGGCTCGGCATATCGAAAAATATGGTGGAAAAACACGTCATGAAAGCCATGGCGCATTGCCGTCAGCGGGTTGAAGCCGACGAAGAGAGTGACCGCACCGACCTCTCGTAGCCTCCCCAGGTGATCGATGGAATACCGAGTCAGGTTTCGGTATGGTCCTGCGTCTTATGAGAAGGATACGTGTATCAGATGGTAGGGAGAGTTCGTTGTCGAATGCCAACCGGGCAGAGTGAAAACAGCGGCGCATTGTCGGTGGCCGACCAGGCGCTTCAGTGGTTTACTTTTCTACAGTCCGGCGATGCAACGGGGGCCGATCGTCGGCGTTTCCGGTCATGGCTAGGGGCTAATGCGCGTCACCGGCAGGAATTTGAAGCGCTTTCGACAGTGTGGTCGGATCTGGACGGGGTCAAGCCGCTTCTGCATGACGAACTCACCCATGCGGCTCTGGACGGAGAGGCTGCGGCTCATAGCCAAAGATATCGAATGGTCAGGCGTGGTGGTGCCGGCTGGGTCTCGGCGGCGCTGGCTCTTTGTCTGCTCGTGATCGGCATAGGCGGGTATTGGCTCGTCTCGCCGGAGGTGATGGAGTACCGCACGGCCAAAGGCGAACAACAGACGGTGACGCTTTCAGATGGGTCCACGGTGAAGCTGAATACAGGGACGGCTCTGACCACTAAAATCTCCATGTTCAGCCGGACGGTCGTGTTGCGTGAGGGGGAAGCGTATTTTGCCGTGTCTCACGAGCAGAATCGACCATTCGAGGTGACGGCAGGGAGCGAAGTGGTTCGGGATGTGGGCACACGGTTCGTCGTTCGCCGTGAGAACGAGAAAGTAACGGTGACCGTTGTGGAGGGTGCCGTAGACGTACAGCGTCTTGCGAAGGGGATATCGACAGCGCAATGGCAGCGGCTCACGGCCGGCGAGCAGGTGTCCTATGAGCCGCAGCGCGGTCCGTCCTCGATCGAAACGGTGTCCCTTGCGGCGTCCACGGCGTGGATGGAAGGGAAAATGATCTTTGAGGAGCGCCCGCTCTCCGAAGTGGTGCGAGAAATCGGGCGGTATCAATCAGGAGAAATCCGGATCCTCGATTCACGGGTAAAGGTTCTCAAAGTCAGCGGAATATTTGGCGTAAATGATCGCGAAGGGTTTCTAAAAGCGCTCGAACGCGCGGTTCCCGTCAAGTCGTCTCATGTGAACCGGGAATTAATTATTTTGGAGCAAACGAACGAGTTATCTGAAAAGAGGTGAGGTTTCGTCGGTCTTATTCGTCTGTATTAAGTAGAGGCCGGATCGGCAGGCTCTTTTTTTGTCATGTCATGAGGTAATGGATTGTGGATGCGCTGAAGCATTTTGTGGATTACGGAGTTATCGGACTATTGATCGTGCTCAGTCTGTGGACATTGGCCGTGGGGATCGAGCGCTGGCTGTATTATCGGCAAGTGAATCCGAAGCAGTTCAACGACATTCAAACCATGGAAATGGCTTTGACCAAGCGGCTGGTTATCATCGGAACTGTGGCGGCCAACGCACCCTATATCGGGTTGCTGGGAACCGTCTTGGGCATCATGCTGACGTTTCATACCATGGGCACGTCCGGTACCATGGCCGTGGGCTCCATCATGATCGGCCTCAGTCTAGCTCTTAAGGCCACTGCCGTCGGGTTGTTGGTCGCGATTCCGTGCGTCGTGCTGAATAACGTGCTTCGGCGGAAAGTCTCAGAACTCCTCTCGCTCCACAAGGTTCAGCATGGAGCGTGAATTCAATCAGATCAATGTCATTCCATTGGTCGATGTCATGCTGGTGTTGTTGGTCATCGTGATGACTACGGCAACATTCATCTCAACCGGACAAGTACCGGTGGAATTAGCCAAGGCAAAGGAAGCCGGGGAACACAAAGAAAAACCGTTGGTGATTACGCTCACGGCCGATGGGCGGCTATTTCTGAATGATCAACCGGTTGAGGAGGACAATCTGAAGGCGATGCTCACGCCGCATCCTCGGGAGTCGTTGGTATTGGTGCGCGCCGACCGCATCACTGTCTTGGAACGGTTTGTCGGCGTTGTGGACGATGTTCGAGGACTCGGCTTCCGGCAGGTGAGTCTCGAGGTCGTTCGATCATGACGACGCTCGATCTTAGTCAACTGACAGGAGGGAACCGGCCTTACCAAGCCCATGGGTGGACGGTGTCGCTGCTGTGCCATGTGCTGGTGGTCGGGTGCGCCATCGCGGTGATGGCAGAAATCGAGAAACCTGTTCTCCCGGATACCTTTCACTGGGAAGTGTCTGTGGTGGAAAGTCCGTCGCCAGCCGAAGCGGTCCCGCCTGAGACGCCTCCCGCCAAACCAGTTGTTGAACCGCCCAAGCCGCCTGTCAAGCCGATCAGGCCGATTCAGCAAACCGTGCAGCAGACGGTTCAGGATGTCGTCGTTCCCGTCGAAACGGTTCAGGCGGTTCAACAAACCACACAAGAGCCCGTGACCCAGATCGTATCCTCCAGGCAGGACCCAATGATAGAGCAAACGCTACCGCAGCCCACCGCTGTATCCCCTGTGGAACACACGGAACCGATCCATGAGCGAACAGAGGAAGTGGTGCAAGCGGCTCCGTCCATAATCGAACATCACGCCGTACAACAGCGTCTCGTACAGTATCGCCAGACGCAAGCCGACTATGGTTGGCTGAGGGATGCATTGTGGAGACGGATCGAAGAGCTGAAGCGCTATCCGTCACAGGCCAGGGCCAACCATTGGGAAGGGAAAGTCGTGGTGAAGGCGGTCATTCGGGACGACGGAACGGTCGCTAATCTCATGATTGCCGAAAGTTCCGGCCAGTCGATCCTGGACCAGGAGGCTCTGGCAGTCATGATGAAAGCCTCACCGTTGATACTCAAGCATCCGCTAGGCAAGCCCAGTATCACCCTGTTGATTCCGATCAGCTACAAGTTGGATGGTTAGCATCAGAGTGACCGGCTAAGTCTGCCCTTTGCAAAAAAAACACAGAATCCGTCATATGACAAATCGATGAACAGGAGAACCATAATGATGAATCACTCGATGATCAAACGCATCTTGATGGTGTGTAGCGTGCTGTGCGTGCTCTCGGCGCTGTCGGCAATCGGGACTGTTTCTTGGGCGCAAACCAAGACCGAGAAAGTATTTCACGCGACTGCAGTGGATGCCAAGGGTGTGGAAACAGATGTGAAAAATATCACGTTCTATTGGGAGGAGAAAATCAGCGAGACGGCATTCGTCCCGCACGAACTCCGTGAAGTACCGGTGAAACGCGGTACGGCAACCGTGAAGATCAAGTTCGACAGCATTAAGCAGATCGATCTCAAATCGTCAGGGAATAGCGCGCCACCGAACGTCACCATCACGCTCAATGACGGCAAGACGGGTGACTTCGTCCTCGCCATCGCGGGCAATTTCAAAGGACAATCCGATTTCGGAGAAGTAGAGCTGCCGGCAGCCGAACTCAAGAAGCTGACGTTCAAGTAAGGGGCCATTCATCGGATCACGGTTCAGCAGTGTCTCATTGGTCTGGTGCAAGGCTCTGTCTGGGGCCAGAGAAAAAACCGGAATCGTATGTTCTGCCCAACATCTTCACCCATCCCGCCTCCATTCCTGTCAGACATCAGGTTTGTGCGCGCTCATGCGTCACACAGACCGTGGACAGGTATGGAGCAACAGGAATTCGGGAAGCCATGCGGGAAATCATGGGGCAGCGTATGGGTGTGGCTGTGACAGGACGAGGCACGCCGGCGGCATCCCCGTCGGATGTTCGGTGCCGATGTGGAAAGCTGATGGCCCGGTGGGAGGGCAGCAGCCTCGTCATCAAGTGCAGCCGCTGTGCACGCTTCGTCACGATTCACCATTCGGCGATCCGCGGAACCCCGCCTCCTAATATAAGCCCGGGCCAGCCCCGGTAAGTCCTGTCCTAGCAACAGACGTCCAACGCTCGAGGCCAACGGAACATGATTCCAGAGCCCGCGGCTGCGCATGCAGCCGGGGGCTCTGTTGTGTTCGAACGAAATATGGCCGGCCTACGAGAAAGGGACAGTCGCAATGCTATGGCGTGAAATGGGACGTGAAGTGGGAGTTGGGATTGGGATGGTTCTATTGATGACAATATTGGCGTTGCTGTCGGCACGATCAGCGTCCGCGCAAACCGAAACGGTCACGGTGAACATTCCTCCACAAGAATTATCGACGGCACTGACGGCATTGGCTGAGCAGGCCAACCTACAAGTGCTCTATGCGTCGGAACTGGCGAGTGGGCGCACAACCGCAGGCGTCACCGGAACGATGACGCCGCAGGAAGCGACTCGCCAGTTATTGGAGGGAACAAGGTTGCAGTTCACATTTACCGACGCCAAGACAGTGACGCTGCAATCCGCGCTTCCGGCTGGAGCCGCGGTCGGCGGAGCATCGATCATGGCGGAAGAGACTAAACCGAAGCCAGTGAAAGTGCCGGAGATCGTTGTGAAAGATGTGCGTCAGCGCGACAACGACACCCAGTCATACATCGCCGAGGAAGCGAGCACAGCCACGCGGACCGATACGCCGATTATGCAGGTGCCGCAGGCGATTGGAGTGGTGACGCAGCGAGTGATCGAGGACCAGCGCGCCATTCGATTGGAACAAGCCCTTCGAAATGTGAGCGGGTTGGGGATCGGATTACCCGAGGCAGGCTCGAATATCGATCAAGTGTTTTGTCGAGGATTTACGTGCGGCTATTTCAAGAACAATCTCCGAAACGAGAGTGTACAACAGGCCACGCAATTTCGCGATATCGCCAATATCCAACGACTGGAGGTCCTCAAGGGACCGGCATCGGTCCTATATGGCCGAGGTGAGCCGGGCGGTATTATCAATATCGTGACCAAACAGCCACAGGCCCAGCGCTATAACTCCATGGAACAGATTTTTGGGAGTTACAACTATTACCGGACCATGATCGATTCCACGGGACCGCTCGATAAGGAGGGTAAATTTCTGTATCGCATCAACGCCGCCTACGAGAACCGCCAAAGTTATCGGGATTTTTTATTCCTGCAGCGCTATTTCGTGGCGCCGGTATTTACCTGGATCGCGGGGAACAATACGACAATCACGGTCGAGGGGGAATATATCCACGACAAGAGCAATATTGACGGGGGGTTTCCCGCGATCGGCAACGGTATCGCGCCGTTGCCGAGGAACCGGAACCTTGGGGAACCGTTTGACACCGCAAATGGCCGGGAAGGGCGTGTGAGTTTGAGGGTGAACCATCGGTTCAACGACAGTTGGCACATCGAAAGCCAATTCAGAGCTGATGAGGCCAGGAAATTCGGCCAAGCTGCTTTCGCCAATAATCTTCTGCCGGATAATCGAACGTTGACGCGTTTCTTTTTCAATCCGGACTTCGATTCATCGAGCTATTTCTGGCGAAACGACCTGATGGGCAAGGTATCGACCGGGTTTATGAAACATAAGCTTCTGACCGGTGTCGAACTCGGTCGGCAATCCACCTCGTTTGATTCCGCCTTTGCTTCGTTGGGCCCTATCGATATCTTCGCTCCCGTCTATAACCAAACGCTTGTGCCCGATCTTCCTCTGACCCGCGCGTCCTATCTGTTCGCCAATTCCGTGGGGGGCTATGTGCAGGACGAGGTTGCAGTCCTCGATAACCTCCATGTCTTAGTCGGCGCACGGGGTGACTATTTCTATCAAAATGCCAACGTGGCGAATGAAGTCACGAAAGCGGAGAACTTCGGCTTCAGCCCCCGCATCGGGGTGAACTATCAACCGATTCCTCAGGTCGCGCTGTATTCAAACGTGACACGATCATTTCAGCCGGTGTTTGATCCGTTCAGTGCCGCATCCAACATTTTCAAGCCGACGACCGCAACGCAGTACGAAGCCGGGATCAAAACGGAGTTCGTTCCCGGTCGTGTAACCTCGACCCTTGCGGTGTACCGAATCGACAAACTCGATGTTCCTGTCGTAGATCCTTCGAGTCTATTCCGTCGCATTCAGACCGGGGGGCAGCGAAGCCAGGGTGTGGAACTAGATATAGCCGCGCAGTTGATTCCGGGGTGGAAAGTCATTGCCACCTACGCCTATACGGATGCCCGCGTCACGGCGGACACCGTCGTTCAAGTCGGAAATCGCTTACCCCTGGTCGCCAGGCACACCGGGAGCTTCTGGAGCACCTATGACTTTCAAGGCGGCCTCTTACAAGGATTTGGCTTCGGAGGCGGTCTGTTCGCGGTAGGCGAGCGGGCGGGAGACATCAACAATTCATTCGAACTTCCCGGCTATGTCCGGGCCGATGCCGCGCTGTATTATCGCAAGCAGGAGATCTTTCCACGTACGAACCTCATAGCACAATTAAACTTCCAGAATCTGTTGAATCAAGAATATTATTACGGTGGATTTCAATTTCGGGGGACGGCAGCACTTCCCGGCGCACCGTTGAGTGTTTTTGGTTCGGTGAAGCTGGAGTTTAATTGACGCATGGGATTGGCAGATGTTGACGGTCGCAGCTTTCCGACGCTGGTATCTCATCCATAAGTGGACGAGCCTTGTCTGCACCATTTTTCTGCTCATCCTCTGTCTGACGGGGCTGCCGCTCGTATTTGGGGACGAACTCGCCATCTGGTTGGGCGAAGCCGTGGAGCCGCCTGAGCAGGTGACAGCCACGGCACCGGTCCATTTGCAAGGCTTGGTCGACGATGCACAGGCGCGGCGGCCTAAGGATGCTGTGCAATTCCTCTCCTTGGATGATGAGCATCCTGCCTGGTTCGTCGGGCTTGGAGCCACCCTGACTTCCGTAGAGAGAACCGGGATCTACATGTACGATTCCCGTACCGGGGCATTCCTCCATGCTCCACCGGCGAATGAGGGCCTGCTGAATTTTCTGTTCAAGCTCCATGTGGAACTGTTTGCCGGCCTCCCGGGAGCGTTGTTTCTCGGCGCCATGGGCGGGCTTTTTGTGACCTCGATTGTCTCAGGCGTCGTGGTGTACGGACCCTTCATGCGAAGACTGGCATTCGGCACTATCCGTCACACAGGGAGCGGGCGACTGACCTGGTTGGACTTGCACAATCTCCTTGGGATCGTGACGGTTGTCTGGGCGCTGGTCGTTGGGGTCACGGGGGTTATCAACACGTTGCAGCGGCCCCTGTTCGCCTATTGGCAGAAGACGGAGGTGGCAGACATGGTGGCGCCCTGGACCGGCAAACCAACTCCAACCGTGCTGCAACCGATGGATGCCGTGATCAAGACTGCCGAAGCGGCGGCACCGGATATGGTGGTCAGCTTCGTGGCCTTTCCCGGTACGCTCTTCGCCAGTCCCTACCACTACATGGTCTTCATGCGCGGGCAGACCCCCTTGACCTCGCGATTGCTGAAACCGCTGTTGATCGACGCGGAGGCTGCGCAGTTGACGGACGCACGGACTTTGCCCTGGTATCTGACCGCACTTGTCCTGTCTCAACCTCTTCACTTTGGCGACTACGGAGGGGCGCCCTTGAAGATCATGTGGGCGTTGTTGGATCTCATCACGGTCATCGTGCTAATCAGCGGATTGTATCTGTGGTGGAAAAAGCGGCATACGTCTACAGAACTCCTGTGGACTGAAACAGACCTACAGGATGAAGTCTTATCACCGACACAAAGTATGGTACCGCGGTGAGCCATCCTCTCTCTACTCGTCAGATCTGGGGTATGCCGATTGTTCTTGCGGTGTGCAGCGCTGTGGGGTTGATTGCCGCTCTTCTTGGCGATGGGGTGTGGGATATGTTGTCGTGGTTCGCGCTTGCGGCGCCCGTCATTGTAATCGGTTGGTATCTAACACGACCCGCTTCTCCGCGAATGTGACCCGGAGATTCGATTGCAGCACGTAGATTGAAAAAGTGCCGATAGTGGGGACAAAAGTTAGCTCGGTGTTGCGAGACCTCCTCTCGCGATTGAAACTAGAGCTTTCCGACGGTTTCACGGCCCTGCCTAAAACCTTTCTGGTCACGGCAGGTTGCACAATGCCCAGACAATTCAAGTTTCTGAGTTACGAGACTGAAGCCGTTCGCCGTGGCGACTTCCTGTCGCAACCGTTCGATGTCAGGATGATTAAACTCAACGATGCACCCACACTGAGTACAGATCAGATTGTCGTAGCGAGCGTCGACCAAGGCACCATCGTACTGCGTTCGTGCTCCGAAATGCTGAGGCTTGGCAATCCCCATTCTGCAGAACAAATTCATCGTTCGATACACGGTCCCTAAAGAGATCCTGTGCCCTTTTCTGGCGAGTTGCATGTAGAGGTTTTGGGCTGTGATAGAGCTGTGCTTCCCAAATGCGTCCAGAATCAGATCTCGTTGTTTACTGCGTTTCAATCGATGCCGAGTGAGATGCGCATACAACTCTCTGGTCGGTTGCGCGGCAAAATGCCGTCCAGTCTTTGAACGATCAGAAGAAAGA
Organism: uncultured bacterium; assembly: GCA_965233175.1. GTDB lineage: Bacteria > Nitrospirota > Nitrospiria > Nitrospirales > Nitrospiraceae > Palsa-1315. The sequence goes on from CBDDRW010000039.1 coordinate 102,077, forward strand.
GGTGCTTGCCTGGCCATGACGATCAGAGTGACTTGAGGGCGAAGATCATTCGATTCAGCAGATATCCTCTTGTAGTAAGACGGATAAGGCGATGCAAACCACACCTGTGTTGCGCAGGGTAGGCGCTCAAGCAGACCGCACTCGGCAAGTCATCCGATGTCTCTGGCAACGTGATCACGCCCAGGTGAGCGAACACCATCACGGCAGTCTCCTCTGGTTGACTCATGCTGAGTGTGCCTGGCAGAATAAACGTATGGCATCACTACTCACAGGGGCATTCATTTCGGCGCTTCTGTGCAGTGGCCTGACCGGATGCGCGACACCGCAACAGACTTCCGAAAATACGTTGTCGGTCGCAGAGCAGAAAGAACATGACGCCGCCACCGGCGATTCTTGTCCTCAGGCGAAACAAGAACGGAGCTACGTTGAACATTGCGCATCGTCAACCTCGAGAGACCCCAACACCCCGGTCCATGACATTCCTGGGTCGGTGCAGATCATCCATCGCGACCTCATCGACGATCAGAAGGCCCTGACTATCGGTGATGCTCTCCGCAATGTGAGTGGCGTGCAAGGCGGTCGATGATCGTTTCTCCAACCTGGAATCTAACCCCGCCGTTCCCTTTTCGAGTCTTAGATTCATTGCGACAGATACCCATGAACGGTTCATAAGCACCAGCATGACTTGCTGATGATGCTCCGGCGCATGGTTGGCTGGGAATTCCCATTGGGATCACTCTCCGGTAGCTGACGATTCTATTCCCACTATGGTGTGACCCACGAATAATTCAGATTGTAAGGTGGATTCTTACGACTGGTTCGTCTACATATTGTGCGCGATGCCGACGATATAAGGTTGCTTCACCAACACGCTACGAGGAAGGGTTTTCCATGCTCAATCTGATTGGCTTTGGGGCTGTGGCCGGGCTGATCCCGGTCTATCTGGGAATTGCTGCAGCCTTGCTACTCGGAAGAGTGCTGCCACGCTCTTGGGAGGGCGGATTGATCGGTGTGGCCACCGGCGTTTTGGTGTACTTGTTCTTCGACCTGATGCACGAGGCCGTCGAACTCACGGGAGTGCGCGACGTTCTATCGTGGGGTGTGTTTCTCGCCAGCCTGGGCATCAGTCTAGTGGGCCTTGTCGCATTGGAATCGAGCCAGATTCTTGGAGGCCGTCCAGCGAGCCGGCTCCTGTCTCTCCCTTACATGATTGCGATCGGGATGGGTTTTCACAATCTAGGGGAGGGATTGGCGATCGGGGCGAGTTATGCAAATGGAGAATGGGCTCTCAGCATGCTTTTGGTGACGGGTTTTGGATTGCACAACGGCACGGAAGGGTTCGGCATTGTAGGCGCCGCCGGGAAAACACCGGTGAAGTGGATGGACGTGTTTCTCCTCGGGTTGCTGGCCGGCGGTCCGACGTGCGTGGGGACGCTGTTGAGCGGGCAGGGCCTTTCACCGTACGTGTCCATCTCCTTCTATACATTGGCTGCCGGTTCTCTCCTCTATGTGATCCTCTCACTCACGTCGATCTCTTACACTGCGACTCGGCGTGTACAAGTGGCTCTCGGTATCTTCGGCGGTATCGGTCTGATGTATATCACAGCGATGTTGCTCGCTCTGTTCGGGGGAATCCGCAGCTAGCCCGCCTTCTCGTTCGTCGCATGACAGACCTAAAAGCATCGGAGGCGGGAGTAGGAAGGCCTGTCCGAGCTTCTCACCATAATATCGATTCATATCAGATCGTGCGCCGCTCTCGTCGCGTGGGTATGAGCCAATTTGCGATCGAGGAGGCATCCGGGCCGACGCGCATTAATTCTCTCAGTTTCCGAAATTCCGTCTGGACTTTCCTATCTGACACGTGTACAATCCGAATCTGATACTGCTTCTCAATATCAGAGAAGCTGGATTCTGAGGCCAAAGTCTTTCAGGACAGAGCCCACGGCATCACACGATTCACGATGCCCGTGGGTTTTTTTATGGCGCCGCGCGAGGTTCTTATCATGAACTTGACTTGCCAGGATATTGAGCACCTTTTTCACGAGCATCGGCACGAGCTGACACGGTGTCTCTACCGCATCGTTCGATGCGAGCAAGCCGCTGCAGATTTGACGCAAGAAACGTACATGCGCTTGGTCAATCTGGCACAGACGACGTCGGTGACCTACCCTCGATCGCTGCTGTTCCGAACCGCTACGAATCTCGCGATCGATCACCTGCGCAAGAGAAAATTCGAACGGTACACCGGTGACGTGTCGGAAGTGGCGATGGATGTTCCCTCGGGGGCGCCATCGTCCGAACGCGCAGTGTTGGACAAACAACGGCTCACGATTTTCTTGCGAGCTGTCGATACCCTCCCACCGCGATGCCGGGAAGCGTTTTTGTTACACCGCGTTCACGACTGTTCCTATCGGGACATTGCGGCCCGTCTGGAGATTTCAGAAAGTGCAGTAGAAAAGCTCATCATGCGGGCGCTGCTCCACTGCCGTGTGACTCTTCAACACCATGACGCAAACTGATGTGAGGGACTGGCAGGGTTATCCGTCAAGGGATATACTGGTGCGACCCTGTGCCCCGTTGCTGAGATTTGGGTTATCAGACTGCGATCATGTCCGATTTCGACGAGCACTCCGTCAAGCAGGCGTTGACTGGCGATCAATCCTCACTCTCAGAGGAAGCGATCGCCTGGTTCGTACGGCTCCGATCAGAACATTGTTCCGATGTAGAGCGCCGCGCGTTTGAATCGTGGCGGACACAAAGTCCTGCTCATGCCACCGCGTTCGACGAAGCGTGCGCGCTCTGGAATGATCCGGCCCTGGTCTCGGCAGCCGCACAGCGTGCTCATGCATCAGTCCTAGTCCATGGCAGTGGGAGAGGTTCCCCAGGAGGCTCTTTCAGACAGCCCTTGCGCCTCGCAGCAGCCGCGACGGTTGCCGGAGTGCTGGTCGTTGCGGGGCTTCAATTGGACATTCCGCTCCTTCTCACTTCGGACTACACGACATCAACGGGGGAACGCCAAGTCGTCCAACTATCCGATCGATCAACCGTGACATTAAATACCCGCAGCGCGATCAGCGCGGAGTTCAATGCCGCGTCCCGCCGGATTCATTTGCTGAAGGGCGAAGCATTTTTCCAAGTCGCTCACGATCCAGAGAAGGAATTCGTGGTAGAGAGCCGGCACCTGATCACGCGCGCGGTTGGGACGGAGTTTCTTGTTCGCGAAGAACTAGACGGTGTCCGCGTGACCGTCACTCAAGGGATCGTGGAATTGGCCCCGGTCCAGCCAGGCTGGACACCCATCCGCTTGTCGGTGGGACAGCAAGTCTCTGTTCGTACCAAAGGTCCGGGCCCTGTGCGCGAGATCGATGTCGCGTCTGCCAGCGCTTGGCTCAGAGGACGTCTCGTTGTGGACGACGCGCGCTTGTGTGATGTGCTCGATGAACTTCGCCGTTACTACCCGGGAACGATTCAGATCTGGAATTCTTCCGTGAACGAAATCCGGGTGAGTGGCAGCTATAATCTTGCCGATCCCGCCGGAGTATTCACTACGCTCGCCCAGACTCTCCCCATTCGCATGGCCCGCATTACAGACTGGGTCGTCGTTTTCTTCTAAACATTCTTTTCAAAAAAACCTTTCCGTATGTGAGGGAAGACTCTGCTCTTCCGTCTGTTAATGGTCGAGCGCCCAATTTGTTGGGCCTTATGGACGACATGACGGACGAGGAGAAGGATTTATGATGCGATTATTCATCAGTTCGATGCGAAGAATGCAGTGCCACTTGTGGATGTGGCCGCTCTTGGCACTCATCACTGTTCTGATCGGAGTCTTGCCTGTTTCGGCGCAACCCGCTCCATCCGGTCAGAGCGATGGCGGGCAGCCAATGGCATTCGACATACCGGCGCAGCCCCTTACTTCTGCGCTGCATTCGTTTGCAGAGACCTCTGGACTGCAAGTCAGTTTTCCGTCAGACATGGCGGCTGGGGTGTCGTCTCCAGGCTTGAGCGGTATCCATACACCGGAAGCGGGGCTGCAACTCCTTCTCTCAGGAACGGGGTTGACCTATCGATTTACCGATCCTACGACGGTCACGCTGGTACCGGGATCGGCGGGGTCAACTGTGCAGCCGTCTGCGCAAAATGACGTTGCGCAGACGGAACCTATACGCGAAGTCGCTGAGGGCCAAAAGTCCAAACCGATCAAGGTTCCGGAGATCCTGGTGAAGGAAGTGCGGGAACGGGGATATGTCGCTGATGATGCATCCTCAGCGACCAGGATGCCTGTGCCGATTCAGGAGACCCCCCGCTCGGTCGAAGTCGTCACACGCCAGGTCATGGAAGATCAAAAGTTGATTCGCATGAGCGATGTGCTAATAAACGTGAGTAGCGCGTTTCAGTTTAGCACACAGGGTGGGCAAGGCGGCACCGTCATGATTCGCGGATTCGCGTCCGACTTGAACGTGTTCAAGAACGGCTTTCGTGATGACAGCACGTTCAGCTCTCGGGCCCAGCGGGACGTGATCAATCTTGAGCGCATCGAAGTGGTGAAGGGGCCGCCGTCCTACCTCTATGGTCGTTCCGATCCGGGCGGTGTCATCAATCAAATTACGAAAGCTCCTTTGAGAAATCCCTACTATTCAGGAGAGATGATCATCGGCAACTATGGACTCTATCGCCCGACGTTCGACATCGGAGGACCATTGAACGAAAGCAAAACATTGACCTATCGGTTCAACGGTATGTACGAATCGGCCGGGAGTTATCGAGACGGGGTAGACTCGAAGCGCATTTTTCTCGCCCCAACATTCGGCTGGGAGATCGGGCCACGTACCACCTTCAAGTTTGAAGGTGAGTATCTCCACGATCGATTACCTATCGATCGTGGATTGGTGGCGATTGGCAATGGGGTCGCACCGATTCCAGTCAGCCGTTTCTTAGGCGATCCGACGAGGAAACTTGAGACGAATCATGGGAAGGCCACCCTGACGTTGCTGCATGAATTTAATGACATGTTTAAATGGCGCACTGCCTTCAGATCAGCCGCGACCCGCAGCCGATACTCCAGCTTGGAATCCAATTTTCTGGTCGGTGACGAAAGCGATGGAATACTTAATCTGGCACGATATGAGATTCCGACGACGGTTCAAAGCCACTACTTGCAGAACGAATTGCACGGCCTGTTCTCAACCGGTTCCATCAAGCATAAAACCATTCTTGGTATTGAACTTGGCCGAGAGGTCTCATCGGCAACGGCCTCCGGTGATTTTGGTGGCGATACCACGACACCGGGTGCATTCAGCTTCATCAATATCTTCAATCCGAATGACAGGCTGTTCTTAAACCCTGCCCTGACGTTATTCAGCAATACTAAGCAAACCAATAATATTATCGGCCTCTATTTCGGCGATCATATCAGCCTCCTGGAGAATCTTCACTTGCATGGAGGCGGTCGGTTCGACATTTTCGAACAAAACCTCACCAATCGCCCGGACGATTTTGGGACAGTCCAGAACAAGGCCAGTCAAACCAATCGAGCGTTCAGCCCGTCCGTCGGGTTGACCTATCAACCGTGGAAGCCTGTGGCGCTCTTCGCCAATTATACAGAATCGTTTGCGCCTCAGGAATCAGGGGCAAGAAGTATCAATGGGGAGTTATTCGATCCAGAACGCGGAAAGGCATATGAAGGGGGCGTCAAATTCCAAGCTTTGGAGAACAGATTACGATCTACCATCGCTATATTCGACATCAAAAAGAAGAACGTATTGACGCAGGATCCGCTGAATGGGTTCTTTTTTTCTGTGGCAACTGGAGAACAGCGCAGCAAAGGCATCGAATTCGACGTGGCGGGAAGGATATTGCCCGGGTGGGAGATCATTGCCAACTATGCCTATGTCGATGCGCGCGTCACCAAGGATCTGTTGTTTCTTGAAGGGAGCCGCGTGTCCAACTCGGGTCTGCACCAAGGCAGGGTGTGGACCACCTATTTCTTCCAGGAAGGAGTCGCGCAGGGATTTGGCGCTGGAATTGGTATGTTTGCTCAAAGTAGTCGAAATGGAGTATTTCAATGCCTGGACCCGGCCAACTGCCAAGCTCCCTTCGAACTTGCAGGTTATGTCAGAATGGATGGCGCATTGTACTACCGTAAGCAGGAGATATTTGATCGAACCAATCTGCTGGCTGCGTTGAACTTTACGAATATTTTGGACCATCGCTACTTTACCGGCACACAAAACTTCAGAGAAATCATCTATACCGGGGCGCCGTTTACGGTGATCGGCTCTGTGAAGCTGGAATTTAATTAGATGAGCCTGGGAAATTATACAGCTCAGTCTTGGTCAGGCTAGGCCGTGAGCCGCACGGCCTGGCAGAAGCTATGGCTGCGAGTGCATTGGTGGCTTGGTTTGTCAGTAGGGTTCGTATTTGTTCTGAGTGGGGTGACCGGCAGCGGCTTGGTGTTCTATCAGGCCATTGATGAGTGGCTGAATCCTGAACGGCGCACAGTAGTGGACAGCGGTCCATACCAGCCGTTCGAAGAAATGGTTGTTGCAGCAAAAGCTGCCAGGCCTGATCTCCCGGGGCCGTATGGACTCTTCCTGCCCCAAGAGCGTTCCGGTGTCGTGGAGGCCTGGTTCAAGGTCAATGAATCTGGTCATGCTCAGGACATTGAAGTCACGATCAATCCTTATACAACTAAGGTTCTGAGTCGAGATCGTATTTGGGGCGAGACCTTTGTGTCGATCTTGTATGAGTTGCACAAGGGGTGGTTGCTCGAAGAAACCGGCGGAACTCTCGTTGGAATTTGTGGACTACTGCTACTCCTGTCGGTCGGAACCGGTTTATATCTGTGGTGGCCAAAGGCGGGGCGATATCGGCAAGCGATTACGTTCAACCCTAACGGAGGCACGATCCGTCGGTACTATGACTTGCACAAGCTCAGCGGAGTGGCTGGTTCACTTGTACTTCTGGTGCTCGCGTTCACCGGTGTCTATCTTGAGTTTCCTAACTATGTCCTCGCTCTCGTCAATGTGATTGCTCCTGTTCCCGAAGAGACTGCGTTTCATTCAACGGTGAGTCCGGGGGTGCGTCCTATTACAGTCGATCATGCCGTGGCTATCGCCGAGGAGCTCCTTCCTGCCGCTGAATTGAAGTGGATCGGGCTACCGCAACAGGAGGACGACGTCGTTCAAATCGGCCTGCGCCAGCCAGGAGAGGTTCGCCGTACGAGCGGGGAGAGCATCGTGTGGCTCGACCGATACAGCGGCGCGGTACTAGGTATACGTGACTGGCGTAAGCTCTCGAGTGGCGAGACGTTTCTTGCGTGGCTGTTTCCCTTGCACAACGGGGAGGCTCTGGGCTTTATAGGACGAATCATCATATTCGTCACCGGCTTCGTCCCGCTGATCCTTTATATTACAGGCATCCGCATGTGGTGGTTGAAACGAGTCGCACGGCGGCAGCAAAAACAAGCGCCGAACGTTGGAACGGCAAGAATGAGTGTGGAGATGCATCCTATCCGAGTGGGGCAAGACTGACGGTGTCTCATGCATAGCGTGCGCCAGACGTTCTTGTAACGATCTTTCTGTGTCTTCGTCTTCCTTCCTGTTGAGGATTCCAAAGATTACCAGACAATGTTTTTGTATCTGAAGCATTCCAAAGATCTATATTATTTCATGTGAGGATGCGCGTCTCGTATGCGTCTGAGTAATGTAAGAGAAGTGGTCGGGTCGGACTTGGTGCTTACATTGACCCTGAGCAAGAACGGATTTTTTCGATGGGCGCTGAACACGAGACTTTCGTTGATCTATTGCAGTGGCGAGCGCGTCAGACTCCGAAGCAACAGGCGTACACCTTTCTGGTCGATGGTGACGCAGACGCTGTCCACCTTACCTACGAAGAGTTGGATCACCGGGCTCGGGCCATTGGTGCACGGTTGCAATCAATGGGCGCCGCCGGAGAGCGTGCACTTCTCCTGTATCCTCCTGGATTAGATTACATCGCCGCTTTTTTTGGTTGCATGTATGCCGGGGTTATCGCGGTGCCGGCCTATCCTCCCCAACGAAAGCGCACATTGCCCCGCCTGCAATCCATTCTTGAAAACTCACAATCCAGGTTCGCTCTCACGACCGTGCAGATTCATGCACACGTCCAGCGTCTTTGCAGTCAGGATCCTGGTTTGGAGGATTTGCGGAAACCGCATTGGTTCATTACCGAAATGCCGGCAGGCGAAGATGAAACGGGTTGGCGCATGCCTGAGATCGACGGTGGGACGCTCGCATTTCTTCAATACACGTCAGGGTCTACGGGAACGCCAAAGGGCGTCATGGTCAGCCACGGCAATCTGTTGGACAACGAACGAATGATCGCACAAGCATTCGACCATACAGCACGAACGATCGTGCTCGGATGGTTGCCGCTCTATCATGATATGGGATTGATCGGAAACGTGCTTCAACCGCTGTATCTCGGCGTTCCGTGCGTGTTGATGTCACCGACTCACTTTTTGCAGCAGCCCTTCCGGTGGCTGGCCGCGATTTCACGATATCGGGCGACTACCAGCGGAGGGCCGAATTTTGCCTATGACCTGTGCGTGCGTCATACGACAGCAGAGCAGCGTGCTTCGCTGGACCTCAGTTGCTGGACGGTCGCGTTCAACGGAGCTGAACCGATACACCCCGGCACACTCGAGCGATTCACGCAGTCCTTCAACGGATCCGGATTCCGCCGCGAGGCGTTTTATCCCTGTTACGGGTTGGCGGAAGCGACCTTACTGGTCTCAGGCGGCGATCGTACGATTCCTCCGATGCTTCGATCGATCCAGAAAGCGGAATTACAGCAACATCGCATTCTCATGCCGACGGAACCCCATGAAGAGACACAGGCGCTGGTAGGGTGCGGGCATGCTCGATTGGAACAACAGATCTGTATTGTGAATCCCGAGTCGCTACGGATCTGTCCGGCGGGGCATGTCGGAGAAGTATGGGTCAAGGGCCCCAGCATTGCACAAGGCTATTGGAATCGGCCGGAAGAAACGGCACAGACGTTCGAAGGCTATACGTCGGATACCAGCGAAGGACCATTCCTCCGTACGGGGGATCTTGGATTTATGGAGGACGACGAACTGTTTATCACCGGGCGTTTGAAGGACCTCATTATTATCCGTGGCCGCAATCATTATCCTCACGACATCGAACTGACGGCGCAATGGAGTCACCCAAGTCTTCGACCAGAAGGCGGAGCCGCGTTTTCTATAGAGCGGCATGACGGTGAACAGCTGGTGGTGGTCCATGAAGTGGAGGCCCGTCGTTCATCCTTCGACGGCGAAGCGGTGATCGCGGCAATCCGGCAGGCAGTGGCGGAACAACACGAAGTCCAGGTCTATGCCGTCGTCTTGATCAAGCCCGGTACCCTTCCAAAAACCTCCAGTGGGAAAGTCCAGCGGCACCGTTGCCGATCCCAATTTCTAGCCGGGGAACTGAGTGAAGTTGTCAGGAATGTCGCGCAAGAGCAGGATTTAGAGAAGAGCCGCTCGGAAGTCTTCGAGAGTCCGATCGAGAAAGAGGTTGCGGAGGTCTGGGCTCGTATTCTCGAATGCAAGCAGATCGACATCCATGACAACTTCTTTTCATTAGGTGGGGATTCATTGCGAGGTATGCAAATACTGGCCAGGTTGCAGCAGATCTATCACGTTGAACTGTCCCTGGATTCATTATTCGATCATCCGACCGTGGCCGAGTTGGCTGGCTGCATCGAAACACATCGGGCAGCGGTTTCGATCGCGCCTGCGAGTCCGTTGAAATCGATTCCACGGGATGTGGCGTTGCCGCTTTCTTTTTCTCAAGAACGATTCTGGTTTCTCGAGCAGATGTCGCCGGGCAGCGCGTTCGGCAATATCCCGATTGCATTGCGGCTCATAGGCCCGCTCGACGTCGTGGTCCTTGGACGCGCGCTCAACGAGATTGTCCGTCGCCATGAAATTCTCCGCGCTGCCTGTGTTGTCGCCAACAGCCAGCCGGTACACACCATCTCGCCACGGTTAGACATCCTTCCTTCGATGGAAGACTTGCGTGGTCTCTCCGAGCACAGACGTGAAGAAGAGGCTTGGCGTGCAGCTATGGAAGAAGCCGCCCGGCCGTTTGATCTGGCGAAGGGGCCACTGCTGCGGCACCGGTTATTTCGACTTGGCGAAGACGACCACCTTCTTTCGTTGACGATTCACCATATCGTGGCGGACGGCTGGTCAATGCACATTCTCAGTCGAGAGTTAGGAGTGCTGTACGAGGCGTTGTTAGACGGCAGGCCCTCTCCGTTACCCAATCTGACGATCCAATATATCGATACGGTCATTCATCGGCGACATTGGACACAAGGAACAGAATGGAAACGCCAGTTGTCGTACTGGAAGCAGCAACTTGATCATACCCCTCATACCCTTTCCTTACCCACGGACTTCTCCCGTCAGGAAGTGCAGGGCCACCGCGGTGCACGCCACAGCTGGACGATGGAGGCAGAGGTTTTACAACAGCTGCGTGCGATAGGCCATCGATACCAGGCCACGTTGTTTATGACGCTTCTGGCGGCATTCCAAATCCTCCTGTATCGCCACAGCGGCCAATCCGACTTTTGTGTCGGTACGCCGGTCGCGAATAGAACCCGGCCCGAGTACGAGTCCATCATCGGGTGCTTCGTCAACACGGTTGCATTACGTGCCGATCTCTCCGGCAATCCGTCCTTCCATGAATTTCTCAGCCGAGTGCGGAAAGCGGTGCTCGGGGCGCACGCGAACCAGGATATTCCTTTCGAACAATTGGTCGATGAATTGCGAGTGCCGCGGGATCTAGGACATACACCGCTCTTTCAGGTGATGTTTGTCTTGGAGGAAAGTCCGTCGGAAGTCCTCACGTTGCACGGGCTCGACGTGCGCCGGATCAAGGTGAACACACAAACATCCGTGTTCGACCTCACTCTGGAGATGGAACAGAAAACAGACGGCACGCTCGATGCCACATTCGAGTACAGCACGGATGTGTTCGGCAGCCATACCATCTCGAGAATGGCAGACCACCTTCAACAATTGCTGCACAGTATTGCTGCGTTTCCGGAATCCAATGTGAGCGAGTTGTCGTTCTTGACCGACGAAGAGCGCAGATATGTCCTCGATCGATGCAACGATACTCAGGATGTATATCCACAAGAGCTATGTCTCCATCAATTGTTCGAAACGCAAGCGATGAAAACTCCGGATGCGGTGGCGTTGCTGTGCGGAGGTTGTACGTACACCTATGCCTTTGTGAACAACAGGGCGAATCAGCTCGCTCGGTACTTACAGTCCCGAGGGGTGAGTGTTGAGACCCCTGTGGGGCTCTGTGTGGAACGTTCCCTCGAGATGGTGGTCGGGCTGCTGGGATGTCTGAAGGCGGGGGCCGCATATGTGCCCATCGATCCTCTCTATCCGAGAGAGCGACAATCTTCCATTCTCAACGATGTCCGGCCTCGACTTGTATTGACACAAGAGCGATGTATCGAACATCTGCCGGAGCGCGTAGCGCCGGTCCTGTCGCTCGATAGAGATTGGGCCGCTGTAGCCCGTTTCGACAACGAGAATCTGTCGAGTGTGATGAACCCTCAGAATCTGGCCTATGTGCTCTACACGTCAGGGACGACCGGTCAACCGAAAGGAACCGGGATCTCCCATCGTGCATTGGTGAATCACAGTACTGCCATGGTGAAGCAGTATGGTCTCTGCCGGACCGATCGGGTGCTCCAGTTTGCTTCATTCAGCTTTGACGTGGCGGCCGAAGAATGTTTTCCCACTTGGCTCGCTGGGGCAACCGTGGTGATGCGACCCAACGAGCCCATTCCCACGTTTTCTGACTTTCAACAGTTCGTCGATGACCATGGTCTTACCGTCTTGAATCTTCCGACGCCGTACTGGGCGGCATGGACCGAAGACATCGAACGAACAGGACTTCAGCTCCCCTCTTCAATCAGGCTTGTGATCGTAGGAAGCGAAAAAGCGCTGCCGGATTTTCTGGTCCGATGGCAGCGAGTGGCTGGAGACCGGATCGACTGGTGCAATGCGTACGGACCGACGGAAGCCACGATCACGGCGAGCAGTTATGCAGCGGAGCCAGCCATGGACTGGACGAATGTGGCAACTGTGCCGATCGGACGGCCGATTACCAACGTTCAATTGTACGTTCTGGATCCCTACTCGCACCCTGTTCCGATCGGGGTACCCGGCGAGCTCTGTATCGGAGGTCACGGATTAGCGCGCGGATACCAGAATTTGCCGGCAGCGACCGCAGAAAAATTCATCCCACATCCGTTCAGCCAGGAGGCCGGCGCTCGTTTGTATCGCACCGGCGACCGTGTGCGCCGGCGTACGGACGGCAATGTGGAGTTTCTGGGCCGTCGCGATGATCAAGTCAAAATCCGGGGATTTCGAGTGGAACTTTCGGATATCGAAAGTCACTTACGTCAGCATGCGCATGTCGCGGAGGCGGCTGTGCTGTTGGAATCACCCGCCCCTCTTGATTGGCCGGCCCTCATCGGTGGTCTCAGTGAGCCGGAGCAGGACCGAATGTTGAAGGAGATCGAATCGCTGACTGCGGCGGAAGCGCAGTGGATTTACGATCTGGAATCAGACGCCGAGGAACGGAGGAAGACCGTGATCCAAAGAAAACCCGAGTTCGATGTTTACCTAAAAATCAACAAGGAAGAGTTTGTCAATCCTCCACAAAAAAATCAGCGCAATTGGCTGTTACGGCGCGCACTCGACGAGTTCTCGGACGATCTGTGCGAGCTCGACGCCGTTTCAAAACGGTTCGTCTCCGGGTCGGAACGAGCCGGTATTGAACGGAGTTGGACGGGAAGCCGGGCGGAGTATACGCCGTCCGAACTCATCATCGAAGGCCAGCAAGTGATGCAGGATTGGGAAGAGCCACTGATGAAGGCGATGGCTGAAATCGTCACGGAATCGAAGGGCGATATCGTCGAGGTCGGATTCGGAATGGGCATTTCGGCTTCGTATATTCAAGAAGGCTGCCCCCGCTCGCACTCGATCATCGAATGCAATCACGATGTAATCAAAGCGTTTACGGAGTGGAAGCACACATATCCTGGTCGAGACATTCGTTTACTCCAAGGGCGTTGGCAGGAAGTCGTCGAGAGCCTGCAAGAATATGACGGGGTATTTTTCGACACCTATCCGACCAGTGAAGAAGAGTTTGAGCAGTCGGTGATCAACAGCATCAACTTTGCCGAGGCGTTCATCCCCGCAGCTGCGAAATTGCTGAGACCAGGTGGAGTGTTTACCTACTATACGAATGAAATCGATTCATTTAGCCGTCGGCATCAACGGCTCCTCCTCAGGCATTTCAGTTCGTTCACCCTCAGCATCGTCCGATCGCTCGTTCCACCGGAGGACTGCCACTACTGGTGGGCCGATTCGATGGCAGTCGTCAAAGCGGTGAAATAGCATGATTGACGTTCTTCAACGGGTCCATCGTCTCACCGAATCGCAACGACGACTTCTTCGCTTCCGGTTGGGAGGGCCAGCGCGTGAAGGCGGGGGAGAACCTCGATTGGTAGGGTATGTCGTGTCTCGTTCCGATGAGCGAGCGACCACCCAGGACCTTCGAAAGTTTCTTGCCGGTCTGGTACCTGACTATATGGTGCCCAGTGCCTGGGTGTTTCTCTCCTCGTTCCCGCTCACATTCCGCGGGAAGGTGGATCGCGAGGCATTGTCAGGGCTTGCCGGGACGAGTCCGATGTCTGAACCGACACCGGTGTTGCCGCAGAATGATATCGAACGGGCCATTGCGGCGATCTGGAAAGACATCCTCGGGATCCGGACCGTGGGACTCTACGACAATTTCTTCGACCTCGGCGGTCATTCCCTTTTACTTCCGAATCTTCTGGGAAAAGTCCAGCTTCTGGCTCAACGAGAAGTGTCCATGATCGATCTTTTCCGATATCCGACGGTTCACGCCCTCGCCGCGCATGTCGCGGCCAATAGCGAGTCCATGCACAAGCATACAGACAAGCTTTGGGAGGGAGAATCTGAACCGGTGAACACTCGGACGAGACAGCTCCAGCAAGTGGATTCGAGGGTCGAAGTAAAAGATTCTGGTGAGCCACGACAGAGAATGACCAGGCGGGACGGTGGGGGTGTCGCCATCGTTGGAATAGCAGGCCGTTTCCCGGGTGCGAACAATATTGAATTGTTCTGGAACAATCTGTGCGAAGGAATCGAGTCGGTCTCGATGCTCAGCCCGATCGAATTGATGGAATCCGGCGTGGCGCCGGAGGTATTTGACCGCGCGAATTATGTCCCGGCTCGCGCAGTTCTGGAGGGCATCGATCTTTTCGATGCGGAGTTTTTCAATGTGACTCCGAAAGAAGCCGAACTCATGGATCCCCAACAGCGTCTCTTTCTAGAATGTGCGTGGGAAGCGCTGGAGCATGCTGGTTACAACCCTGAATTGTATCGTGGGTCGATCGGGGTCTATGGCGGCTCAAGCACGAGCGGATACCTCTTCAATCTATTTTCTGATCGCGCGCTCCTGCAATCGGCTGCTGACATGATGGCGTTGCTTGGAGTGGAGAAGGATTCGTTGGCGACGCGTGTCTCGTACAAATTGAATTTGGAAGGGCCGAGTCTGGCAGTGCAAACCGCCTGCTCAACGTCGCTGGTCGCCGTCCATCTGGCCTGTCAAGCGCTGTTGAACGGTGAATGCGATATGGCGCTTGCGGGCGGCGTCTCGGTGAATGTGCCTCAAAAGGTCGGGTATCTCTATCACGAAGGAGGCATCGCTTCTCCTGATGGGCATTGTCGAACATTCGACGCCGATGCCAAAGGTACGATCGGCGGGAGTGGAGTGGGAATCGTGCTCCTCAAGCGATTGGACGAGGCGCTCAATGACGGTGATCATATCTGGGCCGTGATCAAGGGCTCGGCTGTGAATAACGATGGGGCATCGAAAGTCGGCTATACAGCGCCGCGCATCGAAGGGCAGGCAAAGGTCATCAGAGCGGCGCAGATTGCAGCAGAGGTTGCTGCGGATTCGATCACCTGCGTGGAAGCGCACGGAACCGGAACGCCGATGGGTGATCCGATCGAAGTGGCGGCCTTGACCCAAGCATTTCGGGCCGAGACGTCACGGAACGGATTTTGCGCGATCGGGTCGGTCAAAACCAACATTGGCCATCTTGATGCGGCCGCAGGGATTGCAGGCCTTATCAAGGCCGTGCTGGCGTTGCATCATAAACAAATCCCTCCCAGCCTCCATTTCGTCAAACCCAATCCCCACGTCGATTTTTCCAAGACTCCGTTCTACGTCAACTCGAAGCTGATTGGATGGGAAGGGAACGGGACTGTGCGCCGTGCGGGAGTCAGTTCGTTCGGTCTGGGCGGTACGAATGCGCACGTAGTTCTCGAAGAGGCGCCGGCCCTGCCTGGAGAGGCGAGCCCTGTCATGCCACGCCAGCAGCTTCTTCTCATTTCCGCCCGATCGGAATCAGCCTTGGAAGCAGCCACCGATCGACTTGCCGACCATCTTCGCCTTCATCCAACCGAGAATCTCGCCCAGACGGCGTACACGCTTCAACTCGGTCGCAAATCGTTTCCCTATCGCCGCTGGTTGGTGGCTGAGAAGGTCGAAGAAGCCGAGCGTGCCTTGGCGCGACGAGTCGACCCTGTGTACACGAGAGGTCCGGTGAGTGCTGAACGGCAAGTCGTGTTCTTGTTTTCAGGACAAGGCGCGCAATATCCGACCATGGGACGCGGCTTGTATGACGATGAACCGATTTTCCGCGAGCAAGTGGATCGCTGTGCCGAGCTGTTGAGCGGCCATCTCGATCTGGATATCAGGACCCTGCTGTTTGCCGAGACACCTGCGGAGCAGGCGCAGCTCGGTCAAACGGCGATGACGCAACCGGCGCTGTTCGTCATCGAACATGCCCTCGCCACACTCTGGATGACGTGGGGTCTTCAGCCCGTGGGAATGATAGGGCACAGCATCGGTGAATATGTCGCGGCCTGTCTGGCCGGCGTGTTTTCTCTTGAGGATGCGCTGGCTGTGGTTGCAGCACGAGGACGGCTGATGCAGAGCATGCCGGCCGGTGCCATGACGGCAGTCTCCATATCCGAACGAGACGCACAACCATATCTTCGAGAAGCCCTCGCGTTAGCTGCCGTGAATGCGCCGAAGCAATGTGTGTTTTCGGGATCGATCCACGAGATCGAGACATTGGAGGAGCACCTTGCCAAGGACGGGCTCCAAAGCCGGAGACTCAACACATCGCACGCCTTTCACTCCTCCATGATGGAGCCGATTCTGGAACCGTTTTCACAATGCGTGGCCGGCGTCGAACGGCATGCTCCGAAGATTCCCTGGGTTTCGAATATGACGGGGCAATGGATCACTCCGGAACAGGCTGTGGATCCCGCATATTGGTCAGGACATCTCCGCCGGACTGTACGGTTTTCCGACGGCATACACACGGTGTGGCAGGAACCGGAGAGAATTTTGTTGGAAGTCGGGCCGGGGCGAACGTTGAGTGCGCTGGCGCAATCTCATGCCGAGGGGCGCGAGATCATGGCGCTGGCGTCACTAGGCGAAGCCAGATCATCAGAATATGAAAGAGCGTCGATTCTCAAGACGATGGGACACCTCTGGGGTGCGGGGGTGCGAGTGGGCTGGGCAGGCTTGCATGAGAGCGGGCATCGACGCCGTATTCCATTACCGACCTATCCGTTCGAGCGACGCAGGCATTGGGCGGAACCACCTCAGCGAGTTCCTGCGATATTTCATTCGATCGCAGCGAGGAAAGCGGATGTGAGCGAATGGTTTTATCAGCCGTCATGGAAGCGGAAACATCTGAGTCACGAGCCCGTTCATCCGTTCAACGGGCATTGGCTCATTTTTCTCGATGAAGACGGAGTGGGTCCCGTCATCGCGGAGTACTTGAGGCGAAGGGGAAGGCCTGTCGTGACGGTCACGGCGGGTGAGCAGTTCGAACGGCGGGCCGATGGCGTCTATACCGTACGGCCAGCACAGGCTGAGGACTATGACGCTCTCGCCGACGACTTGGACCGGCGACATGAGATGCCGGCGCGCCTTGTTCATTGCTGGAATGCCCGCGCCGGTTCGGATGAGCACACGATGCTTGACCGGTTTCAACAGGCGCAAGCGCACAGTCTCTACAGTCTGTTGTTTTTGGCTCGGGTGTTCGGCGCTCGTCGCCAGGATGGCCCGCTCAGATTATTGGTGTTGTCGTGTGGGCTGCAGGATGTGACCGGCGACGAACCGCTGTATCCGGAACGAGCGACTCTGTTGGGAGCCTGTCGGGTCATTCCTCAGGAATACCCTGCGTTGACCTGCCGAATGGTCGATCTCGATCGAGACGGTCGGCGGTCGCCCTATGACGATCGAATGGTTGACCGATTGATGGCCGAAATTGAGGCCGACGACGATGGCTCTGTGACTGCCTTTCGAGGGTCGCATCATTGGGTGCAGACGTTCGAACCGATTACGTTCCGTGAGAAACGCGAACCGCCGATCGTGCTGCGTCCACGCGGAGTGTACCTCATCACCGGAGGATTGGGCGGAGTTGGGCTATGGCTGGCGGACTATCTTGTGCGCACCGTGCAAGCGCGCGTAATTCTGACCGGTCGGACTTCCGTCACCCCGGAGCGCCATGAACAGCTGCAGCAACTCGAACAGCTTGGGGGCGAGGTGTTGACCATTCAGGCGGATGTGGCGGATGCGGAGCAGATGCGCAGCGCCGTTGCAAAGGCGAAAGAGCGATTCGGGGCGATCCACGGCGTGATACATGCCGCTGGGATCGCCGGAGGTGGATTGATCGAGCTGAAAACGGACGACGCATTGCAAGCCGAATTAGCTCCCAAGGCGATCGGTGCTCTGACATTGGATCATGTGTTTCAACATGAGGCGCTGGACTTCGTCCTCTTCTGTTCCTCGTTGACCGCGTTGACCGGGGGCGTTGGGCAGGCCGGCTACTGCGCCGCCAATACGTTTCTGGATGCCTTCGCGCAGTGCCAGGCCAAGCGAGGCCGGCGTGTGCTCTCGGTGAATTTCGATCGCTGGCGTCATGTCGGCATGGCGGTCCACCTCGAAGCGCGCCTCAAAGCCATGAAGATCGATGAGGTGGAACTCGACGGTGTAACGCCGCAAGAAGGACAAGAGATCTTTCATCGAATTCTGCACCATGCGGATCTGCCACAGATCGCCGTGTCGGTCCGTGATTGGTCGACGCTCGCCACGCAGGGAGTCGACGCACAGGTCATGCGATTATCCAGTTTGGCCGCGCAGAAACCATCGGCGCAAGGGTCATCCATCACGGTACCCGTCGATCTGACAATGACGTTGCAAGGGACGTTGGAGGAACAGGTGGCCACGCTGTGGAAGCAGCTCATCGGAATAGAGCGAGTCAGCCATCAGGACGATTTCTTCAGCCTGGGCGGCGAATCATTGCTCGCGCTCCAGATTCTCAATCGTGTTCAAGAAGTCTATCGAGTGGACATTTCATTGCGACAGTTTTTCAATGCGCCGACTGTTGCCGGCCTTGCCGAACACATTAGGGCGGCGCGTATCGATGATAGCCCGCAAACTTCCCCCATCACACCACTGCCACGAGAAGCGAGGCGGTTACATGGGGCAGCACTGCAGGCTGTCCCGGTGTCTACGGGAAAGGGCAGATGAGGACATGAATCTCATCCGTTTTCTCCTTCACAACTCTTGGCGCCTGGTCGGGCTCTCTGTCCTGGCAGGGCTGATCAGCGGCCTCGCTGGAGCCGGGATTATCGCGCTGATTCATGAAGGAATGGATGTGAGCGGACACTCCGTCGACTTGGCCTGGCGATTCTTTCTCTTGGCTATTCTGGTCGTATTGAGCAAGACGGCTTCAGAAATTCTGTTGACTCGACTCGGGCAGTCCACCATTTCCGAGCTGCGCATGCAATTGAGCCGGCTGATACTCGGCGCCCCTCTTCGCCGGATCGAAGAACTGGGACATCATCGGTTCATGGCGGCGCTTACCGACGACACTGAAGTGATCGCGCACGCCTACACCCAACTGCCGCTGCTGTGTATCAATGGCGCGACCGTGATCGGATGTTTGGCGTATTTGGGATGGTTGTCGTGGCAGGTTCTGGTTGTCGTGTTGGGATTTATGTTGCTTGGAAGTCTTTCATTTCAAGTTCAAGAACGAAAAGCCATGCGTGCGTTCAAGCAAGCCCGCGAGACTGACGATACGCTGTTTCAAAATTTCCGCTCGATCTTGAATGGAATCAAAGAACTCAAGCTGCATCGGCAGCGGCGCCAGGAGTTTCTGACGACTGCGCTTCAACAGACCGTTGCCGCGTATCAACGTGACTTTGTGAAGGGGATGACCGCCTATTCGATTGCCTCGAGCCTGGGCATATTTCTTTTCTACGCGGTCATCGGCGTGGCATTGTTCCTCTTGCCGGACTGGCAGAATCTCTCCGTGCAAGCGGTCGCCGGGGTCACCCTGGTGCTGCTCTATATGATGGGACCGTTTTCGCAAATTGTGGAAATGTTTCCCAGTGTGGCGCGGGCGGATGTCGCATTGCAAAAAATAGAAACCCTCGGGCTCTCCCTGACACCTGCAGTCCCTGCTGTTTCAGATGGACCCGCGCACGTGTCGGTGGATCGCGCTTCGGCTTTCGACGCATGGAAGCGACTCGATCTGGTGAACGTGACACATCGCTATTATCGCGAACATGAAGAACGGAGCTTCTGCCTTGGTCCGGTCGATCTTACTGTGATGCCCGGCGAAATCGTCTTCCTCATTGGCGGCAATGGGAGCGGGAAAACGACCCTCGCGATGCTGCTTCTCGGCCTCTACGTGCCGGAATCGGGAGAGATTCGCCTCGATGGAGTACCGATCGATGAGACGAACCGCGACCAGTACCGGCAACTCTTTTCGGCCGTCTTTTCTGATTTCCATCTGTTTGAGACGATGCTGGGCATTTCTTGCAATGGGCTCGACGCGCGGGCCGGCGAGTATTTGGCCAAACTCCAACTCACATCGAAGGTTCATATCGAACAGGGTGTGCTCTCGACGCTGGCGCTGTCTCAGGGACAACGCAAGCGCTTGGCTCTGCTGACCGCCTATCTCGAAGATCGTCCGATTTATGTATTCGACGAATGGGCGGCCGATCAGGATCCCGTCTTTCGGAAGGTGTTCTATACGGAGATTTTGCCCGACCTCAGGGCTCGGGGCAAAGCGGTGTTGGTGATCACCCACGACGACCGGTATTTTTCGATGGCGGATCGTTGTGTGCGAATGGAACTGGGTCAAATTGAGGATGTGTCGGACCGAGTCGTTGCGCAACTATAAAGCAGTGCCGTGTCTCGCAGTCTCCCTGGCTTGCGGGGAACCGTGCGCTGAGCAAAGGAGAATTCCATGACCGTTCACGTTGACCAAAGCTGGGAAGCATTGCCCGAAGGATTGACTCTGCCAGTCAATGGGCCGGGACCGAATGTCTATTTGGAGCGGCAAGCCAAGCGAGAATCGAATGCGCGCAGTTATCCTCGCCGCTTGCCGTTGGCGATCAGCAAAGCCAAGGGCATCTATGTGCAGGATGTCGAGGGGCACACCTACATCGACGCGCTTGCGTGCGCCGGAGCCTTGGCGCTGGGTCACAATCACCCTGTTGTCTTGGAAGCGATTCAGCAATTTCTTCAAGACGAACTTCCGTTTCAGACGCTGGATCTGACGACGCCGGTCAAGGACCGCTTTGTTGAGACGTTGTTCGGGTGCTTGCCGGAAGAGTTTCGAACGGATGCGCGCATTCAGTTTTGCGGGCCATCGGGGGCCGATGCGGTGGAGGCGGCTATCAAGCTCGTGAAGACGACGACCAAGCGGCGGACGATGTGTTCTTTTCACGGGGCCTATCACGGAATGACACACGGTTCGTTGGGACTCACCGGGTATCTCGCCCCCAAAGCAGCCATCAGCGGCCTCATGCCCGATACACATTTTCTTCCGTATCCCTATGACTATCGCTGCCCCTTCGGCATCGGTGGTGAGACAGGCCACCGGATCTCTACGGCCTACATTGAACGGATGCTCGACGATCCGAATAGCGGGGTCCTGACGCCGGCCGGCATGATTTTGGAGGTGGTGCAGGGAGAAGGCGGAGTCATTCCGGCGCCGGACGGCTGGCTGAAGGAAATACGTCGAATCACTCGTGAACGGGATATTCCTCTGATCGTAGACGAAGTGCAGACGGGTTTGGGGCGAACCGGCACCTTGTTCGCGTTCGAGCAGGCCGGCATTGTGCCGGACGTCGTGGTGATGTCCAAAGCCATCGGCGGAGGATTGCCCATGAGCGTCGTGGTGTATCGGTCCGAGCTGGATCAATGGGCACCAGGTGCGCACGCAGGCACCTTCCGTGGAAACCAGATGGCGATGTCGACCGGAACCGCCACGATGGAGTTTGTGCAAGCTGAGCGGTTGGATCTCCACGCGCGAGTGATGGGCGGCCAGTTACTCGCTCATTTGAGCCGGATTCAAGCAGAGACTCGATGCATCGGAAGTGTGCGCGGCCGGGGGCTCATGATCGGGGTGGAAATCGTCGATACGGATGCGCAGCCGGATCACCGCGGGTGTTATCCCTCCGCTCCAGACCTGGCATCGAAGATTCAGGCGCAAGCGCTGCGGCGTGGACTGATTTTCGAGCTTGGCGGGCGCAACAACGCTGTCTGCCGTTTCATCCCGCCACTCATCGTGACGGCGGAACAGATCGATACGATCGCGACAATTTTCGACGACGCCGTCAAAGCGGTGGAAGGAGATCGCGAGGCGTGAGGCGAGCCGCTCTTGCTGCACTGTTGGTGCCGCTGATTCTGGCGGGAGGCATCGGGTATGCCGTGAAAGCGGTTCGGGCCTCGTTGCCGGTCCAGGATGGCACGGTGGCGCTTGCAGAGTTGGAATCTCCGGTCGCTGTCACGTTTGACGGCTATGGCATTCCCATGATTGTGGCCTCTTCGAGAGCCGATGCCCTGAGAACGTTAGGCTATGTGACGGCGCGCGATCGCTTATTTCAGATGGATCTGCTTCGCCGAAGCAGTGCGGGCAGGTTGGCGGAAGTGTTCGGAGAGGCGGCACGGGACGCCGATATCAAACAACGAACCATCGGGTTCCAACAAGCTGCAAATGCAATTCTTCCCCGGCTGCCTCAAGACCAGCGAGCGGCGCTGGAGGCCTATGCACAAGGGGTCAACCGCGCGATCTCGCAGATGGAACGCCTTCCATTCGAATTTCTTCTCCTCGGCTATAAGCCGGAACCGTGGAGGATGGAAGACAGTCTGTTGATCGTGCTCGGCATGTTCCAAATGTTGAGCTTGACTGACGATGATGAACGCATGCGCACGGTCATGGCTCAGACGCTGCCTGCAGAGGTGGTGACGTTTCTTGTGCCGGAGACCGATCACTATACCAGCGCCCTTTTGAGCGAGAAGGTATCCGATAGTTCGCCGTCGGCGATACCGGTCCAAGCCCTGGCTGCATTACGCCGCCAGACGGATCGTCTCTCATCGCAGGCACAGCTGGTCAGGTTGAAACAGGTTGGTGTGGGATCGAACGCCTGGGCAGTGAATGGGAACAAAACGACAGACGGCCGGGCCATTCTTGCCAATGATATGCATTTGGACGTGGCGGTGCCCAACCTCTGGTACCGAGTCCAACTCCGCTACGACGACGTGGATTTGACCGGGATGGTCGTTCCGGGCGTCCCGGTCGTGATTGTTGGAACAAACAGATACGTGGCCTGGGGAATGACCAATGTCGAAGGAGATTTCCTCGATCTCGTGCAGCTCGACATTCACGACAGCGATGCAAATCAGTACCGGACGCCGACCGGATGGAGACGGTTCGAAACGAGACGGGAAGTCATCGCGATCAAGGGCCGCTCCGATGTGCATGTGGATGTCAAAGACACCATCTGGGGCCCTGTCGCGCAACAACCTTTACTGGGACACAGCGTGGCCGTTCATTGGATGCCGCTCGATCCCCACGCCGTTGATCTGGGCCTGCTCGATATGGATCGCGCCCGATCGTTGCGCGATGGCATCGACGTGATGAACCGCGCAAGCGGTCCCGCGAACAATGTGATTCTAACCGATGCGGAAGGGCACATCGGCTGGACGTATACGGGGAAGATCCCGATTCGCCGAGGGTTTGACGGGGCCGTCAGCGTCTCATGGGCGGATGGAAGGAGTGCGTGGACTGGATATGTGACGCCGAACGATCTGCCGCGCATTGTCGATCCCCCGTCGGGGTTTGTGGTGAGCGCCAACAATCGTATGATGGGGAGTGAATACCCCTACGTGATCGGTCATGGTTTCGTAAATGGTTATCGCGCCTATCGCATTACGGAGCGCTTGCAAGCGATGCGCGATCTCAAGGAGACCGATCTCTTCACGCTGCAATTGGACACGACGAGCCGGTTCTACGAATTCTATCAACGCATTGCGCTGCAGACATTGACTGAGGCGGCGGTTCGAGACACACCCGAACTGGTGGGCGTGCGTCGGGCCATCGAGACGTGGCGTGGAGAAGCCGATGACGGGAGTATCGGGTTCTCGTTGTTGGTCCGGTTTCGAGATGTCTTGGCGCAATCACTGTTCGAGCAGTTTTTGTGGCCCTGCCGGGACGGGGAGCGCACGTTTTCTTACAGCGGCGATCTCGATACGCCGATGCGGGCGTTGCTGATCGAGCAGATTCCGCAATTGTTGCCGGAGCCGGAACGGTTTTCCGGCTGGCCGGCGTTCCTGCTCAACGCGCTCAAAGAAAGTGTGCATCAACTGGAAAAAGAAAACGGGAGCGCCTCAATTGACGGATTGAGGTGGGGACGTATGAACCGGGTGCACATGACCCATCCGCTTGGCGATGCCCTGCCTGGATTACATCGTCTGCTCGACATGCCTGAGGATGAGCAAGCGGGATGCGGAGAATGTGTTCGCGTGATGAGCGGAAGTCTCACGGCGAGTCAGCGGTTGGTCGTGTCGCCTGGCCGGCACGATCTCGGAATTTTGCATATGCCGGGGGGACAATCAGGACATCCGCTGTCGCCTCACTATCGAGATCAACAACGTTTCTGGAGCGAAGGGATTCCGCTTCCCTTGTCGGCAGGTCTGCCGATTCATACGTTGACTCTCGTTCCCTCTCCCGCCTCGCGCTCCGGAGGGCAGCCAGCATGACAATCATGTTCCGAAAGACAGGGGAGTGTAGTCATCCACACACGTTCAACCAACAGGAGGCCCTATGAGTCGCGACGACGAAGAAGATACGACCGTGTACAAAGTGGTAGTGAATCATGAAGAACAATATTCCATCTGGCCGTCCTACCGAGACAATCCTCTCGGATGGAGAGACGCAGGGAAGACCGGTCTCAAGCAAGAGTGTTTGAACTACATCAAGGAAGTATGGACGGACATGCGGCCGTTGAGTTTGCGTAAGTGGATGGCCGAGCAGGTGGACAACACGGCTCCGTCATGCTGACCGCTGCGCAATCACAGCCATGGATCGTCACCTACCGTCAGACGGCTGGGATCCGGCTGCTGTGTTTTCCCTATGCGGGTGGAGGACCCGCCGTATTTCGCAGCTGGCCGCCTTACCTTCCGCCGGATATTGAGCTGAGCGCCGTCCAATTGCCTGGCAGGGAGGCGCGATTGAAGGAGGCGCCGATTGGAGAACTCAGGCGTCTAGTCGCCGAACTCGCTGAAGCCGCCGAGCCGAGTTTCGATCGGCCGGTCGCGTTGTTCGGGCACAGCATCGGCGGCCTGATCGCATTCGAATTCGCGCGGGAGATACGACGCCGCTACGGCGTCGAACCGGTGCATCTTTTTGTGTCGGGCTGTCCTGCGCCTCAGATTCCCGACACGGATACGCTCTACGATCTGCCGGAAGATGAATTCCTCGATCGTATGCGCCGGTTCAACGGGACCCCTCGGGAAGTGTTTGAACATCCTGAAATGATGCAACTCGTTCTCCCCGCGCTCCGCGCGGATTTCTCGCTGCGTGATACCTATGTGCATGCTCCAGAACCTCCCTTTCGCTCTCCGATCTCGGCATTCGGCGGCATGGACGACGGGTGTGTAGGAACCGAGAAACTGGAGCCATGGAGAGCACATACGTCCGATGTATTTCAATTGTGTCTGTTTCGAGGAGACCATTTTTTTCTACGGACCGCGCAAGCCGCCGTGGTTGAATCCGTCGCTGCGACATTGCAGCGGTATGGACAATGATGGGGAAGATACCGGACCGACAGACTTCGACATCCGCCGCTGACGGTCCATTTCACACCGGGCGTACCTGTCGAATGGGAAAGAACCTGCGATGACCCGGAGGGGCACAGATGAACAATGATCTTCGGACGGCTTCGTTGTTATCGACAGAGCCGCTCGCCCAGGGAGTTCGTCTTCCATTGTTGATGAAGGCGAGGGAGGAGTGCCAGCTGAGCGAATTTTCAGAGGCTGTGCGTCGGGGGGCCGACGAGTATTTGTCGATTCATGGCGGCGTGCTGTTTCGAGGATTACCGGTGGCGTCGCCATCGGACTTCGAGGCGTTTGTGAGGTTCTTTACATTGTCGATGATCTCTTATGAATTCGGATCCACGCCGCGTTCGCAAGTCCATCATCAAGTCTACACGTCGACGGAGTACCCCCCGCATCAACATATTCCCTTGCACAACGAGCAGGCCTATACCACGGAATGGCCGATGAAGATCTGGTTTTACTGCGGCCAGCCGTCCGAGGAAGGCGGATATACGCCCATTGCGGACAGCAGGGAGGTCTTTGCGCGGATTCCGGCGCGTATCCGAGAACGGTTTATCCGGAAACAGGTGATGTATGTACGCAATTACGGGAACGGGCTCGATGTGCCCTGGCAGAAGGTGTTCGACACTGCGGACCGCGCCACGGTTGAGCAATTCTGCAGGAAGAACGAAATTCTGTTTGAGTGGAAACCGGACGGTGAACTGAGGACGCGGCAGGTCGCGCAGGCGGTGGCGACGCATCCCAGGACTCATGAGCAGGTCTGGTTCAACCAGGCGCATTTGTTTCACATATCGAATTTGGAACCGGCTGTGCGCGAGGCGCTGTTGTGCGCCGTGAGCGAAGACGATCTTCCGCGGCATGCCTATTATGGAGACGGCACATCTATCGAGACCGATGTGTTGGATGAAATTCGCGATGTGTATCGTTGTCTCGCAGTTCAGTTCTCCTGGCAGAAAGGGGACGTGTTGATGCTGGACAATATGCTGGCGGCGCATGGGCGTACGCCCTTCAAGGGACGACGACAGATCCTGGTCGCGATGGCGGAGCCGTCGAGAGCGGCGACTGAAAACTGATGGACAACGACGTTGCACGAAGCGAGACACTGCCATGCGAGGGCGCGGAGGCGGAGCACTATGTGTTTCCGATGAGTTTTGCGCAGCGTCGATTGTGGTTTCTGTCGCAGCTTGAGCCCGAGAGCGCATCCTACAACACCGCGATCGCCGTGAGAATGAAGGGTGTGCTCGACCGGCAGGCCGTCCTGAGTTCGTTCAATGACATCGTAAGGCGACATGAAGTCTTGCGGACGACGTTCGCCTCTCAGGACGGCACTCCCGTGCAGATCATCGCGATAGAGCAGGAAGTCGATCTCAGAGTGGTCGCCATCGCTGGGAGCGACGACGAGATCGAACGAGCGATTGCCGAAGAAGCACAACATCCGTTCGATCTGTCGAGCGGCTCGTTGATTCGACTGTGTTTGCTGCAAAGGCATGATGAGGAGCACGTCCTGGTCGTTACCCTCCACCATATCGTGTGTGACGGGTGGTCTGCGCAAATCCTGGCGCGGGAATTCGTCTCGTTGTATGGAGCCAAAATCGCCGGTTTGGATTCTTCCTTGCCGGCGTTACCGATCCAATACGCCGATTATGGAGAATGGCAACGGCAGTGGTTGCAAGGAGAAGTGCTAGAACGCCAACTGGCCTATTGGAAGGGCCAGCTATGCGGTGACTTGCCGGTATTGGAACTTCCGACTGATAGATCTCGAACCGGAGTTCAAGCATCGTCCGGGAGCCGGCATGCCTTTGTGGTGCCTGAGAGGGTTGCGATGGGGTTGATCGCGCTCAGCCGCCGGGAAGGCGTGACGTTGTTCATGACGCTGCTGGCCGCCTTTCAAGTATTGTTGCTTCGGTATTCGGGCATCGACGATGTGTGCGTCGGCACGCCGGTCGCGTGCCGGACCAGGCGCGAGACCGAAAATTTAATCGGCTTCTTTGCCAATACCCTCGTCTTGCGCACAGATCTTTCCGGGAATCCGCCATTTTCACGCTTGCTCGCACGGGTGCGCGATGTGGTCCTCGGCGCGCAATCGCATCAAGACCTTCCATTTGAAGAACTGGTCGATGTGCTGAAGCCTGTGCGCGCCTTGAGTCACTCGCCGTTGTTTCAAGTCATGTTCGTCCTCCAGACCGCACTGTCTCAGGCCATTCGGCTTCCCGGCCTTTCCGTCGAGGTACAGGAAGTGGACGTGGCCTCCGCCAAGTTCGATCTGTCGCTCGACATGGCCGAGACGGAACAGGGGTTGGAAGGCGCCTTCGAATACAACACCGACCTCTTCGAGCAATCGACGATCCTCAGAATGACGGATCAGCTGCTGCGGCTGCTTCAAGGAATCGTCGAATGTCCGGAGACGCGCCTCTATGAACTTCCGGTCATGGCCGCATCGGAATGGCGTCATGTCGTGGAGGAGAGTACCGATGAGAAATCCGATCCGGCTAGGACTCACAGTTATGCGGATTTGTTCGAGGCGCAGGTCGAGAAGAGTCCCGCGGCGACTGCCGTGGTCTGTCAGGGACAATCGTTGACCTATCGGGAATTGAATGAAGCCGCCAATCAGGTGGCGCATAGGCTGAAGCAGGTCGGCGTAGGGCCGGAGTCGATCGTGGCGGTGCTCGATCAACGTGGAATTCTCTTCTTGGCGATGGTGCTTGGAGTTCTCAAGGCCGGCGGCGTGTATATGCCGCTCGATCCGACCCATCCACCCGCGCGTTGGAGCCAGCTCATTGAGTTGAGCCATGCCGCAGTCATCTTAACGGCAGAGTGCTTCCGGACAAGCTTGCTCGGAGCCTCTGCGAAGCAGTCGGAGTCAAGACACACACCGGTGCTGACGATAGATACCGACTCTGCACAGCATGCGTTAGGGCCGAATCCACCCCGACAGTCGTCGCCGGATCAACTCGCGTATGTCATCTATACGTCCGGGTCCACCGGTGTGCCAAAAGGCGCGATGGTCACGCAGCTGGGCATGGTCAACCATCTGAAGAGCAAAGTCGCAGTGTTGGGCTTGGATGCCCATGCGGTTGTGGCGCAAACGGCATCGTCCTGTTTCGACATTTCAGTCTGGCAATATCTGGGGGCACTGCTGTGCGGCGGCCGTACGCTGATCGTCCCTGACGATATCTCGCGCGATCCGGCGGCGTTGTTGGCCTGCTTGAATGAATCGGGCGCCACGATCGCCGAAACCGTTCCGGTGCTCCTGCAAGGCATGCTTGACGCTGCTGCTGGCTCCATTACCTATCCGCTCCGCCGGCTTCGCTGGATGCTGCCGACCGGCGAAGCGCTTCCCCCGCAACTCTGCCGCAACTGGTTTCAGCAATTTCCTCACATCCCGCTGATGAATGCCTATGGGCCGGCGGAGTGTGCCGACGATGTGGCCATGGCCCCAATCACCGTCCCCCCCGCGCAGACACGAATCTGCATGCCCATCGGTCTGCCCATTCAGCATGTGCGTCTCTATGTTCTGGATCGGATGTTGGAACCGGCGCCGATCGGAGTGCCCGGCGAGCTCTGTATCGGCGGCATCGCGGTCGGGCGAGGGTATCTACAAGATCCTGCTCGGACCGCCGAATCCTTTGTGCCGGATCCATTCAGCAGAGAACCGGGGAGGCGTCTCTATCGCACGGGTGATCGCGCGTGCCGGCGCACCGATGGAAATCTGGAGTTTCTTGGGCGATTCGATCATCAGGTCAAATTGCGGGGTGTGCGCATCGAGTTGGGTGAGGTCGAGGCTCGTCTTCGCGAACTTCCAGACATTCGAGACGCCGTTGCGGTCCTTCGCAATAGTTCAGCGGGACACCCACGATTGACGGCTTATGTGGTGACGTCAGTCGAAGGAGACGGTCAGCGTGAATCTTGGCGTGCGGCGTTGCGGATGCATGTGCCCGACGCGATGATTCCAGCCTGTTTCGTTCTTCTGGACGCGCTTCCTCGCACGCCCAACGGCAAAGTGGATCGGCAGTCGTTACCTATTCCAGAACAAGAGAGCACGCGTGAGTATGTAGGACCGCGGACGGCCAGGGAGGAGATCCTCGCTGAAATTTGGGCCGACCTCTTGGGAGTCGAGCGAGTCGGAGTAGAAGATAATTTTTTCGAGCTCGGCGGGGATTCCATTCTCATTTTGCAGGTCGTGAACCGTGCGAGACAGAAAGACATGCTGCTGACTCCTCGGCAGCTCTTTCAATATCAAACCGTTGCGGAACTGGCTGCCCATGCATCTTCTTCGTCCTTGACGACGGAGGAGCCTGCTCTGGCGTGGAACGCTTCCGCGTTTGTCGATGAGGACACTGCACGCGGAGTCCGCGATTCATGCCCGGATCTGGAGGATCTCTATCCGCTGAGCCATTTGCAACAAGGGCTGTTGTTTCATAGCGCCTATGCGCCGCAGTCGGGCGTCTACATCGAGCAAATGCAATGCCGATTGCAGGGAGCGCTGGATGGGCAGGCATTCCGCGAAGCCTGGCAGCGGCTCGTGGCCCGGCACGCGGTGCTTCGAACCAGATTCATGTGGCGGGACGTGTCGTCACCTGTACAGATCGTCATGCCGTCGGCGGATCTCCCTTGGCGAGAACTCGATTGGCAAGCATTCTCAGGCAGCGAGCAAGCGTTTCGCCTTCAACAATTTGTGCAAGAAGACCGACACCTCGATTTCGACTTCGAACGTCCTCCCTTAATGCGCTTGGCACTGATCCGTCTCGGACCGGAGACGTATGAAGTCATGTGGACCCACCATCACATCCTCATGGACGGCTGGTGTCTGCCGATCTTGTTGAAAGAGGTGCTGACCTCATACTACGCGCTTCGATCCGGACAAGAACCGGGGAACAATTTTCCCGCTCCCTATCGACATTACATCGCCTGGCTGCAACAGCAGAATTCATCCGACATGGAACAATTTTGGCGCGCCACCCTCAAAGGTTTTGCCGCGCCGACCCTCTTGGGGGATGACTCGCAGGCAGAGGAATCCGATGGTGCCGCGGGTTACGGTGAGTTCACGTTGACGATCTCGGCTTCGACGACCGCAGCGGCTCGCGCATGCGTCAAACGGTGCCATGTGACGGAGAACACGCTGGTACAAGGAGCCTGGGCTCTGTTGTTGAGCCGATATTGTGGTGAAACGGACGTGATCTTTGGGACGACGGTTTCCGGCCGTGCCGCCGCGATTCCTGGAATCGAATCGATGGTCGGCCTGTTCATCAATACGCTGCCGCTTCGCTTGTCGGTGCCGCCGGAAGCCGTCGTCCATCAATGGTTGAAGGAGATTGTCGCGCGAAACAGCGAGTTGCGGGAGTATGAACAGAGCCCGCTGGCCCAGGTTCAAGGATGGAGCGAGCTGCCGCGCGGTCAATCGTTGTTCGAGAGTCTGATCGTATTCGACAACCATCCGATGGATGGGACGTTGGAGCAAGGCACGTCAGAACTTGCCGTCGAGCGGATGAAGCTGCAGGGGCAAACGAACTATCCATTGACTCTCAATGTGTTGCCAGGAAAAGAACTGACCGTCGCGTTTTGGTATCAGCGAAGGCGGTTCCGTGAAGATGTTGTCACCCGTATCGCTCGCCATTTTGAAACGCTGTTGTCTGCCATGGCTGACGCGCCACAGGCGCGGTTATCGGCATTGCCGATGATGGAAGCGGCAGAACGGGCAACGGTCGTGACAGGGTGGAATGCGACGACTCGAGCCTATCCGGCAGACCGGACGGTGCCGGAGCTGATCGAGACGCAGGCAGCGAAAACCCCGGTCGCAATCGCCGTACGCCAAGGCGCTCAGACGCTGACGTATAGCGCACTGCTGGCGCGGGCCAACCAAGTGGCGCAGACTCTGCGGGGGCACGGCGTCGGTCCAGAAACTCTCGTCGGGATTGCGATGGCGCGCTCTCTCGACCTGGTAGTCGGCTTGCTCGGTATCCTTCAAACTGGCGCGGCCTACGTCCCACTCGATCCGACCTATCCCGCTGAGCGGCTCGCCTTCATGCTCGCCGACAGTCAGCTGGCTGCCTTGCTGACTCACGAGGCGCTCGTCGGCTCCCTGGGCTTCACCGGATATACCCTTTGTCTCGATCGTGACTGGCCGACCATCGCTCGGCAGTCGACCACTGCGCCGCCCGGCCGATTTACTGTCGCACAACTGGCCTATACCATTTATACCTCCGGATCCACGGGACAACCCAAAGGCGCCAGCAACACCCACGGCGGGTTGCGCAACCGCCTACAGTGGATGCAAGAGGCCTATCCTCTGAGCGAGGCCGACCGTGTGCTGCAGAAAACCCCGATCAGTTTCGACGTGTCCGTGTGGGAATTCTTCTGGCCGCTCTTGGCCGGAGCCGAACTCGTGCTCGCCGCGCCCGAGGAACACAAGGACCCAGTGGCTTTGATCGCCCGTATCGTGGAGGCCGGTGTGACCACGCTGCACTTCGTGCCACCGATGCTCCAGGCGTTCCTCGACAGCCCCGGCGTGGCGCGGTGCACCTCGCTCCGGCAGATCATCTGCAGCGGCGAAGCTTTGCCGGCTGCCCTGCCGCCACGAGTGGCGGCTCTGTTACCGGCAGTCCAGCTGCATAATCTCTATGGGCCGACGGAAGCAGCCATTGATGTGACTGCCTGGACCTGTCCGCAAACCTCCGCGATCAGCACGGTGCCTATCGGTCGCCCGATCGCCAACATGCAGATCTATGTGCTCGATCGGCAGGGCCAGCCTGCCCCGGTGGGGGTGCCGGGAGAACTCTATATTGGAGGCGTCGGCGTGGCGCGAGGCTATCACGGCCGTCCGGAGCTCACCGCGGAGCGGTTCGTGCCCGATCCCTTCAGTGCCTCGGTGGGACAGCGGCTCTATCGCACGGGCGATCTCGTGAGGTTTCAGCCGAATGGGGTGCTGGAGTGTCTGGGACGGCTGGACCATCAAGTCAAGATCCGGGGGTTTCGGATCGAATTGGGAGAGATCGAAGCAACATTGCAGCAGCAGCCCGGGGTGCGCGAGACGGTGGTGGTGGCGCGGACGGAAGCGTCGGGGACTAAGCGGCTCGTGGCGTATGTGACGGCCGATGAGGAAACGGACGTCGAGACTGTGCGCCAGGGGCTGGCGCGGCAGTTGCCGGAGTATATGGTGCCGGCCGCGATCGTGCTGTTGGAGGAGCTGCCGTTGAGTCCGAACGGCAAGGTGGACCGCAAGGCATTGCCGGCGCCGGAGGCGGAGGGGCTGCGGGGGTCGGTCTATGTCGCGCCGCAGACGGAGCGGGAAGAGACTCTTGCGGCGATTTGGGCTCAGGTGCTCGGGCTGCCACGGATTGGCCGCCACGACAACTTCTTCGAACTCGGCGGGGATTCGATCAACAGTCTACAGATCCTGGCGCGAGCTCATCGAACAGGCATTCAATTGACACCGAAGCAACTTTTTGACAATCCGACGATCGCCTCTGCCGCCGCTGTTGCGGCGATTGGCAGTGTGGCAACGGAAGAATCCTTGTTGGATGGCGCCGACCCAAGTCGTATTGCGGATGTGGACCTGACGGAAGACGACATGCAGAACTTGTTGGAAGAAATCGGGTAGGGGAATTACGCGAACATGATCGAAGCCATCAAGGCCGATCCGATCAAGGACGGTTCGGCCAAACAGATCGAGGCCATTTACCAGCTCTCGCCGATGCAGGAAGGCATGCTGTTCCACACGCTGATGAATCCTGGGACGGGCATCTACCTCATGCAGAACCGGTATTACGTGGAAGGAGACGTGGATGCCACGGTCTTTCGCCTGGCGTGGGAGCAGGTGATCGCGCGCCATTCGATTTTGCGCACGTCGTTCGCATGGAAGAGTCAAAAGAGGCCGCTGCAGGCCGTACATAAGCAGGTTGAAGTCCCTCTCGATGTCATGGACTGGCGTGGAATGGATCGAGCCGAACAAATCAGCCGACTGGACGTCCTGTTGCAACGCGAACTGGAAACTGGATTCGACTTTGCCAAAGCTCCGCTGATGCGATTGCGTCTGATTCGCCTGACCGACCGCACCTATCAGTTCACTCACAGCTTTCATCATATTCTTCTGGATGAATGGTGCATCTCGCCGCTGCTCATGGATTTTCTGGCTCATTATGAAGCTTGCGCCCAAGGGCTGGCTTGTCGAGCCGACAAGCCGCGCCCCTATCGGGACTACATAGCATGGCTGCAAAAGCAGGACGTGGAGGTCTCTCAGACGTTCTGGCGCGACTACCTCCGTGGTTTCTCGACCCCCACGCCTTTGGCCTATGATCGGCCTCCGGAAGGTCTCGCCGATCAAAATGAAGATGCGGCGGATTATTGCGTGCATATGGACGCCGAGACGACGGCAGCGCTGGTCTCATTGGCTCAACGGCATCGGCTGACACCGAACACGTTCGTGCAAGGCGCCTGGGCCATTCTCTTGAGTTATTACAGCGGTGATCCGGACGTGCTGTTCGGTGTCACCGTCGCCGGCCGCCCGACAGATCTGCTGGACGTGGAGTCCGTGCTGGGGCTATTCATCAATACGCTTCCGTTGCGTGTGCGGGTTTCGCCGGATCGTCAGATCCTCCCATGGCTCAAAGACCTGTTGGCGGAGAATATTCGGCTGCGGCAGTTTGAATACACGCCACTCGTCCAAATTCAGCGCTGCAGCGAAGTTCCGCGGGGAGAAGCGTTGTTTCACAGCCTGTTCGTCTTCGAGAATGCGCCGGTCGATCCCGCTCTCTGCGAGGGGCGGATTATGTTCCGCGCCGAAGAAGAACAATATCGGGTCCACACCAACTATCCCATGACGGTGATGGGATGGCCGGGGAAAGAACTGGGGCTGAAACTGTCTTACGACCGGAGACTCTTCGAGTCGGACACGGTGATGCGAATGATCGGCCATTTGAAGCGCCTGCTTGAAGGCATCATCAGCCATCCCGCTTCCCGCATCGCCGATTTACCGCTGCTCGCCCCCGATGAAACCATCCGGCTCTTATCGGAGTGGAACGAGCAAGAGGTGCAGCGAACAGACGAGCGAGATTTTCCTAGTCGATTTGAAGAGCAGGTCCGCCGCACGCCCGACGCAATCGCCGTGACCCATCAGGGAGAGGCACTGACGTATGAAGAATTGAACCAACGTGCGAATCGGCTTGCGCGAACGTTGAGATCCGCCGGAGTCGGAGAGGACACGATCGTCGCAGTGCTCGACGAACGCGGCCCTGATTTCCTGACTATGATTCTCGGTGTGTTCAAAGCAGGAGCGGCTTATCTGCCATTGGACCCACACCATCCCGCATTGAGAGTAATGCGTGTCTTGGAGTCGAGCCGGCCTCCGGTCGTCGTCACCTCGGCACGTCTGCGTGACCAACTGACTACGGTTCTTGAGTTAAGCCCGGAATCCGATCGCCCGCACGTTCTTATTCTTGATGACGTATTGTCGGAACAGAAGTCCGACGACAATCTTGATCTGCAAACACGTGGGGATCAGCTGGCCTACGTGATCTATACGTCGGGATCCACTGGAATGCCCAAGGGGGCGATGGTGACGCGAGATGGCATGCTGAACAACATGGACAGTAAGCTGTCGTCTCTGGCCATGGCCCCGACGGATATCGTGGCGCAGACGGCCTCGCAATGTTTCGACATTTCAGTGTGGCAATTTCTAACAGCGTTATTGTGCGGCGGCACAACCCATATTATTCCCGACGACATCGTCCGTGATCCCGCGCGTCTGCTTTCGCAACTGGAAGAGGCGGATGTCACGCTGTTCGAAGCCGTGCCCGCCGTGCTTCATGCCATGTTGAATGCGGCAGAGGCGTTGCCTGCTGCTCCGTCACTTGCGAATCTGCGTTGGGTTTTGCCTACGGGTGAAGCCCTGCCGCCTGCCGTCTGCCGCGATTGGTTCGCCTGCTATCAGGCGATTCCCTTAATGAACGCCTACGGTCCCGCCGAATGCGCGGACGATGTGGCGGTCTATCCGATGCACACTGCGTCCGGTGATGATGTCAATCACGTGCCGATCGGCCGGGCCATCCGAAATATCCGGCTCTATATCGTCAACCGGTTTCTCGCGCTTGTGCCGCCTGGTGTTTCGGGTGAATTATGCGTGGGTGGAATCGGTGTGGGAAGAGGCTATCTGCAAGATCCCGTTCGAACGGCGGAATCGTTTGTGCCGGATCCGTTCGGATCGGAACAAGGCGGGAGGCTGTATCGGACCGGCGATCTCGCCCGCTACCGCCGAGATGGAACGATCGAATACCTCAGCCGGTTGGATCATCAAGTCAAAATTCGAGGATTCCGGATTGAACTCGGTGAAATCGAGGCGCACATGAGCGGGCTTCCTGCCGTACGCGAAGCGGTCGTCGTGGTGCGTGAAGACCGGCCGGGGGAGAAACGACTTGTCGCCTACGTCGCCGTTCACGATCACACCCCGATCGAGGCAGGACAGTTACGAACGGCACTGCAGGCACAGTTGCCCGATTATATGGTGCCGCACCTGTTCGTGACCCTCGATGCCTTGCCCCGTACCCCCAACGGAAAAATCGACCGGCAGGCACTACCGGTTCCCGACATCGAAGGAATGAGCGGCACACGGTTTGTCACAGCTCGCACCGTGACGGAAGAGTTGTTGGCCGGCATCTGGACGGACATCCTGTCGGTCGAACGGGTCGGCATGGACGACAACTTTTTCGAATTGGGCGGGCATTCGCTTCTCGCCACGCAAATCGTATCTCGAATCCGGAGCGCGTTTCAGATCGAGATTCCGCTCAGGACCGCGTTTGAATGTCCGACGGTCGCAGAACTGGCGAGGGCAGTCGACAGATTACGTCAGGAAGGAAGCGGTCCCCAAGTGCCTCCGTTGGTGCCGGTGCGTCGCGAGGGACCGGCTCTCCTGTCCTTTGCACAACAACGACTCTGGTTCCTGGGGGAATTGGAGCCGGAAAGTTGGTCCTATAACCTGCCGTTCGGACTTCGTATCAAGGGCGAACTGGATCTATCCGTTCTGGAGCGGAGCATCAACGAAGTGGTGCGTCGTCACGATGTGCTGCGTGCAACAATCACGGTCGACAACGATCAGCCGGTCCAACTCATCGCTTCAGAGGGTGTCGTGTCACTGATGGTGGAAGATTTCCGGTGCCTGTCGGATTCATGTCGTGAGGAAGAAGTGCAACGGGCGGCGAAATCGGAAGCACAACGGTTGTTCGATCTGAGTCAAGGGCCGTTGTGGCGCATGCGGGTCTTGCGACTGGGAGAACAGGAACATGTCATCCTTTTGACGCTGCACCACATCATCGCCGACGGCTGGTCGCTGAATGTGCTGATGCAGGAGTTCCTGTCTCTGTACCAGGCATTCGCGTCCGGTCGAACGCCAGTGCCGCCGCTGTTGCCGATTCAATATGCCGACTACGCGCATTGGCAGCGGGATTGGCTGCAGGGAGAAGTGTTGGACGCGCAACTGAAGTATTGGAAAACGTCCTTGGACGGCGCCCCGGCTGTACTTTCGTTGCCCACGGATCGACCTCGGCCTGCCGTGGAGGTGCATCACGGTGCTCGGTACGAGTTTCTCATTCCTGCCGATATCGTCGGTCAGTTGCGGGCGTTGAGCCGGCGGCAGGGCGCGACGCTGTTCATGACGCTGCTGGGGGCATTTCAGGTGCTCATCCTTCGCTACAGCGGTCAGACCGATCTGTGTATCGGAACACCGATTGCGAACCGCACCAGACTGGAAATCGAGCCGCTCATCGGATTGTTCGTCAACACGCTGGTTCTCCGAACCGATCTAGCCGGCAATCCGACGTTTACCGGATTGCTCGCACGCGTAAAGGAAGTTGTCCTCGGCGCGCAAACACACCAGGACCTGCCATTCGAAAAACTGGTCGATGAGCTACAGCCCATGAGGGCGCTCAGCCATGCACCATTGTTTCAAGTGATGTTTGCGCTGCAGACCCTATCGTCGAATGAACTGGAATTGCCGGGATTCGAGATCAGCACGTTCGACGTGGATCCCGGGAGCGCACAGTTCGACCTGTCACTAGATCTGCTGGACAGTCAGGCTGGTGTAGAAGCCGTGTTCGAATACAATGCGGACCTCTTCAACGCCGCCACCATCGAGCGGATGGCTGCTCATCTGCAACGAATTCTGCAAGGGATCATCGCGAATCCGGATGCGCGCCTCAGTGATGTGCCGCTGTTGACTGAATCGGAGTCTCACCGAGTCCTGGTGGAATGGAACGACACCGCATCGGCGGGGCGGGAGGATGCCAGCTTTGCCGAATTATTCGAGGCACAGGTGAAGCGGACACCCGATGCGGTCGCCGTCGCCGGTGAGACCTATTCACTCACCTATCGAGACCTCGATAGACGTGCGAACGGCATTGCGGATGCACTGTCGGCTTCGGGTGTCGGTCCGGACAGCATCGTTGCAGTGCTCAATGAACGCGATCCTGGATCGGTGGCCATGCTGATCGGCATTTTGAAGGCCGGCGGCGCCTATCTGCCTCTCGATCCGGCGCATCCCACGCCACGATGGGCGTCCATTTTGGAATTGAGCCGGGCCGCCGTCGTGCTGACGGCGGACTTGTGGACATCACGGCTTGCGGATGCGCTCGCCCTTCTTCCGCAGTCGGCGCGACCACGTCTCCTGACGATTGAGGAGATACTCAACGGAACATGGGCCTGCGACCGCCCGCTCAGGCGCAGTTCGCCGTCTCAATTGGCGTATGTGATCTATACGAGCGGTTCGACCGGCACACCGAAAGGTGCCATGGTGACCCAGCAGGGTCTGACCAATCACCTCATGAGCAAGCTGGCGATGCTCCATCTAGGTCCCGGCGATGTGATCGCTCAGACAGCTTCGCTCTGCTTCGATATTTCGGTTTGGCAATGCATTACCGCATTACTGTGCGGCGGGCGGACGCTCGTCGTACCTGACGAGATTGCGCATGATCCAGAACGGCTACTGGCCCATCTGAAAGAGCGGAACGTGACGGTACTGGAAATCGTACCCACATTGTTGCAAGCGCTGCTGGATGTTCCGAGTACCGGTCAAACAGCGGTGCTCTCGACCCTCCGCTGGGTGCTGCCGACCGGTGAAGCGCTGTCACCGGAGGTCAGCCGGCGATGGTTTGAACACGCTCCAGACATTCCATTGCTGAATGCATACGGGCCGGCTGAATGCGCGGACGATGTGGCCATAGCGGAAATTACGGGTCCGCCTGAGAAAGGGACGGTGTCGATGCCAATCGGACGCCCTATCCATAATATGCGGCTGTATATCCTGGACCGCTGGCTGGCTCCTGTGCCGATTGGGACTTCGGGAGAACTCTGCGTGGCGGGGCCCGGAGTGGGTCGCGGGTATCTTAACGATCCTGCCCGCACGGCTGAGGCGTTCGTTCCCAATCCATTCGCCGAAGCTCCGGAGGATCGCCTCTATAAGACGGGCGATCTCGCCCGCTATCGATCCGACGGCACGATCGAATTCCTGGGGAGGCTGGATCATCAAATTAAACTCCGCGGAGTGCGGATCGAATTGGGCGAGGTTGAAGCCAGGCTTCAAGCGAATCCGGAAGTGCGCGAGGCTGTTGCCGTTGTGCGCGAGGACAAACCAGGACAGCAGAAACTTGTGGCCTATGTCACGCCGCATGACGGAGCGGTCTGCGACGGCGAGGCTTTATGCCGAATGTTGCGCGAGCAATTGCCCGACACTATGGTGCCGTCGATCGTCGTGCCGCTGGATGCATTGCCTCGCACGCCCAACGGCAAAGTCGACCGGGCGGCTTTGCCGGTTCCCGGCTTTACGAATCATGAACGGCAGTGGGTGGCGCCGCGCTCTGCCGCTGAAGAAACCTTGGTCAATATCTGGATGAGCGTATTGGGGATCGAGAAAATTGGAATTCACGACAACTTCTTCGAGCTGGGAGGCGATTCTATTCTTGCGCTTCAAATCGTTTCACGTGCCAAGCAAGCCGGTTTGATGCTGACGCCGCGGCAGATGTTTCAGCACCAGACTCCTGAAACATTGGCCGCCGTCGTCGGAACGGATCACGCGACAGAAGGAGGCCGCATGCTCCTGCCTCCTGAGCAAGGTCCGGTGACCGGAGAGTTCCCCTTGACTCCCATTCAGCACTGGTTCTTCGAACGAGAGTTCCCCAATCCTAACCATTGGAATCAATCCTTGTTGCTCGAAGTCCGGGAGCCGATCGACTATCCGGCCCTCCATATGGCGGTTCAATCCCTACAGCAACAGCACGATGTGCTTCGGGCGCGCTTCACTCGCGATGATGGACAGTGGCGCCAGCGCATCGACGCAGAGACGGCGAGTCCGGTCGTGCAGCGGGTCGATCTCTCCACGCTCTCGGAATCCATGCAACGAGAACGCGTTCACGCTCTTGCAACCGAATGGCAGGCAAGCCTGAATGTGGCCGAAGGTCCGTTGCTTCGAGTCGTGTGGTTTGATATGGGCCCGCTGCGCTCAGGCCGGCTGCTTCTGATTATTCACCACCTCGTCATCGACGGTGTGTCATGGCGAATCCTACTGGAAGATCTGGAGAATGCCTACGTGCAACACCGCCGTGGAGACTCGGTCCGCCTCCCAGCCAAGAGTACGTCGTTCAAACAATGGTCGGAAAGGCTCCAGCAGTACGGCCAGTCGGACACGTTACAGGACGAAGCGTCCTACTGGGTTGATCCCCGACGGGCGATGCTCGCACCGCTTCCGGTCGACGAGCCGGAAGGAGACCGCACAGAGGCATCGAGCGAGAGCCTGTCGGCCTTCTTACAGGAAGAGGAGACTCGTGCCCTTCTCCGGGAGGTCCCTGCTGCATACCAGACGCAAATCAATGATGTGCTGTTGACCGCACTGTCGCAGACAGTGGCGCGATGGACAGACCAGAGGCTCATCTTGATCGATCTGGAGGGACACGGGCGGGAAGATGTGTTCCCGGAACTCGACATCTCCCGCACGGTCGGATGGTTTACCGCCGTCGCTCCGGTATTGCTGGAGATCGGACCAAAAGATAGACCAGGAGATGCGTTGAAAGCCGTCAAGGAGCAACTCCGGCGCATTCCGAATCGGGGAGTCGGGTACGGCATGTTGAGATATCTCCAGACCGGCGGCGCGGTCGGGCGCCTGCGGACATACCCGGAGGCTCACATCAGCTTCAACTATCTCGGCCAATTGGATCAGACCTTGCCGGAAGACTCATTCCTGGGGCTTGCCGACGAATCGCCAGGGATGGAGCATGCGCTGCACAATCGGCTGCCATACGAATTGTACATCAATGCCGAGGTCCTGAACGGACGGCTCAACATGACCTGGACGTACAGCCGCAATCGGTTCAGGCGCGAGACGGTCGAAGGGCTGAGTCATACCTGCGTGCGCCTTCTTCAAGAACTGATCGCACATTGTGTGTCTCCCGAAGCCGGGGGGTATACGCCCTCTGATTTTCCCGATGTGGAGATCGGCCAGCAGGCGTTGGATGCAATTTTGGAGAGAATGGGTGGAAGTCATGCACGATAGGAAACAGATCGAATCGATGTACTACTTGTCCCCTCTTCAGGAGGGCCTACTATTCCACCGGGTGGCTGAAGGAGCGACGGATCCGTACTTCTGTCACTACGGATTTCTGTTGGAGGGCGCGCTGGAGTTCGACGCGTTCGTGCAGGCGTGGCAGCGAGCTGTCGATCGGCATCCGATACTGCGCACCGGCTTTGCCTGGGAGGGCGTGGAGAAACCTCTCCAGATCGTGCGGCGAACCGCAACCCTCCCGATCCATCGGCATGATTGGCGCGGGTTGCCGGTAACTGAACGCCGGGGCGCCGTGGAGGCACTGTTGCATCGCGATCGTCTGGAGGGGTTCGACTTTCTCCAGCCTCCGCTCATGCGGCTGCACCTGATCGCGGTGGCCGACAACACCTGGTATCTCTTTAACAGCCATCACCACATCCTACTCGACGGGTGGAGCGTTGCGCTGTTGCTGAAAGAAGTGGTGACAGAATATGAGTCTTTGCGGCTGGGACATCCATTCAAGATCGTGCCTCCGCCTCCGTATCGCGACTACATCGCCTGGTTGGGCAAACAGGACCGGCAGGCTTCCGAGCAGTTTTGGCGAACCTCGTTGACCGGCATTCGAACACCGACCACTCTGCCGTTGGACTCGAATCAGGAACCGGAGCCTGACGACGAGTTGCTCTATGCGGAGCAGGAGGTTGTGTTGTCCGGAGAGCAACGCAATGCCATACGCATCTTCGCTCAGCGGCATCGCCTCACCATCAATACCGTTGTTCAAGGGGCCTGGGCCGCGTTGCTGAGCCGCTATAGCGGAGAACGCGAGGTGCTGTTTGGCTCGACCGTGTCTGGACGCCCTGCGGAGTTGGCCGATTCTGATTCCATGATCGGACTGTTCATCAATACCATGCCGGTTCGGGTCTCATTGCCGGCAGAGATGAACGTGCGTTCCTGGTTGCAGGCATTGCAGGAGCAGAATAGTGCAATCCGCCAATATGAATGGACGCCGTTGTCGAATATCCAACGCTGGAGTGAACTTCCAGCCGGCCGGCCGATGTTCGACACGATCGTCGTGTTTGAAAGCTTTCCGGAGGACGAATCGATCGGACAACAGCAGGGTGTGAGGATCAATCCGCTGTCTCTCCGCGAAAAGGGCGCCTACACGCTCACCGCCGGACGCAACAACTATCCATTATCCTTGATGGTGGAACCGGGCGCCGAGCTGCGCCTGATTCTGTGTTATGCCCGCAGCTGCTTCAGTCATGGCGATATCTCCCGCATGTTCCGCCACTATGTCACGCTGCTGGACCACATCGTGTCGGATGACGATGGCCGGCTGGCGGATCTGTCTATGTTGGAAGGCGACGAGCGCCGCCTCGTGCTGTCGCAGGAGATTGCGTCTCCGTCGCCGGATTCGTCGAGTGCCTGCATTCATGATTTGTTTGAGCGATGGGTGTGCATTCATCCAGAAAAGATTGCGGTGCGGTATGAGGGGGAGGCGCTCACTGGTCTCGAGCTGGACGCCAAGGCCAACCGTCTGGCGTCATATCTCCGAACCGTGGGAGTGGGACCCGAGGTGCTGGTCGGTCTGTGCATGGA
This sequence comes from uncultured bacterium, assembly GCA_965233175.1. Classification (GTDB taxonomy): domain Bacteria; phylum Nitrospirota; class Nitrospiria; order Nitrospirales; family Nitrospiraceae; genus Palsa-1315. Next base: position 144,515 of record CBDDRW010000039.1, read on the forward strand.
ACGTTCACTCGATTTGATCGTAGCGTTGCTTGCCGTGTTGAAAGCCGGAGGAGGCTACGTCCCCATCGATCCCAAACTTCCGGCGGATCGAGTGAGTTTCACACTCAAGGATAGCAATGCCCGGATCGTCTTGACGCAGTCCCAGTGGAGTGACGTCATAGCCGATCGCGACATCATCTGCGTATGTCTGGATCGTGACTGGCCTGCGATCTCCACGTTTCCGGATACGCTCCCGGTCAGCGGAGTCCGGTTCGATCATACCGCCTATGTCATTTATACTTCAGGCTCCACCGGCCGACCGAAGGGCGTGGCCGTGGAGCATCGACAGGTGGTGAACTATGTCCAGGGTCTCTTAGAGCGACTGGCTTTGCCGGAAGAGGTGAGCTTCGCCACCGTATCGACCGTGGGGGCGGACCTGGGCAATACCTCGATCTTCGGCGCCTTGTGTTCAGGACGCCCCTTGCATGTCCTGTCGACGGAGCGGGGATTTGACCCCGACGCCATGGCTGAGTACATGCACCAGCATCATGTGGGCGTGCTGAAAATCACGCCAAGTCACCTCACCGGTCTGTTGGAAGCCAGCAACGCCGCCCGGGTGTTACCACATCACTGTCTGATTCTCGGAGGGGAGCGTTCGCGCCCCGGGCTTATCGAACGGATCCGCGCGCTTGCGCCGAATTGCCGAATCGTCAATCACTACGGTCCGACTGAGACGACCGTGGGTGTGCTGGTGCATCAGCTGAACGAAGTCGACGATGGTCGTACCGAGATTCCGATCGGCAAACCTTTAGCGAACAGCCAGGCCTATATCCTCGACCGTGATCTTCACCCGATGCCTGCCGGTCTGCCGGGGGAACTGTACATCGGCGGATCGGGTCTGAGTCGCGGCTACCTCCAGCGTCCCGACGCGACGGCCGAGCGATTCATTCCCGACCTATTCGGCGCCTCATCTGGAGGACGACTCTATCGCACCGGTGACAGAGCAAGGCTCCAAGCCGACGGGACTATCGCATTCCTAGGACGCGTCGACAATCAGGTCAAGGTGCGGGGTTTTCGCATCGAACTCGAAGAAATCGACGTGCATCTTCGTGCCGAGCCCGCTGTCGAAGATGCCGTGACCATCGTGCGGGAAACGGCCGACGGGACTCAACAGCTACTGTCTTATGTGGTCGGGTCGGAGACGCCAGATGTGGCTGCGATACGAGCGAGTCTCGCTCGACGACTGCCCGATTATATGGTGCCGAGCACGATCGTCGTGCTGGAGGCCTTTCCATTGACGGCGAACGGAAAAGTGGACAGGTCGGTGCTGCCGGATCCGTCGCAACAACCATCGGCTGGCGCCGTATCCTACGTCGAACCCCGAAATCAGGTCGAAGGGATTCTCGCTGCGATCTGGAAAGACGTGCTGCGCCTCGAACGGGTGGGGGTGTTCGATAATTTTTTCGCACTGGGCGGAGACTCGATTCGAACGTTGCAAGTAATTGCCCGTGCCAATCAGCGGGGGGTGAAGCTGACTCCCAAACAGCTGTTCGAACACCAAACCATTGCGGCGGCTGCTGCGGTGGCGTTGTGGAAAGACACCGCTGAAACCGATGTCGGAGCCGACTCTACGCTGTCCGATGCAGCTGCGGCGCGTGGATCCTCCTCTGCGGACGTCGCGGCGCCGCCATCTCCCCGGGTCGATTCGGACGCCGATGCGGGCGTGCTTGCCTACCCGCTTACCGGTATGGATGGAGCGGACCTGGCGGGTCTGCGCGACGACTGGAACGACATAGAGGACTGCTATCCCTTGTCACCTATGCAGGAAGGCATGCTGTTTCACACGCGGATGAATCCCGGCACGGGGATGTACCTGATGCAACAGTACTACGTGTGGGATGGCCGATTGGACCGGGATGCCTTCGGCCGCGCCTGGCAGCGAGTCGTCGACCGGCACCCCATCCTTCGGACGTCGTTCATGTGGGACGATCTGAAGCATCCGCTGCAGGTTGTGCATCGTCACGTCAATGCAGCGGATGTTATCGATGATTTCGATTGGAAAGATCGGGATGAGGAAACGCAGCGGGCCACAATGACGGAACTCCTCGAACGGGAACTGGAGACCGGTTTCGAACTCGCCCGCGCGCCCCTCATGCGAATTCGGCTCGTACGCCAGACACCAGACCGGTTCACCATCGTCCGAAGTTTTCACCATATCTTGACGGACGATTGGTGTTTCTCGCTGTTGATGATGGATTTCCTGGCCCATTACGAAGCCTTCATAGAGGGCCGGGATTTGGAGGCGCCTCTGCCCCCGCCGTACCGCGACTATATTGCCTGGCTTCAGCGGCAGGATCTTGGCGCTGCGGAAAAATTTTGGAGAAAGGAATTGGCGGGCTTCAGCATGCCGACGCCACTCGGCATCGAGCGCCTTGATCCCGATATGCCTGCCGCGGGCGCGACCGTAGGCGATGTGCATATGGAATTATCGCTCGACGTATCTGCGCGGATTCAGGTTCTGGCCCTGGCGAACCAAGTGACTCCCAACACCTTTGTGCAAGGCGCATGGGCGCTGCTGCTGTCCCGGTATAGCGGAGAGGAACAAGTATTGTTCGGGGTCACGGTGGCGGGAAGGCCGACAGAACTTCCGGGTGTTGAAGACATCGTAGGCCTGTTCATCAATACCCTGCCGCTCCGTGTCACGGTTCCTCCCCACGTACAGTTGATCGGTTGGCTCAAACATCTCCTGGCAGAGAATTATAGAGTGCGTCAGTACGAATACGCGCCACTGGTCCGTATTCAGCAATGGAGTGACGTGCCATCCGGCCAGCCGCTGTTCAGGAGCCTGGTGGTGTTCGAAAATGCCCCGAAGGATCCGCGCCTGGAGAAGGCGCACGACGATCGCGTCATTTCGTTCGAACAAGACCGCGTGCACACCAACTATCCCATTACAGTAGTCGGTTACCCCGGAGACGTCATGGGAGTGCGCCTCTCCTATGATCGTCGGGTCCTGGACCATGTCGATGTCGAACGCATGTCACGCCACCTCAAAACCTTGTTGGAAGGGATGGCGGCCGCCCCCGACTCTAAGCTCCATGAACTTCCGATGGTCGGAGAGGAAGAGCGGCGGCGTGTGCTGACGGAGTGGAACGATACCGATCGGGCGGATGACATCGACGGGCAGTTCCCGGCACTGTTCGAAGTCCAGGTGGCACGGACACCCAAGGCCATTGCCGCGCAAAGCGGAGTCCGTACGCTCAGCTACGAGGACCTCAATCGCGCCGGGAACCGAATTGCCCATGCCCTGCGCGCGCTGAGTACGGGACCCGATACGATCGTGGCGTTGCTCGATGAGCGGGAGCTCGCGCTCCTGTCCATGATCGTCGGTGTCCTGAAGGCGGGTGGCGCCTATGTCCCGTTGGATCTGCATCATCCCGTCGAGCGGATCGCGCATGTGATTGCCGCCAGCCAGGCACGGATTGTCGTGACCCGTGAGGGCCATGCCGGGTTGCTGGCTCAGGTCATCGCTCGATTGCCGGAGGAGCGGCGGCCGAAAGTTCTTTCAGTAGAACAGATGGCCATGGAGGACTGGTCTGAAGAAAATCCGCGGCCGATCGATGTGCAGAACCATCTTGCCTATGTCATCTATACATCGGGATCGACCGGGCTTCCCAAGGGCGCCATGGTCGATTGCAAGGGCATGCTGAACCATCTCACGAGCAAGATCCCGACGCTGCGATTGGGCCGAGCCGACGTCGTCGCGCAGACGGCGTCGCAGTGTTTCGATATTTCGGTGTGGCAATTTCTCACTCCGCTCTTGTGCGGCGCTCGAGTTCAGATCGTTGCCGACGACATAGTCCGCGATCCTCAACGGCTGCTGCAAGAGATTGCCGACCGGAATGTGACGGTGCTGGAGGTCGTGCCGTCGCTCTTATCCACGATGTTGGAATCTTCGTCATTGGCGTTGCCACATCTACGGTGGTTACTTCCGACGGGAGAAGCCCTGTCTCCCGAATTATGCCGCAAGTGGTTTTCCCGGTATCCGAACATCCCGCTCATCAATGCCTATGGTCCGGCGGAATGTTCGGACGATGTGGCTGTCGCGAGCATCGAGCAGATGCCGGACGAACAGGCGACTCGAATGCCAATCGGAAGGCCGATCGATCGGGTGCGTTTGTACATCGTCGATCGCCATCTCGAACCTGTGCCGGCCGGTGTCGCCGGCGAACTCTGCGTGGGCGGCGTGGCGGTGGGGCGCGGATATGTGCACGATCCTGCGCGAACTGCCGAGGTATTCGTACCGGATCCCTTTTGTCTGGAGGGAGGCGGACGTCTCTATCGAACAGGAGATCTTGCCCGCCACCGATCCGACGGAATGATTGAATTCGTCGGCCGCCGCGACCATCAGGTAAAGATCCGCGGTTTTCGTATCGAATTGGGTGAGATCGAAGCGCGGCTCTCGCAGCATCCAGACGTTGCTCGAAGTGTCGTGATGGCCAGGGAAGACCAGCCGGGGCACAGACAACTGGTCGCCTATGTCGTGCCGGTCCAGGCTCTGACCGCTGAAGCGATTCGAACCTTCATCAAACAGGCCTTGCCTGACTACATGGTTCCCTCCGCCGTCGTGTTTCTCACCGCTCTGCCTTTGACCTCCAATGGGAAAATCGATCGGAAGGCGCTGCCTGTCCCGGACGGTGACCGATCCGACGAGAGTGGAGAGGCGCCGAGCACGCCGACCCAGGATCTCGTCGCGGGGATTTGGTCGGAGATTCTGGGGATAGAGCGCATCGGGCGGCACGATCAGTTTTTTGACCTCGGCGGCCATTCCTTGCTGGCGACCCAAGTAATCTCGCGCGTGCGCGCGGTGTTTCAGCTCGAACTTCCGCTGCGGAGTCTCTTCGATTTTCCGACGGTCGAGGGATTTGCCGTCGCCATCGATCGTATGGCTACGGAGGGCACAGGGTCGGCGGCCCCTCCGATCGTGCCGGTTGCGCGCACAGAACGTCTCCCGCTCTCGTTTGCGCAGCAGAGGATGTGGTTTCTCGCTCAAATGGATCCGGCAAGCGGAGCCTACAATCTTCCATTTGCATTGAAGTTACAGGGCGCGTTGAACTGTGCAGCGTTGGAGAAGAGTTTCAGCGAACTCGTCCGTCGTCATGAAACATTGCGGACCACGTTTCATTCGGTCGATGGTGAGGCCAGGCAAGTCATTGTGAGTCACGAACGTTTTGCCTTTGTGACGGAGGACCTGACGAGTGCTCCCAATGACGAACGCGCGGCGTCCGTCATACGCCGTGCAAAAGAAGAAACGCATCGGCCATTTGCATTGGAGCGTGATCTCCCGATTCGCGCCCGGCTGTTGCGGGTGCAGGATGATGAGCACATCTTGCTGGTCACGGTCCATCACATTGCTGCGGATGCATGGTCGCTCGCGGTCGTGACGAACGAAGTGGCGGCAGTCTATAGGGCACTCGCTGCCGCATCGACCCAGTCGGGCGATGACTTCTCGATGCCGCTGGAGCGCCTCCTCCCAGAATTGCCCATTCAGTATATCGATTTTTCGTTCTGGCAACGGGAGTGGCTCCAGGGAACGGTGTTGGAGCAGGAAGTCGGCTATTGGAAACAGCGACTAGGGTCCAATCCTCCTCAGCTCGCGCTACGGACCGACCATCCTCGCCCGGAAATCCACACGTATCGTGGTGGCCGCCATACGTTCCTTGTTCCGAAAGAGGTAGCCGACTCGTTGCGGACATTGAGCCGCCGGCAAGGCGCGACGATGTTCATGACGCTCCTGGCGGCATTCAACGTGCTGCTGTCCCGCGCGACCGGCCAGACCGACATTCTCATCGGAACGGACGTCGCAAATCGAAACCGTCATGAAATCGAACATCTGATCGGATTCTTCGTCAATCTTCTGCCGATGCGCACGGATGTGAGCGGAAATCCGTCATTCGTCGAAGTATTGAGGCGGGTGCGAGAGGTGGCGCTTGGGGCCTATGCGCATCAGGATCTGCCGTTCGAGAAGATCGTCGAGGCGTTGAAACTGTCGCGGGATCTCAGTCGAAACCCGTTGGTTCAAGTGCTGTTCGTCCTGCAGAACGTTCCGCCGCCTTCGTTGCAACTCCCCGATCTGACCGTGGAATCATTGGAGTTCGAACACGAAGTCTCGCGGTTCGACCTTGGACTGTTCATGGAAGAAACTGAAGATGGATTATCGGGCCTCTGGAAGTTTAGTCGCGATCTTTTCGAGTCAGAGACCATCGCCGGTATGGCACGAAATTTCATTACTCTGCTCGGAAAGATCGTTGCGGCGCCGGAACATGGAATAGACCAGTTGGACATGCTGAGCGTAGAGGAAAAGGAGGCGCGTGTCATGGAAACGAAACAGCGGGAAGAGGGAAAGCTCCAGCGATTCAAGAGCATCAAACCCAAAACGGTCGCATTGTCGCAACGGACGCTGGTGACGAGCCGGCCGCTTTCTTCAGACCGGTCGCTTCCCTTGGTGTTCATGCCCGCGGTGGACGATGTGGACCTGATCGATTGGGCCAAGGAGAATCGGTCGCTCCTTCAGCGCGACCTCTTGAAGTACGGGGCACTTCTGTTCAGGGGGTTTGGTACGCGGACGGTCTCGGATTTCGAATCGGTCGCGCAAGCGGTCTGTCCGGAGTTGTTCGGTGAGTATGGAGATCTGCCGCGGGAGAAAAGCGGGCGTCATGTCTATGGCTCCACGCCCTACCCTCCCGACAAGGCCATCCTCTTTCACAATGAAAGCTCACACATGCATCGCTGGCCGCAAAAACAATTCTTTTTCTGCGTGCAAGCGGCGCCGGAAGGAGGCGAGACACCGATCGTCGATTGTCGAGCAATGTACCAAGCCCTTCGCCCGAACGTCCGCGAGGCGCTTCAGTCGAAACAACTGATGTATGTCCGTAACTTTACTCCCGGTGTCGATGTCAGCTGGCAGGATTTTTTCCGAACGTCCGATAAGGCTGTCGTCGAGGAGATGTGCGCTCAGAACGGAATGGAATGTATGTGGATGGAAAAAGACTCGTTGCGTACCAGGCAGATTTGTCCGGCCGTGATCGAACATCCGAAGACAGGTGAATGGCTCTTCTTCAACCAGATTCAACTCCATCATGTGTCTTGTTTGGAGCCGGCTGTCCGGGAATCTCTGCTGTCGATGCTCGGGATGGAGTCGATTCCGCGCAATGTCTATTTCGGTGACGGCTCTCCTATCGACGATACGACCGTCGCGGAAATCGGCGAATTGTATGAAAGGACGGCAGTGCGGTTCCGCTGGCAGGAGGGAGACCTTCTTATGTTGGACAATATGCTGGTGGCGCATGCGCGGGATCCCTTTACCGGACCCCGCAAGATTGTCGTCGCGATGGGTGACATGATCAGCCATGCCACACTTCAATCCGTCACCGTATAGGAAGATTCATGCAACAAGAGGTCGAGGTACAGGGACTCCGTCTTTCTCCACAACAGAAGCGGCTGTGGGAGCTCCAGCAAAACGGTGCGGTCTCCCACGCGCAAGCCGTCATCCGCCTCGACGGTCTGTTCGACGGCAGCCGATTGAGAACTGCGCTCCGCAAGGTTGTGGCCCGCCACCAAAGTCTCCGGACGAACTTGTATCGCGAGGCAGGCGTCAAGATCCCTTTTCAAGTCGTTTCCGAACAGGTCGAGGTTCCGTGGCGGAGCCTCGACCTTCAGTGCCTTGAGGACAGCCGGCATCAAGAGTCCATCGAAGCCGAGCTGGCAGCGGGGCGTGCCGCTTCGGTCGCGTGGGAATGCGGCTCATTGTTGAGCGCCACTTGGTGTATCTTTTCGCCGGAACGATCCGTGCTGCTCCTTGCTATTCCAGCGCTCTGTGCAGATCGATGTTCGCTTCAGAATCTCGCCAGTGAGATCGCCCGGTGGTATGGGGAGACAGGTGTCGATGAGGCCATGGATGAACCAGTGCAGTATGCGCAATTTTCAGAATGGCAAAATGAATTGCTCTCAGAAGGAGAGGCCGAGGCAGGTCGCGAGAGATGGTCGAATCAACACTTAACGTCCTATCCGGCCCTGACGGTGCCGTTTGAACGCCCATTTGACTCACCCGCCAGATTTTCTCCGGACTCCATCGAAGGAGATATGTCTCAAGATGTTGTGGCACGTTTGGAACAGATTGCGCACGATCGTCAAGTGTCGCTGGAAGTCGTCCTTTACGTATGTTGGCAGGTGTGGCTGGCGCGGGCGACCCAGCAGCGGGATCTGATCTGTTGGTGGCGGTGTCATGGCCGGCCATACGAAGAATTGAAAGAGGGGATCGGGCTGTTTGAAAGATGGCTGCCGGTGTACGGGTTGCTCGATTCGCAGCTATCCGTTCATGATCTGATTTCACGAGCGGCCCAGACCCATGCGCAGGCCATCGAATGGCAGGACTACTTTCCAATCGAAGCGGCCGACGGTCAAATCAATGCGCTGACGGATCCCATAGGATTTGAGTATGAGCGGATAGAAGGGCCCTATCGAATCGAGCAGGGGATACTGACGCTTGACCGATCCATTCTCGCCACCGAACCCTTTAAATTGCGGTTGTCCTGTTCGCAACGGGATCGCACTCTACGTCTTGCGTGGCATTATGCTCCCGACAGGATTCCGCACGAAGCGCTGCAATGTTTTGCCGATCAGTTTACGGAATTGCTTCGCAGTGTGGCCGAACATGCGGGTGATCCGGTTGAGAGGCTGGGCATGATCAACACGCAAGAGCGTCAGCGGCTGATCCACAAATTGAATGAGACGACGCGCCACGAGGATGAGCCAGCACCGCTTCATCGATTGTTCGAGTGGCAGACGAAGCGGCAGCCTGGCGCTCCCGCTCTCGTCGCCGGCGATCGTGTCGTGACCTATTCGGAATTGAATGCGACCGCCAATCAAGTGGCGTACGGCCTTCTTCGCCGGGGGGTAAAGCGGGGAGATCGCGTCGGCCTCTGTGTGGAGCGATCCGCCGAGATGATTGTCGGACTGTTAGGAGTGCTGAAAGCGGGAGCGGCCTATGTGCCCGTGGACCCCGCGCATGCAACCGTTCGGCTGGCGCCGCACATGACTCAGAGCCATGCGACGATCGTCTTGACACAGAATAAGCCGGTCCGGCCATGGCCTGGATTTGACGGAACCGTATTGGACCTCGGGGGTTCTTCGTCGGTATTTGCAACAGAGCCCGTTACCGATCTGAATCTTCCGATGTCACAGGATGATCTCGCCTATGTGATCTACACGTCGGGGTCGACCGGTGTACCGAAAGGGGTTGCGGTCACCCATGGAAATGCAGTCAATTACACCCGCGCGCTTTGCCGGCTGTTGAACGTGGAGGAACCGCTGCAGTTCGCGACGGTTTCGACGTTGAGCGCCGACTTGGGGAATACCGCCATCTTTCCCAGCCTGGCTTCGGGCGGCTGTCTACATGTCATCAACTATGAGACGGCGACGGATGGCGTGCTGTTCAGCGCCTATCTGGCAGGCCATCCTATCGATGTCCTAAAAATCGTACCCTCCCATTTCAAAGCCTTGATGGTGACGGCCGATGGGGGAAACATCTTCCCCAGGAAGTACTTGATCATGGGCGGGGAGCGGCTGTCGTACGAATTGGCGGATCAAGTGATGCGACAGGCGTCATGTGCAGTGATCAATCACTACGGACCGACCGAGACGACCATCGGTGCGTTGACCTGTTCGGTTCTTCAATCGGATGAAAGAAAGCTATCCGTCAACGTGCCTACTGGCTGTCCGATCGACAATCTCGAGGCCTATGTTCTCGACGAGCGTTTGGAGATAGTGCCCGTGGGCGTGCCCGGAGAACTCTATCTCGGCGGAGAGGGATTAGCACGGGGCTATCTTGATCAACCGGATCGAACAGCCGAACGATTTGTTCCTCATCTTCATACGTTGCGGGCTGGCGCTCGCCTCTATAGAACTGGTGATATGACTCGTTACTGGCCGGATGGAAGGATCGAATTTCTTGGACGCATCGATCATCAAATCAAGATCCGGGGATTCCGGATCGAACTGGGAGAAATCGAGGCGGCCCTGGCTCAGCACCCCGCCGTTCAGGATTCCGTCGTGGTGGCGCATAAGGACCGGCACGGTGAGGATAACTTGGCCGCGTATCTTGTGATGCGAGGGTCGGAGGTGGACGGCCGCATGATTCAGGACTTCCTTCGCTCGCGCCTTCCCGATTATATGATTCCCACCGTGGTCATGTTCCTGCCTGCCATGCCGCTGACGGCAAACGGCAAGGTCGATCGACATGGGTTACCAGAACCGGAGCAAGGCCGAAACAGCGAGCGAATATATGTCGCGCCCCATACGGTGACCGAAGAAATCCTCGCGGGCCTCTGGAGTGAGGTCCTCAAAAGAGATTCCGTGGGAGTTCGCGATAATTTTTTCGACCTCGGAGGACATTCTCTGCTTGCGACGCAGGTCATGTCCCGATTGCGCCAGGCGTTTCGCGTCGAGTTGCCGTTACGAACCTTGTTCGATGCCCCGAGCATCGCGCAGTTGGCGGAGGTGGTCGACGCGGCGAGAACCCTCGGTTCGTCCGATCAGCTTCCTCATGTGCTTCCGGCCCCGAGAACCGGCCCTATTCCTCTGTCGTTTGCACAGCAACGGCTGTGGGTTCTGGCGCAATTGGATCCGGATAGCCCCTCCTACAATATTCCGATCGCCTTACGTGTCCTGGGACCGCTCGACATGGCGGCCTTGCAGCAGAGCTTCGATGAAGTCGTGCGACGCCACGAGGTGTTGCGGACGATATTCAAGGTGAACGATGGTGAACCGGTTCAGGTCATTGCCTCGCCACTGAGTATCCCATTGCCGGTCGTTGATCTCCAGCATGTGCCGGAACAGGGCCGGCAGGCTGCCGCCGACCGACTGGCCGCCGCCGAAGCGCAGCGGCCGTTCGATCTGGACTATGGGCCGATGCTGCGTGTCACCGCGCTTCGGCTGAGTCCCGTCGAACATGTCTTGCTCCTGACTTTACACCACATCGTGTCGGACGCCTGGTCCGCGCATGTGCTGGTTCGAGAAGTGACTGCCCTCTATCGCGCGTGTGTAGAGCAACGTCCGTCACCACTCACCGACTTGCCCATTCAGTATGCGGATTTTTCCCAATGGCAACGGACCTGGCTGTCCGGCCCAGTGCTTGACGGGGAACTGGCATATTGGAAACAGATACTGGGTGGAGACCTGCCCCTCTTGTCGCTTCCCACCGATCGCCCGCGCCAAGCAGTGCAGCAATCGTCCGGAGCCGCCTTGACTGTGGAATTTCCGCAGGACCTTTCGGATGCGCTCACCGTGCTGAGCCGCCGTGAGGGGGTGACACTGTTCATGCTGTTGCTCACGGCTTTCGACGTGCTCTTGCATCGGTACACAGGGATGGAAGATTTGCTTGTCGGCACGCCGATTGCCAATCGAAACCGGAAGGAGATCGAGGGATTGATCGGATTTTTTGTCAACACGATCGTGTTACGCGTCGATGTATCGGGCAATCCGACGTTCACGGATCTTCTACACCGCGTTCGGGATCTCTGCTTCGATGCCTATGCGCACCAGGATGTCCCCTTCGAGAAAGTCGTGGACATGGTGCAACCGGCTCGTGATGTTAGCCTTTCTCCTCTGTTCCAAGTCATGTTCGACATGCAAAATGCGCCGACAACCGAAATGGAGGCGCCGGGTCTTCGATTCGAGCCGGTGGATGTCGTGACGACGACATCGAAATTCGACTTGTCCTTGTCCGTGCAGGAGTTCGAGGGACGTCTGAGCGCGACGATGGAATATAGTACGGACTTGTTCGAGGGGGCGACGATCGACCGGATGCTCCGGCATTTTTACATTCTGCTGGAAGGTATCATCTCGAATCCCGGATGCCGTATCGGGCACCTGCCCTTGATTGCAAATAGTGAACAGCAGCAATGGTTGATCGACTGGAACGGCCGGCCCGACCAGGATCTGCCTGATCACTCTGTGCATAGGTTGTTCGAGCAGCAAGCCAGACAGACTCCGGGTGCGATCGCCGTCACACATCGAACGAACGCGATGTCGTACGACGCACTGAACCGGCGTGCCAACCGGATCGCGCATGGCATGGCCGGGCTGGTCTTGCCGGAGTCCGTGATTGCCGTCATCGGCGATCGTGACATCGACTTGCTGGCGGCGATGCTGGGAATCATGAAGATCGGCGGCGTCTATCTTCCGCTGGACCCCGCATATCCAGACCAGCGTCTGAGACAAATGGTATCGAGCAGCGGGGCATCCGTTGTGTTGACGCTGGAAAAGCTGCTCGATTGCCTGACAACCCTGTGGAAGCATATGCCTCTGCAAGAGCGTCCGAAGCTTGTGACGCTGGAAAGCCTTCTTGCAGGCAATCAGCCGGACAGTGACGTGGCGAGACATTCTTCCTTGCAACAGGCGGCATACATCATCTACACGAGCGGATCGACGGGGGTGCCGAAAGGCGCCATGGTGGAACAGCGAGGTCTGTTGAATCATCTGTTCAGCAAAGTCGCAGGCCTTCAACTCACTCCTTCGGATATCGTCGCTCAGACGGCGTCACAATGTTTCGACATATCGGTGTGGCAATTTCTCGCTCCGCTGATCTGTGGCGGACAAGTCCGCATCGTTCCAAACGAAGCCGCCCACGATCCCTCTCGTTTGCTCAGTGCATTGGCGGACGGAGGAGTCACGATATGGGAGACTGTTCCCTCACTTCTTCAGGGAGTGTTGGAGACGGCGGTCCATCCCAGAGAAGATGTGCCACAGTTATCACGGTTGCGCTGGGTCTTGCCGACGGGTGAAGCCCTGTCGCCGAAGGTCTGTCGCCAATGGTTTGAAAGGTACCCGTCGATTCCATTGATGAATGCCTATGGCCCTGCAGAATGTTCTGACGACGTGGCGGTGTTTGTGATGGAACAGTCCCCTCCAGCGGACACGATTCATGTTCCCATCGGTAGGCCGATTCAGAACATACGATTATATGTCCTTTCTTCTTCGCTGGAGCTTTCACCGGTCGGAGTGTCCGGCGAGTTATGCGTGTCCGGAGTAGGAGTCGGCCGCGGATATGTGAACGATCCCGGGAGGACGGCTGAGGTATTTATTCCCAACCCGTTTGCCGACTGCATAGGAGAGCGCATGTATCGCACGGGGGATCGAGCCCGCTATCTGAACAACGGGACGATCGAATTTCTCGGGAGGCTGGATTATCAGACAAAGATACGAGGATTTCGCATTGAGCTGGGCGAGATCGAGACCAATCTCTTGTTGCACACGAACATTCGCGAGACTGTGGTGATGGTTCGAGAGGACTCTCCAGGGGACCGGCGGCTCACCGCGTATCTGGTATTCGATCAGGACCCGCCAGTCTCACACAGCGACCTGCGAGCGTTTCTTCAACACAATCTGCCTGAGTACATGATCCCAGGAATGTTCGTGCCTCTCTCCACATTGCCGCGTAACGCCAACGGCAAGGTAGATCGTAAAGCGCTTCCGAAACCGGATGCCGGCGGATCATCAACGCTCCAGTACGCGGCGCCGCGCACGCCTGTTGAAGAGCGTCTCGCTGGGATTTGGGCTGATGTGCTTCGGGTCGAGCGTGTGGGCATCCACGATAACTTTTTCGATCTCGGCGGCCATTCCATGCTGGCCGTTCAGGTGATGACTAGGATTCGCGAAACAATGGAAGGAATCCGCGGACAATTTCCGTTGATCGCGGTCTTTCAATATCCGACCGTGGCGGCATTGGCTGAATCGTTATCACGACCTGCGGAAGACAAGGTCTCCCCCCTGGTGGCATTTCGCACCCAGGGTTCGAAACCTCCTCTCTACTGTGTGGATCCGACGGGGACGCATGTGAAGGCCTATCAGCCGCTGGCCCATGCGCTCGGGGACGATCAGCCGGTCTATGGGCTCAGTCTGAGCCGATTGTTTGATACGGATTGGCGTGATGTGTCGGTGACGGCCATTGCGAAGGAGCATGTGGCCTTGGTGCGGCGCTGCCAACAGCCGGGAATCCCCTTTCATATACTTGGTTGGTCGAATGGAGGAGTGATCGCGTTGGCCATGGCTCATGAACTGGAACGACAGGGAGAGTCGATCGCCTTTCTCGGCATTCTGGATACTCAACCACAAGTTGACATCTATTCGTGCGAAGACTTGTCAGAAACGGACGAGATGCTGGCATACATCCGGAGCGATCGTAGGGAAGATTTTCTGCGCATGCCTGAAGAAGAACGGTCTGGTTTTCACGCGCATCTGAATGCCTTGCCGGACGAAGAGCGCATAGACTACGCAATCCGCTGGGCAAAAGAACGAGACTGGCTGTCAGAAGAAGAGGCCCACGCATCGATCGATATGCTGAGATTGGGCTATGTGCTCGACAAGAACGGGACGATGTTCTTACGCGAGCATGCGAACCGGAGCCTGGAGGCGCCTATCCATGTCTGGTGGACCACCAACACGTTGCAGCGTTACGGCAAAGGGCCGATCGATTGGAGCGACTTCACAACCGGGACAGTCGCAGTCGGCACCTTAGCCGGTGATCACATGGACGCCGTGCACAGTATTCACGTTCACCAGCGGATCAGCGAGATTCTGTCGGGTGTGCCTGAGCAGAGTTCCACCGAGTCAGCGTACGAGATGGACTTGGCTTTCCCCGTGGTGGACAAGGATCGAGATGAGTTAAATGGAGGCGTCAATGAATTTTAGCCCGGACACTAAGGAGAAATTAGACATTGTCGTGAACACATACCGGCTGCTTGGTTTCAAGGAAACCCTGAAAGAGGTCGCTCTCTATCTCTTAAGCCAGAGACCGAAGGATGATTTCGATGAGAAGTATCACGTCTCGACGTCCGGGTGCGATGAAGGACCGTCAGCTTCCAGTATTACTGATGAGACGGCACGAGCGTTCTCAGTAGGGTATGTGCCCACACGTGAATGCGTCATGCGGCATATCTTGAACAACGCCGTGAGGGAGACGAAGACGGGGGAGTATTCATTCGTCGATTTGGGTTGCGGAAAGGGCCGCACGCTGATCATCGCCGCGCAATTCCCTTTCCAGGAAGTCATCGGCGTCGAACTCTCTCCTCTTCACTATCAAGTCGCCGCAGACAATATCGAACGGTATCGCCTTCTCGGCGCGAGCATGCGATGCAAAAGTCTGCGAGCTGTGTGCGCCAATGCCGCCGAATTTGTGTTTCCTTCTACGAACCTCTTGATTTATATGTACCGCCCGTTTCTGGGCCCTGTGTTTAAAAGCGTGTTGGACAAATTGTATGGCTTCCACGCGGCAACTGGGCACCAAGTCCTGGTCGCCTATTCGTGCCCCGTCGAACAGGATTTCCTTGAACAACACGGCGGGTTTGTAAAGCGAAAGGAATACCAAGTCATCTCGACAGATTATTCCTGGAACTTATGGGAATGTCAGGCACACTAGCCGATGGACTCACTATTCGGCAATGGGTTTCGTCTGATGTGCGAGGTGCACGCCACTGCTGAACTGGACTGGATGAAGCGCGAGTGCCGGAGCCATTCTGGTGTATCTGGGCGGGTGACCGACAGGAGAGTAATGCTCCCATTGGCCTTCCCCGACAACTCACCGCTTCGACGAAGGTGAGGTTTCTCCCGTCTCGTACGTCTTAATACAATCTATTCCCACCAATCATCGAGGCGGGAGTCCTTCTCATGGCTTTGAATGCCAGGGTTGAGCGCCTTCTTGTCTGAGCGGACAGTGACCATCGATTCATACAGCGGCGCAATGACTGGTGCATTCAGGGCAAGCGTTCAGTAGCCGTCTGCCTCAGTGGGCTGGCTTCTCCGGTCATCTATGCAACTGGCTTTCTGATGTCGTGACGGAATCAGCGATCGAAGACCATGTCTCAATGCTGCAGGTCTGACCGATGACTGCCTCGCCCTTGTGAATCGGGCCGCCAATGGCAGGTGCAGACGGCAGAGTATATCCGACGAGCAGGTCTTTGGTTGATGGTGCGTAGGAAGCATGATGCAGCAAAAGGTGATGGTGGTGCTGGCTGGCGTCTTTTTTGCCAGTGTCTGGGTTGGGGTTCTGCCCACGGAAGGGGCGGACCTGTTTCCTCCAGCTCCATTGCCTGTCGACGCTCCAGTCGTGCAGGACCCCGTGCCTCGTGTGCAGATGGTCAAGACCGAGGAGCCGCCGATCATTGATGGCCGCCTAACCGAATCTGCCTGGGAGCGAGCGGCGGTGGTGACGGAGTTGACCCAAGCCTATCCCAATGAAGGTGCCCTGCCGAGTGCCCGCACGGAGGTGCGCCTGCTCTACGACGCCGATTTCTTGTATATCGGAGTTCGGGCCTTCGACCCTGAGCCGGATCTGATCATCGCCAAAGAACGCCAGCGCGATATCCAGATGGACGGGGATGACACGGTGGCGGTGGCGCTCGATCCGTTCCATGACCGGCGCCGCGGGTATTATTTTCAGGTCAATCCGCTGGGGAATCGCCGCGATGGCTTGATCTCATCCCATGTCAACATTGAGGAGGGCGTCGGCACGCAGATCCAGTTTGACTGGGACGGCATTTGGTACGCCGACGCCCAGATCGATGCCCAGGGCTGGACCGCAGAACTGGCGATTCCGATGAAGACCCTCAGCTTTGATCCACAGCAGCCCACCTGGGGCTTTAACGTGGAGCGGGTCATTGCGCGCAAGAACGAATTCATACGATGGACCGCCGCGACCCGGACCAAGGAAGTCGTGGTCATGGGGGATGCCGGGAATCTGGAAGGGCTCACCGGTCTCAAGCAAGGCCTGGGAGTTGATATCGTGCCCTATGCGAAATTCACGGGCAAACGCGAGACGCCAGGCGGGAACGACAAGTTCCCCTTCGAGCTGGGCGGGGATGTCTATTATAAGGTGACCCCGTCGGTGACAGCAGCCCTGACCATCAATACCGATTTTGCCGAAACGCAGGTGGACGATCGGCGGGTCAATCTGACGCGATTCCCGCTGTTTTTCCCAGAAAAGCGGCGGTTCTTCCTCCAAGACAACAACTATTTCCAGTTTGGCGGGGGCGCGCCGGCACCGCTGCCGTTTTTTTCCCGGCGCATCGGCCTGAGTGCCGATCGGACGCCGATCGATCTGCTGGGCGGGGTGAAGGTCACCGGCCAAGTGGGACGCATCAATATGGGATTTCTGTCGATCCAGGCCGATAAGACGGACGGCCTCAATTCCAAGAATCTCACCGTGGGCCGCGCGAGTGTTGGGTTTCTCGACGAATCTTCGGCGGGTGTGATCTTTACCAATGGGAATCCGTTACAGAACATCGAGAATCGTTTGGGCGGGGCCGATCTGACCCTCAAGAGTTCGAACTTTCTGGGGACCTCGCAAGTGATGGAGCTCAATGCCTATTATATGCAGTCGGATGGGGGAGCAGGGCAGTCCGGTAATGCCTTTGGTGGACGATTGCTCTATCCGAACTTTACCTGGGATGCGGGGCTCACCTTTGGCCAATCGGGGAGCAACTTCAACCCCGCCTTAGGCTTTATCCTGCAGCCGGGGACGCGCGACTATTCCGGATGGCTGGGGCGGTCCTGGCGACCGGCGGGAGTTGATTCGGTGCGAGTAGGACTCTATGCCGAGGATAAGACCACGCTTGATGGTCGCCCGATCACCGGCGCCCTGTGGCTCCCGGAATTACAAGTGACGTCGACCTTGCAAGACAGGGTCTATCTCGCCCCGGTGGTCAGACGTGAACAATACTTCGAGCCGTTTGAAATCGTACCTAACGTGATCATTCCTCCCGGAGACTATACCTGGCTCGCCTATTCCCTGTCTCTGGAAAGTGCGAAGACACGCGCCGTCGCGGGCTCGATCGAAGTCGAATGTTGCGCCTATCTCAACGGTGGCCAGCGTGTGAACCTTGATACGAGGCTGGTCTGGCGCCCCAGTGCCTGGTTCAATCTAGGGGCGATCTATAATCAGGTTAGGCTAGATCTGCCGGATAGAAAGTTTACGGTGCATGTCGGGCAACTCAATCTCAACATGACCTTTACGCGCAACCTGAGTTGGAACCTGGTAGGGCAATACGACAACGTGTCAAACGAATTCGGCGTGAATAGTCGGATGCGATGGGCGGTGCAACCGGGCAGTGATCTTTTTCTGGTGTTCAATCACAATGCCGATACCGAACGAGGCTGGCACTCCAAAGTTTCCGAACTGATAGCAAAACTTGTCTGGACGATTCGGTTTTAGTGGCTGATGCTGGATGCCCGAGACGGCGAGGCGCTTACCCGACGAAGGTTGCTCGGTCCGATCGTTACGGGGGTGTGGTGTACGTCGACGACATTGGCTTGGATGGTTCGTCTGCCTCGTTGATCAGGTCTGCAGGATTGGTTTTCGCCTGGTTCGACCTGAAGAAGTCTGCACTGACCCAGCGCATCCAGCACTGAAGTTTCAGCATCCTCTCCATCACGATCCTCGTCGACCTCGGCTGTAAGCGCAACCTTGTCCCGTCCCGGCCATTTCGTTTTGATTCCGGGAATCGACAAGCATAAAAAGTTAATGAGATGAGGTTACGGGGCTTGCAAGGTGCCATCTAATATGATATCGTTTCTCAATATCAGAACGTGCTCCGCGGTTCCAGGCGGCAGCATGTAGCGGTTGAGGCCAGAGTCATTCAGGACGGAGCCCAAGGTCATCGCGAGAGGCCTTGGGCTTTTTTTATTGGCGGCATGCGCAGTGACATTATTCAAGGAGCGCGGCAGATGTATATCTGTTTGTGTAAAGGAATCACGATGGATGATTTTTCAGAAATCGTAGCCCGACATCGGGACTGTCCTCAGGCGACAAAATCCGCCATGGGACTGGACGAGTCTTGCTGCGGTCGATGCGAGAGGAAATTGCAATCAATGATTCGTCACGTTTCAGCCAATTTAAGTAGGGGCTGAAAATGACTCACCACACAAAAGGGCGGGCGATGATGGATCATGTCGGAGGTGCGGTGGTTTCCTGATTGTGGAACAAGCGCTCGATTACCACAGTCCAACGCCTGGAATGAAATGTATCAATTGTGGGTGGTACCGCCTGAATGTTCAACCGTCTCTTGGTCAGGTGCGAGGAATCGAGGCATGTACAAGTGAACGGTTCAAACAAAGGAGAAACGCGATGAAACGCAACGGAATGCACGCATTGGACTTTCATGGTCCTGCGTTGGTCGAGGGACATCTCACGTATCTTCGTGGCACGCATTACGTGAATAGGGTAGTCGCGCTCTGTTTTTTGCCCTACGTCGGCCTTCTATCTGCTGACGAGATCGACCCGCATGCTGCGAGGTTTGAAGCGGTCGGCGCGACGCTCCTGATCGTCAGTTCAGGGCCGCGTCCCTTGGATCGATTGTGGATCGGTCAGCCGGTCAAGCCGAACACGCCGGTTCTGGCGGATCTCTGTGGCCGGCTCCATCGGTTATTCGGCGTGGCGGCGGCGGAGCGGTCGGCACGCTGCCATACATTCATGATCGACCAGAAAGGGATACTCCGGTTACGTGTCACGCATGATTTTGTCAATAGGGATCTGGAGACGCTTCGTAAGATCGTCGGATTGACCGACATCCATAGGCCCAACGCTGAGCTTGATCACGAGGGGGCTACGAACAAGGCGGAGTATGTGCCCGTGTAACCGAGTCTATTGTGAGACGAATCTATTACACCAAGGAGACGTGAGTCATGGAAAATGTTTTACGCGGTGACCTGCAATCGAAGGTGGCGTTCTGCGGATGTGGGAAGCTCCACTTTACCTATGGCCCTCTGACGTTGCATTTCGACAGAGTCGAGTTTCTGGCGTTCGCAGATTCGGTTGGCCGACTTGGCGCACTGGTCAGGCAAGCCGCGAAAGATTCAAGCGTCGTGTCCGGTCATGTTTCCAACGCCACCGTCTGCCATTAGGCGGGAAATTGAGTCATGAAACTCCATCACTGTCCGAGCTGTCAGTGGCACAGCCGATTCCAAAATGGAGCCTTCTGGACTTGCGAGGGTGTCGGTATGCGATCACGCAGAAGCGTCATTGAAAGACGAAGCCAGGCCAAAGCCGGTCCGAAGTCAGCATTCGACGTATCTTCGTAAAAAGAGACACTGAACGTGAGATGTAAGTGGTGCTTTAATCCGAATCATGGGGAGGCGTAAGCCATGACGAAGCTAGCTTGTAAGAAGTGTGGTCAATCAAGGTATGTAAAGAGCGGGACCATACGGGGCCACCAAAGATATCTGTGTCAGGATTGCGGCTGCCATTTCACGGCGACAGCGGTGCGGGGCAACCCGCCCGCGATGAAGGCGTTGGCAGTATTGCTCTACGCGATGGGTAACGCCAGTCATGAAATGATCGCACAGCTTTTAGGCATCAGCTACATCACCGCGTACAAGTGGATACACAAGAAAGCGAAAAATATGCCGGAGCCGTCTGCAAAAGCTTCGGACAGGGTGTTGCAAATCGATGCGATGTCACTTTTTGTGGATGGAGCAAAAACAAGGTTTGGGTCTGGAGAGCCGTCGGTCTTATGGGAAGGCGAACCCTGGCCTGGGAGCTGGGTGGCTGTGATGATGCGTCCCGCCAAAGGTTTTTCGGTGGAGACTGGATCGAAGGAGATCTCTTCCAAGCGCACCACTGGAAGGGCTTCCGATCCATCATTTCAGCAAGTCGTGAATTAGATGTCTCAATAACGTTGAGTCGAAAGGGGCTGATCATGGGAAGCAGCCGGTCGCGAGGCGATGATGATCTGGGAGTGCTCATCAGCCTGGCCATCGCAGTTGGAATGCTGATAGGAGCCGTGGCGACGATTTGGCTATGGGGTGCGATGTCGGAAAGTACGGAAGCGGTCATGTCTCTCCACGCCAACGAGATGCCTGAGACCATTGAAGAGCTTCGGCAAGCCAAGTGAGGGCATCAGATTACCAGCGGCACTATCAATGGATTGAAGGAGCCGTAATTTTTGAGAGCAGCGATGGAATCTGGAATGTCTTATCCTGGATTGCGCTTGGTACGCCGATCGCGATCACTTTTTCTATGAAAAACTAGCGCGGGCACCGTTGTGTATGAGATCTAGGCAGGTTTTGCGGTAATCGATTCAGCAAGTTCACCCAATAGCGATTCCGTTTCATCCCAGCCAAGACAGGCATCGGTGATGGAAACGCCGTGGGCCAATGCTTTCCCTTGCTGCCAGATCTGTTTGCCAGGATTGAGATTGCTTTCAAGCATGAATCCCATGATGGATTGACGGCCGTCGCGGAATTGGCGGAGGACTTCTCTCGCAACCAATCCCTGACGTCGATGATCTTTACTGGAGTTATCATGTGAACAATCGATCATGATGGGACGAACGATGCCCTCGCTCGCAACCACTGCCTCCGCACGATCGACGTGTTCAGCCTCGTAGTTGGTCTTTCCTCCTCCGCCCCGCAACACGATATGACGGTCGGGGTTGCCGGTGGTTTTGATGATGGAGGTGAGCCCATCGGCATTGATGCCAAGAAAATGATGAGGCTGCTTTGCAGCGACCATGGCATTCCAGGCCACCTGAAGATTGCCCTCTGTGCCGTTCTTGAAGCCGACCGGCATAGAGAGCCCGCTAGCCATTTCCCTGTGTGGCTGGCTTTCGGTGGTGCGGGCGCCGATGGCGACCCAACTCCAAAGATCGGCGATATACTGCGGTGATACCGGATCCAAGGCTTCAGCCGCGCAGGGAACCCCGCGCTTGTTGATGTTCAGGAGGATTGTTCTCGCGAGCTCCATTCCGGTTGCGATGTCGCAGGTGCCGTCCAGATGAGGATCGTTGATGAGGCCTTTCCACCCAATCGTCGTGCGAGGTTTTTCAAAGTATGTGCGCATGACGATCAGTAACCGGTCGCGCAACGCATCCGCCACTGGTTTCAACCGGTCGGCATATTCATAGGCAGCCTCAGGATCATGGATGGAGCAGGGTCCGACGATCACCAGCAGGCGATCACGATCTTGACCGTGCAGAATGCGACGAATAGCATCCCTGGTTTCAACAACCAGCGCAGCGGCTTGGTCTGTAATCGGCAGTGTTGACTTAACCGTTCGCGGCGAGGGCAGCGGTTTAATTTCAATGATATGTTGGTTATCGAGTGGTCGCTGCATGGTCCTGCCGTTTCGCCAGGGAATTGCCTGCAGTGTGATGTGATGGGATATTGCACATTCGACGTATAAAATATAGCGTATATAAAAGGAAATATCCACCGGAAGCTACCAGCGATGGATTGGACTGACTGCCTTGATTCAACGGTTTGACAAGCTGTGAACGCCTATGTTACTTAGCTCGCCCTCAATGAATCTGCGCGCTTCCATACGATGGCTGCCTTGCGTTCTTCGGGGCTCTGTGGCCGCCGGCCTTGTCCTGCTATTGCTCGCCATTGCGCCGTTTGCCGTGGCGCAGGATGTCCATCACGAGTTGGCGGCTGCCGACCACGATGGGCACGAACACTCCGACACCGACCTCTGCCAGTGGGTCAAGCATCATACAGCTGGGTCTCTCGATGTCGGCGCTCCTTTCCTCATCGCACAGAGATTTGTCGATCTGTTGGAACTTCCAGCGGACTCTGTTCTGCTGTCTTTCGAACTCTCTACACTCGGTCCTTCTCGCGCTCCCCCCTGCAGCTAGTCACGTCATTTGCGTCGCACCATGCTGGCACGGTTGTCATCAGACTACGTGCTGGACGCCCGTGGCATTTTCTTAATACGTGATCGTAGGGGGGACTTCATGCGACCTATCTTATGGAATCGGTTTATTGTTCGTTCGCTCTGTCTCTGTTTCGTCTGTCTGAGTGTTCACGAGGCTCGTGCCGGTGCGGTCGAGTCCACTCTCATCACTGGCACGGTTCAGAACCAGGATCTTCGTCGGACAGGGCAGGTGCTCGTCGAGGTGAAGAATCAAGAAGGGATGTTGGTAACGACCGGCGTGTCGAACGATGCCGGCGAGTTCACCATTCCCGTCCCTGGCGATGAAACCTATTCTGTCAGCGCCATACAAGATACCTATCGGAGCGAATATATCGTGCTAAAAATCACGACCAAGGCACCCGACCCCGTCACCTTGACCCTATCCAAGACCAAAGAGATCGCACTCGAAGTGCGGTCGCCTCTTGCACCGATTCAATATAAGGCTTCGAGCGAGACCCATTCGATCAGTCGAAAGGATATCGAAACATTGCCGCGCGGCAACAATGTCGAGTTACAGGACGTGCTTATCACGATTCCGAGCGCCGTCTATGGATCGCTCAAGCAAGTGCATATTCGACAGGATCATGCGAACCTCCAGTTCCGTATCGACGGTGTGCCGATTCCGGATACCGTGTCGTCCACCTTCTCCGATGTGATCTCGCCGCGGGCATGGGAACGGGCAGATATCATTCTCGGCGGCATGGAAGCGCAGTATGGAAACAAGACGGCCGCGGTGTTGGACATCACGACCAAGAGCGGGACCAAACCAGGGTTCGGATCTGCCCAAGTGTTCGGCGGATCGAACCGAACGATCAATCCGTCGTTCGAATATGGAGGGACGATCGGCGAGAAGTTCCGGTTCTACGTGTTGAACAGCTATACGGCCACGAATCGTGGCATCGAGCCGCCGACGCTTGGTCATTCGATTTTTCATGGGCAAAGCGAACGGAACCAAACGTTCATTCGAGGAGATTATCAGCACGACAATACAAATAACTTCTCGTGGGTCTTTTTAAATTCCGTGGCGAAGTATCAGATTCCGACCAGTCCTGGCCAAGAGATCGACCCCAGCGGGACGGTGTTGCCCCTGCTTCAGTCGAGCCGCCCTGGATTTGCACCGGTCGCGTCCCAGGCCATCGACGAAAACCAAAAGGAACATAACCAATACGGACACATGGTGTGGCGGCATGATGTGAATAGTCATAGTTTTTTCAGCCTCTCAGGGTATGCCCGCCAAACGAGGGCGACGTTTCGGACGGATCCGTTCAATCTTCTCGCCTACACGGTGGACCCGGCTGAGCCATTCTCCGCGGCCAGCCAGGATCGGACCGCCTATTCGGGCGGAGTCCGGCTGGATTACACCTATATTCCGAACAAAGAGCATGTGATCAAAACCGGATTTCAGGTCGATCGGACGCAGACGGTGAACAAGACAAGATTGTTCACATTTGCGGATGATGGGGCGGGCAACCCGACAGGGAATGTGCTGGGTCTGGATGCCGATAACCGGCTGATCGGCTACCGACAAGAATTCTGGATTCAGGATCAGTGGAGCCCGAACGATCGATGGACCTTCAACCTCGGTGTGCGGGCCGATATCGTGCAGTACCAGCGCGATGAGGCGCAGATCAGCCCGCGGGTCGGGATCACCTATAAGGCCGACTCAACGAATGTGTTCCATATTTATTACGGGCGGCAGTTTACGCCGCCAAACCTCGAGGCCATTTCATTTGCGAAACTCAATACCGCTGGAACGAAAGCGGCGCCGGAAGATACCACGAATAATACGGTTCGAGCTGAACGCGCCCATTACTTCGAGGTGGGGAGCTACCATGCGTTGACCAGTTGGGCGACATTACAACTGACTGGGTACTACAAGCTCGCCAACTATCTTTCCGATGCGGGTCAGTTTGGGACGACGCCCTTGTTGAACTACTTCGCGTTTGAGCGAGGGTGGACGAGAGGCATCGATGGAGCCCTGAAACTCCAGATCACGGATAACGTGACGGCCCGCGGTAATGTGGCCTGGGGGCAGTGTAAAGGGTACGGACTCCAATCCGGTCATATCCTGCTCGAAGCGGCGGAAATTGTCGATATCAACTCGAAAGGCGGGGTGCATTGCGATCACCAACAGACCCTGACGAGTTCCGCGGTCGTCGCCTATCGCATTTTGGAGCGGACGACGATCACAGGTCAGACGTTGTTTGCCTCTGGGCTCCGCACGGCGGAAGAGGGAGGAAAAACAAACTCCACCCACAGTCCCTCATATACGATCTATAATATGTCCCTCACGCACATCATCCCGTTACCGTGGGACAATCAGAAGATGCTGTTGGGGTTTGACGTGGTGAACCTCCTGGATCAAGAGTATTTCATCAATCGAGGCGAGGGAAGTATCGGGCTTGGCGTCTCGCACGCCGGCATGCCACGTTCATTTTTCTTCCGAGCCCAGTGGTTCTTCTGATATAACCGCTGAAGTATGACGATGACATTCAAGAAGATCTTACGCAGAGCAGGGTATTTCGCGCCCTGTTGCGCCCTGTGTATGTGTCTTTGGCCGGCCTCCTCTCGCGCAGTGGTCGGTGATGAGGCTACGCACGAGAGCGATCATCAGGAGGATGTGATCGAATTGCCGGAAGTCCATGTCCATGGCCTGCCGCTTAACAAGGATCAACAGCTTGGACCGGTTCCCAAATCCACACCCTGGCCGGCTATTCCGCCCGCCTTGGACGGAAAAGAACTCGATGATTGGATGAAAGCGCGTATGTTGGTCTCCAAAGATGCGACGATTACGGTGGTCGTGCTGGAGCCGGCGAAGCATCGAGAACTCACCATCGCCGGTATGGCGGCATTGAGCAAATGGACTTTTGAGCCTCAAATGAAAGGCGACGAGCCGATCGATGGAGAACTGACCGTGCGTATCCACTTCCGGACTCGGTAACGAAAAGAGCTGATGGCCTAATGGCCTCTCGCTGATCGTGCGTGCAAGAATCTTGATACCCAAACACACCTGGTAGAGCAAACACACCAAACCGGCTCTTTCCCGCTGATTGACGAATGACGGTTGACGAATGACAGGTGACGCTTTATCGTCATCCACATGAGCTTGGACGAATCGCTCTTTCGAGTCATTAATGGGTTCGCTGGACAGTCGGATTGGTTAGACGAGTCGGCGCTCAGTCTCTCGAGATCCAGTCTGTTATGGGTTCCTGGCATCTTGCTGGTCGGCTATTGGCTGTGGGTGTCATGGCGAGAGGCATTGCTGGCAGCCCCGGTGCTGGCAGCATCCATCGGTGTATTGGATTTTGTCGGAGCGCGAATCAAAGATCTTGTGGCTCGGCCCCGACCCTGTATGGCGCTCCCGGATATCCATCAAATCGAAGCTTGCGGCAAGACCTTCGGATTTCCGTCGAATCATGCTATCAACACTGCGACGGCGGCGGCCTTTTTTCACGTGCTCTATCCGCGGTCAGGTTGGGTGAGCTGGCCGTTGGTGGGACTGATCGGTCTGTCGCGGGTGTATATCGGAGCCCACTATGTCACGGATATATTGGGTGGGTGGGTGATCGGCGGCGTATTCGGAGCAGGAATTGCGTGGTTGCTCCTACGCTATTCTCGTGTCCGTTCTTCGATGGCGAGTCCCACGGCTTAACTTCCAGCGCTCTCACATCTTTCCACACAACGTAACAGTTCTGCGTGGCAGTGCTCCTGGTCATAGCCTCGTCCGATCAACACGATCGCGTGACTCGGTTCGTCGAGCAACGTAATCGGGGTAATGGTCGCGTCGCCTGGCGGGGCATATTGAAATTCCTGGAGTTCCGGTCCCTTGGCGAATCGGAAGAATCCTTTCGCCCGTTCAAGTTCTGGGGGGAGGGTCTTCATCCAGCTCAGGAATCGTATAAGGTTCAACGGGCCTGGCAGCCGAACCGTCGTGGCGATGGGATGATACGACGCCCGTGTATGCTTGGCAGACGAGCGCGGCACGCCGAATTCCACATTCACCGTTGGAGCCGGCAACGTGCGGGTGATTGGTTCGAGCAACGATGAGGGATCGATTTTGGCATGACTGGCCTCCCAGACCCGCGCATAGGGGTTCTGTTCGATGATCGAGGTTTTGAATGCCTCCCAATGCCCTGGAACATAGAGGTCTCGCTTATTGAGAATGAGTTCGTCAGCGCATCGAATCGCCTGTTTGGTGACGAAGCCACCCATACTGTCCCGCTCGGTGGAGATGGGATGCAAGAGAGCAATGACTTTTTCCAAGTGTGCGAGCTGTGCGGTATACAGATCGGTGACGCCATCGATCACTTCTGCCGGGTCGGCCATGCCGGAACATTCCAGAATAATCACATCCGACTCATAGTCCCGTACCAGTTGGGCGATTCCCCAAGAGAGATCTTCCTTCGTATCGCAGCAGACGCACCCGCCTGCAAGGTTCATCACTTGTTCAGCGATGGTGCCTGCACGCGGGCCGTCAATACTCACTTCCCCAGCTTCGTTCATCAACACCCCGGCCCGTTTCCCTTGGCTCTTCCAATGTTCAAGCAGCCGCATCAAGAGTGTGGTTTTTCCTGCGCCGAGAGAGCCGCAGAGGATATAAAAGGGGATGGGGGTCATCGTGTCACGCAGGAGGTCCGAAGTGTATGAGCAGGTTCCCGCATAAAGAATCGCTCAGTGGTGCACATGTATGAGCCCCTCATCCTTGTGCTGCTTTGCCAACGTGGTGAGATCACAGTGGATCTCGTCAGGCTCGCAACAGGCGGTGCCCATCTGAATCGTCAGATGTTTGATGCCGAAGTCGGTACTGACCTTGGCGCGGATGGTATGGAGTAAATGATTGGTCAAGACTGAATCATCTCCATCGACGAGGATATGACAGGTCATCATAATCAATCGAGGTTCGACCGCCCAGATATGGAGATCGTGGACGTTTTTCACGCCGGGGATCGCTTCGATGGTCGCAGCCACGTGTGAGGCGCTGATCTTGGGCGGGGTCGATTCCAGCAAGACGTCTAGCGATTCTCTAAACAGCGGCCAAGCCCCTTTGGCAATGGCGGCAACCACCAACAAGCTGATCAGTGGATCGAGAATGGTCCATCCGGTCAATAGGATGGCTCCGCCGCTGATCACGACGCCCAAGGACACCCAGGCATCGCCCAGCATGTGCCAGAAGGCGCTGCGGATGTTGAGATCGTCCTTGGCTCCGTGCTGTAGGAGGAGTGCGATGCTCAGATTGGCTACGAAACTCAGGGCGGCGACGGCCATGACCCATCCGCCGTCTATTGGGATGGGTTCCAGTATCCGTTTGAATCCCACGAACGCGATGCCGAGGGCCGTGAGTAACAGGATGAAGGAATTCAAGAACGCCGCGATGATGCCGGCTCGATGATATCCGAATGTTCTCGCTTCTGTGGCAGGCTTGGCTGTGAGGAGATGAGCATAGAGGGCAAGAAAGAGCGCGCCTTGATCGACGAAGTTATGGCCCGCGTCACTCATGAGGCCGATGCTATCGAGCATCCATCCGCCGATGAACTCAGCGACGATGATCGCCGCGTTCAGCGCCAGGGAGAGATATAGGCGGCTGCGAAGATGTTCATAGGAGGCAAGAGCGGTCATACACAATAGTGTCGCATGTGCGCGACGAAGCGGCAAGCGTTCCGGAGACTTTTCTGATCAGCGGGGATCGCTTTTCTGGTGTGGACGGAGCCGCTCGCTGAGCACAGGGTACTTGGCTTGGCTCATCCCAAAGTTTCCGCCGGCTGAATCAGCCGCGATCACGCGGAGGACGATCCCGTCCGGTGCATCGTTCGGGAGGGGAACAAAGAATGGGGCTTCAAACGTGGCCCGCTCTCCGCTGTAGAACATTTGAAGTTGTTCAAGCACACGATCCCCGATCATCAATTCGCCGTAGATACGGATCTTCCGGGAGTCCCAGTCCCCATGCGGACGAACCAGCGCTCCGGACAACGTTCGGACTGAGGCGCGCAGGATGACATCGTCTTTGGCGATCAACGGCGTGCCGGATTGCGGCTGTTCGATCTGGACGATGTATCCATAGAGATGAAGGACAATTCCATCGTTGATCATATCTTGTCCTGGAATGAGCCACACCGTTGTCGAGGCTCGTTGGGACGACGCCGGGTATGCGAGTGGTCCTTCGGCGGTCACTTCAACCAGCGTGGGCTGGAGTACATCGAGTGTTGTGGTAAAGGCTGCCGCCGGTCGAGAGCTATAGCGAGGCTCTTCCATGAGGCGCGGCGTTCGCATGATTTGGTTTTGGTCGCCGGCCTCACCCTGTTGAATTCCGGTGGCAAGGATTTGCTTGGTGGCCACGTCGGTGATCGTCACGCGCGCCCCGCCCACGTCCTTACCCAGGACCATCGAGCCATTTGCCACGACGCGAACGAGGATGGTCGTCGGCTTGGGATCGTTGAGGTGAAGGTCTGGAGAAAGTCCCTCTGTAACAGGGACCGCGAGACAAGAAACTGGGATAAGGCATGCAGCAAACGCGACTATCAGCTGCAGGCGGCAAGTCATTTTACTTTGGTGCCCGGTTCGACATCTTCAAGGAGAGTGATGAGCCCTCGAACCTCACTATCGCCTGCCGCGAGGACCATCCCTTGCGACTCGATTCCCATCAACTTTGCCGGTTTCAAGTTCGCAACGATGACAATAGTCTTTCCGATCAAGGCTTCCGGTTCGTATTTCTTACCGATGCCCGCCACGATCTGCCGCTGCTCAGTTCCAACAGTAACTTGAAGCTTGAGGAGCTTTTCCGATTTCGGCACGCGTTCCGCGCTGAGGACTTTCGCGGTCTTGAGCTGAATCTTCATGAACTCGTCGATAGTGATCTGAGGTAAAGGGATTTGGGCTGCAGTAGGAGTACTCGTAATAGTTGGAGGTGAAGATGATATGGGTGTTGGTGCTTGAGGTTGTTCTGTCACGCGAGCTTCTCCTTTAATCAGTGTATCTGTAATAATTCTAGGGAAGAGAGACTGTTCTTTCTTAATGGGACTTCCAATTTGAATATTCCCTCCCCAACGCTCGGATATACTGCCGTCTTTCAAGGCATCCAGCGGCATAGTGCCAAGTCCAAGTTGTCGATAGATGGCCTCAGCGGTACTTGGCATGAATGGATAAAGATAGCGAGCGATATGCCTCAAAGATTCAGCTGCAGTGTAAAGAACAGTGGCCAGTTTTTCTTTTTCTCGTTCCTTTTTGGCTAGACTCCATGGAGCCATTTGCTCAAGGTAGAGGTTTGTTTGGTCTATGAGTTTCCAGATCTCTGCCAAAACATGGTGAAATTGGAATGCGTTGAAGGCATTCTCAACTTTTTCAAAAAGCTCTATGGCGATCTTTTTGACCTCAACCTCTTCAAGGTAAGTTGGCAAAGCGGGGTTGGGTATTTTCCCTTCTGTCGAGCGCTCTATCAGGGTCAAAGTTCGGCTAAGCAGATTGCCAAGGTCATTCGCTAGCGCACCGTTGAATCGGCCGATCAACGCATCTCGTGAAAAATCCCCATCTTGTCCGAAGGGCACTTCTCGCAATAAAAAATATCGGAACGCATCCGCCCCGAACTCGTCGACCAACTTGTTCGGATCGACGACGTTGCCGCGGCTCTTCGACATTTTTTCACCATCGACGGTCCACCAGCCGTGGGCGAAGATTGTTTCCGGTAGGGGAAGGTTCAATGCCATCAGCATCGTGGACCAGTAGACGGCGTGAGTAGTGAGGATGTCCTTGCCAACCAGGTGAACATTCGCGGGCCAGTACTGATCGAAGGATGGTTTCTTCGGGAGATATTCCAACGCGGAGACATAATTCACAAGGGCGTCGAACCAGACGTAGGTCACGTAGTTCGTATCAAACGGGAGTTCGATCCCCCAGGAGAGTCTGGACTTTGGCCGTGAGATCGATAAGTCGCCGAGCTTCTGGGTTGTGAGGAATCCCAGAACTTCATTGCGGCGCGACTCAGGGCGGATGAAGTTGGGATGCTCATTTATGTGTTTGATCAGACGGTCCTGATACTGACCCATCTTGAAAAAATAGTTGTGCTCGCTGATACGTTCGACTGGCCGTTTGCAGTCAGGGCAGAGACCATTTTCGACGTCTTTTTCCGTCCAGAATCGCTCGTCAAACGTGCAATACCATCCAGTATAATCATCCTTGTAAATCAGTTGTTTATAAAAAAGTTCTTGAAGGTATCGTTGAACGATTGATTTGTGTGGAATATCCGTCGTTCGGATGAAGACGTCATTCGAGATGTTGAGCCGTTTCCAGAGGTCCTGAAACTGTGGGGCCAGTTTGTCGCAATGGGCTTGCGGATCGACGCCGGCTTTGGCTGCGGCTTGCTGAACTTTTTGCCCATGTTCATCGAGCCCGGTGAGAAAGAACACATCACGTCCACGCAGCCGCCAATAGCGAGCCAGTACATCGGCGGCCACGGTTGTATAGGCATGGCCGATGTGTGGCACGTCGTTCACGTAGTAGATGGGCGTTGTGATGTAAAAACTATTAGGATGGTTCATGTGGCGTGACAAAAGATAGCAGGTAATAAACGGCGAAATCTAGGCAGGCACAGGCACCGATGACACAGCCACGGCATCGCGCAGGCGGAGTAAGATCATTTCCAGCGCCATGTGGAGATTGAGGTGCCTCGTGGCGCGTTGCTCGGTCTTCTCAATTTCACAGAGCAGGCCCAACAGCGCATCGGTGTCGGCCCGTTGTGCATACGATTCAAGCGTGGTGAGATCGTCAAGATACAGAATCTGTTCGCGATCTCCTCCGACCTGAATCAAGACGAGGTCGCGGATCCAGCGAGCTAGCCAGGCGAGTATGTCCTGCGCGCGGTCGGCTTTCGCAATGGCTTCCGCCGAGGACAGGACGGATCCGATCGATTGCAAGGATTGAGGTCGGACCAAGTCCACGAGCTCTTGTTGACGTGCGCGAGTGTCGTTCACGTCGGCGGTGAGGGCGTCACCGAGACGGCCTTCGCTGATGATGGCGAGGAATCGCGCGTCTGCGGGAGGGATGTTGCGTTTCAGGATGAGCGCGGCTTCCACCTGTGTGCGGACTGGTGTGGTAAAACGAAGGGTCTGACAGCGTGACCGGATCGTTGCCGGGAGGGCAGAGGGGCGGCTTGAAATGACGAGGAAGAAACTATGGGGCGGCGGCTCTTCCAGCGTTTTGAGCAGCGCGTTAGCTGCCCCGATGGTCATGCGGTCGGCGTCGTCGATGAGACAGATTTTCCGCTCACCGATGAGCGGGCGGTACATGATGTGATGCTCGATCTCGCGGATTTGCTCAATCTTGATTTGCGGGGTGACTTGCTCTTGGTCCGGCTCGATGATGAAAAAATCCGGATGCGTGCGGGCATCGATCTGTTGGCAGGATCGGCAGGCGCCACAACTGTCGAGATGTTCTGTCTCTGAGGGCCGTTCGCAGTTGAGTGCTTGCGCGAGCCGAACAGCCGTCAATCGTTTCCCAATCGCCTCTTCGCCATGGAACAGATAGGCATGAGCCAGCCGCTCATGGGTGATGGCGGACTCTAACAATCCGATGGACTGCTGGTGGCCGATACAGTCGCGAAAGGGCATGCTATCTCGTGCGGCGTGGAAGATGACGTTGTCGAGCCATCCACTCTACCACGATCTCGTTGAGCTCGTCCCGGACCTCGTGCGCTGGTCGGTTCGCATTCACGATTGTCATGCGGTGAGGCTCTTTGGCAGCGAGCGCCAAGAAACCTTTGCGTACCTTTCGATGAAAACGTGCTGTCTCACGATCCAACCGATTCAGTTGCCCACGATCGGCTTGCCGTCTGGCTAAGCCTACTGAAACTGGGAGGTCGAGTACGAGGGTGAGGTCCGGCGTGAGCCCATCGGTTGCAACCGCATTGGCCGCCTGCAACCACTGCAGATCAAGGTCACGTCCGAATCCTTGATAGGCAAACGTGGAATCGGAAAACCGGTCGCAGAGCACGACAGTGCTGCGCTCCAGCGCGGGCCTAATAACATGCGTCACATGCTGACATCTGGCGGCGAGTATCAACAGGGCCTCGGACTGAGGTGTGACCGGTTCGTGGGGCGACGCCGTGAGGAGGATCCGGCGGATCGCTTCGGCGGTCGAGGTCCCTCCCGGCTCTCTCGTTTGGAGCACACGGTATCCTGCATGAATGAGTCCCTTCGCGAGGTCACGAATCTGTGTGCTTTTTCCGCTGCCTTCGACTCCCTCCAGTGTAATGAACAGGCCGCGATCCTGTCGCTTTTTTGCGCGCATTGTCGGGCTTCCTCACCTGTGAAGAAAACGGGCGGGATGGTATTCCAAGTTGTTGAAAATAGCAAGAAAAGGCTTGCGAGGTCCTCGAAACTCTCTGTATGATGAGGGTCTATTTCTGTCAGCCCATATCTATGCTGAAAACCTTGCTAAAACGCTACTTTCTGACGGGTTTGCTCGTGATTATCCCCATATGGGGAACCATTCTGATTTTGAAGACTCTGTTCGTGGCGGTTGATGGGATTCTCGGAAATCTCCTGGCCCGGTTGGTGCCGAGTCATTATGTGCCGGGGTTGGGGATTGTGGCATTGATTGTCTTGGTCTTTGTGACCGGGGTGTTTGCCACCAATTTTATGGGCCGTCAAATCGTGAAGTGGTGGGAGGAATGCTTAAATCGTGTGCCGCTCGTACGAGGGATCTACTCGACATTGAAATCCATGATGGATATTTTATCGTTCTCGGAACATGCGTCCTACAATCGTGTCGTAATGATTCAATTTCCCAAGAACGGCCACTATTGCATTGCCTTCGTCACAGGCGTGACCAAAGGGGACATGCAGGATCTTGCGCAGGAGCCGCTGATCCACGTGTACGTCCCGACGTCGCCGAATCCGACGTCTGGCTATTTCCTGTTAGTGCCGGAACATGAAGTCACATCCGTCGATATGAGCGTCGAAGAGGCGATGAAGCTCATTGTCTCCGGCGGACTCTGCTCACCGTCTACGTCTCTCGCGTCAGCCGTGACGACCTCGACGAAGTGGAGTGCGGTCAAACAGCCTGAAACGGGAGTGCCGATCGGATGAGGCGTTCACAAGCCACTGCGGGTTCGATGGTGTCGAAACCGGTCAGCCGAGACCAGGAGGGAAAGGTTGCCGGCCTTGCGGTGGTCGTGATGGCCGCGGGGCTTGGTAAGCGCATGTGCTCAAAGCAGGCGAAAGTGCTGCATCCGGTGGCTGGCCAGGCGATGGTGCTCTATTCAGTCGGGCTTGGGTTGCGCGTTGCGGGGGATCGTGTAGCAGTTGTGGTAGGGCATCAGGCTGATCAGGTTCGTCACGTGATCGGCCACGCACATTCGGAAAAGAGCGGCGGCTTTCCGGTAGCGATTGTGGAACAACGGGAGCAATTGGGTACGGGCCATGCTGTCTTACAGAGCCGTCCGGTCTTTGCGGTAGGCAAACAGACCGCTCCATCCAGGTATTTGATTCTGAACGGGGATACGCCGCTACTTCAGGAAAAGACTGTGCGCGAACTCCTTCGCGTGCATGAAGCGGAATGTGCCACGGTGACTATTCTGACCGCAGTGCTCGCGGACGCGAGCGGATACGGACGGGTCGTGCGTGCACATTCAGGTGAGCGAGCGGTCTCTTGCATTGTTGAGGATCGTGATGCCAATACAGAGGAGCAAGCGATCCGTGAAATCAATGTGGGCACCTATGTGGTTGACGGCGAGTTTCTCTTCAGTGCCTTGGAAAAACTCGACCCCAGCAATGCCCAAGGGGAATACTATTTGACGGACATTATCCATCTCGCGGAACATTCCGGGCGGCGTGTGGCTGCTGTAGTACTCGACAACTCCGACGAAGGGCTTGGTGTGAATACTCGCCGGCAGCTTGCCGAGGCGGAACAAGAGGTGCGGCGGCAGATCCGAGATCGCTGGCTGGATGCCGGGGTGACGATGATCGATCCGTCCTCAGTGCGGATTGATGCCACAGTCACGATCGGGAAAGACACGATTTTGTATCCCAATGTGACGCTTGAAGGGACTACGGTCATCGGAGAAGATTGTGTGCTGCGTTCCTATACCCGACTAACAAATTGCACCGTCGGCAATGACGTTGAGATTCTCGATCACTGCGTATTTGCCGATTCTCATATCGAAGATGGCGCGCACCTGGGCCCGTTCGTCCATCTGCGTCCCGGTGTGATGATACGGAAGAAGGCCAAGGTTGGGAATTTTGTGGAAATGAAAAAGGCTGAACTTGGAGAGGGCTCGAAGGCGAATCACCTGAGCTATTTGGGCGATGCCCGCATCGGTAAGGGAGTGAATATTGGGGCGGGGACCATCACCGCCAACTATGACGGTGTGAAGAAGCATCAAACGGTGGTCGAGGATAATGTGTCTGTGGGCAGCGATACGCAACTTATTGCGCCAGTGACGGTAGGGCGTGGTGCATACATTGCAGCCGGCACGACCGTGACACAAGATGTGCCGGCCGATGCGTTAACCATTTCACGGGTGCCTCAAGTGAATCGTCCAGGTTGGGCAGCTCGCCGGCGGGCAATGCAAACTGGCGCAGATCATGAACCCCCAAATGTGAAACAAGAGACGATATCTATCCGTCTCATGAAGAAACGACCGATGGCTTCAAAGAATAAGCCAGCAAAGAAACGCCATAGGGGTTAAGTATGTGTGGAATTGTCGGATACGTGGGCGATCAGGAGACGGTACCGATTCTGATCGGCGGCCTTGCCAAGCTGGAGTACCGAGGCTACGACTCAGCCGGAGTCGCGGTGCTGCAAGGCGACAAAATCGAAATTCGGCGCACGGTCGGTAAACTGGCCAATCTTCAGAAATCGCTTAAGGAGAACGAACTGACGGGTATGCTGGGGATCGGCCATACGCGATGGGCGACGCACGGAAAGCCCTCGGAGCAAAACGCCCATCCGCACCGTTCGAAAGGCTGTGTGCTTGTGCACAACGGCATCATTGAAAATTATCAGCCTCTGAAACAGCAATTAGAAAACGAAGGCTACGCATTTCATTCGGAAACGGATACGGAAGTTGTGGCGCATCTCATTGACAAATATCTCCAGCAAGGCATGAACCTGGCCCAGGCCGTGAGAGCTGCCACGAAGGATGTGCGAGGGAGTTATGCGCTTGCCGTCATTTCGGAGCGGGAACCGGGGACGATGATTGCGGCGCGCTCCGGATGTCCATTGGTCGTGGGCACCGCCAAGGGGTCGTCCTTTGTCGCGTCCGACGTGATGGCGATGCTTGCCCATACCCGTGACGTGACCTACCTCGAAGAGGGCGATGTGGCGGTCGTGACTGCGACCGACATCCAGTTCACCGATACCGAGGGCAGGCCTGTGAAACGAAAATCGACGAAGGTCACCTGGGATGCCTCCGCGGCGGAAAAGAGCGGATTCTCGCACTTCATGCTGAAGGAAATTCACGAACAGCCGCAGACGATTCTCGACACGATGCGCGGGCGCTATTCCTACGAGACCGGCGAAACGGATCTGCCGGATATCGGACTGACGCCGAAAGAGTTTGCCGGGGTCGGACGGATCTGGATCGTGGCCTGCGGCACCTCGTGGCACTCGGGGCTTGTGGGGAAATATCTATTGGAGGAGATGGTCCGTACGCCGGTGCAGGTCGATATCGCCAGCGAATTCCGTTATCGAGATCCGTTGGTCGGGAAAGACGATCTCTTTATCACGATATCGCAGTCAGGCGAGACGGCAGACACACTAGCCGCTGCGCGTGAAGCAAAGGGAAAAGGGGCACGGGTCGTGTCAATCGTGAACGTGGTGGGCAGTACCCTGGCTCGTGAATCAGACGGTGTCCTCTATACGCATTGTGGGCCTGAAATCGGCGTCGCATCGACCAAGGCCTTCACGGCGCAGCTCACGGCGCTCTACATGCTGGCCTTACATTTGGGCCGCGTGCGTGGAATCCTATCTGTCGCAGATGGCAAGGCTTGGCTCGATCGACTTGTCAGACTACCGGTATTGGTCGAGCAGGTGCTTGGTCGCGAGGCGGAGATTATTGCCATTGCCAAACGGTATTACAAGAAGCGGAATTTCTTGTTCCTCGGTCGTGGGATCAACTATCCCATCGCGCTCGAAGGCGCCTTGAAGCTGAAAGAAGTGTCTTATATCCATGCCGAAGGTTATGCCGCAGGAGAGATGAAACATGGCCCGATTGCGCTGATCGATAAGGATATGCCGGTGGTTGTGTTGGCGCCCAAGGACAGGTTGTATGAAAAGACCGTGAGCAATCTCATGGAAGTGAAGGCCCGGCGCGCGCCGGTCATTGCGTTCGTAGCGGAAGGTGAGCGAGAATTGGGGAAGATCGCCGATGCGGTCTTCACAATTCCCGAGACTCATCCACTGCTCTCGCCGATTTTGTTTACGATTCCATTGCAACTCTTGGCGTATCATATCGCCTTGCTGCGAGGCGCGGATGTGGATCAGCCACGGAACTTGGCCAAAAGCGTGACGGTCGAATAGGTAGGATGTTGAAAATGGCTTCCAGCGGCGTTCTCGTCTCGTTGAATCCTCAACGTACCCCCCCGGGAAAAGAGCTGTTCCGACAGCTCGGGGTTGGGTGGGTGGGAATGTTACGCTTCCAGTTTCAACTCGCCTGCGGCCTTGCTGGAAGACCATTTTGAACATCCTTGAGAGAGAATGAGAGAGAAATATGGAGATAACCAAACAGGAAGTTGAGAAGGTTGCGAAGCTGGCTCGGTTGGAGTTGACGGAGAGTGAGCAGACAGCGTTTGCGAAGCAGTTGAGCCAGATTCTCACACACGTAGAAACGTTGAAGCAGTATGATACGAGAGGTATCGAGCCGACCGCGACGGTGCTGGGACAGGTCAATGTGTTTCGCCCCGACATGGTGTATCCATCCCTGCCCGTCGATCGTGTGGTGGACAATGCGCCGGAGTCGATCGACGGGTTTTTTGTCGTGCCAAAAATTATCGAAGATCGACAACCCCTTTAAGAGAGGTTTGAATGTTTAGGCAAATGTTGCGGTCGAAAATTCACCGGGCCACAGTGACGGAGTCTTGTCTCGACTACGAAGGGAGTCTGACGATCGACGAGGACTTGATGGATGCAGCGGGGATTCTACCCTATGAGGCGATTGTCTGCTCCAATTTGAATAACGGTGAGCGCTTCATGACCTATGCCGTGGCGGGCAAACGGGGTGCGGGCGAGATCATCCTCAATGGGCCGACGGCGCGGAAAGGCGCGGTCCGCGATCAGATTATCATTTTCTGTTACGAATATTACTCCGATGAGGAAATCAAACGGCATGCTCCCAAAATTATCCAAGTCAACGAGAAGAACCGGATTGCGGCCGGAAAGATGAAACGCTGATGTCGATCCATAGGCTCTCGCTCTACGAGCTTCATGAGAAGTTTACGGCCGGTGAAGTGACGGCCACAGAGATCGTGCGCGCCTATGGATTACGGATCGGCCAGGTGGAGCCCAAGGTGAAGGCCTATATCACGCAGACCAAAGATGCAGCCGTGAGGCAGGCCAGCGCGCTCGATGCTTCGTTAAAAGGGTGGCGCAAGACGTTACCCATGATGGGTATGCCGGTCGCGGTCAAAGATAATATGTGCACCGAGGGGGTTCTTACCACCTGCGCGTCCCGCATGCTTGGGAACTTCGTTCCGCCGTACGATGCGACCGTGATTGCCAAGCTGCGCGCGCAAGGATATATGCTGCTCGGGAAAACAAATCTCGATGAATTTGCGATGGGCTCCTCGACCGAGAATTCCGCCGTTGGCCCCAGCCGCAATCCCTGGAATTTGGAGTGTGTGCCGGGTGGATCCAGTGGGGGATCCGCGGCGGCTGTCGCAGCCGACGAATGTGCCGCGGCGTTGGGGTCCGATACCGGCGGGTCGATCCGTCAGCCTGCAGCGTTCTGTGGCGTGGTGGGTCTCAAGCCGACGTATGGGCGGGTCTCTCGGTACGGGTTGGTCGCCTTTGCTTCTTCGCTCGATCAAATCGGACCGATTACAAAAGATGTGAGGGACGCCGCCTTCCTCCTCGGAACCATTGCCGGGCATGATCCGTTGGATTCGACGTCAGCTGATGTTCCGGTGCCGGACTATCTGAAGGCGCTCAAGAAGAAAGATCTCAAAAAACTAAAAATCGGTGTGCCGGTCGAGTTTTTTGCCGAGGGACTTGATGCAGAAGTCGAGCAGGCTGTGCGGGCGGCGATTCAGGAACTGAAAGTGCTCGGTGGAGAGATCAAGGAGATTCAGTTGCCGCGGACAGACGCTGCGGTCGCCATCTACTATGTGATTGCCACGGCCGAAGCCAGTTCGAATCTGGCGCGGTATGATGGGGTCAAGTTCGGACTTCGTGCCAAAGAGACCAAAAACCTGCTCGATCTCTATATGAAAACGCGGCAAGAAGGGTTCGGGCCCGAAGTGAAGCGCCGGATCATGCTGGGGACCTACGTCCTCAGTGCTGGGTATTACGATGCCTACTACGGCAAGGCGCAAGCGGTGCGAACCTTGATTCGCCAAGACTTCGAAATGGCGTTTCGGGAGGTTGACCTCATCGTGACGCCCGTGACACCTACACCGGCATTCAAGTTTGGCGCGAAGAGTGATGATCCGCTCCAGATGTACCTGTCGGACATTTTTACCATTTCCGCGAATCTCGCCGGTGTGCCGGCGATTTCGCTGCCCTGCGGATTTAGTCGGGCTGGCCTGCCGATCGGGCTGCAGTTAATCGGGCGTCCCTTCGAAGAGGAGGTGCTCTTGCGAGCGGCCCATGCGTACGAGCAGAGTACGCAGTGGCGAGCGAAGAAGCCGGTGATACGGTGAAACGTAAAACGTGAAAGGTGAGATGCAACAAGGCAAGAACATGACCGGAACACTCATTCGTTTCTTTCACGTGTTACCTCTTACGGAGGACGTATGACAATCGTCGAAATAGCTGCGATTCTAGTGGCTGTTGCGTTTGTGGTGTTGGTGGGCTTTCTCGTCCCTGTGATGATTCAAGTTCGCAAGACGGTAGAGGAGTCCGAACAGCTTCTCGCTAAAATGAACCATGATCTGCCGCCGCTGATCGGTGAAATCCGTGCGCTCAGCCAAAATATGAACGAAGCGACGAAACAAGCCCGAGGGGGAGTGGAACATGCTGCCACCCTTTTGCACGCGGTTGGGGAAGTGGGGGAGTCGGTTCAGCACATGCATAATGCGGTGAAGGGCTCGAGCGGATCGATGTTGACCAATGTGGCAAGCGTGGTTGCGGGCTTTAAAGCCGCAACCCAAGTCATGAAGGAACGGTTTCGAGAAGAAGGAGGGCATCACAATGGCGGATGATCGAAATGCATCATCATCAGGGGCCTTGCTCGCATTCTTGAGCGGCGCGGCGTTGGGCGCAGTGGCGGCATTATTGCTGGCTCCCCGGCCGGGAGGCGAATCGCGTGATCAGTTGC
The DNA here is from genome assembly GCA_965233175.1 of uncultured bacterium. Lineage (GTDB taxonomy): Bacteria > Nitrospirota > Nitrospiria > Nitrospirales > Nitrospiraceae > Palsa-1315. Next base: position 184,693 of record CBDDRW010000039.1, read on the forward strand.
GTGGGTATGCCCGTCGCGCAGAAGGTAATCTGCGGGATCTAGCAGGCCTTGCCGGCGAAACAGTGGAAGAAGTTGTGGAAGAGGGCAAGGAGTTTGTGGATTCAAAGAAGGCGGTCTTGCGCGAAGCGTTTGACGCCGGTCGTGAGGCGATGCGACGCGAGCGTGACCGGTTGCGTGAAGAAGATCGCAGCTAAGCGATGACGTACGAAGTCGTCATCGGCGTGGAAGTACACGCGCAGCTGCAGACAAAGTCTAAGCTGTTTTGCGGCTGCGGGACGGTGTTCGGGCTCACGGCCAATAGCCAGACTTGCCCGTTGTGCTTAGGGCTCCCCGGCTCGTTGCCGATGCTCAACCAGGCGGCGGTGGAAATGGCGGTGCGTGCGGGGCTGGCTCTCAATTGCACGATTGCGTCGAACAATCTCTTTGCACGCAAGAACTATTTTTACCCAGACCTTCCCAAGGGCTACCAGATTTCGCAATACGAGGCTCCTATCTGTGAGCATGGCTGGATCGAGATCTCGGTACGTGAAGGCGCACGGCGTGTCCGTATCCGTCGCGCTCATCTGGAAGAAGATGCTGGGAAAAGTGTTCATGTTGCCGGCACCGATGGGAGCCGTGTCGATTTGAATCGGGCGGGAACACCACTGCTGGAAATCGTGACCGAGCCGGATTTGCGGTCGTCCGACGACGTCGTGGCTTATTTGAAGGGCCTCCGCGACATTCTAATCTCCCAAAATGTATGCGAGGGAGATATGGAGAGAGGGAATTTCAGGTGCGAGCCAAACCTCTCGCTGCGTCCTCTTGGGCAAAAGGAATTTGGGACGAAGGTTGAATTGAAGAACATCAATTCGTTCAAATTCGTCAAGGATGCCATTGAATACGAAATCAAGCGCCAGACAAAGGTTTTGAATGAAGGCGGAAAAATTTATCAAGAGACTAGATTATGGAATATTGATCGAGGCGAAACAGCAGTCATGCGCTCGAAAGAGGAGGCCCATGACTACCGATATTTTCCTGACCCCGATCTCGTCCCACTCCAGCTTTCAAATGAACTGATAGACCAAATCAGAAGTAGTCTCATGGAACTACCAACTGATCAAAGGAACAGATTGGAGCGAGAATTTGGGTTCTCCGAGTATTCAGCGGGTGTCTTAGCCTCCGATAAGAAGGTCCTTGAATACTTCGAGAAATGCGTGGCGGAAGCTGAGAAATTAGGGTTATCAAAGATGGAGGTGGGGAAGGAACTTGCCAACTGTATTACAATAGACTTTCGAGGGCTCACTCGTCATGGAGTTACAGTGACGTCGTCCAATCCACTTCTCTTTGACGTAAATCCATATAGTGAAGGTGTTTTGGCGCTCACTATAATTCCCGAAAAGAATCTTTTAGAGTTAGTAATCATGAAGATGAAGGGCGAAATCAGCGGGCCTATCTACAAAGCAGTACTAGAAGAGATGATTAATACTCGCCAGTCTGCCGTTGAAATCATTGAGGCTAAAGGGTTGAAGCAGGTTTCTGACGAAGGGACCATCGAGAAGATAATTGACGAGGTATTAGCAAAGAGTTCCAATCAGGTCGCGCAGTTCAGGGAAGGGAAGCAGCAAGTGATGGGATTCCTTGTGGGGCAGGTTATGAAGGCTTCTGGAGGAAAAGCAAACCCAGGGAAAGTGAATGAGTTATTGAAGAAGAAATTAGGGGAGGCTGTGAAGATTTGACTGGGCTCAGACAAGCGCAGCCAACGAGGCCGCAGGGGAGAGAAAACCGGAGGCGTACCCTCTTGGGGTACGTTGAAGATTTTATCGAGCCGAGAACGAAGATCGGGAAAGGGCGCGTCTTGGTGCGCTGGGGCTGGGCTGGTGGAATGGGAGCCTTTTTAGCAGTTTGAGGGGGAAAGTATGAGCGCGATTAGGGAAATTAAGGGCCGCCAAATTTTGGATTCACGGGGAAATCCGACGATCGAGGTGGAAGTGATGTTGGAGAGTGGGGCACGTGGGCGGGCAGCGGTGCCGTCGGGCGCCTCGACCGGCGAGAAGGAAGCGATTGAACTGCGTGATGGCGATAAGAAACGCTGGATGGGGAAAGGCGTCTCGAAGGCCGTGGCTAATATCAGTAAACTGATCGCGCCGGAGCTATTAGGGAAAGATGCATTCGACCAAGTCGGCGTCGACCAGGCCATGATCGATCTGGATGGGACGAAAACGAAAGGCAAGCTTGGCGCCAACGCCATTCTCGGAGTGTCGCTGGCTGTGGCGAAGGCCGCGGCGGCTGAAACAGGCCAGCCACTCTACCGATATCTTGGTGGGACGAATGCGCGGGTGCTGCCGGTGCCTCTCATGAACATCATTAACGGCGGGGCCCATGCCGACAATCGGTTGGATCTGCAAGAGTTCATGATCATGCCGGTGGGAGCTTCCAGCTTCAGCGAAGGATTTCGGATGGCGACAGAGGTCTTTCATACACTCAAATCGCTGTTGAAGAAAAAAGGGTTGAACACGGCGGTGGGGGACGAAGGCGGGTTTGCGCCGGACCTCCAATCGAACGAAGAGGCACTCAGCTTGATTATGCAAGCCATCGAGGATGCCGGCTACAAACCGGGGCGTGATATGGGCCTTGCTTTGGATTGTGCCGCCAGCGAACTGTATGAGAAGGGTCGGTATCTTCTGGAAGCCGAAAAGACTCCTGAACGTTCTTCCGAGGAGATGATCCAGTACTATGGAAAACTTGTGGATCGGTATCCGATTCTCTCTATCGAAGATGGATTGAGCGAGTTGGATTGGAAGGGTTGGAAATTGATGACGGAGAAGTTGGGTAAGCGGGTTCAATTGGTCGGGGATGATATCTTCGTGACCAATGTGGATATCTTTGCGAAGGGGATCAAGGAAGGGATCGCAAATTCTATTTTGATCAAGCTCAACCAGATCGGCACGTTGACGGAAACACTGGAGGCGATTGAGCTGGCGAAGCGGTCCGGTTACACGGCAATCATCTCGCATCGATCCGGGGAGACAGAGGATACGACGATTGCGGATGTGGCGGTGGCGACCAATAGCGGGCTCATCAAGACCGGGTCGCTGTCTCGAACGGATCGTGTGGCGAAGTACAATCAGTTGCTCCGTATCGAGGAAGAGTTGGGTGCGAATGCAGTCTATCGGGGTCGTGAGGCCGTGCCGGTTCGATACTGATGACGAGCGAGTCGCGATGATCAAACGGAATCGAGGACGGCAGTGGCTCGATTGGCAGCGCCGTATGGTGACGGTGGTGCACTATATTGGAGTCGCGGTATGTCTGCTGCTGCTCACCGTGCTGGTCTTTGGCGATATGGGTCTCCCACGCTATTTCTCCATGCGTGAGCACGCCCACCAGCTGGATATCGATCTTCAGGAATTACAACGGGCGACTCGCACGCTTCGAGGGGATATCGATCGTCTGGAACACGATCCCGCGAAAATCGAACAGCTAGCGAGAGAGCAGCTTGGTTATGTGCGCAAAGGTGAAACGGTCTATCAACTGGTTCCGGCACCCTCACAGGAGCGGCCACGCCCGTAGCGCTATGAAGTTTGGCACAGTCGCGATCATTGGGCGACCGAACGTTGGGAAATCGACGTTGCTTAACCGATTGCTTGAGCAGAAGATTGCCATTGTTTCGGACAAGCCCCAAACGACGAGGACCAGAATTCTGGGGATTGTGCACGTACCGGGTGCGCAGATTGCCTTGCTCGATACGCCGGGGTTGCACAAACCGCAACATTTGCTTAATCGTCGTATGGTTCGCACCACGGTCGAGGTGTTGGAAGAGGCGGATATTGTGTATGTGTTGATGGACACGACGAGCTCCCCCGGCCCCGGAGATCTCTTGGTTCTTGACCATGTAAAAGGGGCGATCAGGAAGCGTCCACGCACGGTCATTCTCGTATTGAACAAGATGGATCTGGTCAATAAGCTTAAGTTGCTGCCGGTGATGGAAACATATGCAAGATTATTCGACTGGACGGACGTGGTGCCGGTTTCCGCTGAAACCGGCGATAACGTCGATCGATTATTGTCCGTGACTGTGGCCCATCTTTCGGAAGGAGAAGCGGCGTATGATGCAGACACGGTCACCGATCAGTCTTTGCGAACCTTGGCTGCTGAAATGATTCGCGAAAAGATTTTGCTCCAAACCTATGAAGAAGTCCCGTATTCGGTTGCCGTAGAAATTGACGAATTTGTCGAGGAGGGGAAGCTGGCTCGTATCAGCGCGACGGTGCTGGTCGAGCGAGAGTCTCATAAGGCGATCGTGATCGGCAAGCACGGAGAGAGACTGAAGGCGGTGGGGACGGATGCGCGACGCGATATGGAACAGATATTCGGAATGAAGGTGTTTCTACAGTTGTGGGTGAAAGTGCGTGAGTCGTGGCGGGAAGATGAGCGTGCCCTCATGGAGTTAGGGTACTAACGGGATTGTGATGCAGCCGACGGAACCTATGGCAGAATTGAATCCGGTGGATCCTCGCTCTCGCTCAGGGGAGAAAGACCTCCTCCGCGACGCACTACGCGACCAGGCCGATCGAGGCCGGACCAAGTCCGATATCGTGCTGTTGTCGGTGCAGCGATTGTTGCACCGAGGTGCGATCACCAATCTTGCGAAGATGCTGGGCCGGATGCACCAGGCCGACGTGGCGCGAGTCATTATGCATCTGTCCTCTCCCAAAGAAAAGCGGGAAGTATTCGAGCTGGTGCGAGGGGAGTCGAAGCGAGGACAGGTACTCAGCGAGCTCGATAGCGATAGTATCAATCAGGTGCTCGCGGACCTACTGCACTCGGATATCGCCTGGTTGATCAAGGACCTTGGGCCAGACGATGTGGCTTACCTCCTTGGGGTCCTGCCGGAAGAACGGGCCAAAGAGATTCTCTCGTTGATGCGGGAAGAGGACTCAACGGAAGTTGCCGACCTCTTGAAGTATCCGAAGGATACGGCCGGCGGCATCATGACGACGGAATTTTTAGCGCTCTCGGAAGATGCGATGGCACAAGAAGTCATTCAACGTCTCCAACTGGCGACGGACGCGGAGATGGTGTTCTATATTTATGTGACCGACAAGGATGAGCGCTTGGTTGGAGTGCTCTCTCTGCGGCGGCTGCTGACGGCCCCTCCCACGACGCCGTTGAAAAACATCGCCACGCGCGACGTCATCAGTGTCACAGTCGATATGGATCAGGAAGAAGTCGCCCGTCAAGTGGCGAGTTACAACCTGCTCGCGATCCCTGTCATCGATAACGATAACAGATTAGTCGGCATTATCACGGTCGACGATGTCGTGGACGTGATTCGAGAAGAAGCGACTGAAGATATGCTCAAAATGGCTGGCGCGATTGAAGAGGACTCAACCTCGAAATCTTCCAGTGTGGCGTCGGCAAAGCACCGATTGCCGTGGCTCTTTACAAATCTTGTCGGCAGCTTGTTGTCCGGCGCGATTCTGTGGGAGTTCAGATACACGCTTCAGGAAGTCGTCGCCATCGTCAGTTTTATCCCAGTCATCGCTGCGATGGGTGGGAATGTGGGCCTCCAGTCTTCGACCCTCATTATTCGAGGGTTGGCGACAGGGCGGATCGAACTGACAGATGTGCGCGCCGTGTTTTTTCGTGAGATCAAAGTCGGGCTCCTGATGGGACTTGCCTGCGGCGTGATTCTCACGGTCGTCGGCTGGATTTGGCATCAAGAGTTTCTAGGCATGGTCGTGGGCCTGTCGTTGATTATCGCGTTCATGGTTTCGACCAGTATGGCGACGTTTATGCCTATCATGCTGAAGCGAATGAAGGTGGATCCTGCCGTTGCAGCCGGCCCCTTTGTGACGACGGCTAACGACATCACGGGCATTACTATCTATCTCTCCTTGGCCACTTTGTTCATGGACTACCTTCGCTAGCAGGAGCCGTAAAGCGTGAAGCTTCGAACCGCCGAGCTCTCTTCTTCGTGGACCGCTTACATGTCCAGACTGATGTCTCACGGATCTCCCTCATGCCGCTGATCAAAACAATTGCCATTACCCTGAATAGCCGAAAGTGGGGCGATGCAGATCGGATCGTGACCTTCTATACCAAGGAGAGAGGAAAGCTTCGTGCAGTGGCAAGGGGGGCTCGTCGGATGAAGAGCCGACTTGGCGCGGCGCTCGAACCGCTCATGATCTGCCACCTGAACCTATTTGAAAAGTCCGGCGATTCGCTCTATCGAGTCTCTCAAGTCGATCTCGTAGAGCCGTTCATGCCGTTTCGCGAACACTTAGCGCTCATGACTGCCGCCGCACGAATGGTCAATGTAGTGGGTGCGGTCACGCCGGACGGCGACCCGGACCCGCAGCTTTTCGAGACGCTCGAACTGGGCTTGCGCACGTTAGTGACGAGCCAGGATCCAGCGTTGACGGCGTTGTTATTTCAGATTCGGTTGCTCGGCCTTATCGGGTTTCGCCCCCAGACGGAACACTGTGTTGCCTGTGGTAAAGGCCGGTTGATGGGAGAGCCGCAGTTCTCGCCTTTCTCTGGAGGCTTGGTTTGCGAGGTCTGTGCTGCGCGTCAGGCGTTCCGCTGTTTGCCGCTCTCGCGGGGGAGTCTAGCATTTCTTCAGCAAGCGTTGAGGCTTTCGCCCGCGATGGTCGATCGTCTCAAGGCAGCAGGGCAAGTTCGACATGAAGTGGAAAATGCGATTGAACGGTATGTCACGGTTGTGGCAGGTAGACAGTTGCCCCCGGTGAATTTTCTGTCGTATCCGTCATGAGTTTGACGCCTGCGGTGGAAAGGAATTCCTGAGCATGACAGAGCCGGTATGTGAACCAAAAGATATGGCCTGGATTGAGAAGGGTGTGTTGGGCATTGAATGGACTGATGGGCACAAGGCCGTCTATCCTGTGAGGTATCTCCGCCAACAATGTCCCTGCGCAGCTTGTGTAGACGAGTGGTCTGGCGCCCGGCGTCTGCAACCGGACGATGTGCCTTTGTTGATCATGTTGCAGGATGTACAGCCAGTCGGACGGTATGCGTTGCAATTCAGTTGGAGCGATGGCCATGACACCGGTATTTACTCCTATTCCCTTCTTCGACGGCTCTGTCAGTGCGACGTGTGCCAGCCTGTGAAACCTGTTGAGCCCAGGAGCCGGCGCCTGTTGTGAGGAAGATCATGGGCCAGCTTGAATCGATACGATGTGCTGCTCAGTGGGCCGAGAGTCTTCATGTTTTGAGACGCGCGGGATGGACCTGTATGTTGGTTGTGGTGGCGATTGGGTCTGTTTTTGGTTGCAGCGGGATGCCTTCCCTGGAAGAGCAAGAACGCCATGTGCGGGCCAACGAATTGTTGCTTCATCAACTGACGCCTCGCGCATTTGTCGGGGGATGGGGCGTCCCGACATATCAGCATACTGAGTTCATGCAGTTCTTCGGCATGAAAGATGACGAACTGATTCCTCGGTCGAGGTTAGCCATTGGCGAACCTCCTCGAGGGTGGGAGATCCGTATTGAGGCCGGTGACGCATTGTTCCTGGCTTACCCAGATCGCGGATGGCTGGTGGTATTTTTCGAGGAACGGTTAGTCTATCGAGAAAAACTGACCGCGGCGCAACTCCATGAGCTGGGGCGCAGTTGGCAGCACGAAGATAAGTTTCGTTCAAGGTTTGAAGCGCCAGCTGCTTCATGATGTGATGCGCGCTGAAGGCCTTCCGTGACCCAGCATCCTTTGAATCTGCTCATGGTTTCTTCCGAGGCAGTTCCCTACGCCAAGACTGGTGGGCTTGCCGACGTTGCTGGGGCGCTGCCTCTTGAGCTGGCGAAGCTCGGCCACGATGTCATTCTTCTACTCCCACGCTACCGGTGTCTCAGTGAGTCAGGCCGATCCTTTCGTCCCGTTTGTCGGCTACATGTACCGACACCTCAAGGGCCTGTCGACACACTGATTGAAGAGGATGTCGTTCCCATTGGCGGGAATGATTGCCGGATGAGGGTGTGGACGATTAGGAACGATGCTTTCTTCGACCGGCCTGGGCTGTATCAAGATCGCGGGACCGATTATCCTGATAATCTCGACCGGTTTGCATTCTTCTGCCGTGCAACAATTGAGATGATAGCCCATCTCCGCACCGTATGCGGTTGGAATACTCAGATTCTCCATCTGCATGATTGGCAAACAGCATTGTGCGCAGTCTATCTCAAGACCGTGAGTCGAGATCGGCTGGATGTGCAGGGAGTGCGCACCGTGTTCACGCTTCATAATGTTGGGTATCAAGGTCTATTTTCTGAGGAACAATATGAGAAAACGGGGCTGCCCTCGGTACTGTTTTCTCCTGCGGGCCTTGAGTATTACGGCATGGTGAATCTGCTCAAGGGGGGAATTGTATTTGCCGATTATGTCACAACGGTCAGTCCCACCTATGCGCGAGAAATTCTCACACCAGAATTCGGTTTTGGGCTTGAGGGCGTGCTGCGCAATCGTGCGCATAGACTCTTGGGCATTCTGAACGGTATTGATATTGAGCGATGGAATCCGGAAACCGATTCCTATTTGCCAGTCCAGTACTCTGTGGTCGACCGTTCAGGAAAACTGCGGTGCAAGCAGGCGCTTCAGCGGGAGTTTTCCTTGCCAGAATCATCGGCTCCGCTTCTAGGCGTCATTGCTCGGTTGACGTCGCAGAAGGGATTAGATCTTGTGGCAGCTATTACTCCGCAACTGATGGCGATGGATCTGCAGCTCGTGATGCTGGGAACCGGGGAGCCGGAGCTCGAAGCGAAGTTTCAGGTGCTTCAGGCGCGCTTTCCACATCGCATGGGGCTTCGTATCGGCTTCGATGAAGGCCTCGCCCACCGGATCGAAGGTGGGGCCGATATATTTTTGATGCCGTCTCGATATGAGCCTTGTGGTCTGAGCCAGCTCTACAGCCTCCGCTATGGAACAGTTCCCATCGTGAGGAAAACTGGGGGGTTGGCAGATACGGTTGTTCCGTTGACCGTACAGGCCGGGCAGGCAACTGGGTTTCACGTTGAAGAGGATACGGCAGGGGCTCTTCTCGCTGTCGTGCGCCAAGCTATAGCGGTCTATCAGGATCGATCGGTGTGGGATAAACTGATTGAGGCGGGGATGACTACTGATGTGTCCTGGGCTCGGTCAGCTAACGTGTACGATCGATTGTTTCAATCGTTAGTCAGAGGAGAATAGCCGCACAGATTGTCCTCGTCCATTGAGCAGATCCTTAGGTAAAATTGTGATAGGCAAGGTAGAGAGGGGCTGCCCAGCTTTTCGGATACCTGGGGAAGGTTGATCATGAACCAGAGGGGGATATCTTCGCACAGAGGCGGAAGTTTTCAGTGGAATTCAACCGTGAGGGGGTGGCGATGCTGGATGTGCGGGGTGTTCAGCCAAAATCGCGGCCGAACTGGACCTGGGTCAGCCCTGTGGGGGCGGTAGCGGTGCGAGTTGTGCCTGGAGCCAGCTGAGGTGGTTCGTGGCAATGAGCGATCGCGTGATAAGGGGTTGCCCCCCTCGGTTCCGTCGAGAGGAGTCCGTGTGGCGAAGGCGAGGGAGATGCGGCTCGCGTGTTTCGCAAGCACGTCGATATGAAGTTCGGATGATCAAACGATGCCACCGCGTTTTCCATCCGGATGAAGTGCCGATGTTTGCGGGGCTCCCCTAGCGGGTACTATGGCCACGGGAGCCGACCCCCTATGTCCACGTTCAAGAGAACTCCTGTCCGCTGGGGTGGATTCGTCAGGTCCCTGCCGAACAGGTTCGGGGTGGATGGGAGTTCCCGTATCTGGGAAAGAATTGCGCGAGACCGGCTTACTGGGCGTGCCGGGCGGCGCCCACCCGATGCCCTGGAGCGGGAGCACGGTGTGCAATGTAGCCTATCTATCATGGTACCATCGACAGTTTCTTGAGGGTGCTCAAATGAGAGGGGGTGAATCGGTGGCAGTCCAAGGCACGGGCTGAGAGCATTAACTCTATCGAGCGCTTGCCCAATCCCCGGCAGCGGCAGAGACTCGAATTGCCGCATCAAGGGGGCCGACGGTTTCACTCAACTGTCTATTAAAATGGAGGAAAACCAACCGGCGATATCTAGGGCAGATTGAGCGTAACTTCAACAATATTTTTATCGAGTTCCGAAAGCAAAGATTTTGCCTGTATAGCATAGTAGGCATACTCAGAATGGGGTTGGTAGGTCAGGATGGCGTGAAGAAGATCTTTGGCAATATCCAGTCTTTTACCTTCCACAGCAGCGGAGCCGACCCGCAAGGCACATGCAGCAGCCATCGCTTTCACATCCACAGCAAACCGTGCTACAGGGGTTGACACGAGCTCTTCAAGTTTGCCCGGTAGTGGGAGAATAAAACTTTCCTGTGTAAGCGAACCGTTGGCAGCGTTTGCAAGGGTCAATGCGTCCTCTCGTAGCTGGTCGATATCTGTGGCGGCTTGGCAATGAGAATAGCGAGTCCAGAGGCTCATGAAATGTCCGTTATCGATGGAAGCCGCTTGAGCTGGCTGACCGGCCATGATCCCAATCATTGAGATCATGATACTCAGTACGATTAAATAGAGACTCTTCATGCTACCTCGCGACTCATTCTCTGATGGCGATGAACGAATTTCTCAATATGATCCGACGCCTTAATACCAATGCAATCAATGGGCCAAGTAAAATAAAAAATATGAAACATAAAGCATTGATTAAAAAAGAGAAGATATCTTACGTCGTAGCAACTAACTGTGGCGAAGATAACGCACTATGGTATTTTTAACACAGAGACTGTGGCAGGTTACGAATTGAAGATGTGAACGAGGATACCTGTCCTGGTTGTGGAATTAGTTTTTCGCATGATGTGCTTAATATGCTCTTTCACTGTCTGCTCGGTGATCTGAAGGGCGTTTGCGATCTCTTTGTTCGTCCATCCTTTTGCCAGATGTTCGATGACAGATTGCTCTCGATTGGTCAATTGAAACTTTTCCCTGGCTTGATCAGTATTGAGCTGCTGTCGTCGTGCCAACTCTTCGAGTGTGACTACGAGTCTTGAATACTGGATCCCCCCTCGGTCCGGTAGACCGAATCCTCGTAACAGAATCGGTTTTTCAGGGTTACCTGCTACGCGCTTGATCTCGAATTGTTCCCAGTCTTTTGCTTCGGTTCGAACATGCAGAGCCTTGATGATTTCTCCGCAGAGTTCTGTCAGCGCAGTTGGCAAGACTCCATGAGCAGATCTCAGACTCCCTCCCCCATGCTCTGTTGCATTGATAAGCTTGGCCAACTCTGAGGCCTGACGATTCATATGGAGGAGTTGCATGGCAGCAGAAAGGACAACAATTCCTGAGCCAACGCGTTGATCAGCGAGAGTGTCTATTTGGTCTACGGAGGTTGATGAATCGTTCATGGGATGGAAGGACGCTTTCGAAGTCGTGACAAGAATAGTCCTAGACAATCCGTCGGCTTCTGCTAAGGTAGCACAGGGACTTGAGAAACGTAACTCTATAGTGGAAATAGTACCTAACACTTTTGGGGGAGTCAACACCCACCTTTGGCGCAACTAGGCCTACATCATCGGTATTGCTCATGGCGGTTGCTCTATCTATAGTTCACAAGGAAAGAATGAGTGAAATCGGAAGGGATGAAGCATCCGTATTAAGTTCAATAATGCAGGAAAACTTGGCCTGCTATACGTTCAGAAATCTCTGAATTATCCTAATGAGCTGAGCGGAAATACTTTTTATACAGAGGAGGCACGAAGTGGTACAGACAGAGTGGGAATGGCCAATCACAGATAGCCAGAAAAGTCATAATGAGAGGGCGGCTCTATTGAGACCAATATTGTATGAGATGACGACATCTGCAGAGGCTCACGCCACATCGACTCATAGTGGGAAAGCACTCTCCTTGAACATCAGCAGTGGAGGGATGCTAGTCTTGATGGAGCAGGTTCCTGATGTAAATCAAGTATTGAAGGTTTATGTGCCGACGCCTCTAACTGTTGTAGAAACACCCACACTGGCCGAAGTTCGATGGGCGAGGCGCGTTCCTTTTTGGCAAGGAACTGGTACTGGGCCCTACTTGGTAGGACTCAAATTCATGTTCTGAAATCACATCTAGCCAAGACCTATTGTAGGCCAAGAAGTTTAAGGATTATTTATGCGTGCGGTAGCGTAGCGCATGGTTCATTAATCTAGACCGGCATGCTAATAGAGATAATGCGTTAGCGAAATCAATCTCGTTCCAATATGGGCCTTCATCTCGTTGACTTGGGTGACGATGATGCTCTTGACCTCGGGCTTCCCCTTTTGAATTTTGGAGAAGGGTGCAATCTGCCGACATTACTTGTCAACGGCAGCAATAGTGCTAGCGCAAGTCCGATTACGCCTGTTGTCGTTGAATCGGAACTTGCGTGGCCTCTGCATTTTGGCAGCGACCGGGCCGAAGAGGTAGTGGAAAGCCATCGCTAACAAATCCTCCGACAGTGGTGCTGGTAGGACAGCACGGGATAGGTTGGGACTCTGACTCTAGGTGGAGCAGCATGCCCATCAGCTCTTCAGACTGCATATGATCTTTGTCATCGAATGGGGCTCCCTCTGGCTGGATAATAGGCTTCATGACCTGTCCACTTGAGCTTCCTTCGATCATAACTGGCGGCTCGCCAATATCATCCATGTGGGTATGACCCTATAGCCTATGATCCCCCTGGATAAGGGTATTCTGAAGGAAGTGAAGTGTTTCAGAGGTAGATCGGAACGGTGAATTCGGACAATCGAGTATATGTATTTGTCCGTCGTCTCTTAAAGTGACAGCCTGACGAAAGATACAAAATGGAAAAGTGGTATGCAGTAATGGCTAAACCTCGGAGGGAGCAGACCGCTGTCTCCTTCTTAGAACAAGTCGGTATTGAAACCTATTTTCCAGAAACCAATGAATCTCTTAGCATCAAGGGAAGACGATATGTGCGTCGCACAGGTCTCTTCCCTGGATATTTCTTTGCAAGGTTTGATTACTACAAGCAGAATCGGATGGTATCTTATTGCAGAGGTGTGAAGAAGATCGTGACTTTTGGTCAAGTTCCAGCGGAGGTTGAGCAAGACTTACTCGACGATATACGTAGAGGGTTGAGTCGGCAAGAAATTGTCCCTATTATGGCGAGACCGACCCAAGGCGATGTTGTTCGCATTAGACATGGACCATTAGCTGGTGTCGAGGGAATATTCGACTCTTGCCTATCAGGGAAGGAGCGAGTCGTCGTGTTATTGAGCGCGCTATCCTATCAGAGCCGAGCCATAGTAAAGCTATCTGACATTGAACGGTTTTCACAAGCTGTATAGAATACATAAAAAGGGTGGTAGTCGAAGTCATTGCTACAGTATTGTCTAAGAGGTATGATCCTCTGATGGGCGGTAGCCTATCCGATACTCAGCCAACTGTTGCAGAAATAATGAGCATACGATTCAGTAAACCTTTGTCTATAATCCTGTCGGTTGGAGTAGGTATATTTATTGCTTTCACCTCCACTACAGCCCAGGATAAAGACAAAGATACGGTGCGGCCTGTCCAAATTTCATCAAAAGCAGTATCAGGTGCTGCGGACAAAGCGCTATTGACTGTCACGCCGGAATATATAATTGGTCCTGAGGATATTTTGGAAATTACGGTATGGAAGAATGCGGATCTCTCCAAGCAGGTACAGGTAAGGCCAGATGGAAGAATCTCTCTTCCACTGCTGGGAGATATTTCTGCGGTTGCGAAAACTCCGGTTCAACTGACGGAGGAGATCTCAACAGGGCTCAGAGCATATATGGAAAGCCCTACAATTTCTATCATGGTTAAAGAAGTGAACAGTTATCAAATATACGTACTAGGAGAGGTTAATAAGCCGGGGAAGTATCCCTTAAAGAGCAAAACGACTCTCTTGCAAGGAATTACCGTCGCTGGTGGGTTCACTACCATGGCTGCGAGAAATAAGATTGTAATCTTTCGCTTTTCCAAAGATGGTGAAGGTTTGACCAAGCTCAAAGCAAGCTACGATGACATTGTCGTCCGTGATGGATCGAGCCAAAACATGGAATTGAAGCCTGGGGATCAGATCGTTGTCCCGTCTGAAACGATGGTGGTATTACCTACTCGCTGACAAGACCCAATGGAACACGATTTTGCAACAGCCGCGCTGACTACAGCGCGGCTATGGAATAAACTGTGATGTTTGGAAGAGGTATTAAGACGATGAGGAAAAGCATCGCTAGGTTGGCTGGCAATGTTCTCGTCGCCGCATTAATGCTAGTCGTATTAGTCGGAGCAGGAGGCTGTTTACAGCCGGATGTGCAGTACAGAGGGATGGCTGCTCCTCCCACGGAGTTTCTCATTGGTCCAGAGGACATCCTGATAGTGACAGTTTGGCGCAATCAGGAGTTGTCCAAAGAGGTTATTGTTAGGCCGGATGGGAAGATTTCACTTCCTCTTCTTGGGGATATAATGGCTGCAGGCCTTACTGCACAGGCCCTTTCAAAGCAAGTTGCCGATGGATTAGCTGAGTTTATGTCCTCACCGACCGTGTCAGTTCAAGTCAAAGAAATCAATAGTTATCATGTCTTTGCTGTCGGCGAAGTCGGAAAACCTGGAAAAATTGTTCTCAAGTCGTTTACAAGTGTGCTCCAGGCTATATCCTACGCAGGGGGCTTTACACTTTTCGCCTCTCGTAATAATGTCCATGTTCTTCGCAATGTCAAAAACGGACAAGGAGAAACGAAACAGGTGATGATCCCCGTACCTTATCAAGACATTGTTCAAGGAAAAAATCTTGACGCGAATATTATCTTGAAGGCTGGTGACGTCATTGTGGTCCCGTGATGTCATCATGAAGAGACAAGGAGCAGTCGCTTTATTCACTCTGCTTATCGTCCAGTGGATGTTGAGCACGGTTGTATCTGCGCAAACGGCCATCACTCCATCCCTTACGGTATCGGAACGATATGACTCGAACATCTTTTTCGCTCCGAAGTCTCTCTTGAGTCCAGACAGCAAGCCAGAGGATTTCATTACCACGGTGATACCTCAGATCAACATTTTCCATCAAGGTGCGCGAGTTCGTGGCGCGCTTTTCGGGTCTCCATTAGTGACCAAATATCTAAACAATCCCAATCGTGACTTTATCGGTTACAACGTTGGCGGTCGCCTAGACCTAACGGATGTAGCGCAGCAAGTCTCACAACGAATTACGTCGTTACGCATGAGGGGTACCTACCGATCTGTGCCTACCACGACCGGGTATGGAGCAGGTATTGGCGGGCTAGGAACAGGTTTTGGATCGATCTCAGAAGGAATATTGGAGACAGGGCAAGTGACGAATCGGGCGTCGAGGCAGATTTTCACTCTTGGGGTCGGAGGCGAGTATCAACTCACAGCGCTCACGAGCCTGGATTCAACGTATGACTACAGTCGTATCTCATTCGGCGAACAGCAGGGAGGTGTCAATAATCCATTGTTCGATACCACTGCCCACCGCGCAGCGACGACGATTAGCACAAAAGTTTCTCCGCGAGACACGGTGGGGGCGACAGCCAGACTGTCTCACTTTATTCAAGAAGACAGCGAAGGCACTAGAGGGCGGGGCTCCTTTACAACCATCACAGAGACGCTGAATTGGAGCAGGCTGTGGACACAGCAATTGAGCACTTCGCTGTCAGGTGGCGCCATTCTTAAACTACCAGTAGGGTCAGACATCCCTGGGCAATCTACCCAATCGCAGCTCGTGCCGACTGTGGCGGCAACAATGATTTACACATCGTACTTGGACGAGTTGAGGGATGCAGGAGTATCCGAGGGCCCATTAGATAGTTTGCCTGCATTGGCTGATAGTCTGCACCCAGGAGGAATCATGGCGCCGGGAGCGTATACCGTGAGGATGAGATATAAGTACAGTCTGGTCCCCACCTACGCGTTCGGGGCTGGACCGCTGAAGGTGCATGTGGTAGGCATTAATGCAGTTGGAGGAATCACATCTAAGCTCAGTGGTTTAGTGGGTACGAATTACTCACACGGAACGAGGAGCGCTCCCACCTCGACCTTCGATACCTTTGGAGTGACTGTTGGGGCCCGCTATCTCATAGGGCCTGTCATGGCGAGCTTAACCTACAATTGGTTATATTACTCGCGTGAGGCCGATCCATCGCTTGCTAGCCAATCCACGGAGTATGAATTCTCCAAAAAGGTAGTACTATTGTCATTCTCCTATGTGTTTATGAGCCCCGCCTTCTTTAACGAGGGTATTTCTCTTCCATCGAGTGTCGGAACTGGGAGAAGCCCGTCCGGAGATGGATCTGAAATTTTGAGGAAGGAGTAGGGGGAGTGTTTACAGGCTTGAACACCCCTGAAGACTATCTCAGGGTCATAAAAAACCATAAGTGGCTGATTATTGTTCCAATCGTGCTCTGCGTCGCCCTTGCCGCGGCGCTGTGTCAATGGCTACCGAAGAGTTATCGATCCAGTACACTGCTCTATTTCGAGGAGCAGAAGGTACGGTATGTGAGAGGTGTTGATGCCCCTGAGACGCCGGGAAGAGAAAGGCCTGGCGACGCACTGATGGCCCGTATCGAGGCAATGAGGGAGGTCCTTTATAAGCGGGAGCTTCTTACTCGGGTAGCGGAAGAATTCCATCTCTATAATTATGATAAGCAAACCGCCACTCCTGATAAAGACGATAGTGTGGCCTCACGCCTGCGGGGTTTGGTTCAGATAGACCCTAAGGATGCACCTCTCCTGAAAGTGTCCTTTGCAGATGGGAATCCCAACCTGGCAAGAGCGGTAACGGCGAGACTAGCAGATCTATTTGTGGAGGAAAATACACGAGTTCGTAAGGTGATTACTCAAAGCTCAGCTGAGTTTCTTCAGCATGAGTTGGACACACAGAAGGTGCAGCTGGAAGACAAAGAAAAGGCTCTTGCACAATTTAAACAGTCCCATTTAGGTCAGTTGCCTGAGCAAATGGACTCAAATGTTCGTGCGATAGATCGGTTAGAGAGCGAGATCATGTCCCAGCAAGAAGTGGAGAAGGCGCTGAACCTTCGTTTAGAATCTGTAGATAAGGCCATCAGAGCATATGAAGATCCAACGACTGACGCGGATCCAACAGGTGCATCAAGAGATCCGCGAGTGGCAAGAATCAAAGAACTCGAAAGGAAACTAGCAGGTTTTTCGTCCCTCTATAAGGAGACGTATCCCGATGTTGCCATCGTAAGAAATGAAATTAAACAACTGCAGGCCATGACGACGGACGACTATATCGCTCTTTTTGTAGACCAAGAAGCCGCGGAGGGTGGGAGCGTCAAGAAGGGAAATCGTAAGCTTGTTGACCCATATAAGACGGAGTTGATGAAGCAGCGTGACGATATATTGCGCGAGAAGGAGCTTGTTCGCCTTCGGCAGTCCCGCATTGCTGGGGATATAAAAAAGTATGAATCAAGAATCGAAGGCACGACGGTGCATCAGCAAGAACTCATGTCGATACAACGAGACTATGAGAATCTGCAGAAGAACTATCAATCGCTCTTGGAGAAAAAGCTCGCTGTCGGGATGGCGGGAGATCTCGACCAAAAAAGCCAGGGGACGCAAATGCGTATCGTGGAGCCAGCCACTTTTCCTTCATGGCCTGAGAAGCCGAATCTCATGCTTGTGATGTTCGGTGGGCTGGCTGTGGGATGTGTACTGGGGTTTGGGAGCGCCTTCGGTATTGAAATAATGCGGCGAGGCTATGTGTCCGCAGAAGAGATAGAGATTGCTTTGGGACTTCCGGTATTAGCGGCGATTTCTCAGTTTGAATCCGCTTGGCCAGGTACAGCGAAGATGTCTGCATCGGAGGCTCGCCATCAGGAGCGAATGTTGGCTTTGCCGGGCTTAGTAAAGAGAGGGTCGTCCGTCCCTGACCAGATTCAAGTTGCAGTGGCCCCAGAATTGGTTGCAATGTGGTATCCCAGGTCTGCCGTGGCAGAACAATATCGGGTTGCAGCCACGAGGTTGGGTTTGATTGCTGGTAAGCAGAAGAGCACCGTTGTCTGCATGAGCAGTGCACTGATGGGTGAAGGGAAAACATCCACGGTCCTCAATATGGCCTATGTGCTTTCTCGAGACCTCAACAGGAAAACGGTCATCGTTGATTGTGATTTGAAGAGGCCGATGATCCGTGCTTATACCGGGATGGAGTCGACTGCGGGGTTGACCGAAGTTTTGCTCGGTCACAAGACTCTTGACGAATGCCTTGAATTCCGTGAACAATTAGGCGTCTGGGTCCTCAGCGCTGGCATTGAGGTCTCAGGAACTACCGCGCTTACCCATGTGGATCGATTGTCAGAGCTAATTCAGGGGCTTCGAGAGAGGTTTGAGTATATCGTGCTGGACTCTCCGCCATTACTGCCTGTTGCGGAGGCTATGTTGATCGTGCGTATGGCAGATGTCGTCGTGCACGTCATTCGCGCACGATCAACTCCCCGCGATGTTGTAGCTAACGCAATCAAGATGATTGGACAGGAAAGAGCTGTGGCTGTGGTTCTCAATGGCGTTGAAGCGAAGGATACTCCATACTCGTACTATAACTATAGCAGTAAGGTGTATGAGTCTCACCATCAACAACTCCTCCGATAGAACTGGGAATATCGGCACAGTCCCTTTGCCGTTTACAGTGGATCATGCCGCCAAGGCGATCTTCCGCATGCCGGGTTCGCGACGGCGAATTTTAATTCTAGGGGTTGGCTCCTTGGCTCAAGGGCTGTCCCAAGTGCTTCTGTCCCGCAGCAAGATGTTTACGGATCTTGTAGGTCTCATTGCCCAGGACAATACGGAAGTGGGTCATGAGTTGGTTGGAACAAAAGTTGTCGGAACCATGAACCAACTTCTCTCCGTTGTTGAGCGAGACCAGATTGATACCATTGCGGTTTGTTTGGAAGACCGGCGTGCGGTGTTGCCCGTTCAAGCGTTACTTGACCTGAAGGGAATGGGTATCGACATCTGGGATGGACACCACCTATTTGAAGAAGAGTCAGGCCGTCTACCTATCGACGACTTCAAGCCTAGCGCGATCATTTTCTCAAGAGAGTTCAGGCAGGGGATTGTTGTAAGGACGGTCAAGCGCTCTATGGATTTTAGTCTCTCTCTCATAGGGCTTGTCGTTGCGCTGCCGCTCATGGCGATAATTGGAGCCCTCGTCAAATTTGATTCGCCGGGGCCTGTGTTCTATCGGCAGGTCCGTGTCGGACTTCGGGCCCGGCCATACATGATTTGGAAGTTTCGTTCAATGTTCGCCGACGCCGAAAAGGATGGGGCCAGATGGGCTTCGGAAGAAGATTCTCGAATCTCACTTGTAGGTCGATATTTGCGAAAATGGCGGCTTGACGAAATACCACAACTCATCAATGTGATACGAGGGGAAATGAGTTTGGTTGGCCCTCGTCCAGAGCGACCAGTATTTGTTCAAGAGCTCAGATCACTCATTCCATACTACGACCTCCGGCATACTGTGAGGCCTGGGATTACAGGCTGGGCGCAGACGCAATTTCATTATGGGGCCTCAGCAGAAGATTCGCATGTGAAACTGCAGTACGATTTGTATTACGTGAAATATTTGTCGATACAGCTGGACGTGCGCATCCTGCTTGAAACAATACGAGTGATTCTTCGTGGTGAGGGTGCTCGATGAGCGTTGCAGGTGGAAAGCCCATGCATTGCCTTTCGTTTGACGTCGAAGAGCACTTCCAGGTTTCGGCATTTTGGTCTGAAGCTAGAAGACAACAATGGGACAAATACGACAGTCGAGTTGAGAACAATACAAAAAGACTTGTAGAGCTATTGGCCCAGCATGGCACCAAAGCCACATTTTTTGTTCTTGGATGGGTGGCTGAACGACACCCTGATTTAGTCAAGTTGCTGGTGGAACAGGGCCATGAGATTGCTTCGCATGGGTATGGTCATGAACTGGTCACAAGCCAATCCCCAGAACAGTTTCGCCATGATGTAAGAAAGGCGAAAAATATCCTGGAAAACCTGATAGGGAGTTCCGTGATTGGATATCGAGCCCCGAGCTTTTCCATCACCGATGAATCCCAGTGGGCGCTCACGATCTTGGTTGAAGAGGGCTACGGCTATGATTCAAGCATGTACGACCGGTTTCAACGATCCGAGACCGGCAGAGGGAATCACGGACTCGTTCAAATAAATACGGTTGCCGGACGAATATGGGAAATATCTCCTTCCACTCTGAATGTATGTGGTTTCCAAGTTCCTGTGGCGGGCGGCGGCTATTTTCGTCTGTTCCCTTATGCAACATCTAAGACATTCTTGCAAAGACTTGAGAAACAGGGTGCGAAGCTTGTGATGTATCTTCACCCCTGGGAGATCGATCCTGAGCAACCTCGTATGGATGGGCCTTGGACCTCACAGTTTCGGCACTACTTGAACCTCCATAAGATGGAGCAGCGCCTAACAGCTTTATTAGCAGATTTTCAGTTTGGCTCAATTGTTCAAGTTCTAGGGGAGGCATGGTGTAAGGAGTATGAACAGAGTGTCCTGGTAGATTGTGCCACGCCTGGCGGCAGTCGAGTGTGCTGAAATTGAATTGATAGCTGATATCCTCAAACATACTTGACGGATGACGCTGAATATTAGATCACGGGGTTGTGTGACCTATGGGTGCAAATCTTAACAGAAAAGATTGATGCTCTCAAAAGGATAAGAACAGGCGGGTCCGATTCTTTTTCTTTCCATGTACGTCCTCCCAACGCTCAAGTGTTTTCGGTTGCTCCAAACAGCCTCTTGCAGTTAGCATATTGTATTTAAGGGCGGAGGCTGTCTGAAGAGAGGCGTTTACGGCACACGATTGAAATCCGTCATCTGCGGTTGCCTCTTTGCGAAGTTCATCTTAGCAAGTTGCGGTTGAATGACTATGGCGGAGAATATCTGATAAATGCATATTGTAAGTACCGATGCAGCTGAGGTAAATGTCTCGGCTTCCTCGCATCGCATCATAATTGAGCCCAGCAAGAGATGGTTTTACCTCAATCTGCGCGGCATCTGGGAGTACCGCGAATTGCTGCTGTTTCTTGCATGGCGCGATCTCAAGGCTCGGTATGCACAGACCGCCATCGGGTTTGCCTGGGCGATTATCCAACCGGTCGCAATGATGCTGTTGTTTACACTCGTGTTCAACCGCTTCGCCAAGCTTCCGTCAGATGGAGTACCGTACCCGCTCTTTGTCTATGCAGCCCTTTTGCCCTGGGGGTATTTTTCTAGAAGTCTTGATAGGAGCAGCTTTAGTGTGGTGGCGGAGTCGAACCTTGTCAAGAAAGTGTACTTCCCTCGCATTGTTGTGCCCATTTCAGCCTTGCTTGTGGGGCTGGTCGATTTCACGATTGCCTTTCTCCTTCTTTTTGTGATGATGGCGTTCTATGGGGTCATGCCGTCATGGGAAGCCCTCTTCATTCCCCTGTTTCTGATCTTGGCTATGCTCATATCACTTGCAATCAGCCTCTGGCTAGCAGCTCTGTTTGTCAAATTTCGTGATATTGCTGCTGCGATGCCATTGGTGACACAGATGTGGATGTTTGGTTCACCGGTCGTCTATCCAATGAGTATGGTGCCGGAACAATGGAAGTGGGTCTATAACCTCAACCCAATGACAGGAGTCATCGAAGGATTTCGATGGGCATTGCTGAAGACCCCTCCTCCAGGCCTGGAGGGAATAGCCGTGACGGTGGTGTGTGTAAGCGCTCTTCTCTTCTTAGGTATGTCATACTTCAATCGTATGGAGCGGAAGTTCGCGGATGTGATCTGATTATCATCGTAGGGCCACTCATTCATCCCTTGCGGATGAAACGGCACAAGAAACAACCAGTTGGGTGGGAGGTCAAGGGTAGCATGACATGAGTATGGTGACTATTCGGGCGGAACATCTTTCGAAGAAGTACCTGATATCCGTCAACAAGGCCGCTCGAGGCGGATCATTGGCGGAGCGGTTGAATGATGGGACTAAGAGTCTGCTCACGTTGAGGTCTCCCTTCAGTACGCAACATTTAGTGAAGGAAGAGCTGTGGCCAGTCAAAGATGTGTCGTTCGAAATTCGCGCGGGCGAAGTTGTCGGGCTTATCGGTCGAAATGGGGCGGGGAAAAGTACTCTCCTCAAAATCTTGTCTCGTATTATAGAGCCTACCAGCGGCCGAGCCGAAATCGTGGGGCGAGTCGGGACGCTGTTGGAAGTCGGAACCGGATTTCACCCAGAGCTGACGGGTCGAGACAACATCTATCTCAGTGGGGTCATCCTGGGGATGAAAAGGGCAGAGATTCATCGGAAATTCGACGAAATCGTCGAGTTTGCCGGGATCGCCCAGTTTATCGATACACCGGTGAAGCGGTATTCGAGCGGGATGTATGTCAGGCTGGCGTTTGCTGTGGGCGCCCACCTCGAACCGGAAATCCTGATTGTCGACGAAGTGTTGGCGGTTGGAGACTTACAGTTTCAAAAGAAGTGTCTTGATAAGATGAAAGACATTGGTATGCACGGTCGGACGGTGTTGTTCGTGTCCCATAATATACAGGCCGTCACGCGTCTATGTGATCGCATAATCCTGCTCGAGGAAGGCAGGATTCTTCAAGACGGACCAGCGAATGAAGTGGCGATGACATATCTCAATTCTGGGTATGACACCTCGGCGAGTAGAGAATGGCCCGACCCATCAAAAGCGCCAGGGGGGGACATAGCTCGACTACGTGCTGTGCGAGTGAAGAATGAACACGGCCGAATATCTAACTCGCTGGACATCCGTCGTCCTTTCATGATTGAAATTGAGTACGAAGTGCTCCAGTCAGGAAATGTCCTCTGGCCCAACTGTTGTTTGTCGAGTGAATCCGGCGAGGTCATTTTTATCACCAAAGATCTCAATCCACAATGGAAAAGGGTGCCTCGTCCGGCAGGATACTATCGAAGCAATGTCGAAGTTTCCGGAAACTTCATGGCAGAGGGCACAGTATTTGTGAGTTGTCACTGCATGACATATGGACCAGATATTGATCAGTTCGGCACATCGGAGGCAGTGGTAGCGTTTCAGATCATTGACAGTCAGGATGGTGATTCAGTCCGCGGTGATTATACCGGGACGATTCCCGGGGCCGTTAGACCGCTCTTGCCTTGGCATACTGAAGTGCTGGTTGCCCCAGACCAGATGGTAGGTCAAAAATGACCAAGGCCGGCCGACACCGCTGCTGGATGACAAAGTAGACAGCGTGCCGGGAATGAGTATCATGCATTCAAAGAGGAGACATTTTTATGAAAGCAGTGATCTTGGCAGGAGGATTTGGGACTCGCCTAAGTGAAGAGACTCTGATGCGTCCCAAACCGATGGTTGAGATCGGAGGGAAGCCGATCCTATGGCACATCATGAAGATCTACGCCGCCCACGGCATCAAGGAATTCATCATTGCGCTCGGCTACAAGGGGGAAATGATCAAGGAGTATTTCCTCAACTTCTATGCCTTCAACAAAGACATCTCGGTTGATCTTGGAAGTGGAAAGACGACGATCCATGACGGTAAGGAACATGAGGATTGGAAGGTGCACCTTGTGGACACCGGTATGCACACTCAGACCGGGGGACGCTTGAGGCGCCTGAAGAAGTGGCTTGAAAAAGACGAGACGTTTCTCTTTACATACGGTGATGGAGTTGCAGACATCGACATCCAGGCACTCATGAAGTTCCACCATTCCCATGGGAACCTCGCCACGGTCACCTCCGTGTTGCCGCCGGCTCGATTCGGCCGTTTGGAGTTCGACCAAGACCTGATTGCCGGCTTCATGGAAAAGCCGCATGGCGAAGAGGGCTGGATCAACGGCGGGTTCTATGTGCTACAACGTGAGGTGATCGATTACATCGACAGCGATGAAACAGTCTGGGAGCATGAGCCCATTGAACGGCTCACGAAGGAACACCAACTCACGGGCTACCGGCACGACCGCTTCTGGTCCTGCATGGATACCTTGCGGGAAAAGAACTCTTTGGAAGAATTGTGGCAATCATCCAAGGCGCCATGGAAGGTCTGGTAACGAGAGGTGCGATCGGATTTTCTCGTCATCGGCGGAGGTGTGATCGGGCTGAACATTGCGCGCGGACTTCGACGCACGTTTCCCGGCGTGTCGGTGCATCTCCTTGAAAAAGAGGCCGATTGTGGCCTGCACGCGAGCGGCCGCAACAGCGGTGTCCTGCATGCTGGATTCTACTACTCGCCTGATAGCCTCAAGGCTAAATTTACCTGGCGTGGCAATCGTTTGTTGACTGAGTATTGCGAGGAGAAGAAGATTTCATTGAACAAATGCGGGAAGCTCGTGGTCGCCAAAGACTGTGCCGATCATGCAGGGCTTGATGAGCTTCTCAAAAGAGGACGGGCCAATGGGATTCCGGTACAGGATATTTCAGAGAGAGAAGCCAAGTCCATAGAGCCTCGAGTCAAGACCTGCGAGCGCGCATTGTTTTCACCTGCGACATCGACTGTCGATCCTACTCAGGTGATGCAGGCGATGAAGAAAGATGCGGTTGACGAAGGCGTCCAGCTTCATTGTGGAGTCCGCTACCTTAGTGCCTCTCAAGGGCGTGTCGTAACAAGCCACGGCGGATATGATGTCGGGTATGTTGTGAACGCCGCAGGGCTTTATGCGGACCGAATCGCTCACGATTACGGGTTTTCCGAGCACTATCGAATTCTGCCCTTTAAAGGACTCTACCTCTATTCAAGCGAACCGGTCGGGTCGATTCGTACGAATATCTACCCTGTGCCAGATTTGAAGAATCCGTTCCTGGGAGTGCACTTTACAGTCGCTGCCGGAGGGAAGGCTAAGATCGGACCGACTGCCATTCCCGGACTCTGGAGGGAGCAGTATGCCGGGGTGGAGAATTTTCGTTGGGGCGAATTTTTCGAAGTGGCGTTGCGGGGGATAGGCTTACTCGCGAATGCCAATTTCGATTTTAGAATGCTTGCGCTAAGGGAGGTGGCAAAGTATTCAAAGTCGAAGATGGTTTCATTAGCCAGTGAGTTGGCGGAAGAAGTGAAGCCCGAGCACTATCAACAGTGGGGAAAACCAGGCATCCGAGCACAACTTATTGATATTGCAAAGCGTAAACTTGAAATGGATTTTGTTTTGGAAGGCGACAAGCACTCAATGCATGTCCTCAACGCCGTATCCCCTGCCTTTACCTGCTCGCTCCCATTTTCAGACTACGTCTGTCAGAAAATCCAAGCCACATTAGGTTGAAGGAGAATCTATGAAAATTCTGGTCACCGGCAACATGGGCTATGTCGGCCCCCTGGTGCTGCGCCGTTTGCGAGAGTCTCATCCAGGGATCACACTCATCGGGTATGACATGGGCTACTTTGCTCATTGCCTAACGGGTGTGCAGCGCTTTCCAGAAAGTCGGGCCGATGCGCAATACTTCGGGGATATTCGACAGGTGTCTGAGGAGGTTCTGCGAGGAGTCGATGGTGTCGTGCATCTCTGTGCCATTTCCAACGATCCCATGGGTGCTCTGTATGAAGATGTGACGCTGGCGATCAACTATCAAGCGAGTGTCGATCTGGCTCAGAAAGCAAAGCGGGCTGGGGTCAAGAAGTTTATATTTGCATCAAGCTGCAGCGTGTACGGATTTGCGGAGGGCGGTCCCCGTCGGGAAGAGGATGCGCTCAATCCTTTAACGGCGTATGCTAAATCGAAGGTCAACACCGAACAAGCCCTCGCGTCGCTTGCATCTGAGACTTTCACGGCAACGTGTCTTCGGTTCGCAACGGCCTGCGGGATGAGTGATCGCCTGCGGCTGGATCTTGTGCTGAATGATTTTGTAGCTGCCGCGTTGGTGTCCAAGCGCATTAAGATCTTGAGTGACGGAACTCCGTGGCGTCCGCTCATTCATGTTCAAGACATGGCGCGAGCGATTGATTGGGCCGTGCGGCGAGACCATCGGGATGGTGGAGCCTGTTTGACGCTCAATGTGGGAAGCGATGAGTGGAACTATCAAGTGAAGGATCTCGCGGCAGCGGTGGTGAAGCTTATTCCTGACACAGTGGTATCAATCAATAAGGATGCACAGCCCGACAAGCGATCCTACCGTGTGAATTTTGACAAGTTCACCAAGTTGGCGCAAGGATTTCTTCCAGCAATGGATCTTCAACGTGCGGTGGTGGATCTCCATGATGGCCTCCTGGCAATGAAATTCCAGGATTCTGATTTTAGGACAGGCGAGTTCATGCGATTGATCACGTTGAAACGTCTTCGAGAGAATGGATATCTGACCGATAATCTTGAATGGAAGGATCAAGCGACTCGAGGATGAAACGGATTCGTCAGGGTGGTGCTTCCCGTGGAGAAGTGGATCGGGAAAATTGCAGCGAGGAGGGAAGGCGTTATTATGGGGCAGTCACAGTGCCGGTCATGCGGGACGAGGTTAGAACATACATTCGTTGATCTCGGCATGTCTCCGCTGGCGAACTCGTACATCAAGCCGGATCGGCTCAATCACATGGAGCCGTTCTATCCGTTGCACGTGTATGTGTGTGCGAAGTGTCTGTTGGTTCAGCTAGAACAATTTTCAACTCCGCACGATATTTTTTCAGACTATGCGTATTTCTCATCGTTTTCAGACTCGTGGCTGGCCCATGCAAAATCCTATGTTGCCATGATCGCCGATCGATTCCAATTGGATCGAAATTCCAAAGTGGTAGAAATTGCCAGTAATGATGGATACCTTCTTCAAAATTTTGTGGCACGAGGGATATCAGTACTTGGGGTCGAGCCTGCGGCCAATGTGGCTGAGGTTGCGAAGAAGAAGGGGATCAATACCACGGTAGCTTTTTTCGGAGAAAAAACGGCAGTCGATCTTGGCGCAGACGGATGGGCAGCCGATCTTATTATCGGCAATAACGTACTGGCCCACGTCCCGGACTTGAATGATTTCGTCAAGGGGCTTAAAGCACTCTTGAAACCGTCTGGGCTGGTCACTATGGAGTTCCCCCATCTGCTTCAACTCATGGCATTGAATCAGTTTGATACGATCTACCACGAGCACTTCTCCTATTTTTCATTTCTGGCAGTCGAACAGGTCTTTGCCCGCCATGGGATGAAGCTGTTCGATGTGGAAGAGATTCAGACGCATGGCGGATCGCTCAGAATCTATGCCTGCCATGAACAGGACGTCTCTAAGCCGATCAGCACACGCGCAAGGGAGCTGAAATTGAAAGAAGAGGCTATTGGGTTCGGTCAGCTGAACCATTACCTTTCATTTGGCCCGCGCGTCGAAACCACCAAACGGAAACTGCTCTCATTTCTCATCTCTGCCAGGGAGGAGGGGAGACGGGTCGTTGGGTATGGGGCGCCTGCAAAGGGTAATACGCTTCTCAACTATTGCGGTATTCGGGCAGATCTCATTGACTACACTGTAGACCGAAGCCCTCATAAGCAAGGGCATTTTCTTCCTGGTGTCCACATCCCAATCTACGCACCAGAGCATATTCGACAGACTCGGCCAGATTATTTACTCATTCTGCCTTGGAATATCCGAGATGAAGTGATGCAGCAAATGAATTTCATCCGGGAGTGGAGAGGGAAGTTCGTTGTCCCGATTCCAGAAGTGCAGGTATATCCATGATCTTCAGGGAAACCGCTCTAAAGGGTGCATTCGTCATTGAGCCGGAGCCGGTAAACGATGATCGAGGATTTTTTGTAAGGACGTGGTCTCAGCAAGAATTTTCGGCACAAGGGCTGAACGCCACATGGGTCGTGCACGGTACCGCTTTCAATCATCACAAAGGGACGCTGAGGGGTATGCATTATCAAGTGGCCCCGCATGAAGAAGTAAAACTTGTCCGTTGCACAAGGGGGGCGATTTACGATGTGATTGTAGATTTGCGGTCGACGTCACCGACGTATTGCCATCATGTTGGTGAAGTGCTATCGCTAGAAAATCGTCGGATGCTCTATATCCCAAAATCATTTGTCCACGGGTACTTGACACTCGAAGACAATAGTGAAGTGTGCTATCAGATGTCTGAGATTTATGTGCCAGCAAGTGCAAGTGGGTTTCGATGGGACGATCCGAGCTTTCGCATAGAGTGGCCTAAGCCCATTAGAGTCATATTGGACAGGGATCGAACCTGGCCGCTATTTCTCAAAACCAGCACGACGTGATCATGCCGACAGACGATCCTCTTATAAAGATGGAATCTCAAGGCTCTGGAATAGCCATGCTCGATTTCATTGCAGAACTCTACCCGATTTGCCGGAGTATTACTGGTCAGGGGGTTCGAGAAACGCTTCAAATGATACAGGAGCGAATAGCCCTGGACATCCATGAGGTCCCGAGTGGGACCAGAGTATTTGATTGGACAGTTCCGCATGAGTGGAACGTGTCCGATGCCTATATAAAGAATGCGGCCGGAGTGCGTGTGGTCGACTTCAAGACCAACAACTTGCACGTCATGAGTTATAGTTCACCGGTGAAGAAGAGCATGAAGCTTGAAGAACTCAACCATCACCTGTTTAGTCTTCCAGATTATCCTGATTGGATTCCCTATCGAACGTCCTACTATCAGGAAAACTGGGGGTTCTGCGTATCACATAAGAACCGCGAGATGTTGAAAAACGGCGAGTACGAAGTTGTGATCGACTCCACTCTTCGACCTGGATCGCTAACATACGGCGAGAGTTATCTGGCTGGAGAGCGTGCTGACGAAGTGCTCGTTTCATGCCATATCTGTCACCCCTCTTTGTGTAACGATAATCTTTCCGGTATCGCCGTAGCTGTATGGCTCGCTCAGGTGATGGCGGCTCGTCAGCGGCGATATTCCTATCGGTTTCTGTTTATTCCAGGAACCATTGGGTCGATCACTTGGCTGGCTCGGAATGAAGAAATCGTGTCACGTATAAAACACGGACTGGTTTTGACCGGAGTGGGCGATGCAGGGAACGTGACATATAAAAGAAGTCGCCGAGGTCATGCTGAGATCGACCGTGCGATGACCCAGGTTCTCAAAGATTCAGGCGATCCCTATACCATCATCGACTTTTTCCCCTATGGCTATGACGAACGGCAATATTGTTCTCCGGGGTTCGACCTAGCTGTGGGCTGTTTCATGAGAACGCCTCACGGCGAGTATCCTGAGTATCATTCTTCTGCAGATAACCTGGATTTTGTGAAGGCAGACTCGCTCGCGCGATCATTCTCCCGCTGTTTGGAGACATTTGAGTTGCTGGAGCAGAATCGGGCCTATCTCAACCAAAACCCAAAATGTGAGCCGCAGTTAGGACGTCGGGGGCTGTATAGGGCCGTTGCCGGTCAGCAGGAGAAGCAGTCAAAGGAATTGGCTCTCTTATGGGTTCTCAATGCCTCCGATGGATGCCATACGTTGCTTGATATTGCGGAGCGTGCGGAACTGCCGTTCGGGCGGATTCAAGCTGCAGCAGAAGCATTAGTGGAAGTCGGATTATTGAAAGAATGTCGAAGGCCGGATAGCCACTAGAGGAGGGTATCCCTGAATAACTCCATATGTTATGACGCACGGATGACCGACGATGAACGGCGTGCGGCCCTCTTCGACGGACAGCTCTTCGTCTATTCACCCTCAAAGAGTTCGCTCGCCTTTATCGAATTTGTGCGCAAGTTGATCGAGGAGGCGTTTCGACCGCACGATCCAGAGACGGCACAATTCGATATGCCGGTTGAACAGTATGCTGGATTGCTGACCAAACTTAAGCCGAACTTCATTCACCATCCAGAGCCTAAAGATTATCTTCAGGCACTGTTGCGTGAAATGGGGTGTGATCTGAACAAGACGTATTTTGATGTGCCGAAGATGCGTAGTTCGACCAGTGGGGGTTATCTGACGACGGGGATTGCCTACGCCTGGGATCCACATCGAGACACTTGGTATTCCGCTCCTTCCTGTCAGATCAACTGGTGGATTCCCATCTATGACATTCGGTCGGACAACGCGATGGCGTTCCATTCAGGCTATTGGAATCAACTGGGGGCAAACAACTCGAAGGGATACAACTACTATGAGTGGAATCAGAAATATCGGGGCGATCACATCGGGCAGTATCTCAGGGAGGACCCGCGTCCCCTTCCGAAACCGACCCAGCCCATCGATCTCGACCCGCAAATCCGACTGATCATCCCTCCGGGCGGGATGATACTCTTTTCCGCTGCCCAGCTGCATTCCAGCGTGCCGAATACTTCAGGACTGACTCGGTTCAGTATTGATTTTCGTATGGTGAACTTGGATGATGTGATGGAAAAAAGAGGGGCCCCCAAGGTAGATGAAGAATGCACTGGAACCACAATGAGGGATTATCAGCGGGGGACGGATTTCTCGCACATTCCGAATGAACTCGTGGGACTCTATGATGACCATACTGCATCGAAAGGAGTTCTGACCTATCAACATACTAGCCCCAATCTTCGAAAAGCTGGTTAGCGGTGGAAGATTTGAAGAGGGATGTTATCGGATTGGTTCCGGCGGCTGGGAAAGGGAAACGCCTAGGGCTCTTACCGTGCAGCAAGGAATTGATCCCCATCACCTTTCAGAAGGAAGAGCATCATAACGAGGGGCGCGTCAAAGTTGCCAGCGAATACCTCCTGGTTCAGTTCAGAGATGCGGGGATACCTCAAGCCATCATTATCATTCGCGAGGGGAAGTGGGACATTCCGGCGTACTTTCGAGAGGGGGAAAATGTCGGTCTGAAATTGGCCTATATGGTCATCACAGATTCCTGTGGACCCCCCGACACCCTTGACCGTGCGTACAGCTTTGTCGGCAATAAAGTCGTCGCTTTTGGGTTCCCGGATATTCTCTTTACTCCGGACGATGTCTTCACCCAGTTGTTGTGGAAACAACGTGCAAAGCATGCGGATCTCGTCCTCGGCCTCTTTCCTTCCCACAATCACCGGCTCATGGATATGGTTAGAGTCGATGACAGTGGCCAAGTCACAGAGCTTGTCTTGAAACCGTTGCAAACTGATCTCCACTATGCGTGGGTCTGTGCGGTGTGGACGCCGACATTTACGGAATTCCTTCACGAGTTCGTATCGTCCGATGAGGCCCATCGTTGCCGGCAAGAGATTGGGCACAAGATTGACCCGCAAGGTGACTTGCCGGTCGGAGCAGTGATTCAGGCTGCGATCCGCCAAGGGATACGGGTCGACGGTGTAACGTTCCCTGCGGGAACCTATATTGATATCGGTACCCCGGGAGACCTCACAAAAGCACTTCGGATGTATCGTTGAATCAATGAGCTGGATGACAGCGATGTTCTTCCGTTGGTGCAGTATTAATTAATCGGAGGATTGCGTGGCGCAATTACAAAAACCTGAATTCGTCTATATGGGCGGAGCGTTACGCCGTTGGGAGGAGGCAGTCCTTCATGTCGGTTGCGAAGGTGTGAATCGCGGTTTGAATGTGTTCGAAGGGATCAAGGGGTACTGGCAACCGAACGGACAGTTCGGCATCCTTCAACTCAAACGCCACTATGAACGACTGTGCAGGTCCGCTCGGCTTTTACATATCCCGTTCGACCATTCTTTTGACCAATACAGCAAGGCAATCTTTGAATTGATGGGAGCGCTGCTCAAGCCTGACAAGGATATGTGGGCGCGAACGACCCTGTTCGCAATCGATGGGCACTGGGGAGAAGGCACGATATCCGATCTGATCGTGACGGCCTACCATCAAGATATACAAATACCCTCACCGATCTGCATTGGAATCAGTACTTGGCAACGGAGCAGCGACATATCGCTTCCTGCTCGGATCAAGACCGGGACAAACTATCAAGTAGCCAGATTGGCCAGGATTGAGGGACGGGCACGAGGGTGCCAGGACATGGTACTCCTCAATCGATGGGGGCGAGTGGCTGAAGCCACGGGAGCTTGTGTGTTGATGGTGCGCGACGGAATCATTTATTCTCCTCCTGCCACAGAGGGGGCGCTTGAAAGCATTACGCTCGATATCGTTGAAGTGCTGGCTCAGTCGCTGGCTCTCCCCTTCGTTCGGCGGCCAATCGACCGCACGGAGCTTCTGGTGGCAGATGAGATTGGCATTTGTGGAACATTGGCAGAGTTGACCTTGGTACGATCTGTCGATGGAGAAGCGGTCGCAGAGAATGGATCGGTGTTAGGGGTCCTGCAGCGGCGCTATTTCGAGGCAATTCGAGGGCTAGTGCCACACCCCTACGTTGAACTTACAACAGCGCCGTCACGGTCGAAGGCGTCTGTCCAAGATCCATCCTGAAAAAACAAGGGCGCTAATCTGGTTGGAAAATCAAGTGAATGAAACTAAGGTTAGGAGAGATGGGTTTTGACAGGATTCAATTACTCTCAAGATACCTCCAGACAGAATCAATTTCCTCAGGCAGCATCTGGAGGCTATCCGTAACTTTGGATGACGACGATGCCTTTTAGTTTCCATTTTGTTTCCGAGCTTTTCAGTATTCTCCACAACCATCTTCAGCGTGGGAGATGCCTTGATACCGAATCGTTATAGATAATGCCTGTTAGGAAGATGGTGAAGAAACTGATCTGGCATTGGCCACGTTTTTGGATGCGTGTGGCAGGTATTTGGTATTGTCGTCAAATTGCCACAGGCCTTGCCCTTTTAGCGGTTCCCCCTTCCACGGAGAGAATTTTTCTTTCAACGCTCAATCCACGAGGCTGGGTTGATCCTCGCGCGACCTTGTGGGGTCGCAGGATACAGCTTGGGTTGAACGTGTTCATCGATAATCGAGTGCAGATCTGTCAACAGGGAAATGGCGGGCCAGTGGAGGTCGGCGATCGTGTGCGGGTGCATGAAGACACGCAAATTCTCGTGGGTGCAGGAGGTGGTCTCATTATCGGCGCGGATACCAGGATCCAGCGCGGTTGCCAGATCGAATCGTATAAGGCACCGATACGGATTGGGTGCAGGGTAGGAATCGCCGCACGCTGCGCTATTTTTTCTTTCGATCATGGGATCACTCCGGATCTATACTACGGCCACCAGGAGCTCACGACGAAGGGACCGGTCATCATTGAGAATGACGTGTGGTTGGGATACGGAGTCATAGTCTTATCAGGGGTCCGCATCGGGAAGGATGCTGTAGTCGGCGCAGGCTCAGTGGTGACAAAAGATGTGCCTGCAGGTGCCATTGCGGTTGGCGTGCCAGCTCGTATTGTGCGAATGCGCGCCGACTTGCGGCCAACCGAGAGAGCAGCGGCTGAAAGTGTCAAATTGAAAGATGATTCGGACGTTGGACATCTATAATTACGGGAAGAGGTAGTGGCAATGCTTCCAGCATTCAGATTTGGGTCACTTGGTAACCTGTATTGGCAAATCTACGAAGATTGGAAGGTTCACTGCCGGAATGGATACTGCCAGGGGTTTCGTATCGAATACTCCTGTGAACCTCTCGATCTGGTACGGTCAGATTTCGTCGGAGCCAATAGCTTGCTAACGATTTGCGCATGCTGAAATCAATATTGGTAAGGCTACTATGCGCGTGTTTTGCAACGGGATGCGTTGCCTGCTCGTCAGGGCTGACAATTCACAAGAGCACAGCCTTGTCTCCGGGTCCGCTACGCATTCTCCCTACGAATCCGAGGTACTTTACCGATGGAAGTGGTCGGGCAGTGTATCTGACCGGATCGCATCACTGGTGGAATCTACAAGATGCGGGCACTTCCTCCGCTCCTCCAGTCTTTGACTTCCCTGCCTATCTGAATTTTTTAGAGCATTATAACCATAACTTTATTCGATTGTGGGCTCACGAGCAAGCCAGATGGAACCCTTCGACGACTGGTGAATTTTATGTGGAGATGTCCCCTTTTCGGCGCTCAAGCCTCGAACTGGCCCTTGACGGCAAGCCAAAATTCGACGTGGACAACTTCAATCAGGCGTACTTCGATCGCCTGCGTGCTCGCGTGGTTGCCGCCGGCGCCAGAGGGATATATGTTTCGATCATGCTTTTTAATGGTTGGTCCGTCGAACCGTTTGAGGAAACGAATTTTCTCGGTAACCCCTGGCCCGGCCACCCGTTTCATCGCCAGAACAACATCAATGGAATTGATGGGGACATCAACAACGACAACCAAGGCCAAGAAATTCATACGATGAGCACCGACCCTCGTCTTTTGGTCGTTCGTACGCGACAGGAGGCCTATATTCGCCAAATCATTGATACGGTCAATGACTTGGACAATGTGCTGTATGAGATCGGCAACGAAATCCTCGAAGCGTCGACAGAGTGGCAGTATCATATGATTCGATACATCAAAGAATATGAAGTGGGTAAACCCAAGCAACACCCAGTGGGCATGACCTACCAAGGCACACAGGGAGGGATACCTCCGAATAACGCCACCTTATTCACCAGTCCGGCGGACTGGATTTCGCCGGGGCCTATTGAATCGGTTGGGGCAGCATATAGTCGTCAGTATCAGAAGAATCCTCCCGCCGCTGACGGGCGAAAAGTGATCCTGACAGACACGGATCACTTGTGGGGGATCGGGGGCGAAAAGACCTGGGTGTGGAAGAGCTTTACCCGAGGACTCAACCCCATTTATATGGATCCATATGGAGGTCAATACGGGGGTTCGACATTGTCGCATGCGGATGAATCAGCTCGAAGGGCCATGGGCGATACGCTGATGTATGCCACCAGAATCAATCTTGCCGCTTCGGTGCCAATGCCGGAGTTGTCCTCAACCGGCTACTGCCTGGCTCACCCTGGTCGTGAGTATCTCATCTATGTGCCACCCAGAGGACAGGCCCTCGGATCTTTAAGTGCTGAATCAAACGAACCAGTCACGGTCGATCTCTCGGCATCATCAGACGCGTTTCGCATAGAATGGTTTCATCCCGAGACAGGCAAAGCAATTGCGGGAGGCATAGTGAAGGGAGGGGGCCAGCGGACCCTCACTCCTCCATTCGATGGTGACGCCGTGCTATATCTTGTCGCCGATGGCGTTCAGCGTACTGAAGGTCACCCCTCAATGCAGTCACTAGTATGGTCAATGCCGTCTCCAAGGAAAGGTCTAACGAAATGGCCGACCCAATAGTCTCCGTATGCATCCCTACCTATAATCGGGCCTCATTGTTGACGGGAGCGATAGAAAGCGTTCTCTCGCAAACGTTCCATGATTTTACACTGCTCATCGTTGATAACGCGTCGGAAGACGAGACCGAAGCTGTAGTCCGGTCCTTTGATGATTCCAGAATCATGTATGTACGAAATGCCCGGAACATCGGTGTCCGAGGAAACGAGGAACGTTGCCTTACTCTTGCAAGGGGACGATATATTACGATCATGCCCGATGACGATCTCATGATGCCGGAAAACTTAGGAGTGAAAGTCGAACTGCTGGAAAATCATGCGCAGGTTGGTCTGGTACATTCGAAGTATCATGTCATCGATGATGCTGGGAAGGTCATAAAATATGACACTAACTGGGGGCATGGACCTGACCGCGGATCAGATGCAATCGAGAGTGGTCAGGAGGTGCTCAAGAGGATGTTGTTGACGTACAATGATATGAATTTCCCGACCGTTGTATTCCGGCGAGCCTGTTATGAAAGGCTGGGTGGTTTTACGGACCGGCTTACTTTGGCTGAAGATTGGGAATATTGGATGAGGATCGCTGTATACTATGATGTGGCATTTCTTGCATCGCCCCTCATCAAATGGCGGTTTCACGCTGCAAGCCAAACAGGTCAGTATGCACTGGCCGAAGGTGGTGCCCTCACTGACCGCGCTTTTCTGGAACATTTGGTTGCAAAGCATTTGATTCTGAAAAACCACTTCGATTCAGTCAAACAGGGAAGTGAACTGAGAGAGCGGGTATTCCAAAAAATGTGTGAGGATATTGTTGGTCGTGCGGAGAGCATGTGGGACCAAGGAAAAAGAAATTCTCAAACAAGAATGTTTGCCTTCGAAACGCTGCGGGCGGTACCGGAGCTAGCCTCGTATAAGAGTATCTGGAAAGTCTTGACCAAGAGCGTTCTGAACAGACAGACCATCCTTTTTTTGAAGCGACTCCTTTCTAATTAATCCCAATCCACGAGGCTTTATTTCCCCCCGAATGACATTATTGGTTCAAGGATACAACTTGGGATGACGTGTTCATCAACGATCGTGATCTACCAAGAAACAGACTGCGGGCCAGTGGAGATTGGCGATTGCGTGCGGTTGCATGAGAATACGCGCAAATGCCAGGTGGCCAGAGGGCTTAGCACGCCCGCGCTGCGGTTATGAGGGATATGGGTCCTTAGCAACGCGCAAGCGCTTGGGCTGTCATCGGTGCCGTAAGGAGAGTCGTCTATAGCCGGCACTCCCTCATGCTAATATTCAGAAATCATCATCTACAGTTAAAGCTTGCCCATTGTGTTAAATTTCTGGAATCCCCCATTCGCGCCTCTCAACTGACAAAGAAGAGATATATCAGGCAATGAAGATCTTGCATGTTATTCCCATGTATTTTCCGGTTTTGGGAGGGGCTGAGTTGCACTTGAAGGAAATTAGTGAGGGACTCGCTGCGCGAGGACACGAAGTGACTGTTCTTACGACTAATACACTCGATTCATGGGATTTTGGGAGCGCCAAGTCAGCCAATTTGCCAGAAGAAGAGTCGATTAATAGGGTGAAGATTGTCCGTCTGCAACCAGATGGGCGGGCATTGGGGAAACTGATTCAGCTGTGCTGGAACATGCGTGGTGGGTATCGTGGTTTTAACTGGCTTCTTTCCCCTTCAGGCGCAGAGCTGTTCCTGCGTGGGCCTCGTACGTTCGGCGTGATTCCCTATCTGTTGAATTCCAATGCCGACGTGGTAGCTAGTATGAATTGGTACTGGTCGCTGGGGTATTATTGCCATCTTGCAAGGCGGCTCAAGTCCTATAAGCTTGTGGGTATACCGTTGTTTCACACGGCAGATGATTGGTGCGCGCGCGACATCTATCAACAGATGCTTAGCAGCTGCGATGCAATCGTTACGAATACTGAGTACGAAGCTGACTTCTCCCGCCGCCGTAATGCGAAGAATGTCTATGCGGTAGGTGTGGGAATTCATCCCGATGATTTTGAGAAGAGGGACGGCCGTGCGGTCAGAGCAGCACATCATATTGGCCATCATCCGGTTGTTGGGTTTGTCGGAAGACTGATGGCAAACAAGGGTATCGAAACTGTTATTGCAGCTATGAGGCAGGTGTGGAAAACGAATGGTGATGTGCGACTTCTGATCGCTGGTCCAGAGCCGCCGTCTTCGGCGCGGGAAATGCTGCAACTTCACGAATTGATGACTTCGGAGAGAAGTCGAGTGATTCGAATATGCGACTTCACAGATGCAGATAAAGCATCGATATTCGATGCGCTTGACGTGTTCGTTCTTCCTTCGGTAGGGGAATCGTTTGGCATCGCCTACCTCGAGGCATGGATGTGTGGTAAGCCGGTCATCGGGGCAGATATAGGTTCTACGAGAGAGGTCATCCACGATGGAGTGGATGGGGTCCTTGTTAAACCAAATGACCCATCCGCGCTTGCTGAAAAGATCATCGCGTTGCTCTCCGACCCTCTGAGGCGAGAACAGTTGGGACAGAGCGGGCGCAAGAAAACCCTCGCACGATTCACATGGGACAGGATTATCGATAAGATGGAGCACATTTACCGTGATGTAGTCGAAGGGACAAAGTAGTCTTGATGGTAGGGAAAGCTTATGCGCAATGAGAAATCTTTGGCTGAACTGGGTATGTGGGCAGGCTAGCTAATATTGCAAAAAGCGGGTATGGTCCATGCCGCCGAAGCTGAAACTGTGGCGGTAGATTTGTGACGATGTTTGCGTATCCCATGGGTGTGACTACGATAAATTCTCTGTGGTCACACGAGTGGTGCGTCGGGCAGTGGAACGCTGGGCCTCTCCGCATGGCGCGGACTATGTTTTCGGTACGCTCTTGTGTGATAGCGATGGTGTGATTGTGATGAGCGTCCGGCACGGGGCGCATGTTGGCCGATAGGTATGCTCCAGTGGAAAAAAAGACTATCCCCATCCCACCCCCGCCGCTCTTGACCATGGCCCGAGAAGTAGTTCTCTTGCCGCGATAGCGGCGCATGGGCTTCCAATTGTCGCCACCCAGCCGTCCTATGTTGAGTCCGTATTTGTGGAGGGGTGGAGACAACTTCTGTTCTGCGAACCGAAGTCTCCAGAGTCCATGGCGGCTGCCATGAGGCGAATTCTTGAAGATTCCGAATTGCGGAATCGACTTGCACGAGGGGTAGTGAGATTGGCGTCCGACTGGTTCTCATAGGAGAAAGCCACCACAAGAATTATTGAGGCAATGAATGGGACGAAGGCAGTTCGCAAGGAGACTACCTAAGCGGAACTGTCCAATCGGCGGTAGGGTCCTTGACCGACTCATCGAGTTGATCCGGCCACCACTATGCGCGTCTTGTTTGTAACCAAAACTTCTGAGTATTGCGGAACGAAACGACACCCTGTCGATCTGGTTCGGAAGTTGTCTGAGGATTCTCAATGCACAGTATTATGATTGGCGAGAGAATTTCTTTCTCAAGTCTTGGCTGGGAAATCCCGTGTGCGCATCGCATCCCCGTATTCAGAAACATCGTATATCAATAAGCGACGGCCTACTTTCAATCCCTTGTCGAGGTATGCCGGGTGTCTGTGACGGTTCGGTCAGCCAGCCTTGAGACAACCCAAGGGAAGGAAGGCCGACTCACGACAATGCAAGGGGATAGCCTAGCAGCGAATCCTTTCCCTCGACGTGCATTCCACCACCCAGGTCTACTTGGAGTTGCTTGACCAATCAGATCTGGTCATTGTTATGAAAATCGCACAGAAAGATCGTATCCATTAACTCTATCCGAACACCATGGGAGCAGTTGTTTCGCTGGGGTACTTCGATCAGGTGGGTCCAGCGGATCCTTGCGGCGGACCGATTGAAGAGTTCCGCTCCTCTCTTGAGCAAATAAGCCGATGCCGCGATGCTCTGGCAGCCAAAATAATTCTAACAGAGTGCCAGGTCTTTCGAGGGCGATGTTGCGAAGGCCAAGCAGGAACCGGCATGACCCCTGGTGGAG
Source organism: uncultured bacterium (assembly GCA_965233175.1). GTDB lineage: Bacteria > Nitrospirota > Nitrospiria > Nitrospirales > Nitrospiraceae > Palsa-1315. The sequence continues at coordinate 223,801 of CBDDRW010000039.1, forward strand.
CGCAAGCGATCGTGCTACCTTTCTCAACGAGTAGCGGATCGTGCTGGGCTGGGAGAATGATCAGTATTTGAGAAGAGGCGGGAGGTAATAATCCATGGGAAAAGCTGCGTATCTACTCGACATGTTCCCGGTTTACTCCGAGACCTTCATCCTGCGCGAGATCCTCGAAGTCCAGCGCCGAGGCATCGACGTGACGGTGATTGCGCGATTCGACACGACTGGTCATCCGATCTATGGAGCCGTGGTCCATCCGGAAGCGGAAGGGTTGCGGCCGCAGGTCCAGTACCACGATGCGCTCATGGATCAGACGACGCGCCTGAAGAAGCTGCTACTGCATTCGTATTTTTTCATACGGACTCCACGCCGGTATTTGCGGGCGCTGAGATTCGCCTGGTCGGCCGACGCCAAGACGTACGTTCAGTTCAAGAACTCACCTGTCTATGCGATGCTGTTCAAGCGGTTGGGCATTACGCATCTCCAAGCCCATTTTGCGCTCGACTCCTGTCAGAACGCGATGATGATCTCGCTGGTCTCGGGCATCCCATACAGCTTTACCGTACATGCGCATGACATCTTCGTCCGAGGGCTGGCGCTTCATTTGGACGACAAGGTCCGGAACGCACGCTTCGTCGTCTGCGAATCGGACTACATCCGGCGGGACCTGTTGGGTCTATGCCCCAACGCCGATCCCGGACGGTTGCCGGTGATCCATGGCGGGATCGACATCAATCGTTACCGGCCCGTAGCGGTCGCCAACCGCGAGCGACTCACGATCGTTTCGGTTGGCCGGTTGGTCGAGTATAAGGGGTTTCGCCACCTGGTCCGGGCTTGCGCCCTTCTGAAGACGCGCGGACTGCAGTTCGTCTGCCGCATTATCGGCGATGGTCTGCAGAGGGGGGAATTGGAGCAATTGATTGGGGAGGCCCACGTTTGCGATTGCGTCGAACTTGCCGGGGCGATGCCGCAGGAGGCCGTGGAGGCTGCACTGCGCGGCGCCGATCTGTTCGTGCTGGCCTGTACGGTCGAGAAAAACGGTATGGCCGACGGAATACCGAATGCGTTGGCGGAAGCGATGGCAATGGAGCTATCAATTGTCTCAACCCGCGTGTCCGGCATTCCGGAACTGGTGAAAGACGGAGCCGGGATACTGGTCGATCCGGAAGATCCCGAGGCGCTCGCGAACGCGATTGAGAAGCTGGCTCGACTGAGCGCGCACGAGCGCGGAGAGATCGGTCGCTGCGGCCGCGCCGTGATTGAGAAGGAGTTCAATCTGACCGTCGAGGTTGAAAAACTCGCCTCGCTATTCTCTGGCGCGGCGCCCGAGGCGTTCCAATGATCACCGAGAAGGCGGGGACCCCGTGTTCCAGAACGGTGGCTCCGTGCAAGGCGATTCAAAGTTTGCTTTGTTGATAGTGGGGTGTTTAAACTATTTTTGGGGGACTCGCTCTTTGTGAGCTAATTCAATACGTTACCATGAGTGGGAAGCCAAGCGCTAAAACAGATAATAATGAATGAATTTTGAGGAAAGGATCGCAGAAACTGGTAAGGGACATCTGAGGTAAGTAACAAATAATGTGCCATAGATCATGGAAAGAGGAAGAACGATGATCCGTCAGTTCATAGAAAGGCAAACAACATATGGATTGCGTTCATCGCTTCGCCACGTATTGAGTGAAATTAAGACTCTTCGTAAGCATCGACAAGGTGTACGCCAAGCTCGCAACCTATCAGGTCAACAACATCTAAGGTTGCATATTGGGTGCGGTCCAAAAGTAAAAAATGGTTGGATTAATGTAGATCTTTCATCCCGCGCAGATATTACTCTTGACCTGAGAGAACCGTTTCCTTTCCCTGAAAACTGTTGCTCAATTATTTATTCTGAACACTTTCTCGAACATCTCGATTACCCATTATACGCTATATCATTTCTAAGGGAATGCTATCGTGTCTTGGAACCAGGAGGCGTCATTAGCATCGGTGTTCCCGATACCGAGTGGCCTATTGCAGAATATGCAGGTACGAGATGCGAAGACTACTTTAAAATTGCAAAGGAACATTGGCATCCAAAGTGGTGCCAAACTGAAATGGAGCAAATCAATTATCACTTTCGCCAGGATGGCGACCACCGGTTTGCCTATGATTTCGTCACGCTCGCACAGGCTCTAAGTAGTGCAGGATTTCAGGATAGTAAACGTCGAGATTTTGATCCAGGCCTGGATAGCGTTGATCGAAAACTAGGCACATTGTACGTCAATGCCGTCAAGCCGGATATAAGGTAATCGGATGTATAAAAGGTGCGGATCGTATGCCACTTTCTGGATTCTCATTGTCAAGGTCGTCTAGGGCTCAGCTTGACTCGAGCGTTCCTAATCCGGTGACATCAGCACGATTCCTCTTCCAATTCATTTAGGACGTTGTTTGGCTCATGACGAGGAGCTGGACCTCCTGCGTCGAGAGTTGGCCCGAGTAACCGAGGAGCGGGATTTTTTGCGAGAAGCGGCAGCGTTCTTTGCGAGCGTGTCGCGATGAAGTATCGGATGATCCAACGGTGCCGCAACGCGTTTCCCATCGGGATGATGTGCCCGATCTTTGCGGGTCTCGCCCAGCGGGTACTATGGCTGGATGACCGGCCCCCAAGTGCGCGAGCGCAGGAGAACGTCCGGGAGCGAATCCGTGTGCTGTATGCCGACCATGACGGGGTCGTGGGAAGCCCCGCCGCTGAGAGCTTCTTCAAGATACTCAAACGCGAACGTGTGAATCGGCAACACTATCGGACAAGAGCCGAAGCCAGGGCCGATATCTTTGACTACATCGAACGGTGTGACAATCCGCGACATCGGCGAAGACTGGACATGCAGCAACAGGCGGACGGACTCTTAACTCAACCGTCAGTGATTACGGGGCAGAACCCGTTATAGGTTGCTCCGTCCAGAGGGGGTGAATAAACAATGACTGCGCCCTTAGTCAGTGTCATCATTCCAGCCTATAACTGCGGGGCGTACCTTGGAAAGACGCTAGCGAATGCTCTTGAACAGACTGGTGTCTCGCTAGAGGTAGTCTTAGTCGACAACTCTACTGACGATTCGTGCAAAGGTTACTCTGATCATCCTGATTCAAGAGTTCGCTATATGTTTCTGCAGCCTCCTGGTGTTGCTCCGGCAAGAAATCTAGGTATTCGGCTCGCACGGGGCAAGTTCCTTGCATTTCTGGATGCGGATGATGAATGGCTTCCGGATAAACTTTCGATGCAGGTTTCTGCATTCGAGAAATTTCCTGAAGCTGGTCTTGTTTTCACTGATTCGACGATGTGCAGCGACGAAGAGATATTTCGAGATGCTATGTATACACATATGCTAAAGGCTTGGTGTCAGGTCCATCCCTCAGAGGTTCCCGATTGTTATTTCGGAAGTCTGTATGCTCGACTTCTAAACAACAATTGTATGCATACCTCTTCAGTTATGGTTAGACGAAATATTTTGGACCAGACCGGAGTATTTGACGAACAGGTTCAGGTTGTTAAGATCGCGGAAGACTACGATCTTTGGCTGAGAATCGCCAAGAGCCATCCCATGGTCTACATCGACCGAGTCTATTGTAAGTACAAAGTTCTAGAGGAAGGCTTCTCTGGGTGTATGGCAGTACGGGGTCTTCGGTGGCTTGATGCTCAAATTGCCGTGCGCGAAAAGCACAGACGTGCCGGCCTGGTACCGGCTGAACACATAGACCTTTTGAACGATGTATTGAGCAAGCGTTACTGGGAGTTAGGGTGGAATCACTTCGGCTACAATCGGTTTCGAGAGGCAAGAAGGTGTTTCTGGGAAAGCCTGCGCGCCCGTCCTCTTGATCTCAAAATCTGGTTATATTGGTGCTGTTCGTTCCTGCCCGGGCAGATTGTAGAAGCGATACGATCCATTCGGCAAGCCAACAAAGAGAAACCCATCTATGATCCTCACGCACGCCACTGACAATCTACCGAACTCATCACAATAACGATCTGATTGGAAATCAATTGAATGATGGAAAAGAAACCGCAGATGGGTTCTCTCTCCGAGTGGAGGATGTCTGCGCAACGTCCTGTGCCGGCGGACAACGTCCCGTCACCCCTCATAAGTGTTGTCATTCCTACGTATAACTCCGCTCAATACCTGACCGAAACGATTGAAAGTATTTTGTCGCAGTCATGGCAAGATTTCGAAATCATCATCGTTGACGATGGTTCTACCGATAACACTCAGGAGGTCGTGGGGGCTTTCAATTCGAACAAGATTCAGTACATTGGACAAAAGAATAGTGGTGGGCCCTCCAGACCCCGCAATGTGGGAATCCATCACGCGCGAGGGAAATACATATCGTTGTTTGATTCGGATGACCTCATGTCGAGAAATAAACTCGAGGAGGCAGTGGCGTTTCTTGAGCGGTATCCTGATCTTGGGCTTCTTTTTGCTAATTTTGAGGTATGCAATGAATGTGGCGATAGTTTCCCCGGAACGTTTCTTGATACATTTCAAGAGTTTTGTGATCTTCCTAAGAAGCAAGTAGGCAAAAAATGGTTTATCATAGAAAGTGCAGTAGCCTATGAACACTTATTCAACGAGAATTTCATTGGGACATCAGGTGCCGTGATTCCACGATCGGTGTTTCTCTCCGTGGGCGGATTCGATGAGAGTATCGCTGGACCTGAAGATCGAGACATGTGGTTGAGAATCTCACGGCGCTACGCGCTAGGCTACCTCGATGTTGTTGGGCACCGGTATCGCCGTCGAGATACTGGAATTATGGGGCGTGGTGACGGTGTGCTTGCTCCCCATAGGATTCGAGTCATGCGTAAACAACTGGAAACAGAGCTGCCTCCTTCTCTTCAGAGGCGTGCCTTGCGCAATATCGCTCGGTCGTTGTTCGATCTTGGTTACCATTGGCAGTCTCTTGGTGATTTCAAGCAAGCGAGGAATTACTACTGGAGTTCGCTCAAGGAATCATTTTCAGTGGTTGCACTGAGAGGGCTGCTGGTTAGCTGTCTCGGGAGAAGGCTCGTTGCCTTTTTAAAGGAATGCAGAGAAAGAAGGGCTGGGCTGTCACTATGACGAAGAGATCTTTGCTTGAGAACTGTGTGTTGTGCAAGACTGATCAGAAGCCGCTTGAGGGAGATTCTGACTGGAAAAATGAGTTTGAGCTGGATTAGATGTGCTTGCTGACAGTTTATGGCCTGTTGAGAGAAGCCTAATTCCAGCTAACTCTTGGTCAAGCTGTTTCTATTAGCGGTGCGCTGGAAGCGGCATCTTCCCGTCCTCTGCCGATGCGCTCAAGTAATATTTCATTAAAGGTTGCACGTTATTAGATAAGAAGGAATTGCGTCAATTCCTAATGCGGGAATACAATGGCACGTCTTATGCCATGTGCGTGAACTGTTTAGGGTGGCTCTACGGAGGAACGACTCGTTTCGGTTCGCCGATAGAGACCGTGCGTTTGTAATAGGAGGAGTATAAATCGATGCGTATCTTGATCACGGGCGGAGCGGGATTTTTAGGAAGTCATCTAAGCGATTTGCTGATAGCCAAGGGCCATGAAGTCGTGGCCATGGACAATCTGATTACGGGTCGCGTGGAGAACATCGCGCACTTGATGGGCCATCCACAGTTCAGCTTTGTCAAGTACAACGTCTGTGATTATATTCATATAGATGGACAGTTGGACGCGATTTTACATTTTGCCTCTCCGGCGAGTCCTCAAGATTATCTGGAGATGCCGATTGCCACACTCAAAGTCGGGGCTCTTGGTACTCACAAGGTACTGGGTCTGGCAAAAGCGAAAGGGGCTCGGCTGCTGTTAGCCAGCACATCAGAGGTCTACGGTGATCCGTTGATCAATCCTCAGCCGGAATCCTATTGGGGAAATGTCAATCCGATCAGCCCCCGAGGTGTATATGATGAAGCAAAACGCTTTGCCGAAGCGATGACGATGGCATATCATCGGTATCACGGGGTCGATACGCGCATCGTGCGAATCTTTAATACGTATGGTCCGCGTATGCGTCCGCACGATGGCCGGGTGGTCTCCAATTTTGTTGTTCAAGCGCTTCAAGGTCACCCGTTGACCATCTTTGGTGACGGCACCCAAACTCGCAGCTTCTGTTACGCTGATGACCTCGTACGAGGCATTACGACGCTGTTATTAATCGATTCCGATAAGTCAGTGGCGGAACGGACGAATAGAGCGAGTTTCTTAACGAAGTCCGAGCAGCCAACTCCGGAAACGATGCATGATCCCGTGAACATCGGGAATCCGCGGGAACTCACCGTCAAACAGATTGCGGATTTGGTGCTCAAGCTTACTGGCTCTCATAGCAGGATAGAACATAGACCCTTGCCAGCCGATGATCCCAAGGTGCGGCGTCCTGACATTCGTCGTGCCAAACAATTGCTGGGGTGGGAGCCGCAAGTTGAATTGGAGGATGGATTGAAGAAAACCATCGAGTATTTTCGACAGGTTGTCTGATTTGCCCAGATGGTGAAGTATTCGGACAATGCCTTCCACGTGCTCAAGGTGGCACATGCCAATGAAATCGGGATCATGTAAGAGGCTGGGTATCGACAGTCATGTGGTAATGGACATTTTCTGCCAAGATACAAAGCTGAATCTCTCAAAGGTGTATCTAAAGCCGGGTTTTGCCTTTGGCGGGTCATGTTTGCCCAAAGGATCTTCGTGCGTTGTCGTATCAAGCCAAGCGAGCTGATGTAAAAATGCCGATCTTGAATGCCATTCTTCAGAGCAACGCGGTTCATATCAAGAGTGTCATCCAACGGATCGTTGCGTTGGGCAAGAAACGAGTGGGATTTCTGGGAATGACCTTCAAGCCTGATACGGATGACCTGCGAGAAAGCCCTCTCGTGGAAGTGGTCGAGACGCTCCTAGGAAAAGGCTTTACGTGAAAATTTATGACAGGAACGTGGCGGCCAGCCGTCTGATTGGAGCTAACAAGAGGTTTATCGATGAACATATCCCGCACCTTTCATCGTTGCTTGTCGAGCGAGCTGAGGATGCAGTGGATACGGCTCAAGTGGTGGTCGTAGGGTATGCTTCAGCGGAGTTCGTGCCTGCTCTTAAGAGTATGCATGCCGACCAATTGATCGTCGATTTGGCAAGGATCGAAGGGCACCAAAGTTTTACCGCTTCTTACGATGGTATTTGTTGGTGATGGAACTACGATGGCTCGATCCACGGCAGGACTTATCGGATGAAAATCCTTGTATTGGCTCCAGATATTCCGGCGACCTCCCGCATGCCAGGATCTCCTCGATTGTTCAGTCTCTGTCGAGAGCTTTCAAGGCTTCATGAGCTTATCCTCGTTACTTACTCCTCCTCTCACGAGCGATACCAATCTTTCCTGAACGATCCAACAACATCTCATGTGTTTACACGGGTTGAGGTGTTGCCTCCTCCTACTCCAGCTGCGCACTGGTGGGGGCAACAATGGCACCGAGTGCACCTCGCTGCCTACTTTGAGACGCGCTATCGGCACACTGGGTACTACCGCTCGATTCGAGAGCGGATTCGAGAACTTTGCCTTCGTGAACAAGTCGATCTAATTCACGTGGATCTTCTTGCCATGATTCAATATGTCGATCCGCAGATGAATATTCCAGCTATTGTCGACCTGCATGATTCGATGACCTTGTTGTGCCAGAGGATGCTGAAGGCAGAGCGAAGTTGGCGTAAACGCGTCTCAGCATATTTGGGCCTGCTCAGCGCCAAACGACTTGAAGGGACCCTGGGGGGCACGTTTGATCTGGTCATTACAAACTCCACCGTCGATGAGCAGGTTATTAGAGCGCTTTCGCCGAAGCCGAAGACACTCACCATTACCAATGGGGTGGATATGGACTACTTTGCGTCAGTCTCTACCTTGGTAGAGTCTGATAAGCTTGTTTTTACCGGTGTCATGGGGTATGCCCCCAATGAAGATGCCGCTCTGTATTTCGTTGAAGATATTTTTCCCTTGGTGAGAGCGAAGCGTCCAGAAGTACAGTTTTGGATCGTTGGGAGCGAGCCATCCGAGAGAGTCAGAGCACTGACTCTCATCCCCGGGGTCCATGTTACCGGAAAGGTCGATGACGTTCGCCCGTATGTAAGGAGTGCGACGGTATTTGTGTGCCCATTACGTGTAGGGTCCGGGGTCAAAAACAAGATTCTGGCTGCCATGGCTATGCAGAAAGCGACTGTTGCGACGTCGATCAGTATTGATGGTCTTGATCTCTCGGACAATCGTGAAGTACTGCTGGCGGATGATCCTCAGGATTTTGCAGACAAAGTGGTGCGATTGCTCACGGATCAGAAGGCCGCACAACAATTGGGCGCCAATGGACTGGCTCGCGTGCAAGTCCAGTATTCCTGGGGCGCAATGGGCAAGGTACTGGAGACTGCCATTCAGTCTATAATGGTATCTCGGAATGGTCATGTGCCTAGGTGAGGTGATATGCGATCACACCCTCGATATAGTACTCCTATGAGTGTACGGTGAATGTCCTACTCCTGAAGGACTCCCACGACGAAGCCATGTGGGATCATTTTGTGCTGGGCCACCCACAGGCCTCCGGTTACCATACACTGGCCTGGCGTGGCGTCATTAGTAAAGTCTTTGGCCATCGCACGTTTTATCTGGTGGCCAAGGATGAAGGAGGGACGGTCCGAGGGGTTCTCCCCATGGTGTTGACGAAAAGTCCGATGTTCGGATGTTTCCTGACGTCCATGGCGTTCTTGAATTATGGTGGTGTATTGACTGATCGCGTCGATGTCCGTCTTGCGCTTCTGGCAGCGGCAGGGGAAATGGCTAAGGATGTCGGAGCGGCTCACATTGAATTGAGACAGACTGAGCCGATTGAAACTGACTGGCCGGTTCGTTCCCGCAAAGTCTCAATGAGACTCGCGCTTCCTGTGGATTATGAGACCTTGCTGAAGGCCTACCCATCCAAGTTACGAAGCCAAATCCGGCGGGCGCAGAAAGAAGGAATGGACGTCCGCATCGGCGGCGAAGAGCTGCTCGAAGACTACTATCGTGTGTTTGCTCGATGTATGCGAGATTTGGGCACCCCCGTGTATGAGAAAGGGTTCTTTCAGTCGATTATCGAGGCCTTTCCCAAAGAAGTGCGACTGTGCGTGGTTTCGCTGAAGGGAATACCGCTTGCTTCTGGGCTGCTGTACGGTTTTCGCAGTACATTGGAGATCCCTTGGGCAGCATCAGATAGGCGGTTCAGTCGCCTGGCCCCTAATATGCTCTTGTATAGCGCGGTGCTGGAGTTTGCCTGCCGTGAAGGATTCAAGGAGTTTGATTTTGGCCGATCGTCGGTTGATAGCGGAACGTACCGATTCAAACAACAGTGGGGGGCTCATCCTCGCCAGCTGTATTGGTACTATTGGCTATCCGGAGGGCAGAGTGTCCCGGAGTTGAATCCTGACAATCCCAAGTTCAAGGCGGCAATTTCCGTGTGGCAACGCCTTCCCTTGCCGGTGGCCAATCTGATTGGTCCGCATATTGTGAAGTATTTGCCATGATGCCACAACGGACGCTCTCTCCAACTGCTGCTCCAATCTCTTTCTGGGACCTTATCGGTGCGGCGAGTGGCCTGTGGGGTGGGGGCACACATCGTGCGCGCTTGGTTCAAGAGCTGAAAGGAACGTACTCGGCCCGCGAGGTGTTCCTGGTGTCGTCTGGAAAGGTGGCGTTGACGGTGATCCTCAAGGCGCTAGCCGCGTCGAGCAGAAGACGACAGGTCATTGTTCCTGCCTATACGTGTTTTTCCGTGCCGTCTGCGATTGTCAGGGCTGGGTTGGACGTGGTGCTCTGCGATGTCGACCCGGAAACACTCGATTTCAATTTTACAGAACTTGAGGGCCTCATCAACGAGGATGTTCTCTGTGTTGTGCCGACCCACCTCTTTGGTCGTCCGGCGGATGTAGACCGTGTGAAACGACTCTGTGATGGAACAGGCGTCGTGGTGGTTGAAGATGCAGCTCAGGCAATGGGCGGCCAGTCGGGGGGGCGCCTGCTTGGCACGCTAGGGGACGTGGCCTTTTTTAGTTTGGGGCGCGGTAAGAATCTCACCTGTGGCACAGGGGGAGTGATACTAGCTAGGTCATTACCCATCGCGGAAACAATCAAGGCTGAGTATTCGACCTTGCCGGAGGCTCCTCGCAGTGAAGTCGCCAGGAATTGGCTTGAGATGGTCATCATGCGGTTCTTTATTCATCCCTCGTTGTACTGGCTCCCCGCAGGGCTTCCTTTTCTGCGTCTCGGGGAGACCGTGTTTGATACGGACTTCCCGATATACCGTATGGATGAGGTACGCGCGCATCAGCTTCATGGATGGGAACAGCGCTTGGCTCTAGCCAATCAAGAACGGGCGGCTCGTGCCGGCTGGCTCATCGAGGGGTTGGATCTTGATCGGAGAGGCATCAAGCCGATTACCGGGAAAGAGGCGATTTATCTCAGACTTCCCGTGATGGTTCGGGATCGAGAAATGAAAGAGGCGATATGCCGGCAGAGCCGAGAAGTAGGCGCTGGATTGAGTCCCAGCTATCCGGCGACGATTCAGGAGATTCCGGAGCTGGCTGGCCGATTAGTGAGCCGGAAGTGCGCCGGCGCTCAGGAGGTTGTCGATCGCTTGGTGACATTACCGACTCACCAATTTGTCGCGGAAGTGGATCGTCTGAAAATCGGCCGGATATTGAGAAGCCGGGAAACTGGGCCAGTTCCTGTAAAGACCGAGAGCCCTAAAACAGCAGACTCCTCGCCATAACGACAGGCCGTATTTTCTATAAGGAAGGGTTGAGCCGACTCGCGATGGACGTCTATGTATGGATGCAAGCAGCCTTTTGGATTTCGATAGGATTTATTTGCTATGCCTATGCTGGCTATCCGCTGCTCTTGATGTTGATAGGAATGGTGCGCAACCGGCCCGTGGAGAAAGGTGTGTGCAGGCCGACAGTGTCCTTTATCATCACGGCCTTTAACGAAGAAAAGCGGATTCGTGAAAAGCTGCTTAACACACTCCAGCAAGACTATCCTCGTGAATCGTTCGAGGTGGTAGTGGCTTCTGATTGTTCGACGGACGGAACCGATGATCTTGTGCGATCGTTTTCGTCGTCAGGTGTGCGGCTGGTCCGATTGAACACGAAAGGGGGCAAAGAGGCGGCGCAGAAGCAGGCTGTCGAGTCGACAGCGGGAGAGATCCTGGTGTTTTCAGATACCGCAACCATGCTTGAACCAACGGCCATCACCTCGATCGTCAAGAACTTTTCAGATCCGACCGTTGGGTGCGTCAGTAGCGTCGATCGCTTCATTGATACGGATGGAACCGTCAGCGGAGAAGGGGCCTATGTCCGCTATGAAATGTTCCTCCGGAATCTTGAAACGCGAGTGAATACATTGGTTGGGTTGAGCGGCTCATTCTTTGCGGCGCGCCGATCTGTTTGCCAGGGTTGGGCACCCGACCTGCAAAGCGATTTCAATACCCTGCTGAATAGCGTTCGGGGCAGGCTGCGTGGAGTCGCCGATCCCGAATGTGTGGGGTTTTACAAGAACCTCTCCGATCAGAAAAAAGAGTATGACCGCAAGGTGCGAACGATCGTTCGGGGCATCTCGGTGTTCATGCGAAGCTTGTCCTTATTGAACCCTTTCCGGTATCACCTCTTCGCCTGGCAATTGTTCAGCCACAAACTCTGTCGATGGCTCGTTCCATTCGCGATGATCGCCGCATTGGTGACCAATGTGGTGCTGGCCGCTTCCTCGCTGTTTTTTCAAGTGGCTCTAGCCGTTCAGGTTGTATTCTATGCAGTGGCAATGGCCTACCTCGCCACCAAACGGTTGCCGAGTGTCGGGATGTTGCGCATCCCGTCATTTTTCGTCATGGTGAATCTTTCAATTCTTGATGCTTGGATTCGCTACTTTCGAGGCGAGCGCATTGTGTCGTGGAGTCCATCTAAGCGGTAGGTGGTTCCGATTCACTGGTATGAGGAAACTAGTAAAGTGACAGGCATTCTCGTTTTCTTTCATTGTGGATCAAATGCAGGATACGCCATTCAACGGCATGAATTAACATTTTCGCAAATGGCATACAAACTCACAGGAAACTGGAATGACGTACATTTCGGGTATCCATCTTTAGAAAGAGGGCGCTCATTAACGATTCCAGACCAACTGACGAATATCGTGAAAATAGATCCGCGTTCGAAGGAGAGACATCATATTGAGCACATCAAGGAATACATAAAGAAGAACAACATCCAAATTGCCTTCGGCTTCGACCAGCCGGTAAATAGCGCATTGTATGGGCATCTTAGATCAGCGGGCGTAAAGTACATTTACTCGTACTGGGGAGCTCCAATGAGCTCAGTAAATTCCGGCATAAAGCTCCTGTTAAAAAGGATTGAAGTGAGAATGTATCGTAATAGACCCGATGTATTTATATTTCAATCTCAAGGAATGAAGCTCACTGCAACCCACGGCAGAGGTATCCCCGTACGCCAGTGTCACGTAGTAAACTCCGGCATCGATACTGAAAAGTTCAAGCCCGACCTCACTCAAACGTGGTATGCGCATGACACGTTAAATATCCCAAGGGAAAGAAAACTAGTGTATTACTCTGGGCACATGGAGCATAGAAAAGGTGTCCATGTTATCGTAAAAAGTGCGGCGCACCTGATCAACACATTAAATAGAACCGACTTACATTTTATATTCTTTGGAAATAAACAAGGCCAAGAATCAGCATTCCATCCCCTCTACAAAGGGACGAAAGCAGAGGCGCATATTACCTTTGGCGGCTATCGAGATGATCTTTTTAAAATAATTCCATGTTGTCATGTAGGCTGCTTGGCGACAACTGGCTGGGATTCGTTTCCGATTTCGACTATCGAGATCACATCGTCTGGGGTTCCTTTGATAGTATCGGACCTGCTAGGCGTCCAAGAAACTGTGATTCCAAACGAAACTGGATTTAGATTTACAGTTGGTGATTTTGTCATGCTTGCGGAAAGAATTATGCAAATATGCGACGACGACGAGCTGCGTATAAAGCTTGGGCAGGGCGCTCGAAAACGAGTGGAGAGCTTCTTTAAACGCGAAATGCAGATTGAAAACCTCACAAAACTTATTGCGAAAAAATCGGGAAGCATTTTCATGGGAGTAGAGAGAGGCATACAATCGGGCGCAAGCGTGTGCGCACCCTGACGACACGCATGAGTAGGCAGAAGACCGCGAGGTGCCACTTGAGGCATGAGCTATGCTGTCCAAACACCTGGGGCCGCCTCTGAGATCCAAATGAATATACCTGGACTCAAGTCGATCACGAAGTCAGGCGTAGGGGAGTTGGCTCATCGACTCGGCGTAGGTCCTTTTGTGTGCAGGGGGAAAGTATTGATTTTAGCGTACCATCGCATTGTCACTCCTGAAGATCTGAGTCGGAGCCATGTTGAACCAGGAATGTATGTGCTTCGTGATGTGTTCGACATGCAAGTTCGGTGGCTATTAGAGCAATTCGACATCCTTTCATTCGCACAATTGCTCGCACGATGGAGAGATAACGAGTGGGATGAGCAAAAGGGATATTGTGTACTCACCTTCGACGACGGCTGGCTAGATAACTATCGCCATGCGTTCCCTATTCTAAAAAAGTATCACGTACCTGCGACGATATTTCTACCCACGAATTATATCGGGTCGAACGAGTGGTTCTGGCCTGAAAAGTTCGCATATCTTCTCGCTCGGTTTAGCCAAGACTCTTTGACCTCAGCGCAACGTAAGTGCGTCGGTGATGTGATTGCTGAACTGTCTGGCCTGCCGCATCATGAATTCGATGGCCAGCAGGGTGTCAGTTTTGACACTGTATGGGAAGTTATTGGACGTTGTAAATTAGCGACCCCAAGCGAAATTCAGCGTGGGATTAACAAACTGAGTGAAATCCTGGAGGTTTCTGTGCCGCATGAAAGATTAACGATTAATTGGAGTGAGGTAGCGGAGATGGCCGAGAACGGGATTTCTTTCGGCTCTCATTCCTGCTCGCATCATCTACTGACTCGGCTGAATGAGGAGACTATTCGGCAAGAACTATTAGAATCCGATCGACAACTGCGAACCTTGCCGGCGGGATATCTTCCGGTCTTCTGTTATCCCAACGGAGACAATAACGAATCAATCCAGGGTTTGGTACGGCAGGCTCAGTACGTAGCTGCCGTTGGAACGAGGCCTGGCATAGAAGGTCAGCATCCAGGAAACATGTATGAATTGAACCGTATAGGCATGCACAATGAGGTCAGTGAGACCGTTCCGTTGTTATCGTTTCACTTGTTCCGTTCGGCTTGGGGCTAATAGCGTTCGATCATGGAACATCATGTATCGACGGCAACGGTCGTTTCGAATATGGTTGACTGGGTATAGGTTGACTGCGGGATGGACACGCAAACCGTATTTGTGACAGACGGCAATGAACGTGCAGCCCTAGCAGTAACACGCTCGCTAGGACAACAAGGAGTTCGCGTCGTCGTCGGAGCTGAAACAGCGAGATCGTTGGCTGGTGTGTCCCGGTATTGTACAAGGACCTGGCAATACCCATCGCCTCTGTCAGATCCAACCAAGTTTGTGTCCAGTCTCGTTGATGCTGTCGATCTGCTTGGTATCACTGCCATTATGGCGGTGACTGATTCTGCGACGCAGGTGCTTGCAGAGAAGAGAGGAGAATTTCGTTCTTCCATCACAGAAGGGATTCCATCGTCGGAGAGTTATGACCTGGTGTCGAATAAATACCGCTTAATGCATCTAGCCCGTGAATTGGAGATACCGTTTCCGAAAACAGTCTTTGTTCCGGATGGGAATATCGTTGCGTTGCGTGATCAGATGACAACTTTTCCAGTTGTCGTGAAACCGGGTCGATCGCTCCTGAAGATTGATGAAAAGTGGAGCAAGACGAGCGTGCACTTTGTTTCAAACGCTGAGGAATTGACGGATCTGTATCGAAGAACTCCCTATCTGCGGAGCCCCTCTCTGGTCCAGCAACGGATTGAGGGTGATGGCCAAGGAATATTCGGACTCTTCGATCACGGGAGGCCCTGCGCGCTCTTTGCACACAGACGAATCCGAGAGAAGCCGCCTGCTGGGGGAGTGAGTGTGTTTCGAGAAAGCATCGAATTGCCTAAGCCCATGACTGACTATGCCGTAAGACTATTGGAGCGGGTGAAATGGCATGGAGTGGCCATGGTAGAGTTCAAGGTGGATCGGCAAACCAACGTTCCGATGCTGATGGAAATCAACGGACGGTTCTGGGGGTCGTTGCAGTTGGCCATCGATGCAGGCCTCAACTTGCCATATCTAATGTATCAGGCGATGAATGGTATGTCTGTCGCCGTGCCGAATAATGCCTACCGTATCGGTACGAAGTCCCGTTGGTTGCTCGGCGACTTGGATCATTTGCTCTTGAGGTTGACAAAGTCGACCTCGGAACTTCATCTCGATGCGCACGCGGTATCGAGAGGCCGCTGTCTGGCAGAGTTCTTCAAATTGCTTCAACCCGGTCTTCACTACGAAGTTGAATCGCTGACCGACCCGGCCCCTGCACTCATGGAGTATCGAAACTGGTTCAGTCACTTCATAGGAAGCCGATCATGAGTGGCGGAAGGCCTCTTAGTCTGGGGAAGCACTGCTGGGCCTTCTTGTACGGTCTGCGTGAGGCGACACGATTCCTGGCCGGACGTATGAACGTCGTTCGACATCCGTATGAACGCTGGGCAACGGTTCGGTTGCCGGACTCCGTGCAATCTGTTCTTTTTGTCTGCAAAGGGAATATCTGCCGCAGTCCTTTGGCTGAAGCCTACTTTCGATCCCTTGTCGAAAAGGAGGGAAGGCACCTGACTGTGCGCTCAGCCGGTCTTGAAACAACCCCCGGGAAACCGGCGGATGAAAGGGTCAAGGCTGTGGCTTTGGAGCATCGGCTGTTACTTGACGAGCATGCAACCACTCAGGTTCACATGGAATTGCTTGATCAATCGGACCTGGTTATCGTGATGGAAATCGGACAGAAGGATCGAATTCAGGCGTTGTACCCGAGAGCGAAGGGAAAGGTTGTGTTGCTGGGACGTTTCGATTCTTCTATAGGGCCTCTCGAAATAGCGGACCCCTACAGTGGAACAAGAGAGGATTTCCTTTCCTGCTTTCAGCAAGTGAGTCGGTGTTGTGACATGTTGGCGGCCAGATTAGGGGTGAAGGATGGCAAACGGGCTATGAAACAGGTCTTGCCGATCGATCCCAAGAACTCATGACACCCGGGGAAAAGAAAACGACAGTCCTGCATTTATCGACCAGCAGTGGACCAGGTGGGGCAGAGCGGATGATCAGCACGCTGACCGCCGCGCTCAACCAGGGTCAACTTCGAATTATAGTGGGACTCTTTCGGTCTGGATGGCTGCAGACAGAGTGCGAAGCTCGTGGTGTCAGGACCTGTGTGATACCTCTCGCCGGAAGCTTCAAACTCCAGTGGTTTCGGGCCTGTTTACGACTTCTCCGCAAGGAACAGGTGGCGCTCATTCATGCCCATGAATTTAGCGCGATTCTATGCGGCGGGATCGTGGCCATGCTCGCGGGGGTTCCCTTTGTTGCCACCGTGCATGGCAAGAACTACTTTTGGGAAAAGCTACGCCGAAGAGTGGTCTATCGTCTTGTCAGTCGACATGGCACGTTGATTGCGGTATCAAAAGACTTGAAACAATTCATTTGCGATAAGGTGGGCATTCTAGAAAAACGAGTGGAGGTGATCTACAACGGCGTGACTCCGGCACAGACGATCGCAGATGAAGAGATTCAGAAATGCAAAGCTGAGCTGGAAGTCTCAGGATGTTACCCTTTGTTGGGGGTTGTAGGCAGTCTCTATCCGGTTAAAGGTCACAGATTCCTACTTGAGGCGATGCCGGAGATTCTTCGACGATGGCCGAATGCGCGGTTACTCGTGATCGGGCGAGGAGAACTCGAAGTTGCGTTGAAGGAGCAGGTAGCACAACTGGCTATCGACGCCAATGTTCATTTCTTGGGCATGCGGCAGGATGTGCCGAGGGTCTTATCCATACTGGACGTCTTTGTCTTACCGTCGCTGTCCGAAGGGTTGTCCTTGGCGCTCCTCGAAGCGATGGCATCTGGAAAACCAGTGGTGGCCACGCGAGTTGGAGGAAATCCTGAACTGATCGATCACGGCAGGACAGGTTTTCTCATCCAACCTGAAAATGAAAAGGATCTCGCCGTTAATCTGCTGAATCTGTTGAACGATCCTGGAATGATGCATCAATTTGGCCAGCAGGCTTCTGAGCGAGTCCAGCAATACTTTAGCATGGGGCAGATGGCCGATCGGTACAGGGACCTCTATACACGGTTGTGGACTGTCTATAACTCCGGGATGAACAGACCATGAGACAGAGAGTAGGCTGGGAGAAAAGGTCGAAGGCGTTCAATGCATAGAGTCGCAACGGCCGTGGCAGCGTCAGAACCAACATCTCAGTCTGCCATGCAGCCGCGCCAAACTCAAGCGAGCAACGCTGGATTTTATCTTGTATTGGCGTCACTCGTATTCGAGTTCGGACGACCGCAGGCACTCATTCCCGGGCTCAAACTTATTCCATTCGCTACAGGACTGGATGTGTTGCTCCTTCTGAGCGTCGTCATGTCGGGGAAGCTGAATTTTTCGCGGCTCCAGACGAAGCTGTGGATTCCATTGTTCGTCGTGATGGCAATTCATGTTCCCATTGCAAGAAACAACTATTGGGCTCTCATGACTTTTAAGGACATGCTGCTGATCTTTGGACTCTATCTCGGTATCGTGACGTACGTGAATTCACTGGAAAAAATGCTCACGCTTATGAAGATGTGGATGGGTATTCTTTGTTTCTTGGCGGTGATGGGGGTATCCAAAGGCGGGAAGGGTATCGGCGGTTGGATGGGGGATGAGAACGACTTCTGCATGGTGATGAATATGGCCGTCCCCTTTGGCTATTTCCTATTGTTTTCTACAACCAATGTAGCGCAGAAGATGAAGTACCTGGGATTTCTGGGATCGTTCATTTTAGCGGCTATGGCAAGTCTTTCGCGGGGAGGCTTCTTCGGGTTGGCCTCGGTGGGAATCTATTGTTGGTACCGCTCGCCCAAGAAGCTGAATGCTTTCATCGTGGTTGCTGTAGCGGTAGTATTTATGCTGGTGCTTGCTCCAGCAACCTACTGGGACGAAATTGGCTCATCTACCGACGAGGAAACCATGAAGTGGGGAACTGGCGCGGCAAGGCTTTATAGCTGGGGCATTGGAACGGAGATGTTTCTCTATAATCCTATTATCGGAATTGGGCAGAAAAATTACCCGTGGACGTTCGAAGTGTATGAAGCCGGCAGAACATTTCATGAAAGATCGATGGCTGGTCGGGAGGCGCACAATGCCTGGGTTACCCTCATCGCTGAGTTAGGTATCGTGGGGATTTTTATTGTCGGAGGAATGTTGGTTCAATGCTACAGAGATCTTAAGTGGATAAGAATGAGATTTTCCCCTGTCAACTCGAAGCAAGAGCGTGGTCAGATCGTACGAGCTGGAGAAGATGTGCGTATGTATCTGGCGAGAGCCATGGAGGGTAGTCTTATTGGCTTCATCGTCAGCGGAGTGTTCATTTCTATCCTGTGGTATCCCGCTCTGTGGATCATGACGGCCTTCGTGGTGGCACTCCGCAATATTTCTGAGACGCAGAGTGAGGGGGCATTTCCTGCGGTGGTACAGACGAAACGTCACCGGGGTATTCCTCTTCCACGGCTTGGTGAGAGACCGGTTTCTCGTCTTTAGAAGCTAAAATTCCTGAGGCCCGCCTCCGCCGAGAACTGAATGAATATTTTCAGGACACTTTCCGGGTCAGTTGCCTGCGAGCCTATCGGTTGGCCCACCGCCTGCCTAGCTCACTCGGGGAACTGACGCCGAGCGGAAGGTGTAGAACAACGACAGGCTATTCAGCCTGTCGAAGCAGGAGTCGGCTCTGGTGCCTTTGGTGCAACAAACGGGCAAGGGTCAAGCGCTCCTTCAAGCGCCTATCAGATGAGAAGACGCTTAGGTCAGCACTTGCGTCTCTAGATGAAAGATTTCAATGAAGATGGACAACTATAGTGTAGACAAATTACGAGACACATGGATTCACGATGTTTTTAAGAGTGTACGGAGCCTCAAGCGTCGCGTGATGCGTCGATCCGATGGTGAACGATATTTGCTAGAAAAATATCTTCGCATGTATGGAAAACATCTCAATCGTAAGAATCCGCAGACCTTTACCGAGAAGCTGTTCTGCAGAATGATTTCCTGGAATCGAGATCACAATCCTATTTTTACACAGCTTGCAGATAAGTATACGGCGAGAGCATATGTGAGTAAGAAGGTGGGAGAACAGCATCTAGTCAAACTCCTCTGGCACGGCACAGACCCTAGCGTAATTCCTTCTGACACTTTGCCAGCCGAGTACGTGATCAAAACGAATCACGGTAGTAGAAGTAATATTGTGGTCAAAGGAAACCCCGACCGAATTGAGGTAATTAGTCAATTGTCGGACTGGTTGAAAAGCAATTATTATTGGTCGGATCGAGAATACCAGTACTATCACATCAAACCTAGGGTGATGATTGAAGCGTATCTAAGGGACCAGGATGGTAGCGGGCCTCTGAACTATAAGTTCTGGTGTTTCAAAGGAACTCCAGAGGTTATTCATGTCGACAATCCGACTCATGACATCAATCCTTTTTTTGATACTCAATGGAATCAACTTGATCTGCACTACTGAGTACATGCATCTCGGCCCGCTATAGCAAACCGATTAACTTTGAGCAAATGATGTCAATTGCATCGGAATTATCGGCGGGTTTTGATTTTGTACGTGTTGATTTATACAACTTGGATGGGAAAATATATTTTGGAGAGTTCACCTTTACGCATACAGCAGGCAACTATAAGTTGCGACCGGAAATTTGGGACGTGAAGTTAGGGGAAAAATGGGAGATATTTTAGCAAGGAGCGCAAGAGTTGTATTTTCAGACCTCGAACACTTCTCCCGGCCAAGCCATTTCTGTCTGTCACGTAGCTGTAGGTGACCTATGGGCTGGAGCGGAGGTGCAACTCAAAGTCTTGCTGTCGAAGCTGGTCTGCAGGGCGGAGGTGAATCTGTCGGTGATTCTGTTCAATGAAGGGAGATTGGAAAAGGAGATCGGTTCGCTGGGTATCCCGGTGAAAGTGTTCCCTGAAAACCGGTGGGGAAGCGGTAAGATTTTCCTTGAGTTGGTCCGTGAATTCAAGAAGTTAAACGTCAGAACTATTCATACGCACAAGTATAAAGACACGATCCTGGCGGCGCCTGCGGCCAAGTTGTGCGGCATCCCACATGTCGTGCGAACCGTGCATGGGCTCCGCGAGCCTTTTGAAGGTCTGCGGGCCTTCAAAATGAGTTGTTATGAATCCATCGAACGGACTGTCCATCGGTCTTGTGTCGATGTCATCATCGGTGTGTCATCGCAGATCGAAGCCAAGTACAAGGCTGAAGGAGAGGTCTCCAGAGTCGCGTGCATTCGGAATGGGATCGATCTCGAAGGGAAGCCGGTTCAAATCGACCGATGGCGTATGCGCAAAGATTTGAATGTAGATTCAGAAACCTGCTTGATCGGGACTCTTGGCCGGCTCACTCCTGTAAAAGGCATTCCATACTTATTACAAGCAGCAAAAATTCTCGTGCGCGGGGGAGCAAATGTGAAAGTGTTGATAGTCGGTGAGGGCAGTATCCGGCAGGATCTCCTCATGCAAACGCAAGACTTGGGGATCTCCGACAACGTTGTGTTTTTAGGGCATCGAGAGGATACTGATATATTACTGCAGGCGATGGATATCTTTGTGCTCCCTTCTTTAAGCGAGGGAATTCCCATGGCTCTCCTCGAGGCAATGGCGGCATGTCGACCTATCGTGGCAAGCAGAGTAGGAGGGATTCCAGAAATTATTGAGGAGGGAGTCGATGGGTATCTCGTTGAGCCGATGGATGTGGATAATCTTGCGGAACGATGCCGGCGGTTGATCGAATCTCCGGATGTTGCAAGATATATGGGTGAGCAGGGAAGAAAACGAGTCGAAAGGGATTTTTCCGCGACAGTCATGGCTGATCGAGTCATATCAGTCTATAAAGAACTATTGCTGTCTCGGTGAATGCGATACATAGTGTGAGCTGATCAGCGCAGAGGTTTTGTGCAGCTCTACACTGGTACGTCGAATACATCGTCGTTTGCTGCGGAGAATTCCTTCCCCCAGTAGGTTTAGCTTGTGACAAACTCTAATCCAATGGTCTCGCAACCGAATCCCCTTCGCATCGCGCTCTTCGGCGCCGGACGTCACGCCCAGCACCATGCTCGCGCGATCTTGCGATGTGCCGGTACCAAGCTGGTTGCGGTGGCTGATCCCTCTGATGCCGCCCAGGCCGCGATGCGAAGTATTGCGCCGGGGGTCAAGAGTTATCGCACTCCAGAAGAACTATTGACTGCTGAACGCCCTGACATTGTGCACATCTGTACCCCTCCGGCCTCCCATGCGCCTCTCGCACGTGCCGCGATACAAGCAGAAAGCCATATCTACGTCGAAAAGCCTTTTACGGAGCGAGTCGACGATGCGCAACAGATTCTTGACGAGGCCCGCACGAAGAATCTCCTGGTCTGCGCCGGTCACCAGCTCCTCTATGAGCCACCCACGCGAGTGCTCACTCAGTTTCTACCTTCAATCGGGCGGGTCGTCCACGTCGAGAGCTATTTTTCTTTCCGCACAGTCAGACACGCGCCGGGTGGACGCACTGTGCTCCGTGCAGATCACCAATTGCTCGATATTCTGCCGCACCCGGTCTATTTATTGCTGCGTGTTCTTGAACAGACGGCTATAGGAGATGTCGAGCTGGTATCGCTCGAGGTCAGCCAGGCCGGGACTGTGCATGCACTTGTGCGGCGCGGGGAGGTAACCGGAACGCTTATTGTGACACTCGAGGGCCGTCCTGTCGAAAGCTATCTGCGGGTGATAGGGAAAAACGGGGCTCTCTTTGCCGATTATGTGAGGAGCACTACCCAACGGTCTATCGGTCCAGGTTCGTCCGGCATCGACAAGTTATTCGCGCCATACCGACAGGCTTGGCAACTCCTGACCGGAACGACCTCGTCGATGGCGAACCGATTTCTTAAGAGCCAGCGCAGCTATCCTGGTCTGACAGAACTCTTCTCGGCTTTCTATGAGTCTGTACGTACAAAAAGCCCTTCTCCTTTGTCTCCTGAAAGCTTGCTTGACACGGTGCGTATTTGTGAGCGCGTGGCGGAGGCGCTCAAAATAGGGGAGGCAAAGGCATTAGCTTCCGCGGCGCCGCGGCCAATCGATAGTCGTGGTGTCCTTGTGACTGGGGGAACTGGGTTTCTCGGGAAAGAGATCGTTCGAGCGTTGCTGAAGCGCAATCGCCCCGTTCGTGTCGTGGCGCGTCGCGAGCCTTCCCCCTGGGAACGGATTGTGGGTGTGGAGTATGTCGTGGCGGATGTGGCGACAGGCGTAGCCTCGCATCTGTTCAAGGGCGTCGATACGATCATTCACGCGGCGGCTGAAACTGCCGGAGGTTGGCCGGAGCATCAGCGCAATTCGTTGGATGCCACCGCGCAGATGATCAAAGGGGCCGCCGCCGCCGGCATCAGGCACTTCATTCATGTGAGCAGTCTGGCCGTATTGGCCCAGGGGACTGGCCTGCCTATCGGCGACAATCACCCCCTCGAGCCGGATAGTAAGGGATCTGGACCCTATGTCTGGGGTAAGCTTGAATCAGAAAAGCTCGCAGTTCAATTGGGTAAGGATCTCGGTGTCTCCGTAAAGATTGCACGTCCAGGAGCGTTGGTGAACTATGGGGACTTCGATCCCCCGGGCCGCCTCGGCAAGCGGCTGGGAAATTTCTTTGTCGCGGTCGGTTCCCCAAGCGATAGGCTGGGGGTTGTGGATGTCGGGTTTGCCGGCCGGCTTTTGGCATGGATGACTGATACCTGGGACAGCGTGCCGAACCCGTTGAACCTACTCGATCCTATTTCACCGACCAAACGTGAATTGTTAGAACATCTCAGGAAGGCCAATCCCGATCTTACGGTTCTTTGGCTCCCGACTATCGTCCTTGTGCCGCTTTCATGGCTAGCGACTGGTTTGCAAAAGGTACTCCGTCCAGGCAAACCGGCCATCAATGTGGCCAAAGTATTCAGTGTGTTGCTCTATGACACGTCAGCGATTGCCAAGCTTGCGAAAGGCGTCGACAGCTTGGCGCCCAACCCACTTGGTTCTCGGCTCCGGTAACCTTTATTTCATGAATACCATCGTCGGGATAGTTCTTCTCCTGGTATTGTTTCCACTGACAGTGTTGGCCTTGTATCAGTGGCTCCTTGCGATTAGTTCATTTTTCTATCGCCCTCCCAGAACCACCACCGAGGTGAGGCACGCACGGTTTCTTATCCTGATTCCTGCCCATAATGAGGAAGCGGGGATCGCGAGTACGTTGGAAAGTCTGCGAGATCTGAATTATGACGGCGAATGCTACCGGATTCTTGTCATTGCAGATCGATGTACCGACGGGACGGCTGCTGTTGCGAGAAGCCTGAACGCGCGGTGTTTTGAACGATTCGATGGGCAGCCGGGAAAAGGGGCAGCCCTCGCCTGGGGCATTCAAGAGGCAAATCATGCTGAGATTGCCTTTGATGCCGTCGTCATCGTCGATGCCGATACTCTTGCGGACCGTGATCTCCTCGCTGCGTTCAATGTGGAGTACTGGGCCGGTCGCCAAGTACAACAAGGATATAATTACATCTCAAATCCTTGGAGCAGTCCCTTTACACGTATCATGGCGGTAACAGGTGTTCTGCGAAATGGTCGGTACTATGCCGGGAAAACGGCTATTGGACTTCAGGGAATGCTGACAGGCACCGGGATGTGTTTGGGTGCGGGAGTATTGGAACGGCATGGATGGACGGCTTTTTCAGTCGGAGAAGACTGGGAATTTTCAGTTGAGCTACTCATGAAAGGTGAACCGATTTATTTTAATCCGTTGGCCAAAACCTTCGCAAAAGAATCACAGAACTTTAAGCAGGCATCGCATCAACGGTTGCGATGGGCGAGTGGCCGGTATGCTGTTATGGGATCAAAAGTGTGGGCATTGATTCGCCGGGGGATTCAAACCGGATCGGTCTCCTTGATTGACTCTGCTGTGACCCTTGTGGCTCCGAACTATTCCAGTCAAGCGTCGCTGGCACTACTGTGTTTTGTCGGGAGCATGATACATGTCGGTGATCCATTCTGGGGCTTTTCTTTTTATTGGGCTGCGGCGCTTTTTGCGTCCATTGCAAGCTACTTTGTGCTGGGGATATTCTCCACGGAGGCGCCGGGAAAAGCATTGGCAGGGCTTGTGTTAGTCCCTGTATTTTTGCCGTGGCGTTTCACTATTGAGTTACTTGGAATGCTTGGATATGGTCGGCGAGACTGGGGAAAAAAATCCCGTGCTGACACTTCTTCGCACCATGTGAATCGCTGAGGTCTCACTCATGTGTGGCATTGTCGGATCCGTTCATGCAGAGCCGGGAGGGGTTGACCAGGCGTTGGTCAGACGGATGTGCGCCCTCATTCGGCGGCGGGGCCCGGATGACGATGGGTTTTATTTTGGGGACTGCGTGGGCTTGGGGATGCGACGCCTGTCGATCATCGATGTGCATGCCGGGAAGCAGCCGATCCACAATGAAGATCGCACCGTGTGGGTGGTCTTTAACGGAGAAATTTACAACTACCGGGAGCTGAGAGAGGATCTCCAAAAACGTGGCCATCGCCTCGCGACGTCTTCCGATACCGAGTGCTTGGTCCATTTGTATGAGGAGTATGGCGAGGACCTGGTCACGCATCTTCGAGGGATGTTTGCGTTCGCCATTTGGGACGACCGTCAAAAGAAACTCTTGCTCGGGCGGGATCGACTCGGAATCAAACCCTATTATTATGTGCAACAAAAGAATGCGCTGTATTTCGGCAGTGAAATCAAATGCCTGCTGGCTATTCCTGGTTTCGAGCGCGCCATCAACCTGGAAGCGCTCTCCGATTATTTCACATTCAAATACGTGCCAGGTCCGCACACGATCTATGAGGGGATTCACGAGATTCCTCCAGCTCACATCGCGGTCTGGAGTAACGGTACCTTGCATCTGCGCCGCTATTGGCAACTAAAACCGAGCGGAGATGGTCATCAATCCATCGGGTATTATGCTGAAGGGCTGCTGCATCATCTTGAAGAAGCGGTCAGACTGCACTTGGTCAGCGAGGTGCCGCTCGGCGCCTTTTTGAGCGGGGGGATCGATTCAAGCGCGATCGTTGCGCTGATGTCGAGGGCAGGGCAGGGGAAGGTGAAGACCTTCACCATTGGGTTTGAAGCAGGGCAAGTCGGCATTGATGAGCGGCCCTTTGCCAGAGCGATTGCCACGCAGAACGGCACAGACCATTCGGAATATTTATACGAGAATCCCCAAGCCCAGATCGAAGGGATGCTTCCAGCAATTATTCAGTCATTTGATGAGCCTTTTGGAGATTCCTCGGTGATCCCAAACTATATGATTTCCGAGGCAGCGAGAAAATATGTCACAGTTGCCTTGTCCGGTACTGGTGGAGATGAACTCTTTGGAGGGTATGAACGCTATCGAGGGGCATTGGCTGCGGAGCGGTATCGGACGATACCGCATGCGTTGCGTCGAGGCATACTGGATCCCGTCATCAAGGGTCTTCCTGAGGTACGATCGGCCGGGCTCTGGGTCGATCGCCTCAAGCGCTTTGCTCAGGGCGCCGATCTTCCTCTCCCGCAAAGATATCAGAGCTTCTTGGCTGCGTTCGATGAGCAGGAAAAGTCTGAACTATTCAGTGAAGATGTGCGCAATGCGCTTAGGCACTCAGGAAACTATTCGACCCAGATCGCCATGGAGCGAGTCGGACCTTTTGAAGATCCGTTGGAATGGATGTTGTTCACGGACATGGAAACTTATCTCCCTGGCGATGAGTTAAGAAAGACAGATCGACTTAGCATGTGGCATTCCCTTGAAGTTCGTGTGCCCTTTCTGGATCACAAGGTCGTCGAGTTTGCAGCAACCATTCCTTCCAAATACAAGATCAATGGAATGACGAAGAAGTATGTGCTGATTAAAGCACTTGAAGGACTCTTGCCCCAGAATATCTTGTCCCGTCCGAAGCAGGGGTTCTCTATTCCTCTGAGTGATTGGTTGCGAGGCCCTCTGCGGGAAATGGTTCGCGATCATCTGTCTCCCGCATCCTTGAAGAGCGTGGGATTGTTCAATGTTCATGCGGTAGAGAAACTTGTACACGAGCATGATGGGCAAGTTCGGAATCATGAGACAAAACTCTGGTTGATCTTAAACCTCGTGCTTTGGTACGGGCTCTATATGAATCAGTCTCAGGCAGGTCAGGGGAGATTGTAAGCCGTGTTCAAGTCACGGTGGGTCATACGAAGTCGAAATCTCATCGCTGTCGCGATCGTGGGTTTATTCGTCTTGCAATGTATAAGTTTCATAGACTACTTAAACGAGGAGGAGTATCTTTTGGGCCTGATGGATCGTGTTGCTCCTCGCTCTCTGCCGCCTAGCGAACAAGCGATTAAAGTCGTCGAATCTTTGAAGGTTTTACCTGTGAAGGATTTTTCTGCCTTGCAGCAGGATAGCCGTTATTTCCTGCTGCCGATTTTCAGCTTTCTTCGCCCGATGCCACGACAAGTGATGGAGCAGGGAGGGGATTGTGCTGACCGGTCTCGTCTGGTTATCAGAATGCTTCGGTTGCATGGAATAGGTGCCTCGAAGTGGGCACTCTATACAAAGGAAATGAAGTCGGTGCACGCCGTGGTAGAATTGGAAGCTGAGGCTGGAAAGATGGTCGCGGACCCATTGTACGGTCTATGGTTCCCTCGCCCAGACGGAGGGTATCATGACATCAAGGAGCTGCGACAATCACCATCGATTCTTCAAGGTCGGATTCAAACTGTTTTGCGGGAGGGAGTGCGGCCAGGATTCAGCGACCTCAAGTCCTACCCTATTAATGAATACACATATCAGTATGCCAAAAGTATCAATTGGGAGAAATGGGCCGTTACGTGGCCACTTTACAAGGCACTCAGCATCATCATGGGGCCAAGCATCGACAATCTTCAACGACCGGTACTTGTAGAGGCTCCACAGCTCTTGGTTGTGACAATGGCTGCAGTGTTGCAAGGTGGGCTCATAATTACGTATCTCGCCCTCGTTCGATTGGATGGAAACAGGGAGCGGGAAAGATCCTCACCACACAGAAGACCCTCTGGTATTGCTTCGTGAGGCGCACGGGTTGCTTGTCACATCATTCTCACGGATCACTTTTTAGATCGACAGCTTGCGAAATCAACGCTGCGTTTTATAGATCCTATTGGCAAAGAGGCTATCTTACAGACATCCCAGATGGAGTAGAAGGCGGAGTGGAATCAGACTGAGGTATGGAGCCACTGCACCCAATGCGCGAATTTCCGGCCGCATAGCGGTCCCACCAAATATTCCCAGCCCCGATTTGACGAAAAATCCCCACACGGTCCCACTTATTGGTATTCCCTGCTGACCTGAACATCACATTAGTCTTAGTCAACACCTTGACGTTATCCACCCATGCTTCGGCAAGGCCATTCGCGACGCCAGGAGTATTCATTTTTTCATGCGTTTCGATGCAGTACCAGCGATTGTCCGCCAGGGTGATGCTGGAATTAACATTTGTTGCTCGGCCGGGACTAGGAACATTCTCAAGCGATGCGAGGAATGTTTTCTTTCCGCAACACCCCATCAACCACCAGTCCCTGCTGAGGCCTGTGGACTCGGTAAACAGCATTTTGGTAAAGGCGACAGCGACCTGAAACACACCGGAGTTGGTTGGGTTTGGTCCTGTCCCACTCATGCGGAAATAGGCGCGCCGATAGAGGTCGTCCGTATATGGAATTGGCCGACCCGCTGATCCACCACACTGATTTGCGGTCGTTACTGTTTGGCAGGAGGAGGGATAGTTCAATCGGAACGAGCCGCTGCCGCTAAATTTGACCGCGGTGTCGTATGACATGGCGACCGTGCTAAGTGGAAACCCGGTTTTGCCAGCTTCCATCTCGTCATCCCAGAAAATGGCAGCATGAGACAACGTTGGAAAGAGTGATAATGCAACCATCATGAGCGAAAAAAGTGAGAAGCGCCCTATAATTTCTGCTGCCAATGTTCGACCCATTCGCATAAGTATGGTCTCGCTTGTTAAGAGGGTTATGAATTAGATGGAGGAGTTAGTCGGATTGTAGTGTAAGCCTCAGGCCTCAATGGCAATGCTTGACATCACGTTCGACTCTTTAACAGCAATCTATATGCCAGACATAATGGATGTGTGCCGTAGAATTTTGAAAATTTTCCGTATAATCACATAGATTATGGATCTGTGCGCAGAAAGGTTATTCGTCAAGTGTATTTTGAAGGCAAAACCCTACAGTATTCATTCAACTACAAGGGGAAAAGATGCAATGAAGAATCGGGATGGAAAACGACGATGACACGTTTGCAGTTTAAACCAACCGGGCAAGCCCCGTCATGAATTGACGATTAAGGAATTGGGTCAATGGTCTCTGCGGCAGGAAGTCTCTGACTTACACAGACAAGGGGTTTGGCACATATATATGTGTCGCTCCGGTTCCGCCAACATCATTAAAGTCGGAGACTGTGCGCAATTTCACGAGACCCTTGCAGGAAGAGAGATTACGGGACGTCGGTATATTCTTGACAGGACGCTGCTGAAGAGGACTATCTTATAACCAATCCTTGCGGTTGCGCGGGTCGAGTGGTGTCCGAAGCAGAGGTAGCGCCAAGACATCCAATGCGCGTATCACCAGCCGCGAAGCGATCCCACCAGATATTCCCTATTCCAATTTGGCGAAAGATCGAAAACTCACTCCACTGTAGGGTACTTCCGGCCTGCCGCCACATCACATTGGTCTTCATGGCCACCTTGACGCCGTCAACCCACGCTTCGGAAACGCCATCCGCCACGCCAGGGGTATTCATTATTTCATGTGTTTCGATGCAGTACCAACGATTGTCAACAAGCTTGACATTGGACACAAGGTTGGTGGTACGACCCGGAGTAGGTACATGCTCCTGGCTTTGAATAAAGGTCGTACTCGTGCAACAACCCATTCCCCACCAATGCCTGCTAGTGAGGCCGTCGATTACCAAGGACTGACCCTTCAGGAGTTTGGTAAAGGCTGCGATAGAGGTCTCGAATTTACCCGAAACGGTTGGGTTTGGTCCTGTCCCACTCATGCGGAAATAGGCCCGTTTCCACACATTATCCGTGAGCGGGAACTTCCGCGTTGCTGATCCTCCACACTGATTTTGTGTGGTCAATGTTTGACAGGCGGGAGGATAGTTTAACCGGATCGAGCCATTGCCACTGAACTTGACACTCGTGTCATACGCCATGATTCCATTGGGAATCAAGGTGCTTAACATGAAGGCAGGTGAGAAATCGGTATTGCCTTGCTCCATCTCGTCATCCCAGAAAACGGCCGCGTGAGACAACATTGGTGCAAGTGACAATGTTGCCAAAATTAACAAAAAGAGTAGGAGCGGCCTTGTATTTTCTTTCGACATTGGGCGAGTTGTTTCCACGTGTGGGGCCTCATTTGTAGTTTAGGAGGCTTTGAGCTGACTTAGTTGATCAGCAAACAGTCTGACACAGGAAAAATAGAGGATGTCTGAGAACTCCTCTTTCTCCACACCGCTTAGCACCAGCATCCCGAGTCACGTCTTAGTAGGTATTCTACCCCTGAGAATGATGGTGATAGTTTTTCGGGATCGTGACCAGTCTCTTTCTCGCCACTTGTTCACCAGAGGTTTTTCAACGCAGCCATTGTTCAGTATACTAACATGTGAAGTTCACCGCTCATATTTTAAACGAGATGTGTGCATCATGTGACCTCAAGCACTCTTAGTACATGCTCTTGCTGACTTCATTCGAAATGGGGCTTTCGTTTCCTGCTAAGTCATAGGCGGTGACGACAAAATAGTACGTCGTTCCCAACTGAAGACCCGAGGCAATGAAGGTTGTGACGTTCCCTTGAAGTGTCGCCATAGGCGCTCCATATCCACCAGAAGTCGTTGCGCGGTAGATCTTGTAGCCAGCCAAATCACTTTCGGTATTGGCATTCCATGTCAACGTGACGGATGAGGTCGCCGAGGCATTGACTGTCAGCGTAACAAGGGCCGTTTTCGGAGACATCCCGGCTGCGCTGACTGTGAGAGTGCCATTATAGGTCCCAACAGTGAGTCCTGCCGTATTCACGCTTGTCGTTAACGTGCGGCTGCCAGTTCCCGATGCAAGGCTTACTGTCAGCCATGTGGCGTCATCGCTTACCGCCCAGTTTAATGTCTCGCCTGTGTTTGTCAAAGAAATATTCTGATTCACCGGGTTTGCAGCTCCCTGTGTCGCGGCATAGTTGAGACTCGACGGGCTTAAGTTGACGGTTGTCGCTACTGTGGGAGTAATGGTGAAGGCGACGGGGATCGTGACCGGCGTCACTCCGGTGCCTCCGCTGAGGGTGACGGAGCCAGTATGATTGCCTGGGGCTAAGGCGCCGGTGGTCGCCTGTAAGGTCACGGTACCATTGCCGCTGCCGGTGCCGGCACTGAGGGTTAACCAGCCGGTGTTCTCGCTTGCGGTCCAAGTCAAGGTGCCGCCACCGGTGTTGCGGATGCTGAGTGTCTGCACGGCGGGGTTACTGCTCCCCTGGATTGCAGTGAACGCGAGGGTCGTAGGCGTTGCGCTGATGGCCGGTGGCACGGGTGCCGCCGTGACAGTGAAGGCGACGGGGATCGTGACGGGGGTCACTCCGGTGCCTCCGCTGAGGGTGACGGAGCCGGTATGATTGCCTGGAGCTAAGGCGCCGGTGGTCGCTTGCAAGGTC
>CBDDRW010000040.1:0-69117 GCA_965233175.1 uncultured bacterium
ATCGCGCTTGCACCGATGCCACCAGAGAAATCAGCCTATGCCTTGGCCCGCTACAGCCGCTCGCCCGACTCGATCGAGGACAGCCTCCGCTGGGTGCATGGCCATTCTTCTGGAAAGTTCTGGGATCAGTTCTACTTTGATTATGGGCATGCCTCGATCGCCGATCTCGGCCATGTCATCATCTGTTTCGAGGATATCTCAGAACTCGCGGCCATTCGACTCGAAGACGAGCCTGTATGGGATGGCCAGGCAAAATCGAGCCGGTATCAGAGCTTTGCATCCGGTGGATGGTTTGTACCAGATTCCATTCGAGGGACTGAAACGGAGGGCACCTACCACGGTATTCTCCGCAGCCTCGCGGAGATCTATCGGCTCTTACACCAACCGCTCGCCCAATTTCTTTCAGAACGTGAGCCGCGGCCCGAGTCGATGAAACCGGGTGATTATCAACGAACGATTGCTGCGCGCGCATTCGACGTGACACGGTATCTCCTGCCCCTCGCTGCTAGGACAAACGTCGGGCAAGTCGTCAGCATCAGGACGCTGGAGAAGCAAATCACCAGGATGTTGTCGTCGCAACTCCCTGAGCTACGATCGATCGGAGACGAACTCAAGGATGCCTGTCAACGGTCACCCGTAAATCTTTGGGGCGAACTGTGTGGTCAACCAGGCGGCACGCACGAGCCCCTCGCGCCGACGCTCGCTCGCCATGCCAAGCCGAACGATTATCAAGCCTCGGTGTACCAGGATCTTGCCAGATATGCGAAAGATGCGCTCCGCGGCACCGGCTTGGATCAACCGGCCTCCTGGGGTGAGCCGACGCCCGTGGACCTCATCGAACCCCACGATCCGGTGGACGAGCTTGTGACCACGTTGCTGTATCGTGTCTCCCATGCACCCTATCGGAGGATTCTCGCGGTCGTCCGCACCTGGGAGGAGAAACAGAAGCAAGAGATGATCGATGTCGCCATGAGCGCACGAGGACCCTACGACGAACTCATCAAAGAATTCCGAAGCGGCTACGCCTTCATCTTCGACGTGCTGATGGATATCGGAAGCTGGCGGGACATGCATCGGCATCGGCGCTGTCAGCAAATTCAGCAGAACTTTACGACACTGCACGGATATGAAGTCCCTCCGCCACTTGTGCAGGCGGGGCTGGATCAGGAATATCAACAGGCGATGGACGCGGTCCGCTCGGATATTGAACAGCTTAAAAAGGCGAGCGCGGAAGGATCGCTCTACGCGACGCCGTTCGGATTCAAGGTGCGGTGTCTCTTTAAAATGGACTATGCCGAGGCGGAGTACATCGCCAAGCTTCGTTCCGGCGTCAAAGGCCATTGGTCATACCGGACCATCGCCTGGTTGATGAAGCAAAAAATTGCCACGCGTTATCCTTCACTCGGGGATCGCATTCAGGCCACCTCACCGGATATTGAAGATACCCTCACCAGATAGTCACCGCTGATCCGATGACCGATTACCATGCCCAATGTGAAGCGAGGCTGTTGGAAGGCCAATGGGATCAGGCTCAGCAGGCCGCGCTGGCGTGGATCCGCAACCCTGCGACAGGCAAAGACCGGGACCCTCGACCACACTTCGCTCTCAATGTCATCCATCTGCTCCGGGGAGAGTTTGCTGAAGCGTGGGAGGATCATGCGAAATGCCTGGAAGGGTCCGAAGACATCGCTCAAGTCAAAGAGTGGGTGGAAGGATTCGTTGGGCGGAAGCCTGAGCAAGCCAACATTCATCTCATGATGGGATTATTTCTGTCGCAATCTGGCCAATCAGAACAGTCGGTCGCGGCCTATAAGGAATCGATCAGACTCGCGCCTCAATCCGCCCATCCCCACTATTTTCTTGCGCAGATCCATGAGCGGGCGAACCATCTGGAAATGGCCATCAAGGAATACCGCGAAGCCGTCCGACTCGATCCTTCCCATGTGCCGGCGCGGACCAACCTGGGTGTTGCCTATCAAGAACAGGGCCGTCTGGAAATGGCGATCCCGCAATATCGCGAGGTGATCAAGCTGAAGCCGCACGATGCGACCGCCCACGCCAATCTGGCGTGCGCGCTCGCTGAGCAAGGCAAATTCGAGCCGGCTCTGCAGTCCTACAAAGAGGCGTTGCGCTTGAATCCACATGACGCAGCCGTGCACTTCTCTCTGGGAGACTACTATGAAGCCAGGGGC
Source organism: uncultured bacterium (assembly GCA_965233175.1). Classification (GTDB taxonomy): domain Bacteria; phylum Nitrospirota; class Nitrospiria; order Nitrospirales; family Nitrospiraceae; genus Palsa-1315. The sequence goes on from CBDDRW010000040.1 coordinate 2,193, forward strand.
CGTCTGGACCTGGCACAAAAAGAATATGACGCAGCGCTCGTCGCCGATCCGAACTTCGGTCCGGCGCATTCAGCTCTCGGCTGGTTAGCGCTGGGCAGACAGCACATGCAAGCCGCTTACGAAGCCTTCAATCGAGCCCTTAAGTCCAACGATCAAGACCCTCGCGCCTACCACGGCATCGCTGAGTACTATTCCCAAAAGGGAAAGCGCGAGAGCGCATTGGACAACTTTGCCAAGGCGCTCAAGTACTACAAAGACCCGGAAAAGAGAAACATGATTTTGAATCAGCTGTTTCAAGAAGGCCAAATGGCGGATTAGCAGGATGCTGAAAAAGACCGCCAGCGTCGTTCTCGCATCGTTCAGATCCTCAACGTACCCCAGAGGGTACGCCTGCGGTCTTCACTCACTGCGGCCTTGCTGAACGGCCTTTTTGAGCATCCTGCGGAACTTAGGATCGTTCTTCCTTACTTGCACAGGCCCCACGATGACACGGTGGTCGTCCTTGCCCCTTGAAGGAAGTAACGGGCGAACTTGGACGGGTTATTTGGGTTTGAGGACGCTATGGCGAAGCCGATAGGTAGGTCAGGCCCCTTCGAGGCTCAGGTGAAGGCAGACGGAACCGTTCAGGGTTCGTATCAACGCATTGAATTTCCTTCCTCAAAGGACGAGCTTGAAAAGCTCGTTGCTGATTGGTTTGTTGGGTCATTCGCTAAAGCTGCTGCGTCCACAGACGATGTTCCCATGTTCTCCGACCTGAAGCCTAATCCAGAGAACGACTTTGACTTCACTGTTTCAACGGAGAGGGGAGCTGCATACCTTGAGCTTCAGGAAGCAGCGCCACTGAGCGGGCCTTATGAGAGTGCTCCGGCCTCCTATAAGCCTTACGATTATGCTCAGTACATCTTGACGAAGATTCTTGAGAAGTCGGCGAAGTATCCCAAGTCGGGTGTCCGAGATATCTTCTTACTGGTATACTCTACGCACTGGTCCTTCGTGTTGTCAGACACCACAATTGCCTGCCTCCGACATTGGCTGCACCAAAAACCATCCGCGTTCCGGGCAATCTTTGCCTTTACGCCGTTGGCTTGGGCGGAGGGAGAGCCGCGATGGCTGTATCCAGTTCCCTCAGAACTGCGTAATGGGTTTGATCCTGAGACTGTGCGAGACAACATTTGCCTCAATCTCGATTCAGCGAAGCTTCATGTGGTTCAGCAGCTTGAACCCTGACACTGCATTGGACTGGACTTGCCATAAACGGCATTTACATCGTTTGTGCCTGACTGGTCAAACTGGTCTTGGGCAGCACGCCCAGGTAGGTACCAATTCGAAAAGTTCATCTGTCTGTGGTCATGGCGCCGGTTTGGTCATGGCGCGGGCTGATCCCGATTACGGCTGGGAGTCCAATGTGAGTGGTGAGGCTGCCTTCTAACAGGGGGATCCAGCTGTGAACGCCCGCCATCTTAGATGTGGCTTCCCGGAGTGAGGGGCTGACGGCAACGTCGGAAGAGGATCCTCCATCCATAGCCATGACTTGGCGTAGGGAGGGAAAGGTGTCCCGCAGACATTCCCCAAGGGAATAGAGTGACGCCGCCTCCGTGGTCTTGAGGACAAGGAGATGTCCATCGCCTTGTTCGGCGACGAGGGTTTGATGGGCGCGTTTCCCGGTTTGGCGCACACGGACTTTTCCGGTCCGGTCGAGGAGCATGAGCGATTGCGCGACTTCTCGATAGGGAACGTGCTGCTCGTCAAAGGAGTCATAGGTCAGGTCCAACACCCGCGCACGTCGCGATGAACGATCCGTCGCCGGCTCTGCCGCAAAGAGTCCCAACCAGGTCGAGTGACGCTTGCTCCCCAACGAGCGTCCGTTTCCATAGAGCAGACCGAGATACGCATAATTCTCACGGAAGAGCCCGGCATTGAAGACCAGGTCGTGGCCGGTTTGTTCTTGCCACTCTCGAATATCGGGCGGTTCCGAAAGGCCGTGTTGCTGGTACTGATGCACAGTGAAACGATAGCGGTCGGGATCAATCTCGACAGCGACCAATGGCGCGACATCCGGGCACTGGGTGTGAGGATCCCAGACAGAAATGGATAAACCGTTTCCGAGTCGATCTCCTGTAAGAGTCTGACCTGTCGTCGTTTGGGGTCCGCCGAGCATGACGACGATACTACCCAGTAGAGGTAGGGCGATTGAAAAGAGAGACCGGTAGACGCTGTTGTCTTGTACCATAGTGTCTCAGGGGCGAGTATAGAGGGAGCCTATCTGTAGCGTCAAATTAGTCGAAGAGGTAGAGACTCGACCACGACGACACCTTGCGTGGTTTGCATAGAGGGCGAGCGCACCACGACAACGAACGACCAGGGCCTCGACTAACCCAGTCAACAGAGTTTTCGTCAAGCGCTGACCGGAACAGGATCCTGCCGGTCAGAGCCCTCGGGTGGGGGTTCGTTGATCATGCCCCAAAACACACCAAGTTCTTTCACGGCTGTGATGAACTGTTGAAACTCGACCGGCTTCACCACATAGGCGTTAGCGCCCAACGCATAGCTTTGGGCCAAATCGCGTTCCTCGCGCGAGGAGGTGAGCATGACGACAGGAATCGGTTTCAGATTCACGTCGCTCTTGATGGTTTTCAAGACCTCGAGGCCGTCAACTTTGGGCATCTTGAGGTCCAGGAATACGACGACGGGGTTGCCCTGCTGCCTGGAGGAAAAGGTTCCGCGGCAATAGAGATAGTCGAGGACTTCAGCTCCATCGCGGCAGACAACGACTTTGTCGGCGATGTGATGTTCTTCCATGGCGGCCATCGCTAATTCGGCGTCACGCGGATTATCTTCGGCAAGTAGGATGGGCTTGACAGTGGTCATGAGAGAGACCTCGCGAGCGGGAGTGAAAAGTAGAAGGTGGCCCCTTGGTTCAACGCGCCTTCGGCCCAGGTTCGTCCACCATGCCGATGGATGATTCGGCGTACATTGGCGAGCCCGATGCCGGTGCCTTCAAACTCGTCGTTCCGATGTAGGCGCTGGAACACGCCGAATAATTTGTCCACATATTGCATGTCGAATCCTACCCCGTTATCACGCACGAAGACCTCAACGTCGCTGGAGCCTTGTTTGGCAACACCGATCTCGATCTTGGCCTCGGGTCTGGTGGTTGTGAATTTGAGTGCGTTGGCGATCAGATTGACGAACACTTGGCGCAACATAGCCGGATCTCCCGATACGTTGGGTAGTGGATGCATTGTCCAGGAGATCGTCCGCCCTTGCAAGTCAAGACGTAAATCGTGAAGGACGGTCTTGATGAGTTGGTCCAGGCTCACGGTTGTGTGGAGCATGTCCTGGCGGCCCATTCGTGAAAAGACGAGCAGATCGTCGATCAGCTGCCCCATCTGCTTTGCGGAGCCTGAAATGGTTTGGAGATAGCGCTGTGCTTTGTCATTGAGCGCGTCCCCGGCCGTCTTGGACAACAGGGCTGCATATCCGTCGATATGCCTGAGCGGGGCTCGCAGGTCGTGCGACACGGAATAGCTGAACGCTTCCAATTCTTTATTGGCGGCCTGGAGCAATTCGCCCCGGCTCCGCAATTCCGTTGCCACGCGGCGCCGCTCGGTAACATCGTGATGGATCAGGACATAGACAGAGGCTAAGAGGAGCAGCTGTAAGAACGCGCCAAGGCCGAGCAGCGCGATGGTACTTTGTGTGCTTTCTGCGGATTGTGCCACGCGGGCCTGAAGCGCTCGTTGTTCGACTGTGTCGAGTTCCGTCATGAGGCGACGGATTTCATCAATTTCGTTTTTCCCCGCCCCGGAGAGCGCGAGATGACGGACGCCCTCATAACCACGCTTTATGCGTTGAGCGATGGCTCTTGCCTCTGCTTCCAACTGCCTGGTGATGAGCTGTTCGAGTGTCGTCACGCGATCCTGTTGTTGGCCTGTCTCGTTTGTCAGCCCTCTGAGGTACCGGAGATATTCGGGGATTCGTTCGACAACAGCCCGGTAAGAAGTCAGGTACGATTCGTCGCCGGTGACGAGATAGCGCCGATGGCTGCTCTCAGCGACCCCGAGCGCGTCTTCGACGGAGCCAAGTAGCTGTACCAATTCGTGGCTCTTGGTATCGAGCCGGCTGTTTTCGATCAAGACGGCGGTGTTGCGGTAGGAAATGGCGCTGATGATCACAATGCCTGCAAAGACGAGCCCAAATCCTACAAGGACGCGCCGTTCGATCGACCAATGAGTGAACCATTCCATGACCCAGCCTGTGTTAGGAATCGGCGCAGGACTGCTGTCGTGATCTGGTTTCGATTGGACGGGTGGGAGTGTAGCCGGGCGTTCCTGTGTGACGGATTCCATGGTTTGAACATGCAGCGCGGGCGTGTGAACGAAGGTAACGTCGTAGAAACTGTACCCCCCTCCTGAAAACGCTGCAAGAAATATTGCTCATTGGACGCTGGTCTAGGAAGAGTGCGAAGTTTGCGAAGGGTATGGGAGCCTATGACAAGCGGTGTTGTGAGGGTGCTAGCTCCCGAAAGGGATGACGGCAGGGGGGACGGGAAGGGCTGCGGTTGGATCAGCTATATTTGAAAACATCATGATGGCCGAGACGACCCAATCGGCGACGGGTTGCGGATAGATGCCGATCGCGAGGGTGCCGGCCAGACAGACGTAGACCACTGCTTTGATCGGGCCCGATACTTTAAGCGGTGACCGGTCATGGGGTTCGCTCACATACATCTTCTTCACAACAATGAGGTAGTAGTACATGGAAATGACGATGTTGATGAGCCCGACCGTGATGAGCACATAGAGCCCTTCGTTAATTGCCGCGACAAAGATATACAGTTTGCCGATGAAGCCGGCTAGCGGGGGCACCCCGGCGAGAGACAGGAGGAATATCAGCATCGAAAAAGCGAGAAAAGGCGACCGGCGACCCAAACCGCTGTAGTCGTCTATTTCCTCGCTGCCGATGGCTTCGCTGACGGCAATGACAATGGCGAACGCACCGAGATTCGCGAACAGATACGTCAATAGGTAGAACAACATCGCATCGCTGCCCATCTTGGTACCGGTTGCGAGACCGATCAGCACATTGCCGATTTGGGCAATACCAGAATAGGCCAAAAGCCGTTTGATGTTCTTTTGGGCGATGGCGACGATGTTGCCGTAGGTCATGGACAAAATGGATGCCGCGACCAGCAACAGGGTCCAGATCGGCTTAAATGTCGCCAAGGCCACGAGGAACATTCTCAGGAGGATGGCAAAGGCCGCTCCTTTGGGGGCGATCGAAAGGAAGGCGGTCACCGGGGTTGGCGAGCCATGGTAGGTGTCAGGAATCCACGAGTGAAAAGGCACAGAACCAATTTTGAATCCCAACGCGGCGAAAATCAGCAGGAAGCCAATGGCCAATCCCGGGGAGGCCTGCGCGGTCTTCATATCGGAAAACACCAGTTTGCCTGTTTCCCCATAGACTAAGCTGATGCCATAGGCGAGAAGAGCGGCGGCGAAGATGCCCAGGATGAAAAATTTGATGCCCGCTTCATTTGAGCCCATGTCCTCGCGGAGATAGGCTACGAGAACATAGAAACCGAGCGTAGAAAATTCCAGAGCGACAAAGACCGACAGCAGGTCGTTCGCGGAAGCCATGAACATCATTCCCAGAGCCGACATGACCACGAGGAAATAATATTCTCCGCGGAAGAACTTGAATCGATGAATGTAATCGACGGAAGCGAGAATGACGAGGATCGTCGATCCGACAATGAACATTTTGAAGAACAGGGCCATCCGGTCTAGGGCGAACATATTCGAAAAGAGGGTCCCGGTGATGCCGGCGATATCGAACCAGACCAGGCACCCGAGGGTGGCAACGAGTCCCGCGATGCTAAAATAGGCCAATTGTTCGTTGGGCAGCCGAGGGAAGGAGAAATCAGCGATCAGAATAAGGCAGAGCCAGGAGGTGAGCAGAATCTCCGGTAACAGCAACAGGAGATCGGAAAAAGACATCGGGAGCACAAAGGTCATTGATCACTCCGTGAGGCATACGGCGTGGGGGGCGAGGAGGTGTTCGCCAAGAGTGCCGTATCCGGCAGCGCCGGCTGACTTGTCGTTTCACGTTTCACGTCTACCGTTTCACCATCGAGCGAGGCGACCGGCACCACGCGAGTGATCTTCGCAATCAAGGGATCGACGCCTGACCGCACGACATTGTAGAGGTGCATGGGGAAGAAAAAGAATCCGATGCTCACGGCAATCATGATCAAAAGCGGGAGGCGATCAGCCAGCGAGATGGCATCATGCGCGTGACTATACTTCTGATCCATGGGTCCGTAGAACAGGCCACGCATCATCTTGAACAAGTAGGCCAGGGTCAAGACGATTCCGACCACGGCCACGATGACTTGGAGCGGATACTTGTTCCAACTCCCGACGATGATCATCACTTCTGCGATAAAGTTCACCGTGCCTGGCACGCCGACTGAGGCCATGCATGCCACCACGAAACAGCCGGAGATGAACGGCATACGATTCGAGAGCCCTCCAAGCGAGGGGATGTCGCGGGTGTGCGTCTGATCGTACACCCAGCCGGCCATGGCGAAGAGCATGCCCGTGGCCATCGCATGGGCGAACATATACATCACGGCGCCGGTCAAGCTGATGTAGTCCAGAGCGGCCATGCCTAAGAAGACGTACCCCATGTGACTGGAACTGGAATATCCGATGACATATTTGGTGTCTTTGGCGTAAAACGCCACGAATCCTCCGTAGACGATACTGAACATGCAGAGAACGGCCGCAATGGGCATGAGCTCTCTCGTCGTTTCGGGCAAGATCTCGAAGGCAACCCGGATGATGGAAAAATGGCCGAGCTTCATCAGCACGCCCGCGTGCAACATGCTCGTGGCAGCCGGCGCGGCGGCATGGCCTACAGGAGACCAGGAATGCAGCGGCCACAACGGCGCAATTGAGGCAAAGCCGATGAAGACCAGGAGCCAAATGATCTTGTCAAGCGTCGTGCCCAAGACCGGGATATTCATCAGCTTGGCCTGTTCACGTAGAACCAGAATGTCGAAGGTATTGAGCCCTGAGAACTTATAGATCAGTAAGATGCCCATCAGCGCCACGACGGCAAAAGCCGAGAGGAAGAGCACCAGCTTCATCGCAGCGTATTCTTTGCTGTTGGACCCGAAGTTGAGAATGAACCCGACCGAATCGCGCAGTTTGAGACCTTCCGGGTCCGTCATCTCGTTGTATTTTTTCGTGTGGCTTCCCCACATGCCCAATAAGAGGTACATGGGGATGACGGACATTTCATAGAAGAAGAAGAGAAAGAAGAGGTCCAAGGACATAAAAACGCCGATTGTTGCGGCGGCGAGGATGAGCAACCAAATATAAAATTCTTTTGTCCGGTCTTTGATGTGCCAGGACACGAAAATGCCTGCGAACAACAAGATGCTCGACGCCAGTACTAGCGGGGTCCCGATCCCATCCACTCCGAGGTGGAGTGAGATGCCGAGTTGGCGTGACCACTCGAATTGCTGGACGAATTGGAAGCCTCCCTTTACGTGATCGTAGGCGAAGAACAAATAGAGCGAGGCGAGCAAGGACACGAGAGCCGATCCTGCTGCAATCCCTCGCACGAGCATCGCTTGCCGGTTAGAGACGAAGATCAGCGCGATGGCTCCCGCGAAGGGGGCAAACAGAATATAGAGCAGAGTGAGATCACCCATATGAATCAATCCACGCGTGTCGGCGGTTTGGACTCAGCCGACGCCACGGTTCCCCCTTCCAGTCGATCCACTAAAGCTTGTACCGATCCGTTCATCATTCTCAAGAACGGAGCGGGATAGAGGCCAATCCAGAGGATCATGACCGACAAGGCCGCCGCGACGAGTATTTCACGGGGATGTAGATCGCTCATGGAATCCTTCACGGCTTTGCCGAGGGGTCCCAGCATCGACCGCTCGTAGTACCAGAGAAAATAGGCCGCACCGAATATGACGCCGGTGACGGCAATCCCACCATATATCCAATTGGCCTTGAAGGTCCCCAAGAGGATGAGGAATTCACCGACAAACCCGTTCGTGCCAGGTAAGCCGATCGATGCAAGCCCAATGAACAAGAAAAAACTCGCGAGCAAGGGAGTCTGTTTCGCCATGCCGCCGAAAGAGCTCAGTTGGGTGGTCTGCTGCCGTGAGTAGAGAAAGCCCGCGATAAAGAACAGCCCGGCTGTGCTGAATCCCAAGTTGATCATGGTGAGCAAGCTGCCTTGAAGGCCCTGATAGTTGAGGGCGAACAGGCCGATCACCACAAACCCGAGATGGCTGATGCTGCTGAACGCGAGAAGCCGGCGAAAATCCTGCTGGATCAGCGCCATGATGGCCCCATAGAGAATCGCCGCCAATCCCAGCGCCATGGTGATGGCGACGACGGTCTGACTTTTCGATGCGTCCGGGAGCAACGGAATGCTAAATCGGATGAAACCGAATGTTCCAAGCTTCAGCCCGGCCAGCACCACCGCCATGCCGATCGGACCTTCGAGAAGCGCGTCTGGAAGCCAGGTGTGAAAGGGAAACACCGGAGCCTTGAACGCGAACCCGAGGAACAACAGCCAGAAAATGAGGACTTGTTGGTCGAAGGGGATCGGGACTGAGAGTAGCTGCAATAAGTCAAACGAGTACGTCGGCTCCATATGGCGGAGCATCGCCCATTGATGATAATTGATGTCGAGGAGGGCGATGCCTACCAACATGAAGACACTGCCGAGCAAGGTATAGAGGACGAATTTCAACGCCGCGTAATGCCGTTCGGCCCCGCCACCCCAAAGTTTGATCAAAAAGTAACTGGGGATCAGCATCAGTTCCCAGAACACAAAAAAGAGAATCAGGTCAATGGAGAGGAACACCCCCATCGTGGTCGTTTCGAGCGCGAGGAGGGCCATCATGTAGAGCTTCACTTGGTGGCGGACCGTGTCCCAAGAATAGATGATGATCAGGACCGCAAGGAATGCGGTGAGTCCGACGAACAGGACGCTGATGCCGTCCACCGCGAGGTGGTAACTGACTCCGAGGGCAGGAATCCACGGTACGTGTTCGGAAAACTGCATGGCGGCTGATTCGGGAATAAATCGCAACAGTACGAATACGGCGAGGGCCAACTCCATGAGCGCAACCGTCAAGGCGGACGTTCTCACCATATCTTCATCGTCGAACAGCCAGAGGACGACGGCCCCGATGACGGGTAGAAACAGAATACAGGTGAGAATCGGGAATGTTGATGCCAGTTCTTCTAACATCTCAGTGCGCTACAGTTGCATAAAGAGCTGAATAATGACTGCCAACAGGAAAATGCCTGCGACAATGACGGCGGCATAATGATGGACCATCCCGCTCTGCAGCTGCCGCCATTGGCGTGCGGCGAGATGGTTGCCATAGCCGATCACATTGAGACCCCCGTAAATCACGTATTTTTCCGCCCATGTCGAAGCTGCCGCGACCAAGTCGGCCAGCTTTGCAACGGCGTGCACGAGGCCATCGATCACGTTGCGGTCGAACCAATCGAGCCAACGCCCCAACGTCTTGGTCGGCTCCACCCATAACAAGTCGTAGAGCTCATCGATGTAGTACTTATTGAGCAGGGTCGTGTAGGCAGCTTTGAATTGTTCTGCCAGGCGATCCGGCGCCGAGAGATTCACGCTATAAAAATAGTGCGCGAGGGCCCAGCCTAACAACGCGATGCCTGTCGCAATCATCATGAGCATGAGCACGAGTCCGGTGCTCACGGCATGGTCTCCTCCGAGACCTACGACCGGTTCAAGAAACTGATGGAGCCAACCGTGTTCAGGGGGAAACCCCAGGAACCCACCGAGAATGGACAGCACACCTAACACCATCAGGGGACCGACCATCACCATTGGAGATTCATGAACATGCTCCTCCGTATGATGGTCCATACGAGACGTGCCATAAAAGGTCAGATACATCAGGCGGAACATGTAGAAGGAGGTCAAGAGCGCACCGACAGCAGCCATGCCATACAGCAGATAGTGGTGATGCGTGAAGGCATGGGCCAGGATTTCATCCTTGCTCCAGAAACCTGCCAGAGGAGGAATGCCGGCAATCGCGATGGTGCCGGTGAGAAACAGCCGATGAGTCCAAGGGATTTTTGAACTGAGTCCTCCCATCTTTCGAATGTCTTGTTCACCCGAGAGCGCATGGATGACTGATCCGGCAGTGAGAAACAAGAGAGCCTTGAAGAAGGCATGGGTCATCAGATGGAAGATGGCAGCCGTATATGCTCCGATCCCGCACCCGAGAAACATGTACCCGAGCTGGCTCACCGTCGAATAGGCCAAGACGCGCTTGATGTCTGTTTGCACCAGGCCGATCGTGGCGGCAAACAAGGCGGTGATTCCGCCGATGATGCCGACGATCGCCATGGCCGTCGGCGATGAATCGAAAATGACATGGTTCCGCACGATCATGTAGACCCCAGCCGTCACCATCGTCGCCGCATGGATGAGCGCGCTGACGGGTGTGGGACCTTCCATGGCGTCCGGGAGCCAGGTGTAGAGAGGGATCTGGGCTGACTTACCGATGGCTCCCACGAGGAGGCAAAGCGCAATCGCAGTGGCCATCTCAGGTGAAAGCAGGCCGATCTGGGCGAAGACTTTCGAATAATCGAGCGTCTTAAAATTGACAAACACGAGGAAGATAGCCAACAGGAATCCTGCGTCGCCGATGCGGTTCACCACAAAGGCTTTCGAGGCAGCCTTCGCGGCGGACACCTTGTCGTAGTAGTAGCCGATCAACAGATAGGAGCAGAGTCCTACCCCTTCCCACCCGATGAAGAGCACCACATAGTTGTTCCCCATCACGAGAAGCAACATGGAGACCATGAAGAGATTCATATACGTGAAGAATCGCGTGAATCCACTTTCTCCATGCATGTAGCCGACGGAATAGATGTGGATCAGGAGTCCGACTCCCGTGACAACGAGCAGCATGACGCATGTAAGCGGATCCACGAGATAGGCGAGATTGATGGTGAGGTCGCCGCCAAAGATCCATTGATAGGCGATCACTTCATGGGGCGTGCCGGTTCGTATGATATCGACAAACACGGCGATGGTGCTGAGAAACGACAGTCCCACCGATCCCCAGGCAAGCCGGTGCGCCGTATCGTGGGAATACCGCCTGCCGAGGAACCCGTTCAGGATCACCGCCAGCAGGGGAAACAGCGGAATGAGCTTGATGAGCAGATCTGTCACGTTACCACTTTAAGAAGTTCATCTCGTCCACGTTTGTGGAGATCTTTCCACGGAATACGACGATGATGATGGCTAACCCAATCGCCGCTTCCCCAGCGGCAATGGCAATGATAAAGAGGGCGACCAGTTGGCCTGCCATGGATTCCAAGTAATGGGAAAAGGCGATGAGGTTAATGTTCGCCGCGTTCAACATAATCTCGACGGACATCAGCACGATGATGAAGTTCCGTCTGATTAAGACGCCGAGCAGGCCGGTGATAAAGAGCACGGCACTGACGGCAACATATGCACTGAGTGGAATCATAGTGACTCGTGAGGCGTAAGGTTATGGGGCATGCGCTCTTGTCTGTTCCACTGTTGCGCGCCCCATCACATCAAGCCGTTATACCTTCCGTTCCCGGTTAGGTTGTTTCGGTGTTTTTGCCAGCACGATCGCACCGATGACGGCGCCCAGCAGGAACACCCCGACGATTTCGAACTGCAACAGATAGTCGCTGAACATCTTGATCCCGACTGCATGGGTATCGCCGTTCTTAAGTATCGCCTCGGTCGTGGCGTCTCCTTTTGCGCCTCCGAAGGGTGATTGGATGAGAAGGGCCAACACGAGCACGCACCCGATGGCTGCCGGAACGAGAAAGTACAGGTATAAGGAGTGGAAATATCGGTCGTCGGTCTTCAGGTTCATGAGCATCAGAACGAAGAGGTACAGGACGAGAATGGCGCCGGCGTAGACGATGATCTGGACGGCCCAGAGGAACTCGGCATTCAGGAGAATAAACAGTCCGGAAACATGGACTAACAGGGCCAGGAGCGCCAGACCGCAATGCACTGGGTGCTTGAGCGCAACAGTCAAGACGCCGGCAGCAATACTGGCCAGTGCGAAATAGGAAAAAAAGACCAAAACCATCGATTGCTTAGCTCAGATGCTTGGGTGGTGGTTGGGTCGGCTTGAGTACCGATTGCGGGAAGTAATACCGATATTCCCGGCTTTCCTCAACATTCTTTTCCTGATTGTGCGCATACAGGTATTTTTTCGCGTCTTCGAGATGGCGCTCGCCTATTTCATACAGCCGCTTTTTGTCGAACATCAAGGTGCGTTTGTCGTGGGTTGAGAATTCGTACATCTTCGTCATCGCCAATGCGTTGACAGGACAGGCCTCGACACAGTAGCCGCAAAAGACGCATTTGGTGATGTCGATGTAAAACTCGCTGGCAAACCGCTGCAGCGGCCGCGACGCATCTTCTGAGCTGATGACCTTGATGCAGCGAGATGGGCAAGCCGCTTCGCAAAGATCACAGCCCACGCAGCGTTCCTGATGATCGTCATAGCGTAAGAGCGCGAGCGCTCCACGGTGGGTGTCGGGAATGGTGCGCTGTTCACGTGGATACTGGAACGTGATGGGTTTGTGGAACATATGCTTGAACGTCACCTTCATGGCGTCCCAGATTTCATAGAACAATGCGGCCTGAAGAATTTGCTTTGTCAGTGCGGCAACACGCATAGGGATTTCCTGTTCTCTCTTATGCCTTCTCGATGGTCACGCGGGTCTGCTTAAACGAGGGCACGCCGGTCGTCGGGTCGACCTGGACCGACATCAAGTCCTTCACCGGTGGCTCATTGAAATGTTCCGGGAAGAAGCAGGTCTGCGGGGCGATGGAGTGATCGGATTGCACTGCCAATTGCATCGAGCCGCGGTCCGACGTGAGGCGCACCGTTGTTCCGTCACTCACGGCGAGGCGTTCCATATCGTGGGGATTCATCCTGAGCCGGCCGGTATTGGGGGCGATCGTGATGAGTCCGATGGCTTCGGTCGACAGCTTGCCCGAATGATACAAGACTTGCCCCATCAGCAAGGCGAAGGGTCGCCGGTTGTTGGCATCCGGTGGGGCGGCCGCTCGATAGCGCGCTGCCACATCGGCGGCGTATCCATTAGAGAGATAGCGGTCTATCACTGGCACCACCTTGCGTGGCTGTCCGAGGTTATAGTATCCGGGCAGCAGCTTCATGATCTCGGCTTGAATATCATTCGAGGATTCGTATTCCCATTGACAGCCTAGCGCGTTGGCCAGCGCCGTCATAATGTGCCAGTCCGGCAAACTTTCTCCGAGGTGGTCGATGGCCTCGCGGACGCGAAGAACTCGACCTTCCAGATTGGTAAAGGTGCCGTCCTTTTCCGCGGAGGTGCAAGCCGGCAGCACCGCATGTGCCATCCGTGCCGTCTCGGTCAGAAACGGATCCTGGACGACGAGTAATTCCAACCGATCTAGCGCGGCGCGGACTTCCATCGAGGCGGGCAATGTTGCGAGCGGGTTTTCTCCGATCACGTACAGGGCGCGGATCTGGCCACTCTTACAGCCCTTGAGGATCTCGACAAGGTTCGCTCCAGAGCCAGCCGCCGGCAGCGTGGCGTCCCAGGCCTTAGCAAAGCGATCGCGGGCCGTTGGATCGTTGAACGAGACCTGGCCAGGGAGAAATTCCGGCGCGACGCCCATGTCCACGGCACCCTGTTCATTCGGTTCTTCTGTCACCGTATTCACCCCGCAACCTGGTTGGTCCAATTTGCCGGTGATCCAGGCGAGGTCGATCAGTTTCAAGACATTCTGATACCCGTCGGGTCGACGGACGATGCCTTCAGCGCAGAGGATGATAGATCGAGGCGCTTCGGCGAAGATTGCCACAGTTTCTTTCAGCGATTCGACCGACATGCCGGTCTGGGTCGCCACCTGTTCCAATGAGATGTGGGCCACGGCAGCCTTCAGCGCTTCGAAAGCTTGCGGATGTTTCCTGACGCCGGTTTCGTCGATCAGGTCCAGCTCTAGGGCGGCCTTCACAAGTCCGTCGATCACGAGCCCTTCTGTTCCTGGCGCAATCAGGACCGGGTGGGATGCGAGCTTGGCCATGTTGGTGACGGCGGAGTCGATGACCACCACTTGTGCTTTGTAGACGCGAATCGCTTCTTTTATGCGCACAGCCGTGAGCGGATTTGTTTCCGTGATGTTGGATCCGATCAGGATCACAGCTTTCGCTTTTGTCAGATCTTCCCAGTCGTTCGGGCTTCGTCCAATTCCCAAGGCATGACGGGAGGCATGGATGAAGTTGAGGTGACCATAGCGTGCGCTACTGTCGAGATGGTTGGTCTGGAACCCTGCCCGCATGAGCTTTTGGAAGAGATACAACTCTTCATTGGTACAGCGGGCGGTGATCAAACCGGCGATCGCGTCGGGACCATTCTTGCGTCGGATTTCGGAGAACCGATCCACCACGTGGTGCATGGTTTCGAGCCAGGGAGTTTCCACCAGTTGATTGCCTTTGCGAAGGAGCGGCTGCTTCAGGCGTGCGGCGCTATCGATGTACTCGAAGCCAAACCGCCCCCGCACACAGAGCCCGCCGTGCCCCTTGGCCGTCTCGGCCCGGTCGCCCCATTTATTCTTCCAAGAGAGAGGCGAGGTCACGCGGACGACTTCCGCGTCTTTGGTCTCAAGGTACATCTGGCAGCCGTCCCCGCAGTAGTTACACGTCGTGGTCGTTTTCTTCATCTGCCACGGCTTGTACAAGTACTTAGAGAACTTGTTCGTGATGGCGCCGACCGGACAGACGGCAAGGCAGTCACCGCAGAACTCGCAGGACAGTGCGAGGTCTCCTTTCGGCACGACTTGATTAAATCCACCCTTCTTCATGAACTGGAGGGCATCAATCATCAAGACATCCTTGCAGACATTGATGCATTCCGCGCAAGCAATACAGCGGTTCATATTAAAGTCGAGTACCGGGCTGCGCGTATCTTCCGGAATAAATTTCTGTTTCGCGTTGGCCAGATTCGTGACCCCGTGCTGGAACGCCATGTCTTGCAGTTCGCAATGGCCGTCGGCGTCGCACACCGGGCAGTCGAGCGGATGGACCGAGAGATGCTTCTCTACGGCTTTCTTCCTGGCTTGAAAGAGTTCGTCCCCGTCGGTTTTGATGATCATGCCGGCCGCCGCCTTCGCAGTGCAGGAACGGACAGGCGCTTTCTTGCCTTCCTGCATCACTAAACACATGCCGCAAGAACCGAAGGGATCGAAGGTATAGTGGTAGCACATGGCCGGAATGATCTTGCCGGTGCTCGATATCACGTCGTAGAGCGAGACCCCGCTCTTTGCCGTCACGGACTTCCCGTCGATCGATAGCTCGATCGTGACGGTTTCCGCATCAGGATTGGTTGCTGGCTTTAGTCCCATATTTCTTCCTCGTGAAACGCAAAAGGTAAAACGAAATTGTCGCACTACCTTTCACTTGTCACATTTCATGTCTACCGGTCGCACTCCCCCATCACAATATCGTAGGTCCCGAAGATCGTGACCGCATCCGAGATCATGTAGCCTCTGGACATATGGTCGAATGCGCCCATGTGAATAAACGAGGGGGCACGAATTTTCAAGCGATAGGGTTTTCCGCCGCCCGCGCTGACGATATAAAAGCCCAGCTCTCCCTTGTGGGCTTCGGTCCCGCAATAGATCTCTCCAGGAGGAGCGTCGAAGCCCTGCGAGAAGAGCTTGAATTGCTGAATCATGGATTCCAGGTTCGTGAAGACTCGTTGCTTCGGTGGTAACGTGACGCTGGGCACATCGGCCATAATGGGACCGTCCTGCATCTGCTCCAGGCATTGCCGGATGATTTTCACGCTCTCATAGAGTTCCTGGACGCGGATCCAGTACCGATCGTAGGTGTCGCCGTTCTTGCCCAGCGGCACACTGAATTCGCATTTCGGATAGGCCGAATAGGACTGGGCTTTACGGAGGTCGTAATCGACGCCGGATCCACGGAGTGTCGGTCCGCTCAGGCCGAAACTCACGGCGTCTTCCGCCGAGATGATGGCTACCCCCTTGGTGCGACCGATCCAAATTCGGTTTGTCTCCAAGAATACCTGGTACTCGTCGATTTTCGGCGGAAAGTAGTCCAGAAACTGCTTTAACTTATCAAGTAATGAGGCCGTGAAGTCCCGCTCGACACCACCAATGCGATACCAACTGGTGGTGAGGCGCGCGCCGCAGAGTTCGTCGAACCAATCCATCAGAATTTCTCGATCACGGAAACAATAGAAAAAGACGGTCATGGCGCCGATGTCGAGCGCCTGGGTGCCGAGCCAAAACTGATGGCCGATGATTCGTTGAACCTCCGCCACAATCGTGCGCAGATATTCTGCACGGTCCGGCACGGTAATATTCATGAGTTTTTCGACCGCGCGGCAGTAGGCGAAGTTGTTATACATCGCACAGACATAGTCGAGCCGGTCGGTATGGGGGATAAATTGGTGATAGGTGCCGTCTTCCGCAAGCTTCTCCACTCCGCGGTGCAGATAGCCTAGGACCGGCGTAGACTTGACGAGGCGTTCCCCTTCCAATTCGAGGATCACTTTCAATACCCCATGGGTAGCAGGATGCTGGGGCCCCATATTGAGCAGGAGCTCCTCCGTGCGCAGCGTTGGAAGCGTCTCGCTCTCCGGATGGGCCGGATCGATCTTATAAACGGTTGTTCGTTGATCTTCGAAGGCCATGGTCTGTCCTACCGAGCTGTTTCGTCTAGGAACTCAAATGTGTCACGCCAGCCCTTGCCACGGAGCGGAAAATCTTTTCGCAAGGGATAGCCTTCGGTATAGTCGTCCGGCAAAAGGATCCGGCGGAGATCCGGATGGTGCCGGAATCGGATTCCCATCATGTCGTAGACTTCGCGCTCCATAAAATCCGCGCCTTTCCAGAGATCCGTCAGAGAGTCCACAATGCAATCCGACTCAGGCACCCTCGTCTTGATCCTGATTTGATGGCGTTTTCTGATCGAATACAATTCATAGACGACTTCAAATCGTTCTTCGTCGTCGGGCCAGTCGACCGAACTCACATGCACGATATAGTCGAAGTCCATGGTCGGGTCGTCGTGAAGGAATTGTGCGACCTGATGGAGCCGATCTCGTAGTACAGTGACCGCAAGCTCCCCGCGCCACTCAACGGTTCTGACGAGGGCTGCAGAAAAATTATCTTGGAGTCGGCCAGCCAGTTCCTGCAATAACATCGGTCGTGACCTATAGTTTAAAGCCGGGCTTGACCTGATCAGGCTGTTTCAGGAATACAGGTTTCAGCATGATTCGTTCTTGTAACTTCAGGATGCCGTCAAAGAGTGCCTCCGGTGTCGGAGGGCAACCAGGCACATAGATATCGACCGGCACAAAGCGATCGACACCTTGGACGACGCTATAACTGTCGTAGATATTTCCCGACGTTGCGCACGATCCCATCGCAATGACATATTTTGGTTCGGGCATCTGATCGTAGAGTTTTCGGATGACAGGGGCCATTCGCCGACAGACGGTTCCAGCCACAATCATCAGATCAGACTGGCGCGGTGAGGCTCGGAAGACGCCGGCGCCGTAACGGTCCATATCGTACCGTGACGAGACGGCGGCAATCATTTCGATCGCACAGCAGGCGAGGCCAAATGTCATAGGCCATAATGATCCCTTGCGCCCCCAGTTGACGGCTTTTTCTATTGTCGTGAGTATGATGTCAGACGTGCCGTCCTTGTCATGACGACCGATTTGGATCAGTCCCATTCCAGGGCCCCTTTCCGCCAAGCATAGACGTAGGCCACCAAAAACAATCCGATGAACACCAGCATTTCAATCAACCCAACCAACGCAATCTTGGTGAACACCACTGCCCAGGGATAGAGAAAAATGACTTCGATGTCGAAGATCACGAACAGCATCGCAAAAATGTAATACCGAACTGGAAAGGGCATGCGAGCATCCGAAAATGGTTCCGATCCACACTCATATGTCGAGAGCTTCTCTGATTCCGGATATTTCGGATGGACGAGATAACTGATAATCAGCGACCACAGGCCGAACGTCAGCGCGATGATGACAAAAAACAGAATCGGAAAGTATCTGGTCAGATACTCGAGAAGTAACTCTGAACCACTCATGGGGCTGACCTTTCAACACCTTGATATGTAAGGAAGGCTGGATTTTAGTCTCTGGATTACAGGGATAGCAAGCGGCCAAAAGACCTGTAAGGTCGACCCGAAAGTCCTAGGCCTGTTCGACACCGCCTTTATGACGGGTGTAGACAGTGCATCCGGAATACGAATACAGGGCTCTGAACCATAGCGCCGGTGGCGTATTAGAAGGAATCCACCGTAGGCTTCTCGTGTCAACTCTACATTCCTTCTATTAGAGATGAAAGCTGGGGTCCTAGCGCCTGGATTTCCATGAGCGTGGCAAAATGCCCGTTTATCGAGTGTGTAGGCTTAAGTCCGCGGTCTGAGGCCAGAATAGGTCAGGATATGCTTGCATCGCCAAGGAGGAAGTGTCCGGTACCAGTAGAAATGTACTCGGGTCGGTTGCTATTGCCGGATTGTGCAGGTGTAAAAGAGGACTTGACCAATCTTGAATGGGTCTGCGACAAGAAGGCATATGGGCGATGAGTGAAACGATGGACCGAAACATGAACCAACGAATGGCCGCCTTGGCCCACTCGGAGATTCGAGCCATGACCTATGCCTGTGTTCAGGCGAAGGGCCTCAACATGGCGCAAGGGGTCTGCGACACGCCGGTTCCACCGGTGGTCCTTCGAGCCGCGACACAAGCGATAGACAGTGGGAAGAATATTTATTCGCGTTTCGATGGATTGCCTGAACTGCGGCAGGCGATTGCCAAGAAACTCATGCAGTACAACGGCATTGCGGCAGATCCTGAAACAGACGTAACGGTCAGCGCGGGGGCCACTGGGGCTTTCCATTGCGCCTGCCTGGCGCTGCTCAACCCCGGCGACGAGGTCATCCTTTTCGAGCCCTACTATCAATATCACATCAACGCGTTGCTGGCGGTTGAGGCTGTTCCGGTGAGAGTGAATATGCGGCCTCCCGACTGGCTGTTTTCTATCGACGAGGTCGAGCGCGCGATCACGCCTCGGACCAAGGCGATCATTGTGAATTCGCCAGGCAATCCGTCAGGGAAAGTGTTCAGCCGGCAAGAACTGGAGAGTATTGCCGCGATGGCACAACGACACGATGTGTTCGTGTTCACCGACGAAATCTACGAGTACTTTCTGTACGACGGTCGCACCCACGTGAGTATGGCGACCCTGCCGGGCATGGCTCACCGCACGATTACCGTCGGCGGGTATTCCAAAACATTTAGTATCACGGGCTGGCGCATCGGCTACAGTGTCGCATCGGCGCGGTGGGCACAGGCGATCGGCGCCATGAACGACTTGCTTTATGTCTGTGCTCCGACACCGTTGCAGGCGGGGGTGGCGGCGGGCATCCACGAGCTTCCGGGTTCGTTCTATCACGAGCTGGCATGCGATTATCAGCGAAAACGCGATCGGTTCTGCCAGGCCTTGGCCGACGCCGGCCTGCCGCCATCAATTCCACAGGGTGCCTACTATGTGCTGGCTGACGCGTCGTGCCTGCCTGGTGTAACCGGAAAAGAACGTGCGATGTTTCTCCTCAAGACCATTGGCTTGGCCGGCGTGCCTGGGGAAGCCTTCTTTGGGGGGACAGACGGGAAGCGGTTCATTCGATTCAGCTATGCGAAAATGGACTCCGATATTGACGATGCCTGTCGACGGCTTGCTCGGCTTGGCTAACCGATTGGTGAAAAATTCCGCCAGCGTTCTGGAAGTTTGACGCTGGGGTCAAGGGTGACAGGAAAGAGTCTGATCTTTCGTCAACCTGGTCTTGGGCTCATGCTGGTTTGCGATATGGCTCGACCGCATGTGTGTGTTTACCAAGATGAAAGGGTACAGAGCGCCATTGTTCGGCTGGTACTCGACGGGTGGGTGAACAGTCGCTATGATTGATGGACGGGCCCTTCGAGACGCACAGGAATCATGGCACGATCCCACAGACACAATGAATAGTTTCTCGCGCCATCGCCAATGATCGGCAGGGAGTCTTATGGAAGGGCGTAAGTATACCCGTTTTTCGGTGCAACTACCCGTTTCGTGCCATGGAGACAATTTTTTCGAGAGGGGCACGATTTTAAATGTGTCAGCGGAGGGATGTGCTATCACATCAGACATCGTTCCCAGCGCAGGGGTCTATCTGCACGTGACCATGCAACTCCGTGAGCAAGAGGAGCCGGTCCAGATCGATCTGGCCGCGGTCCGATGGGTATCTGCGGCGAGGTTCGGCATTGAATTTATTAGAGTACGCCCTGAGGAAGCGGAACGGCTGAAGGAGTTCGTCAAGAGGCTGGAATCGACGGCGTAAGCAATAAGGAAGCTGCGGAGAGAATGGGCCGCTATTTCATCGCGACACTCCTGACTTGTTCATAGGTGGTCAGGCCCGCGAGTATTTTTAGAATTCCATCCTGCGCGAGCGTCACCATCCCATCCTTCGCGGCTAGGCACTGCATCTCTGCGGTTGTGGCACGGGTCTGGATCAGGTTTCGCAGCTCATCCGACCCGCATAACAGTTCATGCAAGGCGACCCGACCCTTGAGGCCTGTCTGATTGCAGGCATCACACCCACGGCCTCGATAGAGCTGAAAATCATCGCGATAACTCACTCCGAGCGCTTCCCAGGCTTGTTTCCCGTACCCCTGGGCCAGTCTGTCGAATTCTTGCGCTGCTGGATGGTAGGGCTCTTTACAATTGACGCAGATCCGTTTGCAGAGACGTTTCGCGAGCACGCCTAGCATGGCATCGGCGAAGTTGAAGGAATCGCATCCCAGATCGAGGAGACGGATCACAGTTTCGACCGCCCCATTCGTGTGTAAGGTGCTCAAGACCAGGTGCCCCGTCAGCGACGCCTCAATGGCCACATCGGCAGTGTCCTTGTCTCGCATCTCACCGATCATGATGACATCGGGGTCGGCACGTAAGAATGACCGCATGGCGGTGGCAAAGGTAAACCCGATTTTCGGATGGACTTGCACTTGCCTGAGCCCTTCCTGGGTGATTTCGATAGGGTCTTCCGCCGTCCAGATTTTCCGTTCGTCCGTATTGAGATGACGAAGCAGGGCGTGGAGGGTTGTGGTTTTTCCGGATCCAGTGGGGCCTACGCATAGGATGATCCCGTGCGGCTTCTCGACGATGTCCAGGAGCATCTTGAGTGTCGCCGGGGCAAATTCCATGGCATCGAGAGGAAGAGGTTCCTTCGCTGTGAGCAATCGCATGACCACGTCTTCGTTGTTGCCGGCAGTCGGCAGAGTCGCCACGCGCAGCTCGATTTCTCTATCCTGATTCAGCTTGAACCGGATCTTCCCGTCCTGCGGTTTTCGGCGTTCGGAAATATCCAAATTGGACATGATTTTGATACGGGACACCAAGGCTCGCCGATAGATTGCGGGAATTCTCATATAGGTAGAGCAGGTGCCATCCACGCGAAAACGAATGGCAGTTTCCTTGCGATCCGAATACGGTTCGATATGGATGTCGGACGCCTCATGCCGGTACGCCTCGACAATGATCTGACTCGCAAGCCGCACAATCGCGGAATCGTTCTCATCAATGCCGTCAGAGTCTATGTCACAAAACGACTCCTGGTGTGCGTCATGGACCAGCTCGCCCAGCGTCTCCACAATGGATCCGTTGTCGGTGTCTCCGATAGTGGCATTGAGGAACCGCATGATGTCACGCCGCAGGCTCAAGGAATACCGAATCGTCAGGCCGGGGAAGGCGCGTCGAATGTCATGTCCTCTATCGAGATCATGAGGGTTGTCGATGAGAACATCCAGGATGTCACCCTGCTGTTTCAGCGGGACCCAGTGATGTTTGCGAAGGTAATCGTGACTGAGGTTGTTCAGGAGTTGGGGGTCAGCCATGGTGCGTTCGTCGTAGGGAATGTAGGGGCAATCGAAAAACGTACCCAGTGTCTTGCCGAGTACCGATTTTGGGACTCGGTACCTTTCGATGAGCAAACCTTCCAAATCGGTCTGTCCCACCTGAGATTCTTGAACTGCTTTCACAAGATCCGCTTGACGGATGAAGCCTTCGAGGATCAAAGGGTCATAGGCACGCGGTTCGATGGTTCGGTGGGCCAGCTTCTGCATGGTTTCTATATGTATAGGCGTAGAAGAGAATAGGTCCCTGTTGTCACTCTTGTCAGTATAGGGGGATTTTGGTCGTTCTCAACGAATATCAAAAAAGAGGAGTGATCTTTCGCGAGCCTCTTGGGCACTGGAGTCAGCAACGATCTTGCGGGGGGAGTCATGCAGCTATGGGAAGGGTTGCTTTCGCTCTGATGTCGATCCGACACGTTCGGCGTGGATCTGGAGATTGGCGTACAGGTTTTTGTCGGCTGTGGCGGCCACAGCGATGACGCCACGAAACCTTGGTGCCGGTTGATTGAAGGTGAAGGGTTTCCCGGCAGCATCGCTGACGTCACCACCACTTTCTTTGATGAGCAGGACTCCAGCGGCGAGATCCCATTCGTTTTCTGGTTCGATGGTTAAGGCCGCCTGGACACGACCTGCAGCAACTAAGGCCAGCGCGTTGGCGATGGAATACATGGGGCGGCACCGAGCAGTTTCGGCAAGCTTCGACCATCGGCCAATCCGAGACTCCCATGCGTTGACCATGATAACGGGATGGACGTCATGAGTGGAGGACGGGGTGATGCGTGTGCCGTTCAAGAACAATCCGCCACCGCGTACAGCGGTGAAGAGCTCCTCGGTCGAAGGATTCAGGATCGCGGCGACGATCGGCGCGCCTCCTTCTATCAATGCAGCTGAGATGCAGAACTCCGGTATCCGATTGACCAAGGCCTTTGTGCCGTCGATGGGGTCCACGATCCAGACACGTGGGTTGGCGAGCCGCGCGGGATCGTCGGGGGACTCTTCCGAGAGCCAGCCATCCAATGGAAACTCCCGGCGCTGCATCTCGTGCAGGATGTGGTTGACCTCGTGATCCACGGTCGTGACAGGGGAACGGTCCGATTTCCTCTGTACGTCGAATCCTGTCCTGACAAGTTCACGCACCTTCGCGCCGGCGGTATGGATCGATTCGACTAACGTGGTCAATTCTCGTTCCATGTTGGATGCCTCGTAGCGTAGATCTGAGAGAGTAGCAGGTCTTGCCGGATCGGCAAAGCGGAAAGGTGACATCCGGCCCTCTTGACCATCGCAGAGAACCTGCGTACAAGCAAGGGATACTGCGAGGTTACCGTCGATGAAGCTCGTCCAGAAACGCTCCAGAAAGACGGGGCTTCCTCCTGGCACACTTGTCCATATTGGCGAGAAAAAGCCGGCTAAGGTCACGATCACGGCTTTCAATTATGCCAGCACTCGCTGCGATGAACGCCAGGATCTGCCGGTCGACGGACTCGCACCACCGACCGATCAATCCATCACCTGGGTGGACGTCGGAGGCGTTCACAAGATAGATGTTCTGGAATCATTAGGAAAACAGTTCCACCTCCATCCCCTTCTCCTCGAAGACATTGCCAATACCGATCAGCGGCCGAAACTCGAAGACTATGAGACCTGCTTGTTCCTGGTGATCAAGATGCTTTCGGTCACCGAGCGGCAGGATATCGTCGTCGAGCAGGTGAGTCTGGTCCTCGGACCGAACTTTGTCCTCTCCTTTCAGGAAAACGGGGCGGATGTCTTCACATCGGTACGGGATCGACTTCGAGGAGGCAAAGGACGTCTGCGGCAGTCCGGGGCTGACCACCTGCTCCATGCGCTGGTCGATGCCATTGTCGATCACTACTTCGAAGTATTGGAGGTATTAGGCGAGAAGATCGAAACGTTACAGGATCTGGTGGTCAGCGATCCCAAGCCGGAGACACTGCACCAGATTCATGCTCTCAAACGGCAGTTGATGTTTCTGCGCCGAGCGGTATGGCCACTCCGTGAAGCGGCGAACAATCTCTCCCGATCGGAATCCCCATTCTTGCAGGAATCGACGAAGGTCTTCTTCCGTGATGTGTACGATCACGTCGTACAGATCGTGGACACCATTGAGACGCTTCGCGAAATGGTCTCGGCCGGTCTCGACATCTATCTGTCGAGTATCAGCTATCGGTCTAACTCGGTCATGAAGGTGTTGACGATCATTACGACAATATTCATGCCGTTGACCTTCATCGTCGGTATCTATGGGATGAATTTCGAGCACATGCCTGAGCTGAAGTGGGAATGGGGCTATTTCTTGGTGCTCGGTGTGATGGTGGCGATCGCGATTGCCATGCTGGGATTTTTCAAACTGAAGAAGTGGATCTAGCCTGTGCGATTCATCTGGGATAAAGGAAGGACGATGACACGACGAGTTCTCATCGTGACGAGGGGTGCGCTCGCGTGTACCGGGCTGCTGCTGGCAGGCTCTATCGGTACAGAGGCGTACACTGGTACGCAAGGAGTACCAGCAGATTTGCCGGGTGTCACGCAGAATCGAGACAACACTCTGCCGGCGGCACAGCGGTTCGTTATCCTGCCAACCTTCGCCAACGAAGCCGTGTTAGATAAAAAAACCGGCTTGGTGTGGGAGAAGTCTCCCCAGACGACAAGCGCCAGATGGAGCGTAGCGCGACGCACCTGCGCTGAGAAAAGTGTTGGAGGCCAGAAAGATTGGCGGCTGCCGTCCCTGGAAGAATTGGCCAGTCTGGTCGACTACTCTATAGGCCCTCCGAGTCTGTCTCTTCCGCCGGGGCATCCATTTCTGTCTATCCAATCGGCGGTCTATTGGTCGTCGACGAGACCTGGCGACGATCCCAAGGGCTCATGGGGTGTGCATTTCGGTTTGGGTGGCGGTTCGACTTTCATCAATTGGGCCCACAGCGTCCCAGCCTGGTGTGTCCATGACGGTATGAATATGAATCAGCGTTGAGGTATTGGCAGTTCAAACGAGGTGGACCGCTTACGGCTTGGCTAGCCAGAAGGAAAGGGTTTACTCAGCGACTTCCACGCGATCGACAAAGTAGACGGTCTCTCCGAAGCACGTGGTGGGAATGTAGCGATACTCTTTGTAGTGCAGGACCAATCGTTTCCCTACGATCTGCGAGAGTTGTGACGCCACTTTCGGATCCGAAACCGAAAAGCTCCATAACACCGGCGCCACGCCCGGCACTGTCGTCATGGCTAGTTCCCCTTCATGTGTCTTGCAGATCCAGCCCTTGTTGGAAAACTTTTGAATGTAGCCTGCTCGGTTTCCGTCGGAGTAGCTGTAGTTGAAGGCGACGAGCAGATAGGCCGCGCCGATGAACAGGAGGACCAACACAAACAGCTTTATCATCAAGCTTTTCCTAGACTCTAGCGAAGGTCTGTGAATAACCAGGGAGCCTCGGCCCTTCGTCGAGTTTCGTAGGCAGCGATGGCGTCCTCGTGTTGCAAGGTCAATCCAATGGCATCCAGGCCACGATAGAGACAGTTTTTTCTAAAGGGATCAATCTCGAAGCAAGAACGGGTGCCATCCGGGGTGGTCACCGTCTGGTTTCCGAGGTCAATGGTCAGCTGGTATCCGGGCGTCGAAATGACCTCTGTCATCATGGCCAGAACGTCATCAGCCTTCAACACCACAGGCAGCATGCCGTTTTGGAAACAGTTATTGTAGAAAATGTCGGCAAAGCTCGATGCGATGATGCAACGGAATCCTTGGTCGAGAAGCGCCCAGGGAGCGTGCTCACGCGACGATCCGCATCCGAAGTTATCGCGCGTCAGGAGAATCGTCGCACCCTGGAAGCGCGGTTGATTCAGAAAAAACGACGGGTCCTGTGAACCGTCCTTCTGCTTGCGCCAATCGTAGAACAACCCTTCGCGGAGCCCGGTTCGCTTGATCGTCTTCAGGAATTGCTTCGGGATGATTTGATCGGTATCGACATCGACACGGTCCAATGGGGCGACCAGACCGGTCAATGTTGTAAAGGGCTGCATCGTCATCCTCTTGAAAGGTACCACGTGAAATGTACGGTGTGAACGACCTGTCGCAATGTATTGGACAATCTCCTCATGTCCATTTCCTGATATCGACGAAGTGCCCTTCGACAGCGGCGGCGACAGCCATCGCCGGAGACACGAGATGAGTCCGGCCGCCGGCTCCCTGGCGTCCTTCAAAGTTTCGATTGCTGGTGGAGGCGCAGCGCTCTCCGGGCCGAAGCACATCGGCATTCATTGCCAGGCACATACTGCAGCCGGCTTCCCGCCATTCAAACCCTGCCTCTTTGAACAGTCGGTCGAGTCCTTCCTGTTCGGCCTGTTGTTTCACGAGACCGGAGCCGGGGACGACCATCGCATGAACGGTCTTTGCGACATGCTTGCCCTTCGCTAAACTCGCGGCCAGCCGCAGATCCTCGATGCGCGCATTCGTGCAGGAGCCGATGAAGACGGTATCGATCGAGATCTTGGTGATCGGCGTGTTCGCGGTGAGGCCCATGTATTCCAGTGCCTGCTCAGTGGCCTTGCGTGTTTTTTCATCTGCCATCGTTCGCGGATCCGGCACCGTTCCGTCCACGCCGGTGACCATGCCTGGATTCGTCCCCCAGCTGACTTGCGGTGCGATATCCTCGGCCCGCATCGTGACGGTACTATCGTACGTTGCATCCGCATCGGTCTTGAGCTGCTGCCATGCCTGTACAGCCTTTTCGAATAACACTCCCTTCGGAGCCAACGGGCGCCCTTTGATATAGGCAATGGTGTTCTCATCTGGTGCGATCATCCCGGCCCGCGCGCCGCCCTCGATCGACATGTTACAGAGTGTCATGCGCCCTTCCATGCTGAGGGCTCGGATTGCCGAGCCTGTGTATTCGATGACATAGCCGGTTCCACCGGCTGTGCCGATCTTTCCGATGATCGCCAGAATCACGTCCTTTGCCGAACAGAGGGCCGACAGCATCCCTTCGACGCAAACTTCCATGGTCTTGGGTCGTTTCTGCACCAAACATTGGGTGGCCAGCACATGCTCTACTTCGCTGGTACCGATGCCGAAGGCCAGCGCGCCGAACGCTCCATGTGTCGATGTGTGCGAGTCGCCACATACGATAGTCGTCCCCGGGAGGGTAAAGCCCTGTTCCGGTCCGATCACATGCACGATGCCTTGCCGGATGTCGTTCATGCCGAAGAGTGTGATGCCAAAGTCACGGCAATTTTCTTCGAGCGTCTGGATCTGTTTCGCACTGAGGGGATCGGTGATGCCCAGGGTGCGATCAGTCGTGGGGACGTTGTGATCAGGCACCGCCAACGTGGCGCCAGGGCGTCGAGGCCGGCGGCCCGAGAGCTTGAGTCCTTCAAACGCCTGTGGTGATGTCACTTCGTGGACCAGCTGACGATCGATATAGAGGAGGGTGGTTCCATCAGGCTCTGCGCGAACGACGTGGGACTCCCAAATTTTGTCGAAGAGTGTCTGAGCCGACATGCTGACTCCTCAATGATCGTCTCTTCCAGAGGGCTTCCTCCGAGAGGAGGCACATTATACTAGTGTTCCCATCTCCTCTTTACAAGAGTGGTCATCATTTTCTTGTGTTGATCGATCGCACATGGTACATCGCATGGTCGATGAGTTGGAGGCTCTTTCCCCACGATTGCACCGGAGAATTGTACCGTGACGTTTCAGCTATGGACTCGTCCTGCCATCGTCGAATGGTCGCAGTTACTCCTGAACAGTTTCCATCATTGGACTGAGCGTGAACTGATCGAACGAGCAGGAGATCTTGAATGTCAGGCTCACGCGCTCTTCCAGTCACCCTTTGTCGTCGTATCCCATGGGATGGAAGAGGATCCTCTCCTCAATTATGGCAATCACGTTGCGTTGGAGTTGTGGGAGATGACGTGGGAACAACTCATCATGACACCGTCGCGGCTCACAGCTGAGCCGGTCAATCGAGCAGAGCGGGAATCGATGTTGGAACAGGCCAGAACACGGGGCTATCTCGATACCTATCGAGGTGTGAGAATAACTTCAACAGGACGCCGCTTTCTCGTCGAGAATGCCTTCATTTGGAATGTTGTGAATGGAAAGGGACAGAGAGTCGGGCAAGCTGCCACGTTTTCGCAATGGACCTGGTTGACGTAGCAGGATGCTGAAAAAACCTGTCAGCTTCGTTCTCGCATCGCTTAGAGGCTCAACGTACCGAAGCGTACACCTCGCCTCTTCGCTCGCTGCGGCCTTGCTGAACAGGCTTTTTGAGCATACTGCGAGGGGTATTCCTATTGTCCAACAATAGACTATTTAACATCAGCCGTAGCGAGAGAGTCTTTCTGTAGGCTGTTAGGGTCTGTCCAGTGGTCGGCGAGCCGGCTGTTGCCTGGAGACGCGATGCCGCCCGATGAGCAGAGTTGGTTATGTCCGGAGATCGAGAGGGCTTCGGTGGACGATGGCACGGAGAATATCGCTGGTGGTCAATATGCCTATCGGGTGACGGGAGTTGTCGATGATCGGAATCGCATTGACCTGTTCATCGAGCATGGTGTGGGCAATCTCTCGGATCTCAGCCATCGGAGTGGCGGACAAGACCTGACTGCTCATGATACCTGCGAGCTTGCGCTCGGAGAACGGCCCCGTGGAATTGACGGATTCCAATTCATGCGAGTAGGGCAGCAGGTCATGGTTCGAGATCATTCCGACCAACGTCCCATGGACTGACGTCACGGGGATATGGTTGATCCCCTTGCGTTGCATGACAGTCCATGCGTCCAGCAGCGTACTGTCGGAGGGCAAACATATGACGGGAGAGGTCATGATATCTTGTGCGAGGAGAGCCGGCTTCGGTGCAGGATCCTGCCGTCCCTGCTGCTGATAGGCCTGTTGAGCGAGGCGTGTCGCATGGTCAGCAGTCTGGTGTTCCTGACCCTTTGAACGATCCTCTCGCCTAGACCCGATAACCTGAGCGGCAGGTAGGCGTGGTGATACCGGTAGGACAGGGTGCATTTCGACGATGCCGTTGACCGCATGTATAATCGGCATGGAGACCTCGTACTGTCTGTATCGGAGGCTAGCAGTAAGTACTTAAGCTCGGTCGGCTTGGCCTGAACGACAGATGGGGAGAGGTGGGGAATAGAATCGGGAAGGAGATCTAACGGGCTGGATAAGCGCTAAGGGACAGCAAGGAGCTGAAACCGAGGACAAGAATGACCATCAACGATCACGGTCTCGAGAAACATCGCCGTGGGCCTGATCCACAATCCGCGAGCGCCATAGAGCGCCCGATACACCACATACTCTTCCTCCGTTTCTGAGTGCCGAGCCACTCCCAGCACCTCATACTCCTGCCCTTTATAGTGCCGATAGCGACCAGGCTGCACCATCGTGTATCCTTTCCCCTTCTGACTTCATACTATAAAGGGAATGAACGATGAAATCACAGAGTCTGGCTGCAATTCACAAGGCGCATGACGTCGTGGTCATAGGCGGCGGATCGGCAGGCTATGCCGCGGCACGGACAGCGCGCGATGCCGGCGCTGATGTGGCGATTGTGGATCAGGGCCCGCTCGGGGGGCTCTGTATCCTGCGTGGCTGCATGCCGACAAAGGCCATCTTGCGCTCTGCCGAAGTCGCGTCTCTTCTCAGGCGGGCGAAGGAGTTTGGGCTGTCCCCGGTTTCTGCCCATGCCGACCTGTCGGCGATCGTGGATCGAAAGGATCGATTGGTCCGTGAGTTTGCAGATTATCGCATTCAGCAGCTACAGGATCCGACATTCACGCTCTATCGATCGCAAGCTGTCTTCCGCTCTCCCCGCGAGATCGCCGTCGGAGATACCGTCCTGTCGGCCGCCTCGTTCATTATCGCCACCGGGTCGAGGCCGAGTGAAGTTTCTATTCCTGGTTTGGTCCAGGCCGGATATCTCACGAGCGACACGATCTTGGATGTCCGCACTCAACCGGACTCGTTACTCGTGCTAGGTGGGGGGGCGGTTGCCCTAGAAATTGGGCAATTCTTCGCTCGGCTAGGGACGAAGGTCACGATTCTTCAACGGGGGCGCACGCTCCTTTCTGAGATGGATGAGGATGTCGGGCGCGCGCTTGAGGCTGCATTGATTGATGAGGGCATCGAAGTCGTGACGGACATGCAGTGGTTGCGTGTCACTCGGGATACAGCAGAGAAGACAGTATGGGCGGTAAAAGATGGACGTGAGCGGTCCTATGTCGGCCAGGAGATTCTTCAGGCCTTAGGTCGACAGCCCAACATCGAAGGACTTCGCCTCGATCTGGCCGGCGTGACAGTCGACAGCGGGCGAATTGTGGTCGACGGCGCCATGCGCACATCGCAGACCCGCATTTATGCCGTGGGCGATGTGAACGATGTCACCCCCATTGTGCATCTTGCCATCCAGCAGGGCGAAGTTGCCGCGTACAACGCGACACATACAGATCCGCCGGCAAAGACGATCGATCATCGCCTCGATACGGAAGTGGTCTTTACCGACCCCCAAGTTGCGGTGTTGGGGCTGAATGAAGTGTGCGCACAAGCCGGCAAGATTCCGTATCTCGCAGCCTCCTATCCGTTCGCCGACCATGGAAAGGCGTTGTGTCTTGGCGAGACGCAGGGGTTTGCGAAGTTGATTGCGGCACCTCAGACCGGTGAGATTCTTGGCGCGCAGATCGTCGGCCCGGAAGCAGGTGAATTGATTCACGAACTGATCGCGGTGATGTATTACCGTGGGACTGCGGCCGATCTGTTACGCATGCCGCACTATCATCCCACGTTGGCGGAAATCGTGACGTATCCGGCGGAATCCATTGTCGAGCGATTGGGCACATAAGAAAGAGACTTCTTGCGCGTGCGCTCATCTATCCTCTCTCGTGCCTCAAAGCTGTCGGCTGTTTCATACATTGCAATTCTGGAGGAGACTGGAGGATCTTCCTAGCCCGCATTGTTCATGAAAACTTTCTGCTGCTATCGCCGATAGGAAAATCAAAACTCATTGCGGTATTCTTTCTTCGCTCCAGGATCATACAAAGGGCGCTCGACCTCGCAAGCGCGGTGACAACGCACCTGACGGCCAGCGGGCTCGCCCCTCAGACCCTCCACGTACTGCACGAGTACGCATCAGGTCTTCAGGGCTCCGCGCACTGGTCGCGACGCGGCTCAGCTATTTCACAACGAACCGTTATGAAAATGCGGGCCAATGACCTGTTGAACCGGCTGCGTCTTCCAGTGTAGCGTACCTCTACGATGACGATGCAGGATGATCCGGAGTCTCGTCACTTGAGGACAAAGGGGATGATCGCGCGATTTGTGGGGATCGTGTCGATCGCGCTCGGATTCGTCGTCGGGATGTATGGACTGGAAGACACGGGAGCGCAGTGGATGAAAACAGCGCTGGGCTTGTTGGTCACCGGCATGTTGGCCCAAGGATATGCACTCTATTGTTCTGTGAAGCGCATGCAAGAGATCAAGCGCCCGCCTAAATCATGAGACGGGTACAGCAATATAATATACTGACGATTGGAGTGTTCCTCCTCGCAGGGGTCATGCTCGCGTGTGGAGGTCCGTGGCGCGACGGCTATTTCAAACGTGGCGTTGATCAGCTCACGCAAGACGAGGTGGTGGAGAAGCTTGGACCGCCCCACACGGCGAAGAAACCGGCTCTCGGAGGGGATACGATCTGGACCTATCGTGTGCCGATCAGTGACAAAGAATTGACTTCAATGGGCTTTTCCCACATCACCGAAAAGGCGACGCAGGCTGCCACATCAATAGTCGATGGTCCCAAGGCCATGTTGTATTGCTATCGCTATACCCTGATCTTCAACGAACAGAAGATTCTGAAACAGTGGAAACGTGAAGAATGTGTGCCGGGAACCCATGCGACGCTTAACGCCAATTAGTACGAATCTGCCATCGTTCGAATAATCGAACGCTTCCACCAAGAACTTCGGGCGGAGGCTACTCTCAACATCCTAGGCTTGATGCACACTCAACGAAAAACAGGATTCAGAAACATTTTGCAACAGCCGCAATTTAATGGTCTGATGCGGTAATCCATGTCTGCCTGGTTGCCACACATCGACAGTTCGGCTGTACTCGACGGGCTTTCCTCACTGCTGCTGCTGCTCTTCCTCTTCATCGTGCGGATGGTGATCGTCCGAGCGATCTCAAAGAATCCGACCCTTTCGATGGAAGCAAAACGTCGATGGGTGGTCTCTGTCCGTAATAGCATGGTGTTCGTATTGCTGGTGGGGCTGCTCGTTATCTGGGCGCACGAACTTCAAGCGTTTGCTGTCTCTCTCGTCGCAGTCGCGGCAGCGCTTGTGTTGGCGACAAAAGAGCTCATTCTCTGTTGGAGTGGCGCCGCGCTACGGGTGGGGGGAAAAGTCTATTCGGTGGGCGATCGTATTCAGATCGCCGGTCATCGCGGTGTCGTCTTGGACCACGACATCTTTGCGACCAAGCTCCTTGAGATCGGACCTGGCCAAGCATCGCATCTCTATACCGGCCGTGTAACCGTGTTTCCGAATAGCTTGCTGTTTATGAATCCCTTGGTCAAAGAAAACCCCGACCAGGAATATGGGCTCTATATTCTTGCGATCCCTCTCAAGGAGAATGAAGACTGGCGCAATGCCGAATGCCGGCTCCTCGATGCAGCGAAAGCAGAATGTGCCTCATTTATGAGTGAAGCCAGCAGGCAGATGAAGTTGTTGGAACAGACCAATCTACTCGAAGCCCCCTCGCCGGAGCCCCGCATTACCATCCAAGTCATTGAAGCAGGGCATATTCAGTTGGTGCTACGATTTCCAGCACCTGATCGCGGTCGTTCACGAATCGAACAAGCTATTCTTCGACGGTATCTCACCGCGGTTGCGTCACCGATCAACAAGCAGGAGGCCACATAGGGTCCATTTTGGCTGCCGGTATACATGAGCACCCACCAACAACCGGGTGTTCGAATCGGAGCGTCCTGAATGCTCTTGCGTCTGATCAAGAAACTTCAGTAATATACGGCCCTTGTTTTATTCATTTGATCAGAGGGAGGGAGAATTTAGTCATGAAACGGATTTGTACAGGGATTGTCACGGCGACGAGTACGCTTCTGCTGTCTAGCGTGTCCTATGTGCTCGCAAATGAACCGAAGGAAGGCCCTCCTGATTATAGCGGTATCTCCAGCATCTATTACATCTTAATCGGGTTGATTCTGGCCTACGGGGTCTACGATTCTTTCTTCAAAAGACTATAAAGTCTGCGAATCATTATCCCAACCAGCGTACAGGGGTACACGAAGGTGAGTTGGGGCGCCGAATTGCCCGTCAAGGTGCTGTCCCATATGGTCATACAGCACAACTGCTTGAGCTGCTCCACGGGATAGCCCTTGTCGCCGGAGTGTCGACCATCGATTGGGTCGTCGACCTGCACGATATTAGTCCGTCGCGACCCTGTGCGACGAACGGCACAACATCTCGATCCGTGCTATGAAGCTTGCTTCATAGCCCACCATGACCATGCCTCTGGTGTGCCGCAGCCCAAAATGTGTGTAGGCAGCGTGCATGCTAATTTTCTCTCGCACCGTTTTTACGTCGCGCCACAGCCGGTAGGCTCCTCCCCAATTCAACGTTAAATTGCCACACACACCCAACCTCGGCATGCCCGTGTGGCGTAGTGATGACCGGTGTTCCCGTGAGGGATTCGGCAGAAATCAGCGTTTTGCTTGCGCATTCGCATCAAAAATTATACTGGTTATCATGAAGCTTGACGTATCCACGTTGTGCCGTGTCTTACAAGTCACGAGATGACGGAGTCATAGAGGAGTAGCATGTTAAGCGATTGCGCTGGAGACAACACCATGAGGCGAGGCAATAAGATTCGCTCTGTAGCAGTAGGAATGTTGTGTCTCACCACAATTACGACCGGTGCCTGTGTGACGCGAAGCACCTACGATAGCGCCACCGCTGATCTCGGAACGACGAAAGCCGAACTTTATAGCGCCAGAACAGAAACGCAGGGGCTCACCCAACAAGTCAACGTCCTCCAGGAACGCCATAGCGACCTCGAAAGACAAAAAGAGATCGCTTCGTCGGCACTCCGGCAAGTCAAGAAAGAGATGAAGACCGAGCGTGCTGCATCGCAAAAACGGTTGAGCACGCTCAATCGTTCGATCCACCAACTGACCGCCCAGCAGAAGAGCCTGCGCCACGTCATCACACGTGCAACCAAAGAGCAGATCACTCTGCAGTCAACCGTCGACAACTATACGTCACAACAGCGTTCGATAGAAGAACTCCATGCTTCAACAACCCCTCAACCAGCCGCAGCCACCGGCGAGCCTGTTAAGACAGCTGTTGTTCCTCCGGCACAAACTGCGGTCTCGAACGAACCTGCTCCGAAGCCGACTGTGGTGACAACTGCCGCACCCGTCAATCAGCCCGTGGCAGCCCCAAAGCCACGAGCCCCTGTTCAGCCGCCACAACCAGTCGAAGAGGACTGGTTGTCCTTCTTTAAGAACTGGATTTCTTCACTTTGGGAATCGGTAGTCCCCTTCTAACGAGGAGACTGTCCCAATATAGACCGTTCTACTGCGGCGAACGATTCACGACCATCTGCGTTGTTCTCGGCCTTGAAAAACCCTCAACGTATTCCGGTGAATACGCCTCCAGTTTTTCCGAACCTGCGGCCTTACATCCGATCGTATCTCCTTCGCTTCATCACGAAGGCAATGCTGGAAGGCCCCTAGCCCGCTTGATCCAAGACGGTTCCCAGCCACTCATCGCGCGTTTGCCGCTTATCCCTCTCTTCTGCCCTCTTTGCCCCTTGATTCACCAGCGAACTCTTGAGAACATAATAATGCGAGCTATGACGTACCCCGCGATAGAAGAGACGAAAATGACAGTGCGGCGGCACCGCCCGTGGACGTGGTGCGCCGCAGGACTGCTCGTCCTCCTCGCCGGCTGCTCAAGCCTTTCGTTCTATCGCTATGCAGACTGGCTTATCCTCTGGCAGGTCGATCACTACGTCGATCTCACATCGGATCAGCGCCATGATCTCGCTCAGCGGCTTACGCCGCTGCTGGCCTGGCACCGGCACGAAGCCATTCCGGAGTACGAATCTTTCCTCGTACAGTTCCGGCAGCGATTCCAACGGGGGCTGACAAGCCAGGATCTCGACTGGGTCTATGCCAGCTATGATCGGCTACGTGTCGACCTCTTCGACCGTGTCGTTGCCGAGGGCAGTATCTTGCTCGCCTCTGTCGATTCTCGCCAGGTTCGCACCCTTGAAGCAGCCTTGCAGAAAGACCATGAAAAAGCCGAGCGTCTTGTGCAAGCTCCCGCGCCGGAGCGGCTTAAGAAGCGCGCCCAGGCCACCCTCGACTGGCTCGAAGACTGGCTGGGATCTCTGTCCAAAGCCCAAGAGGCCCAGATCCGCGAATGGAGTCTCGAGCTTCCCGACACCCAACAAGCCTGGGTCTCATACCAACAACAGCGACAGCAAGAACTCTTGGCCCTCCTTCATCAGCCCCGCACGCCCGAGAGCGTCGCCATGGAGCTACGCGCTATGTTCGTCGATCAAGACCACACCGCTCCGCAGGCCATCAAGACGCCATCTACCAGATGCGTGCCGCCGCAAAGGCCATGGCCCTCGCCATCGACCAACACGTCACTGCCGACCAGCGACACCACGCCGTGACCAAGCTCCAACGACTCATCGATCAACTCCACGACCTACGGGCGAAATAGCCTTCCACGAGTCTCGTCGCTCTTGTTCATCTGGTTCATTTGGTCCCTCGTCGCGCGTCTAACTTTCTACTTCATAGATTAGAAAGACCCACTCAGCCCCTTCGACATGTTCAGGAAGCAAACTGATCGTCGAAGAACCCGAAAGGTCGCCGGCGTGCCTATGACAATGACGAACTCTTCGCACGCGACAAAGCTAGCCTCGACATCTTCTGGCTCAAGGACGATTCTCTCGAAGCCTCAGACAATCTCCCTAATCCCGGCGTCATCGCCCAAGAAATCTTCGACGATATAGAAGCGCGCTTGAACAATTCCGCTTGATTTCCAATGACCTTGGTCGTCACACTTCAGAGAAAGTGACCTGATGCCCACGTCCTTTCCCCTGGCTGCAGAGGACAAAGATCGGTCAGCAATTTTGAGATGAAATTATTTCGGTACGCCAAGAATGGCTCATGATCAAGGAGGGTCCCATGTCTATACTGACAACGGTAGTCTTCTCCCTGTTCTTGCTCACGGTGACTGGCTGTGTGATTGCCAGCCCTCCTCCCGACGCAAAGCAGGAGATGGGCAAGAAAGGTTCCACTGTGAAACCTGCCAAGCATGATGAGAAGAAGGCGATGAATGAGGAAAGCATAAACGCCATTCGTTAGGCCGGAACCTCGGGCGCCTTTTTACTGCGCGAAAGTTCTTTAATGCGAGACGTGTGAGCATGACGGATCGGTGGTCTTTTCCTAGCATGTAATATGTCACCAGTGCCGGCCCCATCACTGTTCTCGGAAATCGTCGACGATCTCGAAGCCGGTTGGAACAGTTCTGATTGATCGCGAATGATCTTGCAGTGATAATCATTAGAGAAGAGCTCAGATGAGCATCGGATCTGAATCCATTCTGCGAGAGTGTGTGGGAATCGTTCATTCAAGACATGCTCCGTTTTCTCAATCATCACTCAGGAGGCTTTGCGTATGACCTCGAAAGGTATTGTGCTGGTCCTGGTTGCGTGGTGCATGCTGGCGATGTCCGCTACCGTGAAGGCGGCGGAACTGAGCGGCTCGTGGAAGGGGACGCTCACCGGCTCCGATGGCATGTCAGGCGAAGTCCAGGTCGATTTCGGCCCGCAGGGCTTTCCCCTCTACTCCTACACAAACAATAAAGGGGTGGTGCGGCAGGTCGAATTGTCTCACGTTGGGCAGACGGTGGAATATGTGCCGGCGGGAGGTGGGGTGCAGCGGGTGGTGGTGAAGACCCTGGAGAAAGGACAGGGCCGACTTGAGATCGGAATTGGAGGTTCTTTTGAAAGGACGAGCCAAGGCTATCTGGATCAGCAACAAGAAACCACCTTGATCGGGTATGCCCTCACACCGGGAGGATTGGTGATGAAGGTGACGACCCGATCGACATCCCACTTTGGCGATAAGGATATGAGCGTCGGCGGCGATCCGAACTCAGCCGTCGCCGAGGGATTGCTGCAGAAGTTGCCATGACTCTAGAGACAGGGCCTACGGTGTGGGAGCGGAATAAGGTGCCGTGAGTCTCTTATGCAGATCTGAAATGATCCTTTCACGCTTGTGGTCTTTTAGGAATGAGACTGATGGGCTTCCACTGCGCGAAACGTTCCCGCCTACCCATTGGCACGCCGAGACGTGTCATTTGCCCAAGCGGGGGCATTCTGAGGCCGCGCGTTGCGCGGAAGGTCAATAGGCCTTCATTCTTTTCTCTGTTCCGGGACAGGGGGTCCCACAGACGTTATGTGACTGCTGGTTGCGTATAGTCAGTGATGCGAATTAGGCGTGGCCGGTTTTGTGGGTGCGCTCGGCGATCTTCTTGCGGAGGCGGGCTTTTTCTAGACTGATCTCAGCCTCTTTGACTTCGGACGGCAGGCCACCGGCCTTGAGTCGCTGCTCAGCCTTTTCAACGGCGGCTTGGGCACGGCCCACATCGATGTCTTCGGCCTTTTCAGCAATCTCGGCCATGATCGTCACTTTGGTTGGTGTGACTTCCGCATAGCCCCAGAGGACCGCCATGTGATGAGTCTGATCTCCGACGCGATAGCGCAACTCACCGATGCGTAACATGGAAAGGAAATGACAGTGCCCCGGCAATACACCGAACTCACCCTCTGAGCCTGGAGCAATCACCTCATCCACCTGCTGGCTCAAGAGCAACTTCTCCGGCGTGACCACTTCTAGCAATAGCTTTCCTGCCATGTCCCTATTTCCTTACTTCACTTCCACTCAGAAAGTGGGGGGGATCGCGCGTCCTCTACTGCGCGCGTCCAACGAGGGTCTTCTGAGACCGCGCGTTGCCCGAGCAAGGAGGATGCTCGATTCACCCGCTGCTTATACCTTGACCCCCATCTTTTCAGCTTTCGCAATCACTTCTTCAATCGGGCCGACCATATAGAACGCCTGCTCGGGGAGGTGATCGTATTTGCCATCGAGAATTTCCTTAAAGCTTCGTACCGTGTCTTTGAGCTTCACATACTTACCGGGAGAGCCGGTAAAGGCTTCGGCAACATGGAACGGTTGGGAAAGAAAACGTTGAATTTTCCTCGCGCGGGCCACGGCCATCTTATCGTCTTCCGACAATTCGTCCATGCCGAGAATCGCGATAATATCTTGCAAGTCTTTATAGCGCTGCAACACAGATTGCACGCCGCGCGCCACCTTGTAATGCTCTTCGCCGATCACTTGCGGATCGAGAATACGCGAGGTTGAGTCCAACGGATCGACGGCCGGATAGATGCCCAACTCAGCCAATTGCCGAGACAATACGGTGGTGGCGTCCAGGTG
Organism: uncultured bacterium; assembly: GCA_965233175.1. Classification (GTDB taxonomy): domain Bacteria; phylum Nitrospirota; class Nitrospiria; order Nitrospirales; family Nitrospiraceae; genus Palsa-1315. Next base: position 40,819 of record CBDDRW010000040.1, read on the forward strand.
GGCGAAGGCCGTAGCCGGCGCCGGGTCGGTCAAGTCGTCTGCCGGCACGTAGATAGCTTGCACAGAGGTGATCGATCCACGCTTGGTCGAGGTAATACGTTCCTGTAGTTGTCCCATCTCGGTCGAGAGGGTGGGCTGATAGCCGACTGCGGACGGCATACGGCCGAGCAAGGCGGACACTTCTGAACCAGCCTGGGTAAACCGGAAGATATTGTCTACAAAGAGCAGCACGTCCTGGTTCTCTTCGTCGCGGAAATATTCCGCGACGGCCAGTCCGGTCAACGCGACGCGCAGACGTGCGCCGGGCGGCTCGTTCATTTGGCCATACACCAGCGAGACTTTCGACTTGGTGAAGTCCTTGGGATCGATGACCTTCGATTCCTGCATTTCGTGCCAGAGGTCGTTCCCTTCACGGGTCCGCTCACCGACGCCTGCGAACACCGAGAAGCCACCGTGGTGCAAGGCAATGTTGTTGATGAGCTCCATGATGATGACGGTCTTGCCGACTCCGGCTCCACCAAAGAGGCCGACCTTGCCTCCCTTGCTGTACGGCTCAAGCAGATCGACGACCTTGATGCCGGTTTCAAGAACCTCCGTCTTGGTTTCCTGATCTTCGAGCTTTGGCGCAGGCCGATGGATGGGGTACATCTTTGTCGTCTTGATCGAGCCCATCTCGTCAACCGGTTCTCCCAGGACGTTGATGAGCCGGCCCAATGTCTCGCGACCGACCGGCACAGAGATCGGCGCCCCGGTATCATTCACATCCATCCCCCGCGTGAGACCGTCGGTTGTGGACATCGCGATGCCGCGGACTCGGTTCTCACCAAGATGGAGCGCGGTTTCAAGGGTGATACTCACAGCCGGTGTGCCGGAGGCCTTATTCTCTTCTTGGGTCACTTTGAGGGCGTTGTAAATATTCGGCAGTTTTCCGGGGGGAAACTCCACATCTACCACCGGTCCGATGACCTGAATGACTTTTCCTATGCTCATAACGCTCCTTCTCTCGCGAGTTCTGAATTCTGAGTCATGAGTTCTGAGCTTTAGGTTCTGGCGGTTTTCTCACTCAGAACTCAGCACTTAGAACTTTCAATCTACTTGAGTGCCTCTGCTCCGCCGACGATGTCCATCAGCTCTTTGGTAATGGCGGCCTGCCGGGTTTTGTTGTAATGCAAAGTCACTTTCTTGATGAGTTGTCCTGCATTGCGCGTCGCGCCGTCCATTGCTGCCATTCTGGCGCCATGTTCCGCCGCGGCTGATTCCAGCAATATACGAAACGTCTGCGTCTGGAAATGTTTGGGAATGAAGGCATGTAAGAGTTCGGCTTCGTCCGGTTCATAGAGGTAGCTGCCGCCGGTCGTGCCTTCTGCCTGCGCCGCCCCGAACTCGGCTGCGACATCGATGGGAAACAACTTTTCCACGATCACGCGCTGCTGAATAGCCGACTTGAATTCGTTGTAGACGATGTGGAGTTCGTCGAACGTTCCTTTGACGAAGTGGTCGGTCAGGTCGCCGCCGATATCGACGGCATGTTCGAACGTGAGCTTGTCGAAGATGCCGGTCCACTCTTGCCTGATCGGCCAGGTCCTACGACGAAAATAGTCGCGGCCTTTGCGCCCCACGATGCTCAAACTTACTTGAAGTCCCTGGGCTTCGCATTGCCGCACAAACTCCGAACTCTTCCTCACGATATTGCCGTTGAACCCGCCGCACAGCCCACGATCGCTCGTGACGACGAGCACCTCGACCTTCTTCCCTTCGCGCTTCTGCAATAAGGGATGCGAGGACCGATTGACGCGCCGGCTCAGGTTGCTGACCACGCCCCGCATTTTGAGGGCATAGGGGCGCGCCGCCAGAATACGGTCCTGCGATCGTTTCAGCTTCGCCGCGGCCACCATCTTCATAGCCTTCGTGATCTTTTGCGTATTCTTAAACGCCGCAATTTTACGGCGTAGACTTTGTAAACTGGGCATAGTTTCAGGGGCCTCAGCGTCCCAATGAGAAATTCGACGTTGAAGATGAACTATGGTTTCGCGCCGTATCCCATCTTTTGTTTAAAGGTCGCAAGGATCTCTTTCAGTCTGCCGCCGACCTTGTCATCGATCTTTCCAATGCTCGCGATTTCTTTCTTCAGCTCCGGATGGTGCTGTTGCACGTAGTGCAGCAGGTCGGCTTCAAACTGTTGCACTTTGTCGACTGGAACATCGTCCAGGTATCCGTTGACGCCGGCATAAATCGACAGCACTTGATCGGCGACCGGCATGGGTTTGTATTGCCCCTGCTTGAGTAATTCCACCATCCGAACGCCGCGCGCCAGCTGCATCTGGGTCGCTTTGTCGAGTTCGCTGCCGAATTGTGCGAACGCGGCCATTTCTCGGTACTGCGCGAGGTCGAGCCGAAGGGTACCGGCTACCTGCTTCATGGTCTTGATCTGAGCTGAGCCTCCGACACGGGAGACCGAGAGACCCACGTTAATCGCGGGGCGGATACCGGAGTAGAACAGATCGCTGCCCAGATAGATCTGTCCGTCGGTGATCGAAATGACGTTGGTCGGAATGTAGGCGGACACGTCACCGGCTTGTGTCTCAATGATCGGCAGTGCGGTGAGGCTTCCTCCCCCGAGCTTGTCGCTGAGCTTGGCCGCACGCTCCAACAACCGGGAGTGCAGATAAAAGACATCGCCCGGATACGCTTCGCGGCCCGGTGGACGTCGGAGCAATAGAGACAATTGGCGATAGGCGACGGCGTGTTTGGAAAGATCGTCATAGACGATCAAGGCATGCTTGCCGTTATCCCTGAAATACTCGCCAATGGCAGCCCCGGAAAAAGGCGCGAGGTATTGCATGGGCGCCGCATCGCTCGCGGTGGCCGCCACCACGATGCTGTACTCCATCGCGTGATTTTCCTCGAGGGTCTTGACGACGCGGGCGACGGTTGAACGTTTCTGGCCGATGGCCACATAAATACAAAAGACGTTGAGGCCCTTTTGATTGATGATGGTATCGACGGCGATGGCGGTCTTGCCGGTCTGCCGGTCGCCGATGATCAGCTCGCGTTGGCCGCGGCCGATGGGAATCATGGCATCGATGGCTTTGATGCCTGTTTGCAAGGGTTCGCGTACGGACTGACGTGTATTGACGCCGGGGGCTACCACCTCGATTCGTGACGACAGCGTCGACTTGATCGGACCCTTGCCGTCGATCGGCTGGCCGATCGCGTTCACGACACGACCGATCAGGGCTTCGCCGACCGGAATCTCTGCAATGCGCCCTGTGCGTTTCACCGGATCGCCTTCTTTGACCCCCACGTCATCGCCCATGAGCACGGCGCCGACGTTGTCTTCTTCGAGGTTGAGCGCGATCCCATAGAGACCTCCAGGGAATTCGAGCATTTCGCCGGCCATGGCGCCATCGAGGCCATAGATCTTGGCAATTCCGTCTCCAACCTGAATGACTGAGCCGGTCTCCTTGACATCAACCTGTTTGTCGAAGCCTTTGATCTTCTCTTTGATAATCGAGCTGATTTCTTCCGCTTTAATCTGCATAGCTACTCCTTCGTCAACAAACTCTGCATCGCGTGTAACCGCCCCAGCACGGTGCTATCGACTACTGTGCTTCCGAGACGGATCTGCATGCCGGCAATATACCGGGCATCCGTGTGATAGGTAACTTCGACTTGGCGCTTGAGCATTGTGCGCAAGCGGTTGCTGATTTGATCTTGTTCGGCTGGAGGTATGGCCGTCGCCGAGAAGACGGTGACGGGCTGAGTGCCTTTCGACGCGTCGGCTAATTTTGTGAAGGCTTCGGCGATCTCAGGAAGAAAGCCGACGCGATTTTTCTTGACCAATTGCTCGAGAAAGCGTTTTCCGACCGGAGGGCATCCCAAACGCGAACCGAGTTCTACAAGGACCGCAATTTTGTCTTCAGCGCCAAAACTCGGCGAGGCCACGACATGGCGCAATTCGACCGAATCCTTGATGGCTTGCCCGAGCCCCGTTAAAGCCATACGGGTTTGTTCGATGCTCGATACATCCAGTAGTTCGAATAGCGCCTGTGCATAACGTCGCGCCACTGCTGTCTTAATCACTATTAAAGATCCGTTCGCTTCTTTTTTGGTAAAGGGGTAAGCCTTCGTGGTTCGCACGAAAAGCGGCGCGCAAAATTAGCATTGGGGGATGAGGGCTGTCAATATGACGGTGTGAATGACGATGAGGTTAGCAGGCTGCGGGAAACTCGATTCATACACAAAATGCCGTTGGAATCTTCTATGTGACGCCGATGTCGCAATAGGTTCAGGATGCTCAAAAGGGCCAGCCTTCTCACCCGCCCAACCCTGGCGCGCCAAGACGCGCCTTATCCCAAGCAAGGTCGCAGTGAGCGAAGAGGCAAGGAGGTACCTACCGCACTTCATGAGACCGTTCGCCCTTCACATGATTCTTGGCGAACGGAAAAACTCCTTTAGTGTCTTGGATCCCTCATGGCGTTATTCTCGCGTTGAGCGTCTGAACGATGCGAAAACGACGCTGGCGGACCTTTTCAGCATCCTGTTAGAGTGACTGGATGATGCCGCCGCCTAGCACCAGATCGTTTCGATAGAACACCGCTGATTGCCCCGGACTTAATGCGCGCTGTGGTTCATGGAAGAGAATTCTCAGAATGGTATCTGAACGAGGCTGGATGGTGGCCGCCACAGCAGGCGTGGCATACCGTACTTTAATCTCGACATCGGTTTCTCCATTCAGAAGTGAGGAGTCGAAGAGATTCAGATCGGCGACATCGCATTGGCTGCGACGCAGGGATTCCTCTGTTCCAAGGACTACCGTATTGGTATCGGGCTGTACTTCTTGAACATAGAGCCTGCGGCCGGTCGCAATACCGAGCCCCCGACGTTGCCCTGGCGTATAGAACGCGATGCCTTCGTGGTCTCCTAAATAGCGCCCTTCACCGTCCACAAATGCCCCGGGCTTCTTCGCGGCAGGCGCTTCTTTTTCAAGAAAGGTTCGATAATCACCATGACTCACAAAGCAGATTTCCTGACTTTCCTTCAATTCGTCCGGAGGAAGGCCCAAGGTCTCGGCTTCTGTCCATACGTCTGTTTTCTGCATGCCACCGACTGGAAAAAGTAGGCGAGCGAGCCATGGCTGACGAAGACGGTAGAGGAAATAGCTTTGATCTTTCTTGAGATCAGCTGCTCGCTGAAGAGTGGGTGCTCCCTCGGAACAGTTGATTCGAACATAGTGGCCTGTGGCGACAAAATCGATCCCACGTGTGTCCGCGAGCTCCACCAGGCTCCGTAGCTTCACCCGCTCATTGCACCGGACACAGGGATTGGGGGTAGTACCTTCCAGATAGCCGGTGACAAAGTCGTCGATGACGCCGACTTGAAACGTTTGTCTGGTGTCGATCACTTCATGCGGGATTTTCAAGGTCTGAGCCACATATCGAGCAATGCCGACCTTGCAACATCCACGCTCCTCCCACCGCTTAGAAACTGCGACTGTTTCATCTTCGTGTTCCCAGACCTGAAGCGTGATTCCCTGAACGTCATAGCCCTGGCGGACCAGAAGCGCTGCGGCGACAGAGCTGTCCACTCCACCACTCATGCCAAGAAGGACGGTAGGGCGAGCCATAGGGTGGCTATTGTACTGAGGAGAGAGGAAAAGGGCTAGTCCGCATTCTATTCACGAACGCTCGTGAACGATGCGGGCCCTGAGGCTGTTTCCCGCAACTAATGGGCGGTCGCCACAAGGCTGGGAGCCACGTCGACCGAGAGGGCGCGTTCGCCGCTCCATAGGTGAGCGCCCATATCGCACATGCCATGGAAGCGAGAACCTTCTTCGATCGCGATGACTGGGGTCCGAATATCGCCGATAAGAATACCAGGCTTTAAGATTTGTATCTTTTCAACGGCCGTGATGGTGCCATGGATCTTGCCACTATTCATGAGCACCCCAGCAGACACGATGCCCTGGATCATCGCATGCTCCCCAACGATGAGCGTTCCGGTCGTATGGATCTCGCCTTCGACACGCCCGTCAATTCGAATGGTGCCACCAAAACTCACCACACCCTTGAAGTCTGTGCCCTTCCCTAGAAGCGTAATATTCTCGCCGCTCTGATCGACTTGCTGGCTCCGCTCTTTCGTTGACCACATGATTGCCTCCCAAGATCTTCCTGCACACGCATGATCAGTCGTCACGCAAGAATGTACAGATTAAATACCTAATAAATATTTTTCATCTATCCGTTGACTCGCTTCATGCTGGGTGGCGCGATTATGCCGACGGGTTGGAGCGTGGTGTCACGAGGAAGCTCGCGCACACTGTGCGCCATTTCGAGCGCTCCGTTGAAGAGCACGCCGTCTTCCATTGAAAGGATCGGTGCCTTGATGCTCCCGTTCATGATGGCCGGAGTTCGGAGCTTGACGCACTCTTTCGCCACGACGTCCCCGGTAATTTTCCCCTTGCACACAATGGTTCCCGCGGTAATTTTTGCCTGGATAATGGCCTCTTCCCCAATAAGCAGCACGCCATCCGTATGAATTTCTCCATCGAGATATCCGTCAATTCTCACCGTGCCGCTGTATGAAATCGTACCCTTGAATTCGACCCCTTTCCCTACAAAGGCACTAATATCCCCAGCCCCTTCGGTATTTGTTGAATTGGAAGCAACCATAACAACCTCTTTACCTTCCTGCTCGCTTGAGCTCGTTCCTGCTTTTTTCTCTTGCCCCCACATGAACTCGCCTCCTCGAGTTGATGACTCCACTGTTTCAGCGCAGATGTAAAGCTGTGATGTATTTATGTATGAGGAATTTAGTCGGTCAGGATGAATACGGTCACGTATACGTAGAAGCAACAAGTATGCCTCTATCCGACATGAAGGATCTGATGAAAAATAAGGCGGGAATTAATTTAAAAGTGTCTCGAGGATTCCGTCGAGTTCAGGAGGCGAAAAATAATGAATGATGATTTTCCCTCCACGTCTGCCTTTTTGAATCATGACTTTCGTGCCCAATCGTTTTTGTAATCGTTCTTCAACATCAGACCAGGGTGTTCGCCGTATTTCCTTTGTCCCTCGCTTCTTTGTAACCAATGAAGACTCTACAAGTTTCTCTGTTTCTCTCACTGATAAGGTTTGTAACACCACAAGCTGAGCCACTTTAATCTGCTCTATCTGGCTAGAAACACCCAGAATCACTTTGGCATGTCCCATAGAGAGCTGGTTCGATTCAATCAGCTGTTGGACCTCTAATGGAAGTTGTGTGAGGCGTACGACATTGGCGATTGATGATCGCTCACAGCCAACTCGTCGTGCAATTATGTCCTGAGTGAGTCCAAATTCGTTCATCATCCGATGGTAGGTTCTCGCCATTTCCATCGGATTGAGATCCGTTCGTTGAAGATTTTCAACCAGGGCCAATACGACAGACTCTTCATCTCCGCAATTCCGAATGATGGCGTGAATCGTCTCCAGACCTGCGTCTTTTGCCGCACGCCAACGCCGTTCACCTGATATGAGCTCATAAATCCCGTCACCCTTACGTCGCACTAAAATAGGCTGCAGCAGCCCACTCTCTTTTAATGACGCCGTAAGCTCTGCCAGGTCCTGAGGAGAAAATGTTTGTCTCGGCTGGTACCGATTCGGCACAATCGCGTCAACACGCAGATATTGGACATCCGACAATTCAGACATCGAAACAGGTTTGGTGGCAGGGAGGAGTGCATCGAGTCCTCTACCGAGCGCTTTCTTCTCCATGGCTCATAAACTCCTTGGCTAAGGACAAATAGGCTTGAGACCCTGCCGATGCAACGTTATATAGCATGGCTGGACGCCCATAGCTCGGAGCCTCTGCCAATGCCACATTGCGAGGGATCACAGTCTTGTAGACGACTTCTTTGAAATGCCCCCGAACTTGCTCAACGACTTGACGCGCCAACGTATTCCGTGCATCAAACATTGTCAAGACGATCCCTTCCAATTTGAGATCGGGGTTAAAGGATTGACGAATTCTATCAATGCTTCCAATCAAACGACTGAGACCTTCCATGGCATAGTATTCACATTGAACAGGGACCAAAATGCTTTGTGCTGCAACAAGCGCATTGACCGTCAAAATCCCTAATGTAGGGGGGCAATCGAGAAAAATAATGTCAAATAACTGGCCCACATCTCGTAAGAAACGTTGAAGCAGTTTTTCTCGATCCTCTATATTGACCAACTCTATCTCCGCCCCTGATAAATCAGCATTGGCCGGCAACAGTGATAAGCCATTCACTTCGGTGACTTTGACAGCATCATGAAATTTCACATGATTAATCAGACAGTTATACAGTGTATTCTGTAAAGATCTTGGGTCAACTCCTAGTCCACTGGTCGCATTTCCTTGCGGATCCATATCAACAAGCAAGACACGCTTTCCCAGAACGGCAATACCAGCAGCGATATTCACGGCGGTTGTTGTTTTCCCTACGCCACCCTTCTGATTTGCAATCGCTACAATCTTAGCCATGCTAGATTTCCCAAGAATGTTCCACGTGGAACTTATGCATATAACATTGATTATATGACAGGATTTTTTATCCCAAGCACCGTAATGACTCTCTTGCCTGATCCATGAGGGAGAAGGAAAGTTTTTTCATTCGATCGATAAAACTCTTCCCCCATTTCCTGATTTTCGATGGCCACTGTTCGATATAAAATGACCTTCCCTTTTGGAGTCAGCAATGCAGGGATGTATTTTTGTACATCATCAAATTTCAATGCCCGTACGACAACCGTATCGATGGAATGGTTAAGGACTTGTTTGGCATATTGTTCGATGGTTCCAGCAAATGTAGAGACACCACGAAGCTGTAACAGACCGATTACTGAATTGAGAAAAGAGCACTTTTTCTGAACTGGCTCTACTAAAGTCAACTGAAAGTCAGGTCTCACGATTTTAAGAGGAATGCCAGGAAACCCTCCCCCAGATCCCGCATCAAGCACCAGGCTATTTTGTCGAAAGTTCGTCGCGACAAGTGCAGCAAGTGAGTCAATGAAATGTTTGATAATTATTTCTTTAGAGTCGATGATTGCCGTGAGATTTATTGTTTTATTCCACGTAATGAGATGAGTAAGATAGCGAACGAACTGCTCGGCGTGGCTTTCGCCAATTGTTAACCCAAATTCCTTTGCAGAGGTCATCATGAATTCGCACAATTCATGTTCATGTTCCACGTGGAACAATTACGTGAATCGGAAGGTGAGGTCAAGACATTCTGGGACGTATAAGAGAAATATTTGAACTTGTGTCTAGGATGGGGTTAGTACAGAGCTATCTCGCATGGATTCCCCCCTGTGCTTTTCTAGTGCCACAAGGAGAAGCGAAATTGCTGCTGGTGTGATTCCTGATATTCTCGATGCCTGGCCGATAGACGCAGGGCGGACCTTCTTGAGTTTTTCACGAACTTCTCGTGAAAAACCAAGGGTTGCATCGTAGTTGAATGTGACAGGAATGGGCTTCATTTCGAGTTTTTTAAATCGGGCTATCTGTTGAAGCTGTCGCTTAATATAGCCTGAATATTTGATTTGCAACTCTATTTCGTCAGTAGTTTCAGTATCTTGTAATGCCTCAACTTCAAGCGCTTCTAATAGGGTCGTATAGATTATCCCTTGACGACGTAGAAGATGGGCTACAGTGCATGGTCCAGATATTTCATCGATCTGAACCATTGCCAAGCGTGTGCGAACCGCTTCAGTGAGTTTTGGTCTAAGTTCTTCAAGGCGTACGAGTTCAGATTCAATAGCTTTCTGTTTCAATTGAAATTTTGCATAGACTTCGTCGCCAATCAATCCAATTTTTCGTCCAATATCAGTGAGTCTCAGATCGGCATTTCCATGACGCAAGAGGAGGCGATATTCTGCACGTGAGGTAAACATACGATAGGGCTCACGCGCGTCTTTGGTGATGAGATCGTCGATCAACACACCAATATAGGCTTGGGATCTGTCGAGTACCAATGGCGATTCCCCTCGGATCTTTAGAACAGCATTGATCCCAGCCATGAGACCCTGAGCCGCTGCTTCCTCGTATCCGGAAGTCCCATTGATTTGCCCAGCGTGGTAGAGGCCATTGAGCAGCTTCGTTTCCAGAGTCTGGTGCAATTGCCTCGGTGGAAAATAGTCGTACTCGATCGCGTATCCAGGTTTGAGCATGACGGCTTGCTCTAGCCCCGGAATCGTTTTCAGCATCGCGGCTTGCACATCAACTGGCAAGCTGGTGGAGATCCCGTTGGGGTAAAACTCTCGGCTGTCCAATCCTTCTGGTTCGATAAAGATCTGGTGACGCTCTTTATCCGCAAAACGCACAACCTTATCTTCAATCGATGGACAATATCGTGGTCCCACCGCCTCAATGATGCCGCTATAGAGCGGCGATCGATCGAGGTTGTGTTGGATCAATTCATGAGTCGCGCGGTTGGTATGGGTCAAATGACAGGGAAGTTGCCTGTTCTCAATCCGGCTGGTCCGATAGGAAAACGGCGGAGGCGGATCATCGCCCGGCTGCGGCGCCATCACGGAAAAGTCGATGGTCGCGCCATCCAAACGAGGAGGCGTGCCAGTTTTGAGCCGACCCACCTCGAATCCCAGGTCCCGCATGCAATCGGACAGGTGCTCGGCGGACGCTTCTCCGGCTCGCCCCGCAGGAAAATGATTCATGCCGATATGGATAAGACCCTTAAGGAATGTACCTGATGTTAGAATGACAGCCTTCGCCCGGATGTGATCGCCACGGTCCGTGACGACTCCTGTCACCGAGCCGTCATGCGTCAGCAGGCGATCAACCGTTCCCTCGCCGATCGTCAGGTCCGCCTGCTGACTCAACGTTCGTCGCATGGCGTCTCGGTACAGTTTCTTGTCGCATTGGACGCGCAGGGCTCGCACCGCGGGACCTTTGCTCGTGTTGATGAAGCGGAACTGGATGCCGGCTTGATCCGTATTCCGCGCCATTTCCCCGCCGAGCGCATCAATTTCTTTGACCAGATGCCCTTTGGCAATTCCTCCGATCGCCGGGTTACATGACATTTGTGCGATTCGGTCGCGGTCCATCGTTAGCAGCAGGGTTCTCGCTCCCATGCGCGCTGCGGCCAAGGCGGCCTCACAGCCGGCATGACCTCCACCGACCACGATGACATCGACGACGTGTCCCATGTCCACCTGTGTCTACTTCCCTATGCAGAATTCTGAAAAGATCCGGCCAAGGATCTCGTCAGTTGTGATGGCGCCGGTAATTTCACCGAGGGAATCGGCTGCGGCACGCACATCGATCGAGACAAGCTCCCCCGCCATCCCGCGCTGTGCGGATTCAAGTGCTTGGCTCAAGGAGTCGTTGGCCCGACGTAATGCATCACGGTGTCGCACATTTGTGATGGTGACGCTCTCCGCGGTTTCAAAACTCCTCGAAATCAGATGGCCGCGAAGCACCGACTTCAGCTTCTCGATCCCCAAACCTGTTTTTGCAGATATACGGCATGAAGAATGCTCTACAAGCGCGGTATCCGACTCGACCTCATCAGGCAAATCGATCTTGTTCAGTACCACAATATGCTTTCGATCTTTGACTGAGTTCAAAAGGTTCCGGTCATCATTCGTGAGGGGCACACTTCCATCCACAACCACGAGTAAAAGGTCTGCCTCATCTTGTGCAAGACGGGCTCGTTTGATCCCTTCACGCTCGATCAGATCATCAGTGTCTCGCACTCCTGCCGTATCCACTAAACGAATCGTCACCCCGTCTAGATCGATAGACTCCTCAATGACATCCCTCGTCGTACCAGGAATTGCCGTCACAATCGCACGCTCTTCTCTCAGCAGACGGTTCAACAAACTGGATTTGCCGACATTCGGTCGGCCAACGATCACGACATGCGCGCCTTCTCTCAAGATTCGACCGTCCTGCGCGGTGGCTTCGAGTTTGTGGACCACCGCAGCGGCTTCACTCATGATACGCACCAACTCATCGCGTTGCAGGAAGGAAATATCTTCGTCCACGAAATCAATCGAGGCTTCCACATGGGCCAACACAGTCAGCAAAGACGTTCGAGCCTGTTCCACCTCGCGAGCGAGATCACCCCGTAGCTGGCGTTGAGCGACATTCAGTCCAGCGTAGGATGTGGCCTTGATGGTATCGAGCACGGCTTCCGCCTGAGAAAGATCTAACCGTCCATTGAGGAAGGCGCGTTTCGTAAATTCGCCAGGCTCTGCCATCCGTGCACCAGATTCAATACACACCTTGCAGACGATCCCAAGCACCAACATGCCTCCATGTGACTGAATCTCCACCACGTCCTCTGCCGTATAAGAACGCGGCGCTTTCATATACACCACGAGCGCTTCATCGAGCAGACCCGATCCTGGCAGCTGATCCTGGCTGTGCCTGTTCGATGTGGGAATCACAAGATCGGCCAGATACAGTGTATGTGAAGAAATCGATGGGAGGGGTTGCCCAGACCGCAAGCGGACAACTTGTGATGCAACATCGATCGCCTGCGGGCCACTCAGACGAACGATCCCAATGCCGCCTTCGCCGATCGGTGTGGCAACGGCACAGATCGTGTCTTCATGTCCCCCATGCATCCCGCACACTCAGATAGTTTTTCCGGATACTGCCAGGTTCAGAATCCAGGTTTTCAGACCTTCGAACCCCTGAGGGCGTTTATTCCAGCTGTTTCCCTAGCCACTATCACCACACAGTCCGCGGCTGACGATCACGATTCCCAGCGGGGCCGTATCTGGTCACTATGCGCTCGTGCTTCCGCTCTGCTCAGCCCCTGCCGCAACGAGGGCCTTGTCGGTCAATAGAAACCGATCCGTGATCAATTGCTGAGCGATGGTCAGGGTATTGTTTGTCAGCCAATAGAGCACCAACCCTGCAGGAAAATTGATGAATAGAAATGTCATGCCAATGGGGAGTATCAACATGATCTTCGCCTGTGTCGGATCCATCGTATTGGGCGTGATCTTCTGTTGAATAAACATCGTGGCTCCCATGAGCACCGGTAGCACATAGAAAGGATCCTGCAGTGATAAATCGGTCACCCAGAGCATGAAAGGGGCCTGGCGGAGATCGATCGTCATATAGAGGACATTGAACAGAGCCACGAAGACCGGCATCTGCAAGAACATGGGGAGGAAGCCGCCAAGGGGATTCACTTTCTGCTCACGATACAGTTTCATGAGCTCCTTGTTCAGTCGATCGCGGTCACCTTTGTATTTTTCCTGGACCTCTTTGATCTTGGGCTGGATTGCCCGCATCATCTTCATCGACTTATAGCTCTTGTATTGCAACGGCACAAATAAGAGCTTGATCATAAACGTCAATAAGACGATGGTGACCCCGTAGTTCCCCACATAGTCATGGATGAATCGCAGGACATAAAAGATCGGCTTGGCAACCGATTTCACAATAGTCCAACTGCCGAAAATGAACCATCCGAAATCGATCATGTCCTCCAAGCCCACGTTCAGAGAGCGGAGGGTGTCGTATTCCTTTGGGCCTGCATAGAGCTGAAGTGCAACTGAAGTGGCTGATCCTGGCGCGGGCATCCGCACCCCGGCGGACACAATTTTGGCTTCTTCTGTCTTGGCGATCGCTGCCGCACCCTCCTTCGGCAGCAACACCGATAGGAAATATTTATCCTGCAAGGCGACCCACTGAACCGATCCTTTCCGTTCAAGCCCCGTCTCAGGCGTCTCTTTTTCAATTTTGTTGTCAACCTGGGAGGCCGATCCGATCAGACCGATGAAGCCATCTCCCCATTCCACGATGCCGAAATTCGTCCCTAACCCGATATCATACGATTCCGTGACTCCCTCGATGGCGAACGAGATATCCACCATATAACTGTTATGATGGAATGTCAGATGTTTCTTGATGCCAAGATGGGTAGCGGGATCGTGGAACTGCATCGTGACATGCCCGACAGGATGAGCGGCGTCGAGCTTCGTAAAATCTTTCTCAATAGTATAGAGACCTTCTCGGATCGTCCTGTCGATCTCGGCATTAGCGACCGTCAACGAGAGTGGGCCTTTGAACTTTCCCCCTTGATAGACGAGCTGGACCGGCTTCGCATCAGGAGGGCCCATATGGTATCGTTTCAGTTCCCAACTTCGAATCACCCCTCCGCGGTTTGACAGTTCGACCCGAACCAGATCCGTCTCAACTGTGACGGTCTGTTCCGATGAAGGCAGAGGTACACCGGACGCAGGTGTACCTGCCTTTGAGCCTGATTGGTTAGGAGCGCTCGGACTGAGCGAACCGCCTTCTTTGCTTGTCGAGAGGGCAGGAGCAGACTCTTTCTCCGAGGAGGAGGGAGTTTGGACAGAGCCATCCTGAGGAGGGGGCGGCTCGGGAAGCCAGCCCATCTGCCTCATGAGCATGTCAAACCCGAGGATAATGGCTAAGGAGAGGACCAGAAAGACGATAACCCGTTTGTCCATAATAAACCGCTACACGATGTGAACGATGACGTCCCGACTACTTCACAGATCTCATTTCTTCAGGAAGAATAAACGGGTCACTTCGCATCAGCCAGCAAACGACAAGCTTGCGCCTACCCTAAGAAGAGCCAGCTGATCCAAGGATAAGCGAGATCCGATCAGGTAATCCGGCCTGTAGAGTGGGGTCATGCCGGCACACACTAGTTCTCACCCATACGAAGCAGCCGTTGACGCTGAAGCGTCGAAAACCATACTTCTTTCAAGACGGCAAAAGGTTGTGCAATCGAATTCCGTTTGGGAAACACGACGAGCGAGTGCCCAGAAATCAATTGCCCGTGTACTTGACGCGTGAGCTCTCTAAACAGACGCTTGACGCGATTTCGACTGACGGCTCCCCCGAACCGCTTTCCCACCACAATACCGACCCGGCTGCCATCCATATCAGTACGACAAATTACGAGATTAAATAAGGCTGTCGAGATACGATGGCCATGCCGCTTCACATGCTCGATATCGCGGCTGCGTTTCAGAAACAGATCCCTAGCGCCTCCACCCTGCGACATCACGATCATCCTGAGAGAGGGTCAGCTTGCACAGGGCTTTCTCTTCGAGCCTGGATCTCCAGGCTCGACTATGATCACACACCGTCGTCCTGTGATGGGAACTACCCTGTCTGGGTCACATAACGGAGGGCAAAGATTCCTTCGTGCAGCCCCTAGTCAGTGGCGCTCAACCTACACCGTTAAGCGGGCTCGCCCTTTGGCGCGACGACGGGCCAAGACCTTCCGGCCATTCTTCGTGCTCATCCGCTTACGGAACCCATGTTCACGTTTTTTCTTGAGGTTCGACGGCTGCTGCGATGTAAACGACATGCGATCACTCCTAGCATGAGAGACTCATAAATATCCGGGCATTATAGGGGCGGCCTAGTACACTGTCAAACTGAGTACGATTCATCCAGGGTCGGTCGTCATGCCCAGGGACATTTGAATGACACTCTTTTCCATCTGAATGACGAACAGTCCGTCAAAGACCATGCATGCGGCAGGTAAGACAGGGAAGCGACGGCTCTGCGTACTCTGTACAGTTCTTCATGTGGTGAGGCTGTTGTGGTGCTGCATGTGTGAACCATAGGGGGCAAGCAGGCGGTGTAGTTCAACTTCGACCTGCTCGAATTCAGGACGACACAAGGCTTAACCCATTGATAACTCTTTTGTATTGAGGCGCTTTTGTTCCTGACAAACTAAATTGCCCCAGGACCGTAAAAACCATTCGCACGCTCAAATCTCTATGCTGTTGTAAAGACTCTTGAATATCCCAACCCATGTATTACCACTCATGGCATTGCCCTTGCGGATAAACCCATGCGCTCACTATTGTTGATTGGAGTGCCATCCTGTCGTGGTGGGGCTGGAGGTCATAGTCTCCTCGCGCTCGGTCGGCGATCGACATGAATCACTAATCGACCGCGCAAATGAAGGTGAACGCTCATTCGAAATCAGGCTGTCTCCCTAAGACGGAGGCGGTTTGCCAGGATCAGAAAAGAAAATTGCTCTACGTATAAGAAGAAGTAAGGTACATTTGTTGTATGACTGGTCATTGTCCACGGCTCACGAGAATATTTTTTGGATGGGGAGCGATGGCACTTGCCGGCTCCATCTCCGGCTGCGTAGAGGCTGTGCCTCAAGATGTGGTTGAAGCGGTTGACCATATCGATCGAGACCTGGTGGAATTACGAGCGGGTGAATTCTTGCCGACCGATTATACCCGGTTCTCCCAGCAGTGGATGACCCTCAAAGCTCGTGCTCAGGCCGATGAGGATCTTATCCGTTGGCCTTGGGAGGCCAACGAATTGGAAGTCGCCCTTCGTCAGCTGCAAGCAGAAGGATCTCACATTGTTGCCCGCCTTACGAGGGAACGTGAGTCACTCGGCCGCTCGGCTGAAGCCAAGATTGGCCAGGTCGAGAATCGATTCCAGATTGAGATGTTGCAAGTCAGTGCTGTTGATAGTCGTTCTCTGTCCGGACCGAGGCCGGACGAAATCGAACGACTTATGGAGCAGGCCCGCGCGCTCTATGCGCAGGGCGAGTACGATCAATCTCTCAACGCTTCCGACCGAGCTGCACAGAGTCTGTTCACGCGCTCTGTCGTGTGGAGGCGCGAGTTGAGGTCATACACCGATGGAAATTGAATCAGCGACTGGCCATAGATGATCACAAGCTCCCTCACCTGCTCGCTCGACTCGTGCAACCTCCACCAAAACACATGGCAAAATACAGGTCATTTGTCCTTGCCGAACTCTGTGAGAGCTTCGCTGAGATTTCCATATTTGTGTTTCTCCAATCCGATAACTACAATACGTAAAAGGGATAGTCATGACACGTGAGATTGACCGGTCATTGTCCTTGGAACTTCAATCCCTCGTTGCTGCAGGGTATGCACGCCTGGAAGCGTCTCAGGCAATCGAGCGGCTATGGGCTCAAGATTATCGGCTCTGGAAGCCAGATCCCACCGACATTGCTAACCGTCTCGGCTGGCTGACCATCATCGAATACATGACAGATCATACGGAGGAGCTGCGGAACTTTGCCGCTTCGGCCAAAACACGCAGAATCCGAGACGTGGTCCTGCTAGGGATGGGCGGCAGCAGTTTGGGCCCAGAAGTCCTTCGCACAACGTTTGGATCATCACGCGGGTACCCGCGCGTGTGGGTCCTCGATTCCACCGTCCCAGGCTGGGTCCAGCAAGTTACACGGGAAATCGACCCGGCTCGAAGCTTGTTCATCCTCGCCAGCAAATCTGGTGGAACCATAGAAGTCATGTCCCTCTTTGCCCACTTTTGGGAACTTGTTCACCAGACTCCCGGCAATAAAGGAGGCGCGCAGTTTGTCGCGATCACCGATCCCGGCACCGGGTTGGAAAAACTGGCGACTGAGCATCAGTTCTGGCGCACCTTCACCAACCCACCTGAGATCGGTGGACGGTACTCGGTGCTGTCCTATTTCGGATTGGTCCCAGCCGCCTTGATGGGGATCGATGTCGGGAGATTGCTCACACGCGCCCTGGCGATGGCCCAGGCCTGCCGAATCCCATCCCCTCTTGAACGGAACCCCGGAGCCGATCTTGGCGCAGCAATGGGCTCACTGGCGCAAGCAGGCCGCAACAAGATCACCCTGATTACATCGCCGCAGATCGCCGCATTTGGTCTCTGGGCGGAACAGCTTCTTGCGGAAAGCACGGGAAAAGAAGGAACTGGTCTTATTCCTGTCGCACATGAACCAATCGTCACACCGACTGCGTATGGTACGGACCGGCTCTTTGTCTATCTGAAGCTGAGGGGAGATCGGAATAAACCGATCGACTTACAAGTCTCTAAGCTTGTGCAAGGGGGCCATCCAGTCCTGACACTCATACTCAAAGACCGTTACGATCTGGCCGGAGAATTTTTCCGATGGGAAATCGCCACGGCCCTGGCAGGGCATCTTTTGGGGATTCATCCATTCGATCAACCGAACGTCCAAGAAAGCAAAGACAACACCGCCCGCGTATTGGCAACCATCCAGTCTACCGGCAAATTACCGAAACAGGCTACCTCGACGGCGGCACAGGCTGCATTACAACTCACACGTCAGTGCCGGCCAGGCGCCTACGTCGCGATCTTGGCTTATACGACACCATCCTCCAAGATGGAACAAAGTATTCGCATGTTACGAAAAGCGCTCGTCTCGCATCACCATGTGACTACGACGGCTGGTTATGGCCCGCGCTATCTCCATTCGACAGGCCAACTCCACAAAGGGGGGCCAAAGAGCGGGCTCTTCTTACAACTCGTCGATCAGATGACTCCTGATCTCAGTATTCCGGGCAAATCGTTCACCTTTCGCACTCTGGCGCAGGCTCAAGCCATTGGCGATATCCAGGCACTCCACGCTCATGATCAGCAGGGCATCGTCTTGCCTCTGGGCAAGAAGCCCATCGCGACGATTCAGACCCTGACGAAACTCTTGACCCCACGCACGCGGGTGCAGCGTCCCACTATTCGGCGCACCAAGAGCAAACGTACCCGCAAGAAGTAGGATGCCCTCAGTCCCTGACATCCGTATCCAGAGCGATAGCCAAGCCGTGGCAGAGGCGGCAGCTGAATTCATACTAGAAATTGGCAGAGAGGCCGTTCGTGCGAAGGGTCGATTCATTCTCGCGCTCTCAGGCGGCACGACACCGGAAATTCTCTATAGAGTGCTAGCTTCTCCTGCCTTCGCCCATCGCTTCGATTGGTCCAGGGCCACCTTTTTCTTCAGCGATGAACGGTGCGTTTCCCCTCATGACTCTCGAAGCAACTATGCCCTAGCCGACAAGGCCCTGTTCGCTCCGCTAAACATTCCGCCCTCACAGATTTATCGTATGGCTGGAGAATCCAGTGACCCGCAGGCAGCAGCGTCTGAGTATGAACAACAGCTGCGTCTCGCAACAAACACCGTATCTTCGGTCCCGCCATCCCTCGACCTCATCCTATTAGGGCTGGGTGAAGATGGGCATACGGCATCGCTGTTTCCTGGATCATCAATATTACAAGACTACCGACGTGTGATTGCAGCTACGCAATCTCCGAAAGATCCACCTCACAGACTGACCATGACGCTAGCTGCGATCAATAGGGCGAGTGTGGTACTGTTTCTCACTACTGGGAGTGGCAAGGCAGAAATCGTCAGAGCGATCATCGAACCGAAGACTGAGGCAGAACGACAGTTCCCGGCATCGTTGGTGAAGCCAGAGGAGGGCCGGGTCATCTGGTTCCTCGATCAGGCCGCAGCTGCCAAGCTTCCGATGCAATAACAATAGGGCAAGCGCATGAGGGCGAGATGATCATTGCCGGAGATATCGGGGGTACGAAAACCCACCTGGCTCTGTTCGACTGGAAGAAAGACCGCATAGACCCTCTCCGGTTAGAGTCATTCCACAGTGCCGATTACACGTCGCTCGAGGATATGCTCACAGAGTTTCTTGCCCCACCGAATCCATCTACGCCCGTCGAGGAATTGGTAACCGAGAAGAAGGATGCTGCCGAGACGGAGCACCCGGCCGAAAAACCGCAGAAAATCGACGCGGCTTGTTTCGGCATCGCCGGCCCCGTCATCCAAAACCGTTGTCAAACGACCAACCTCCCCTGGGTGGTCGATGGCGCAACTCTGGCGAAACAGTTCAACATACCGACGGTGAAATTGCTCAACGATCTGGAAGCCATGGCGTATGGTATTCTGTTGCTCAGACCGGACGAAGTCGAAATTCTCAATGTCGGAACTCCACCGGCGCAGAATCAGGCCCTTGCCCTGATTGCAGCGGGAACCGGACTCGGTGAATCCATCCTCTTCTGGAATGGGTTGCGCTATCAGCCGATGCCGTCTGAAGGAGGACATGTAGACTTCGGGCCAAACAACGACGACGAAATTGAATTGCTGCGGCACTTGCGCAGTCATTACTTGCACGTGAGTTACGAGCGTGTGTTGTCCGGTTCCGGTCTGCACGCGATCTATGATTATGTCCGTGATAGTAAGAAGAATGAACCGACATGGCTCGCAGAGCATATCAAAGCCGGCGACCCTGCTGCGGCCATTGCAGAGGCAGGGCTCAAGGGGCAGGCAGAGATCGCCAAGCAAGCGCTGGACCTATTCGCCTCGATTTACGGAGCGGAGGCAGGGAATCTTGCTTTGAAGGGCATGACACTCAACGGGGTCTATGTCGGCGGCGGCATTGCTCCGAAACTACTCGTCAAACTTAAAGACGGTACATTTATGAAGGCCTTTACCAATAAGGGTCGATACAAACGGTTGATGGCCTCGATTCCCGTGAAAGTAGTTATGAATCAGAAGACCGCCTTACTTGGCGCCGCCTCCATCGCCGCATCCCTCTCCCATTCCTCTGCATCGTGATGAACAGCCAGGATCTCGATAGCTTGAAGAAAGCCGCGGCGCTCAAAGCGGTCGAATTCGTGCGTGACGGTATGATCGTGGGCCTTGGGACCGGCTCAACGGCGAAGCACATGGTTATCGCGCTGGGTGAAAAAGTCCGCACAGGCATGAGACTTCGCGGAGTGCCCACGTCGAATGAAACAGCCGAGCTCGCCCGGCAACAGGGAATCGCTCTTATCGATACCGACCATGCCTGGGTGATCGATATTGCGATTGACGGGGCAGACCAGGTCGATCCCCATTTCAATCTCATTAAGGGTGGCGGTGGTGCGCTCTTGAAAGAAAAGATTGTGGCGGCTTCAGCCAAGCAGTTCATCGTCTTGGTCGACCACACAAAGCGGGTTCCGGTGCTTGGGGGATCGTTCCCGCTCCCCATCGAGGTGATTCCTTTCGGCTTGGGCAATACGGCTAGAGAAATTCAGGCCCTCACGAAAAGTTCTGTGGTGCTCAGGGAACGGAACGGAGCGCCGTTCATCACGGAAGCAGGTCATGTGATCCTGGATGTTCATCTCTCACGCGTCGACAACCCGCGAGAACTCGAGATTGCGTTGAACCTGATTCCTGGGGTAATTGAGACAGGACTCTTTGTCGGACGAACAGACTTGCTCATCGTGGGCACTCCGAATGGAGTCGAATCGTACCCCGCGACGAGGACATGATCAGCAGGCGGGAAACCCTTCAGGCTCTTACGACGCATGCCCGACTCTTCTTGGCCCTTCCACTTGTTTCTCTCGTCAGCTCGTGCATCGGGACCCCCTTCGCACGCACGACCACCGAACAATCGAAAGGTAAGGATATGAACCAGGACTCTTCCTCCGACACATTCGGTCCCTATCGTCTTCCAAGACATGTCGTCCCAACCCGCTACGATCTTCGACTGGAGCCGGACCTGTCTGCCGCAAAATTTTCCGGACAGGAGATCATCACTCTCACGATTCATCGCCCAACTGCTGATATTGTGCTCAATGCATTAGAGATCGATATCGTCTCGGCTCAGATCGAAGGAGGGTCGGGCTCAGCGGTGGAGGCCACGATTACATTAGATGCATCGCTTGAACGGTGTCATCTCACGTTCACCGAGCTTCTCTCTCCAGGCACGTGGAGGTTGATCATCGCGTTTCACGGGACGCTCAACGACAAGCTCCGCGGATTCTATCGCAGCACCTACAAAGACGAGCGCGGTGTGACACACAGCTTGGCCGCGACACAGTTCGAAGCGACCGATGCTCGTCGGGCGTTCCCTTGCTGGGATGAACCTGATTTTAAAGCTGTGTTTGCCACGACACTGGTCATCGATCCCACGCTCACCGCGGTTTCCAATAGTTCGATCGCCACTGAAACGTTGGCTGGCGGGAAGAAGGTCGTCCGTTTCGCGGATACGATCAAGATGTCCACCTACCTGGTCGCCTTCATCGTGGGCCGGATCGAACCGACCGAACCGGTGATGATCGGCCTGACCCCGCTCCGCCTATGGGCCATTCCCGGGAAGAAGCATCTGACCAAATTTGGCCAAGACATTGCAGTGGCATCGCTCTCATTCTTTGAGAGCTACTATGGAATCCCCTATCCAGGCGGCAAGCTGGACCTTCTCGCGATTCCTGACTTCGCCGCCGGAGCCATGGAGAATCTCGGCGCGATCACCTATCGTGAAACGGCGCTGCTGGTCGATCGGCAGAGCGCCACGCACGCTGAGTTGGAGCGCGTGGCCGATGTGGTTGCGCATGAAAATGCGCACATGTGGTTTGGCGATTTGGTCACCATGTCCTGGTGGAACGGTCTCTGGCTGAACGAAGCCTTCGCGACGTTCATGGAGATGCTGGCCGTCGATGCCTGGAAACCGGAATGGAAACGATGGGACAATTTCGGCATCGCGCGCGCAGCGGCCTTTTCCGTCGACGGGCTGCACAGCACCAGACCGATTGAATTTCCTGTGCAAGCACCCAAAGACGCCGAAGCGATGTTCGACGTGCTGACCTATGAAAAAGGCGCATCGGTGCTCCGGATGTTAGAACAGCACATCGGTCCGACGGTCTTCCGTGACGGAGTCCGAGACTATCTCCACACACATGCCTATGGAAACGCGGACACGAACGATCTCTGGGTGTCGTTGGGAAAGCTTGCCAAACAGCCGGTGCCTGAACTTATGGACGGCTGGATTTTCCAATCAGGGTTTCCGCTTGTGACTGCCAACGTGAGTCCGTCATCGGAACTGACCATCACTCAACAACGATTCAGTTATTTACGCGAAACCCAGTCAGGCCCGATACAGCAGCAGCTATGGAAGATTCCACTCCAGATGCGAGTCACGGCAGGCGGCAAGACCAGCACCTCGCGCATGCTGCTGACAAAGAAGGACACGACCGTCCAGATTCCTCACGATTGGGAGTCAGTGCTCATCAACGAAGGAGGTCATGGATTCTATCGGGTACAGTATGTGCCAGAGCTGCTCGGCCGAATACTGAACGCCGGCGTTGATCGACTCCCCGCCACTGAGCGGTTCAACCTCATCAACGATGCGTGGGCGACCACCGTCGCAGGCCTCATGCCCCTCACGGACTATCTTGACCTGACAGCTCGGTTCACTGCAGAACGGGATAAGAATGTGTGGGCCCTGCTCATCGAATCTTTCTCCTTTCTGAACCGAATCATCACAGTGGAGGATCGGCAGGCGCTCGAAGCGTTCGTTCGAGGCCGGGTCGGTTCGGCTGTCGCAGACTTGGGTTGGGTGCCTCAACCAGATGAGAGCGAGTTGACGAAACAACTGCGAGGTGATCTGATCGGTGCACAGGGTAAACTCGGCAACGATCCTGCCATTCAACGGCGTGCAGTAGAATTGTATCGAGCGTACCGCAACGACGCGAAAGCCGTTGACCCCAATATCGTGCCTTCGCTCGTCGCGATCCTCGCATATACGGGCGACGCCGCGAGGTATGAAGAATTTGACGAACGATTCCGCACTGCTCCCACACCGCAAGAAGAACGGCGCTATCTCTTCTCGTTCGCA
Organism: uncultured bacterium; assembly: GCA_965233175.1. GTDB lineage: Bacteria > Nitrospirota > Nitrospiria > Nitrospirales > Nitrospiraceae > Palsa-1315. The sequence goes on from CBDDRW010000040.1 coordinate 64,266, forward strand.
TCGTTCAGACCGACAGACTTGATTGAACGCACCCTTGCTCGCACCATTAGTGGAGACATCCGCACACAAGATGCGCCGTTTCTTGTCAGCGCCATGTTGGGCAATGTGGATGGCAGGGAATTAGCTTGGACATTTGTGAAAAAGAACTGGGAGAAGATGGACCGCATGTTCCCCAAGCAAGGCTTGCGCCGCATGTGCGGCGGAATGGTCAGTCTTGCCACACCTGACCTTGAACGAGACGTGAGGGACTTTTTCATGACGCGCAAGATCGATCTCGGTGGGAAAGCAGTCGATCAGTACCTGGAACAGTTGCGAATTGCGGTGACGGTCAAAGAACGAGATAGCCGTGCCTTACGCGCATACTTGGAAAGATACCGGTAGACTATTATTGGCGAAGAATGAGCTCCTAAGCAATTGCGAAGGGGGCCGGTGTGCGTCGGACAAGCCCTCTCTTGTCCGATCCCCCCATGGACTTATTTGCCGATGCTCGATTATCCTCACCTCAGCGGAACCTGTTCAGTAACCGGGGGGATGTGTACCGCGGCTCCGCTATGCCATCGGTGCAAGGCACCTACTTCTATGCCGATTTTTGCGCGAGATTTGTCAGGAGTTTCCGTTATCAGAACGGTCAACCCAGAGAGCAGAAAGAATGGCCTTTACTCAGTCAGCCGGGCGGTCTTGTGTCGAGCTTCGGTGAAGACGCCTCGGGCGAAATGTATTTCATGAACCAACAAGGTGGTCTGTTCAAACTCATTCCGAATTGATCGCTGCGGCAAGGCTCTCGAATGGGGGGGTTGTCGTTTATGATATGAATTTATACAATTGGCTCCCAGAGCCACTCACTTGGCAAAGGGGTCATTGCCGACTATGCGTACCTGCCCTTGCCCGAAATGCGGAACACTGAAGACAAAACTCGCTCCACGCGATGGGGTGACCGATCGGCTCCTCGGCACCTTGACCATCTATCCCTTTCGCTGCCAGCTCTGCACACACCGCTTTACGACCTTCCTCGGTAGGATCAAAACCAATCCTCGCCGCAACTATGACCGAGTCCCGGTCCAATATCCCGCAGCGGTTCGCCCGATTTATGATCCCAGCCAGCGTGTCGTGGTTGAGGGGACACTCTCGAACTTGTCTCTCCGAGGATGCCGTGTGCGAACCAGCCAGCGTATTCCGATGGGATGCCAGGTGATGCTGGAGTTTCATCCCGCCGAGTACGATGATCCCATTATGGTTGACGGCGCCATTGTGCGTTCTCGTTGCGCCGAAGGGATCGGGCTTCGGTTTTCCAGTCTCCTCCGCTCGGAGGAACGACGGATCAGCCGCCTCCTTGCCTTGCGTCTTCCCGATCCCGCCGTCTAACAGGATGCTGAAAAAGTCCTCCAGCATCGTTCTCGCCTCGCTCAGAGGTTCAACGTACCGAAGCGTACGCCTCGCCTCTTCGCTCGCTGCGGCCTAGCTGACGGCCTTTTTGAGCACTCTGTTTCTGCTGTTGCAAATATGGTCGTTCGTCCCCCGTGCCCCATTTATTCGTGCCGGAGCACAGCCAACGGTCGTTGACCAAGAATTCGGTAGGTGCTGGCAAAGCCTACGATTAGCGTGAGCGCCATCGTGAGGAAGAGGCCGATGCCCAGCACCTGGGGATGGATGCTCCAGGGGAGGTCGAACACATACCGAACCAGCGCCCATGCCAAGATACTTCCGAGGGTTAATCCGATCAGCCCTGCGACAGCGCCCAGTAGGGCATACTCCATAGCGAAGGCGCGCACAATCAGGCTGCGGGTTGCGCCGAGCGCTTTGAGAATGACCGATTCATAGAGACGCCTGTAGCGTGTCGCTGCCAGTGCCGCTGCCATGACCAGTCCGCCGGCCACAACACAAAAGAGCGCAACAGCCCGGATCGCCAGCGAGAGGCGATCGAGGACCCGCGCAAACCCATTAAGCACATCGCCGATATGGATGGCGCTGATGTTCGGAAATGAGGCGACGACTGCCTGCTGCAACGGGACTTCTTGCTCTGCCGAGACCTGCACCGTCCCCACATAGGTGAACGGCGCTCCTCCAATGGAGCCCGGGGACAGGATCATGTAAAAGTTCGTTGAAAAATTCCCCCACTCGACTTTTCGGACACTGCTCACCTCCGCTGACACCGTAGCTCCCTGAATATCGAACTCCACGATCGAACCGACCGTCAGACCTAAATGCATGGCCGCGTCCTCTTCCACTGATACTTGAGGCGTCGAGAAGATCTGTCCAGGCTTCCACCATTCCCCTTTGATGACCCTATTGTCTTTCGGTAAGCGATCGAGAAAGGTCAGCACATACTCACGCGTGAAATACCATTGCTTCCCGCGCCCCTCGTTTCCCTCCGCACGCTTCTCGTCTTTCTCCCCTGCTTCGTCAACGGTGATGACCTTTCCATCGATCGCATGGAGACGCGAACGCACCAGCGGCGTGAGCTCGGGATGCGCACGCTCCGCCTGCCGCTCGATGAGCGACACAAATTCCTGAGCTTGATCGGGCTGAATATCGATGAAGAAAAACGTCGGGGCATCCGTCGGTCGATTGTCCTGTACTTGGCGGAGCAACGCCTGTTCTACCAATGATACTGTCACAATCACCATCACGCCGATGCCGATGGCGACCATGATTCCAGTTGCCTGGCTCCCCGGTCGCACGACATTGCCCAAGGCGTAGCGAAGGCTTAAGGTGCGAGGCAACGGCACCCAGGTCAGTCCTCGCACGAACGCCTGGGCACAGACAAAAAGAACCGTGATGGAGAGAGAGATCGCCCCGATAAACAGGAGGCCGATAGACCACGAACCGGCTTGCCATACCGACAGTGCGCACAGTCCGAAAATGATCACTCCGGCCGTGCCGACATTCCAGCCATCGGTGAGCCCCCATCGCACCCACCACCGTGACGCAGTGGTCTCCAGCCCGACGGTTGACTGTTCTGCATCGCGACGGAAAATCGCACCGGGGTGAATATCTCGAATCTTCAACAAGGGCCAGAGTGTAAACAGCAACGTCGACAATAGTCCCAGCAAGGCTCCTTTCAGTAAGGGCCAGATCGAGGACTGTGATAATTCGGAAGACACGCCGAGCTGATCGAGGATGTCTGAAGCGAAGAGAGCAGCTGCGAGAGGAGGGAGCCCTCGTTCGAGTATGATTCCCAACACGATGCCGGCTAGGCTTCCTACGGACCCCAGGAAGATCGCTTGTACCACATACGTTGAGACGACCGTGGCGGAATCCGCGCCGACTGCCTTTAAGGTGGCGATCGTCCGCAACTTGTCCCGCAAAAATGCATGAATCGAGGTCCCGACGCCCAGTCCGCCTATAAATAGCGCGGTAAGACCGATCAGTCCGAGATAGCGGGAGAGCTGTTCGAGAAATTGCTTCAATTGCGACTGGGATGTGCGATAGCTTGTGACGCGTGCGGAATCTGCCGCCAATCGGTCACGCAACTCGGAAAGAAGTGGGTCCAACGGCATCGTGGGAAGTGTTTTTACGAGATATCGTTCTCGCACACGGCTTCCAGGTTTGATCAGCTCAGCGGCTAATAACCCCTCTTGCGCAATCATCACCCGCGGGCCCAAGGTGAACGCGTTGGCCATTCGATCCGGCTCGGTCCGCACAACGCCTGTGATCAGAAACATCGCCTGACCGATCTTCAATCGATCTCCGACCGAGAGGCCCATCCGAATCAGCAGCGACTCCTGTACCACGGCACCGAAACATGACGTTCCGCCGCAGCGTCGTTCATCCGGGTGGAGCAGGACATCGAGTGTGTGCGCCGAATCGAGTCGAATCGATCCATACAGGGGGTACGCCGATTCGACCGCTTTCAGCTCGATGATCTGGGTCGATTGGGTCATGAACGACCCAGCGGTTGGGCGCGCGGCCATCGCAACCAGCTCACTCACATGAGTGAAGACTATTTCGCGCCTACCCAGCGAGTTCAGCACCGCTTGTCCAGCCAGACTCAGGGGGCGAGTCAGGCGAATTTCGAGATCGCCGCCTAACAGCCCTCGCGCTTCTTTCGTGACGGCACGTTCCATATGGGCGCCAAAGAGCGAGACTCCGACCAAGGCCCCCACGCCGATCGCGATACAGGCGAAGAAATAGAGAAAGTGCCGCCAGGCTCCCCGGGTTTCACGCCAGGCCATCTTGAAAATAAAGCGATTCACAAGGGCGGCTCTATGACTCGAGGATCTGGGTCGGTAAGGCGATCGGATTCGATGCGACCGTCGCGCAATGAAATCACGCGCTCCATTGACGACGCGATGGAGAGGTCATGCGTCACGAGGACCAGGGTGGTGCCGTAATCGCGATGAAGCGACTGGAGCAACTGCATCACGTGTTGGCCCGTGGTCGAATCCAAGTTGCCGGTCGGCTCGTCTGCCAGCAGAATCGGCGGGTGACAGGCAAAGGCTCTCGCCACCGCCACCCGCTGTTGTTCGCCTCCTGAGAGTTGGACAGGATAATGATGGAGTCGTTCTCCAAGGCCGACGGTATTCAACAGTTCCGTCGCACGATCCTGCGCCGTGCGCATTCCTGCTAACTCCAGGGGCACCAAGACATTTTCCAACGCCGTCAGGGTAGGAATGAGGTGAAAGGATTGGAAGATGTAGCCGATGTGATCGCGACGGAACCGCGCCAGGGCATTCTCGCGCATCGTCGAGATTTCCACGCCGTTCAACGTGATAGAGCCGGACGTTGGTCTATCCAGCCCCGCGATGAGGCCCAATAAGGTGGACTTCCCGCTCCCGGATGGTCCGACAATGGCCACGCGCTGCTTATCGGGAATCTCAAGTGTGAGATCGTCGAGGATGGTGATGTGATGGCC
>CBDDRW010000041.1:0-3921 GCA_965233175.1 uncultured bacterium
ACCACGCGGACCGTCATCGGTGTTGCGTTCCAATCTTCCTCACTAATCCCGAGGGGTGGCGCAGGATTTGCCATGATTGGCTTGCTGCCTATCACTAAACCGCAGCTCCCACAATCTCTCGCTCCCCCTCTGTGCGGTTACGAATTGACTGCCTGAAATTCCTTAGTGAAAAACTTATTGAAAACAACAAACATTCGTTAAATACAGCAAAGTCAGGTAGTTAGCAGGGTTCAAAAATCTTCAAAACAGACTGCGTAAGGTGAGTTATATCTTCAAGGATGCAATTTACGGCAAGCGCTGGTTGGGTAAGAGTATATGCCAAATTGTATTATTGTTTTCACCTAAGGGGTGAATAGCAATTGACAATAATAGATCTGCTGTGTACGATTTTTCTTGAAGGTAGAGGATGCGGTGCGGTTTGTCTTTGCAAGCAAGGCTCTGGAACTTCTGTATACGACGGGTGAAGGAGCGGAGAAATTCCCTGAAGAAGTCGTCACTGTTTTCTTACGTCGGGTTCGCCATATTGAAGCCGCAAAAGACGAACGAGATTTACGATCTCCCCCAAGTGTTCATTACGAGCAGCTCAAGGGCAAACGGTACGCTGGCAAGGCCTCTCTACGACTCAACCGGCAGTGGCGTCTGATTCTGTCGGTGGAAAGGGACACGCAAGAGAAATACGTTCTGATCCATGAAATGACGAACCACTATGGAGACTGATATGAAACCCCCGTTGCGCCCATTTCGTTCAGTGAAGCCTGGAGAAATTCTTCAAGAAGAGTTGGAGGCGCGGGAATGGACTCAAGCCGACCTCGCAGAAGTCATCGACCGTCCCGTGCAGGCAGTCAATGAAATCATTGCAGGCAAGAAAGCGATTACTCCAGATACCGCCTTGGCGCTTTCACAGGCGTTAGGAACGAGCCCCGAGTACTGGCTGAACCTGGAGTCTGCCTATCGGCTGGACTTGCTCCACGAACGACGGAGTAGTGGAAGCGAGATCTCCCGGAGATCTCGCCTCTACTCCATCGCTCCAGTGAAAGAGTTGATGAAACGACGCTGGATTGATGTCTCGACTCCCTTCGATCTTGATCGGCTGGAACAAGAAGTGTGTCGATTCCTGAAGATTTCTTCGCCAGATGAGGCTCCACGGATTCCTTTTGCTGCACGTGCGGTTCACAGAGAAGGCTCTTCCAGTACGACGCAGATCGCCTGGGCATGCCGCGTACAAGAGGTCGCCACTCAGGTGCGCGCAAAGACCTTTTCTGCTCAACGCGTGGAAGAGCAGATTCGGATGCTTCCACGCCTGTCCGTCTCGAACGAAGAGACCCGGAAACTGCGAGAGATGCTCGCCGATCTCGGTATTCGCTTTGTGATGGTAGAACATCTGCCGAACTCGCGCATAGATGGAGCCGCGCTCTGGCTTGACGACCACTCTCCGGTCGTTGCCGTCTCGCTACGTTACGACCGGGTAGACTGGTTTTGGTTCACATTGATGCACGAGCTGGCGCATATCGCGCGCGGCGATGCAAAGCTCCACGCGTGGATGTTCGACGCTGCCCTGGTAGGAAAGGATGCCGAGCCGACAGAAAGCAAGAGCGAGCGTGAAGCGAAAACAGACAAGATGGCCAGTGAGTGGCTGATCCCTCAAGGCATGCTAGAAGGTTTCGCTCGTCGGACACGCCCCTATTTTTCTCGGAATGCCATCCTCAATTTTTCTGCTGAAGTCGGGGTACACCCTGGCATTGTCGTTGGCCGTCTCCAGCATATGGGTGAGGTTCCCTGGACCCATCACCGCAACCTCCTCAGCGGCATCCGCCATGTCCTTGCCAGGGGAGAAGAGACTGTACACTAAGCCGCGAAAGGAGCGAGGGCGTGGAATTGACTGATACCCAAATTGGCTATTTCGTAGACAACCGGCTGAAGCTTCCTCAGGGGAAGCGAGCAGACTATCTCAATCAGGTCGATTATCTCATCGAGAGATTCACAGCGAAGGTTGAGGAAGAATCCACGTTCGGGATCAAGAAATTTCTCAAGACCGGATCGTTACGGAAGGGAACCGTCTTACGACCCCGTGAGGGTTGTGGCGTGGACGCAGATATCGCCGTTTACCTGACAACGAACGGAGCGACAGCGTATGATCTCAATTACCTCCACGAGCAACTCCGGAAGTTATTGGTCACAATATACCCAACAAAGAAGCCGGACGATTTTGCCGTTCAGCCACGGACCTTAGGGATTACTTTCCAGACTTCCGGTCTCGATGTCGATCTGGTCCCGATCATACCGATTGACGGACCAGGCGACTATGGTTGGCAGCCATCCTCCCGGGGAGAGCCCCCGCTTAAGACCAGCGTTGCCGGACAACTCGAATTCATCCGTGCGCGCAAAAACCAGTGTGCGCGGTTTACATCGTTAGTCCGTCTCCTCAAACATTGGCGGAACTATCACGAACTTGAGGATTCTCTGCGATCCTTTATGATCGAACTCATCGTCAGTCATCTGCAGGACACGGAAGGTTCTCCCACCTCACTTGAAGACGGACTGCTGCGCTTCTTCCTGTATGTTGCTCAGTCAGAATTATGTTCTCCTATTTTCTTTGCTGAAAATGGCCAACCGGAGCGATTTCCTACGGATCGCGTGGTGATCCTTGATCCTGTGAATACTGAAAATAATGTCACTCGGCGACTCAGCGATACGGAATGTGGGGAGATCATTGCCAAAGCGACGGAAGCTTGGGAGTGTCTCACCGCTGCACGCAATAATAATTATAAGGGAGAGACTGTCGATTATTGGAAACAAGTCTTCGGACGTTCATTTGTGATCGAGGAGTAACGAAAAGTGACTTTCTCCAGTACCTACTCTGAATCCTATACCATCACCGATATTAGCTGGGTGTTCGACAATTTCGCCGCGGACTTCGACATGATGGCACAGTCGACCGGACTCCGAAGTCGGGAAAATGTCAAAGATACCTGTGAAGATATCAGGGCAATGGCAGTAAGAGGCTATCTGCAGGAAGTAAACGTCTATCTCAGGAATGCTGACGGCGAAATCATTCGGGCCGCCAAGTATGAAGTCTCGACCAACGCTGGTTTGTGGACGTCTCAACGCCCCGGTAATAGTCTATGGCCACGGACGCCTGGAGGTCAGTTCAATGTTCATGTCATCCATGGACCAACGTGGTGGAACCTTTCTGAAGCCCAGCGGCAGGTATTCAGAAAAACGTTACGCCGGAACTGGGGTATAAGTAATCTCGATACCTCATTTCCGATGCTCACCTCATACGCGGACCGAGACTATGTCAGCAACGGATACGGGCTGAGAAAAATCACGTTCAAGTAACAAGAGCGAGTCATACATATGACCAACATGCCGCTTTCTGACCGGGCAGAACTTTTTGAGTTGGAGCTTGAACTTCCTCATACTCGTCTTGAACGCCTCGCGAAAAGTCTTGTGGGATTCGAGGCACGGTATGCACGCATCCGCCGTGGTCTGCACTTGTTGGCCAGCCCAGAAGAATTACATGCCTGGAGTAAAAAGTTTCACAAATCTGTTCTCCCATTCTGTGAGATTTTAGCCGACAGATACCCTCTTATTCTTTTCGCAGGGGATGTCGGTACTGGGAAAACCGCCACAGCCGAAGCAGCGTGTGACCGTCTCGTTCGAGAACTACAAAAGCCAGCGATGCTCTTTAAGCTCAGCACCCAAGTGCGAGGAGTAGGAAGAGTTGGCCACATGAGTACGCTTATCAATCAAGCGTTTCAAGTCATCGCCGCAGAGGCTGGTAAGACGAAATACGCCTTCCTTATCATCGATGAAGCGGATTCGCTGGCTGCCTCTCGTGACACTGAGCAGAGCCATCATGAAGATAAGGTAGCCGTCAACACGCTGATTCAGAAGATCGATGACATTCGCAAGTTCGGC
>CBDDRW010000042.1:0-7317 GCA_965233175.1 uncultured bacterium
ATTCAAGTCATTCGCTGAGGCGCCTGATTCATAGTGGCACATCACGGCATCACCCGAAACGCGTTCCTCTGACAGCGTATCTCGCAAACGATCATCCAGACACACTCTGTCTACCACACCTCACGAACGACGCTTCACACACCGGGGTGGGAATTTTTGTGTTGATTTCAGCGTCAGACTGTCAGTATGTTACCCACAGGTGGCCGGGAAATCGAACGTGCCTGCTACTCTAAGCCTGGCGCTGTTTCTACCCTGTCGCACAAACAGTTATCACACCCAACCCGTTACAGCTGAAAGGAGACCATGATGAAAAGCAAAGCGATTTTCTATCACGCAGGATGCCCCGTATGCGTCGCAGCCGAGCAAAGCGTCGCCAATGCTCTGGATCCGTCGAAATATGACGTGGAACACGTCCATCTCGGCACCAGCAAAGGACGCGTGAAAGAAGCGGAAGCAGCCGGTGTGAAGTCCGTGCCTGCCCTGGTCATGAATGGAGCGGCCTTTCACATTAACTTCGGCGCCGGCATCGACGCATTGAAGTAATCGTCTCAGTATATTGACTGCGAAAAATCAGGGGGTGTGCCTAACGGCACATCCCCTTTTCTACCTCAAAATTGGCTACTCGATCGAATCTGGATCGGGAAGACTCATGCAACTCGAAGCACTAGGCGCTTGCCACAAGCCTTGACGTACTTGCGCAACGTCGAAATCGATGGGGAATGCTTCCCACTGGCAAGTGCACGCTCAAGACGAGCGATCGCAGGAGCGTGTGTCCCCATTCGAGCTGCCACTTGTCCTTGAGTAAGCCCCGCTTCTTGCCGCGCCTTGAGCAAGGCATCGAGCAACACAGACTCTTCACGTTCAATACGTTCCACTTCTGCGCGTACACCTGGGCGGCGCATTCTTTGACCTCCTTCAGCCGTGCCTCAGCGATCTCACGCTCGCGAGAAGGCGTCTTGTCCGACTTCTTGATAAAGCTATGCAGCATGACGATTCGTTTGCCGACTAGCGTACAGAAGAATACGCGCGCAATACCTTCGACACCGTTCAGTCGCAACTCGAACAGACCGCGTCGAGTGAGCACGATATATCTGCCGCCAACGTATCAGGCAGGCCCAGAATCTCGGCCTGCACGACATCGCTGTAATAGAAAATCGTGTACTCCACCATCGGAGAGTAACAAATATGTTATTCGAGCGCAAGATGCAGACCAACTATTCGAAACGTGACTCTTCCATGATTCGGCACGAGCACATCGCGGATGAAAGAAGCGGACCCAGCCGGTGTGAAGTCCGTGCCTGCTCTGGCCAGGACTGGAGCGACCTTTCACATTAACTTCGGCGCCGGCATTGACGCCTTGACGTAACCGATTCGGTCTATGACTGGTCTGAGTTCAGAGGGCGTGCACAGCAGCACGCCCTTTTTTCCCATTCAACGCTTGGCTCACAGACGCACCATACGACCGGTAGAGCAAGTTATTAGAGGGCAACAAAGGTGAACCCACTTGCGGCGACTTCAATGATGTCTCCCGACTGCATTTCGATTCTAAATGTTTCCGATGAATGCGTAGCTGAGTTTACGTACGACGAAGGCCCCCAAGAATCTTGGCGTGGAACGGTCACAAGATGGACGCCTTGGAATTCGAGAACATGAGGAGTCGCGTCTTTCCCACGCTGTGTAAACGCAAAGAGATGTAAACGGCACAGTCGCTGCTTCCAAATCACCTCAACCGATTCGAGCAAAGCATCGTGAAGTGGAAGCCCTTCTATCGATTCCATGTTCATTGCGATACTCAGACCCTTTTCTTTAAGTGCGACGAGCCCTCAGTCAGCAGGGCTCGCCCATCGGACCCTCCCCGTACTGCACGAGCGCATCGGATCCTCACGGCTCCGCGCACTGGTCTTGTGACACGGCTCAGCGATTCCGCGATGAACCTGCATGAATCATCCGCGCAGGATGCTCAAAAAGCCCGTTCAGCAAGGCCGCAGGCAAGTCGAAACCGGAGACGTACCCTCTGGGGTACGTTGAGGATTCGACGACCCGAGAACGAAGCTGGCGGGTTTTTTCAGCATCCTGCTAGCAGTTCGTTGGCCTCGTGTCTACTCCAGCTCCAATGGTTACCTCAATTCTCGCCACCCCCTTCACATTGGCGCACAGGTCACCGAGACCAGGGGTGACCAACCGGAATGGACCGCCCTTTGCATCGGGCAATACTGCTCCATCGAGTTCATAGACGAGCACCCCATACTCTCTCGCCTGCTGGAGCGTGAGGCAGGCTGAATAGTTCCCGTCTGCGGCGTGGAAGGTGACATGATCTGCCCCAATAGCAAGCGCCGGAATATCGAGCAGGCCCTTCACGCGAATCCCTTTACCGTTCATGCCGGGCATCACCGTCGAAATATCGAGTTGATGCTCTGCCGGCAACGATCCAATCGCGGCACGATCGAGCGAAACAGGTTGAACCACCGCCCCGTCGATCCGCACGATACCGGGGCCGGTTCGATCCCGCTCCGTAATGGTCTTGATCACCGCCGTCAGCATATCGTTCAGCGGTGTCGGAATGCCGAATCCACGACCCAGCTTTGCGATATACCCATTCAAAGAATCGATCTCGGTCGGCCGACCGGCTTTCCAGTCGTCATACATCGAGGTATGGATATCTCGAATCTCTTGGGTCCAACGGACCACCTTCTCCGCCATATCAGCGGCTAAGGGCACCTTCGCGGTAGCCGCCACTGCCACGATTTCGCCCACGATTTGGTGAATCACTTGCAGCATCTCGGGGTGATCGAGTGCCTTGGCTACTTTGTCGTCGATCATCACGGTCAGAGGATTGAAGACGCAATTCCAACACATCTTCTCCCATTTACTGCGCCGGATGTCCTCGGCTAGCTGGCAAGGAATCCCCGCCTGTTTGAACAAATCCGCGATGGCCAACAGACGAGCGCTTTGATGCCCCATCAACTCACCGATCGCCACAGCCCCCTTCTTATAATGGTCGATGACGCCGGGTGCCACGATCTTGGAATAGATATAGGCAATCCCTCCGACAACACAATCTCGTCGAATACGCGCCAAGATACGGTCTTCAGTATCGACCCCATTCTGGAGGGTCAAGATGACGGTCCGCTCGTTCATGACCGGCTCGATCTGAGTCAGCACCTCATCCAGATCGTAGGCTTTCACGGATAGGATAATCAGTTCCGGCTTCGCGAGTTCTCGCGCATCAGACGCGGCCGGTGGACGGACCGTGAAGGAGCCATCGGCGCTGCGAATCGTGAGGCCATTCTGCTTCACGGCTGCGAGCGTCTTGGGGCGCAACAGGAACGACACGGGAAGATTCGCTTTCGCAAACTGTGCGCCGAAGAACCCACCGACCGATCCGGCTCCTACCATGAGGATCTGTTTCATCGTGCCCCTCACAAAAAAATTGTTCCGTACTATAGCATGCAGATTCGCCGGCTCGAAATGCGGTACACTTCGCGCATTCGATCATGGCTACTGACGGTCAGATCCTCCGCGCCCGCAGACACCTCGCGTCTGCTCGCCACATCACCGTCCTCACAGGGGCCGGCATTTCCGCCGATAGCGGCGTACCGACCTTTCGCGGGGCAGACGGCTTGTGGCGCAATTTTCGAGCCCAGGACCTGGCAACGCCCGAAGCCTTTGAACGCGACCCGCAGCTGGTCTGGGAATGGTACAACTGGAGACGCGAATCGATTGCCACAAAACAGCAGAATCCTGCCCATATCGCTCTTGTCGAACTTGAACGTCGTATCCACGATGCATTCTGGCTGATCACGCAAAATGTCGACGGACTCCATCGAACCGCCGGATCCCAACGGCTCTCTGAAATTCACGGGAACATCTGGAAGGTTCGCTGTACGGTCTGTGGGGTGATCTCAGATAATCATGAGATCCCTCTTCCGGCCCTGCCGACGTGCCCGTTGTGCCACGCACTACTCCGGCCTCATATTGTGTGGTTTGGGGAATCGCTCTGGGAAGAAGACCTCCGCCGCTGTCATCAGGCCATCCAGGGATGCGACCTGTTCCTTGTAATCGGCACATCGGGAGTCGTTTACCCAGCAGCGGGATTTGCGTCGGTGGCAAAGGAGGTCGGGGCATTGGTCATCGAGATTAATCTCGAAAGCACTCCGCAATCTGACCTGGTCGATCTTTCCCTGCAGGGCCGCGCGAAAGATCTGGTTCCTCTACTCCTTTGATGCCATCGCCAGCGGAAGAATTTCCTCTAACGTCCGAATCACATAGCCGCCAGACGTCTGAGACCGCCCTGCGCGATCCAACAACACGCCGGTTAACCCAGCCTTTGTCGCACCTTCCATATCGTCCCGGACGCTATCACCTATATGCATGGCTTCGTCTGGATCCATGGCATGCTTCTCAAGGGCGATCTCGAAAATTTTCGGCGCCGGCTTTGCGGCCCTGGAGAGGCTTGCAATCGTCACCGTATCGAAGAACCGGTCAATACCGAGTCCTCGCATCACTGGAAAGAGCCGAGAATCAAAGTTGGACACGATCCCCAACTCAAACCCCGCCTCACGAAGCCTGGTCAACACGGCACGTGTTTCGGGGAACAATGCCCAGGAGTGCGGATCTTCGAATACCTGAAAGACGTGCTCGAAGAATTCATCGAACCGCTCGAACATCCCGACTCGATAAAACACGTTGTGGACAATGTCGAACCACCAGAGTCGTTCGCATTGTTTCAGCTCGAGAGGATCCATTGCGGAAAAAACCGGCGGCGGCGCGTCGTGAAAAGCACGCCGAAAGGCTTGCGCGATTGAAGCTTGCGAGCCGGGAGTCTGTTGAAACCCATGCTGGACCGCATGTGTGAGATAGATATCCGCTACCGAACCATTAATATGAAACAACGTCTCGGCTGCGTCGAAAAAAATGACGTGGATTGGGGTCTTCATAGGGCGCACATATCCTCTCGTGGGGGGATTCTAGTCAGCTCGAAAATCCGAAGTCAAAGCACGCAGCTAATTATGCGATTTCTTGACAAAGAATACCCTCACTGCTAGCTTCAAACCATTCAATATTCTCGGAGGGTCAGGTGGCTTCAACCATTTTCGTGGTCGACAGTAGTCCCGCCGTCCGCCGGCTGGTCGAGCAAATTTCAAAGCACGAAGGGTGCGAGGTACAGGGATTCCAAGACGGCCCCGCTGCGCTGCAAGCCGCACGTCACACGAGCCCAAATCTCATCATTGCAGATTATCATTTGGAAAACATGACTTTTTCTGGATTCTGTAAAGAAGTCCACAAACTCGATAACCTGGCAGAAACTTATATTGTCTCCCTGACCAGCCCTTCAGATCGTGTCGATGAAAGCCACCTGCGCTCGCTAGGAGTGAAGGCCTTTCTCAACAAACCGTTTCAGTCTGAAACCCTCGTCGATGTGATCAAGGATTTGGAAATACAGCAAGCAGCCAGCGCAAGTGGAGCCAAGAAGAAGTCTCGCTCCTGGCCCCCAGTCACAAGTGCGACGGATTCGGATGATGAGAGCGTGAACGAAGACAATCCGGCCGAGGAAGAAGAGGAGTCGACGATCTTACCGCACCCCCAACCGCAACACGCTTCTGTAGCGACAACTGCGGCCACCGCGCAGACGCCGACAGCCGAACCGGAAGAAGCGATGATGGGCCTTTTCGGCCAACTCCTTGATTCCATGTCCGAACGGACAGAAAAAAAGATTGCCGCCCTACTTCCCGAGATGGTGGGGAAAGATCTGGCAACGTTCGTGGCCAAAGCCGTGGAAGCAGAGGTGCGCACACAGACGGGTGTGTCCCTTTCGGAAGAGCGGATGATTCAGGTGCTGAAACCGTTACTCACGATGGCGCTCCCCAAAGTGCTCTCACAGGAGATGTCTCTCCTTGAACCCATCATTCGACAGAGCGTGCTCGACACCGCAAGCCCTCTGATCAAAGAGCGCATCGATCAATGTGTCCGTGAAGAAATCACGTCCGTCCGCACCTTGCTACCCGATATGGTTCGGGAACAACTCGGCTCGCTTGAGGGACTCGTCAAGGAAGAGATCCAGCAGGCTGCCGCCAAGCAGACCGCTGGAATGGCCGAAGCACTCGTCCGAGTGACAGCCCACGAGCAGGTCGAACAGGCTGTCCTGCGTCTCGTGCCAAACCTAGCTGAAGAACAGATCAAAGCAGAGATCGTTCGCCTCACACAAGCCGCGTAGGGTTTCTGCCTCCGCTCCGATTTACCCCTTCTTGGTTCTCTTCACCTTGCTCCGCCTAGCGACCGCCAGTGCTTTGACCCGTGCGACATTCTTTCGATGCTTCTTTCTCGTTTTACGATCTTTCTCACGGCCTGTCGCCATAGTCTCTCCAAATTGTAAAAAGTGGAAGCGGAGCGATGCGCTCGCCCTCGCCTTGTGCGAATCTGTATAACACACGGCTCGACACCCCTCAAGCGATGTGTGCTCTCCATGTTGCCTTGAGAGGGATACACCCGCGTGCTAAGATGCGCCGCTCTTCGAACAGAGTGCTGAAAAAGTCCGCCAGCGGGAGAAGGGATGGCCCGGTGAGTCCCCTGTGCTCGCGCAACGCGCGGCCTCAGAAGGCCCTCGTTGGACGCGCGCAGTGGGAGACTCATCCTGGCCATCCTGGGGCAACGTATACGAGCAAGCTCGGATGGATTATCTTGAATTACTCACTGCGATTTTGCTTGGGGAAAGGCGCGTCCCTGGGCGAAGAGGCTGTCTTGGCAGACTCAGGGCGGGAGGGTGAAGTAGTCGCCAGGGTTGGGGGGCTGAGAAGGCTGACTTTTTGAGCATCCTGCTGGGACTATTCCCTGTTGTGCCACACATAACGGACCGTTTAGTTTTCGGTTTCAACGTGGTTTTTTCGTAGCCTGCTAGGACACTCTCAATAAATGAATACACCCCAACTTGACAAAACATACGATCCTAAGGCGGTCGAAGCACGTTGGTCTCAGCTCTGGCAACAACAAGGCTATTTCCACGCCTCGCCGGCCCACCCAGGCCAACCCTACTGCATCGCTATTCCTCCACCCAATGTCACGGGCTCACTCCATGTCGGCCACGCACTGAATCATTCGATTCAGGACATCCTCATACGCTGGCGGCGCATGCAAGGCCGCAATGTGCTCTGGGTCCCCGGCACCGATCATGCCGGAATTGCCACACAAAACGTGGTCGAAAAACAGCTCCTCACCGAGGGCGAGTCCCGGGAATCCCTTGGACGAGAACGCTTCATCGAGCGCGTATGGCAATGGAAGGCCGCCTCAGGAGATACCATTATTCGTCAACAAAAACGGCTT
>CBDDRW010000043.1:0-28331 GCA_965233175.1 uncultured bacterium
CCACGCCTTAGTGGCGCTGTCGTTTCCGGGAGCAGACCCGATACAGAAAATCTCCATTATTCCCCGTGGGATCGCCGCGTTAGGCTATACCCTGCAGCTTCCGACCGAGGATCGATTCCTAATGGCCAAGACGGAGTTGGAGAACAAGATTGCCGTGTTTCTCGGAGGGAGGATTGCGGAAGAATTAATCTTCGGCGAAGCCTCGACGGGGGCGCAGAACGATCTGGTCAAGGCGACGGACATAGCCAAGAGCATGGTTAAGGCCTATGGGATGAGCGAAAAGTTAGGCACCGTGACCCTGGGTCGTGAACGCCAGCCGGTCATGATGCAGATCCAGGCGCCTCATGAGAAAGGCGACTACTCGGAAGAAACCGCCCGTGAGATCGACTGCGAAGTGCGCCGGATTATCGACGAGCAGTACGATCGCGTGAGATGGCTCTTAGCTGAAAGGAAGGGCGCGCTCGTAGAAGGAGCAAAGGCCCTGCTTGATCGCGAGGTGATCACCGGCAGTGAGCTTACAGCCATCATGGACAAACTCTGAGGCGCACCCGCACATAGGCAGGTGCTCACAATTCTAGGAGAAAGGCCAGCGGGAAAGGTGCGAAGTATCTCACGTAAGACCCCAATCAAAGTCGGCAGGAGAATGAGAGCAGCATGGACCAGAGCGTAATACAGTCCCAAAACAGGAGGGTCGACCATGATTAGGCACATGACACGAACAGCTTCTATGGTGCTCCTGCTTGTGGCCGCGCTGTTCCCCGCCGCAGCCGTTGCACACGAGGGAATGGATTTGGAAGTAGACCCTTGCGTGCGTTGGGTTGGTGACAGCGCAGTGCATTTCAACGCTTACCAGCCGCAGTACGAGTTGAAAGCCCAGTACTGCACGGACATTCCCAAGACAGGCGAGACCTTTCTTGTCATAGATCTCGTGGACCCGGCATTGCGTACCGTGCCGGTCGGTCTGCGGATCGTGAAGGGGAGCGGGAGTAATGAGGCAGAAGCTCAGACGGTGGCAGACTGGGGCCCGAGTCACCATCCGACCGGAGTAGTCAGTGGCCACACCACGCTGGAGGAGGGCCTGTACAAAGTCATCATTACAGCGGAAGGGCGGAATCCTTTGCGCTACCAGTATCTCTTGCGTGTCCAGATGGTCGATTATCAGAAGTTGGTGAATTCCGTGGTCGTACCACTGCTCGGTGTGTTGCTAATGGCCTGGCTCGGGTACAAGTTCGTACGGTCGAAGTGGCTGCGGAATTGGTGGGCTGTCCTCCGTTCGTAGGAAGCCGGAGCTTTCGATCCACGATAGATAGTTCACAATTCCAGAAGGAGGGCCTGACAATGTCTGTACAGTTTCTAAAATCTGCAGGCCTGAGCGTTATGGCATCGCAAACCGACAGGCCTTCGAAAAAAACGCGCAGGATTCCCTGGTATGTGTACTTCCTCGGATCAGCTATCTATACCGCTCTTGGCGGGTGGCTTGCCGCAGAATCATCTCTTCTAGCGATTATTTGCATCATCAGTGCGCCGATTGGGTTTTTCTATGCCTGGAGAGCCTGGAGACGAGAGAAACAAGACAGAGTTGATCCCTAGTCCAACGTGGCAACGAGATTGGCCATCACGAGGTACAACCCGCGCTCCTCATGCCGATCAACGTCGCGCGGGTGCAGGAAGAACCGGTTGCGACGACGGAGCTGACCGAGCGGTTACCCGCCTCTGTAGAATCGCTGACCTAGTCGGCTTCTCTGCAGGACCAAAGAGAAATGCCAGGGAGGGGATACAATGTTTGAAACAACCCTAGCTCAGACTAAAATGTGGGGGTTTTGGCAATATATGTTTGATTTCTGCAACGAGAGTTTTTCCTGCGTGCTCGTCACGTTAACGGCTATCATTTTAGTTTTTTTGGCTATCGTATTGGGCTTGCGTGCAATGATGACGCGCCTCAATAGAAGAGAATAGACATAGTCTTCCAACTGCTTCGCAATCGATTCCCTATGATGTGCCATGAGCCCAGGTGAGGTCTTTTTCAAGGGAGTGGCCAGATTGTCGTTCACTGCGCGTGTCCAACGAGGGTCTTCTGAGACCGCGCGTTGCACGAGCACAGGAGACCATCTAGCCGGCCCTTTCTTCCCTACCCTAACTTCACAATCGTCACTCCATCTCCGCCTTCAGTCCGATCTCCTGAACGGAACTCCGCCACATAGGGCGAGTCTTTCAAATAGACTCGCAACGACGCTTTGAGTTTCCCTGTGCCGTGGCCGTGAATGATACGCAGAAACGGTGCGCCGGCTAACGTCGCACGATCGAGCGCCGCCACCACGTCATCCAACGCCTCGTCCGCTACCTTCCCTCGCACATCCACGACCGTCCGCTCATCGAGCCCCATCCCGCAATCTGACGTATACCGATGCGGATTCGATGATGCTGGCGCCGCCGGCAACGGCATACCCTGCCCACGCGCGAGACCAATGAGATTCGCCACTGTAGCCGACAATTCTCCCTCCCCCACCTTTACCCTCACACGCTTCTTCCCTTGTGGCGATTCGAGTAGTGTACCGGTCATGCCGAGCCCACTGATCTCGACCTGATCACCCACTCCCAACTGCTCAAGTGGAATCGGCATATTGGACGGGGCTAATTCAGCTTGTGTCTGTGCCTCGAGTTCGAACAATCGTTGCTTCGCCGCTTTGGCTTTGATCAACTTCTGTTCGCCTTTGACGGCATCGACCGTCGCTTGCACTTCCGCGCGCGCTCGGCTGAACTGTTCACTGAGCTTTCGTTTGAGGCCCTTCTGCGCTTCACGTTCCGTCTCTTCCAGGTGAGCGAGTTGTGCTTTCGCTCGTTGTTCTGCCTGTTCTGCCTCTCGTCTCGCCTCGACCGCTCGAGCCAGATCATTAGTCAACTGCCTTTGCGTGATCTGTAAATCGTGGAGCACCGTTTCCATAACCCGCTCATCTTTATGGAGCTTCATCCTCGCCTCATCTAGCAGCGCTCGATCCAGGCCTAATCGTCCGGCAATTTCCAGCGCGGACGACCCACCCGGCGCCCCCATGAAGAGCCGATAGGTCGGCGAGAGCGTCATCACATCAAATTCGACGCTGGCGTTCGCGAAGCCCGGCATCGTATGGGCCAAGGCCTTCAACGATCCATAGTGCGTCGTCGCCACGACTCTCATTCCTCGGGCGGCCAGCCTACAGAGTAAGACTTCGGCGAGGGCCGCCCCTTCGATCGGATCGGTTGAGGTCACTGGTTCATCCAAGAGAACCAACCATTGTCGCAGGGTCGTGTGTTCGTCACAGCGGCGTTGGCGATCTGTTTCATCAAGCAGCTGAATCATCTGAATCATATGCGCGGAAAAGCTGGACAGATCGCGGGCCAGATCTTGGGCATCGCCAATATCGGCGTAGATTTCGGAAAAGAACGCCATCTCTGATCCCGCATCACAAGGCAAATGCAACCCAGCCCGAACCATCAAGGCAAAAAGTCCCACGATTTTGAGGGTCACCGTCTTTCCGCCCGTATTGGGGCCGGAGATGACAAGCACCTGAACCGATTCATCCAGAATAATATCGTTGGCAATCACCTTCGCTTTCGACAACATGAGCAGTGGATGCCTGGCCTGCAACAGCTTCACCCGCCCTTCGTTGTTAAGTTGGACTGGATGCGCCTTCAGCTGGCGGCCAAACGATGCCCGCGCGGCGATCCCATCCAACTCAGCCAGCGCGTCGAGACCCGCCAACATGCCCTCCGCCTGGACGGCGAGGAGGGCAGACAACTCACGGAGAATACGGCGCACCTCTCGTTCGACCTCAAGGTCGGTCACTTTGATCGAATTGTTCAGCTCAACCAATTCGCGCGGCTCGATAAACACCGTCGCTCCGCTCGCCGACACATCATGGACAATCCCCGAAACACGCCCCTGCATCTCTGCTTTTACCGGTATGACATACCGACCTTCTCGCTGAGCGAAGTACTGTTCCTGGAGGATCTCATCATAGCGACGTGAGTGCAGTATCTGATCGACCCGATGCCGCATCTCTTGCTTGAGCCTCTGTGCCTGATGGATCGCGCGTCGTAACTCCGGTGTCGCCGACTCCTTGATCGAGCCGTCGGGGTGGATCGCTGCATCCAGTGCGATTTTCAAAGGCATGAGTTCGTCGACTGATAGCAGGGGAGAGGCGGCAGATGCCAAAGCAGGAGTGTCATGTTGATGCCGCCTCACAAAACGGCTGTGCTCGTCTAGTAATTTCAACACCATCGAACAATCCCGTAGTTCGAGAACCTCCAATACTGCCCCTTTCTTTGCCCGGGCGAGCGGGTCCCGAATATCAGGAAATGCCAAGGCCGGCAGGGCCTCGCCGGAGGCTTGAATCTGTCCCATCTCCGTCGTTTGCTGCTGATATCGCTTCGAATCATGGAGGCTGGTCGCTAATTCGAGGGCACGACAGCGTGCCGCCCCCATTGTCGATCGGGCGTGCGTGGCAAGGATCTCGAGCAGTCTGGGCCACTCCAGCACCATCGCGGCCTGTTCGAAGAGATTCATCGATACCTCAAAGGAACATATCTGTTGCAACAACCGATAAACTCTAACGAACCCGGCAAGAAAGACGCAAGGTAAAGATCCATGGGACCTACACCAATTCCGTCGGCATCCGATCGAGTGATAGGGGAAACTTCTGTGATCCGGCGCAGGGTTACCCTCATTGGTATGTCTTGACATGGCCCAGGAGCATCGATACTATCGGCCTCATTCTGCCGGTGAATTCAACCGGCCCATTTTTCTTTAAGGGAAATATTCGTCATGGCTATTCGGATCGGTATTAATGGATTTGGACGGATTGGACGGAACGTCCTGCGGGCATCACTTGGTGATCCTGAGCTCCACATTGTCGCAGTGAACGATCTGACAGACGCGAAGACACTCGCGTACCTTTTAAAGTACGACTCCGTGCACGGAACATTGCAAGGAAGCGTCGAGGCCAAAGACAACCAGATCTTTGTCGACGGCCAAGCCATAAAGGTCCTCGCGGTCAAGGACCCCAAAGAGCTTCCCTGGAAGGAACTGGGGGTCGACATCGTCATCGAATCGACCGGGCGCTTCACCGATCGTGAAGGCGCAGGGAAGCACCTCTCCGCCGGAGCCAAGCATGTGATCATTTCCGCGCCGGCGAAGGACCCGGATGTCACCATCGTCTTGGGTGTCAACGACGCGGCTTACGATCCGAAGGCACACCACATTATCTCCAACGCTTCCTGCACAACCAATTGCCTGGCCCCCGTGGCCAAAGTTCTGTTGGACAATTTCGGCATCAAGCATGGTGTCATGACCACGATCCATTCTTATACCAACGACCAGCAGCTGCTCGATCTGCCCCACAAAGATTTGCGGCGAGGACGCGCGGCAGGCATGTCGATGATCCCGACCAGCACCGGCGCAGCGAAGGCGCTGCACTTGGTACTGCCACAGCTCAAGGGCAAGATCGACGGTCTGGCTATTCGTGTTCCCACACCGAACGTCTCACTCGTGGATCTGACAGTCGAGACCGAAAAGGATTGCGACGTCGCCTCCGTCAACGCCGCCTTCAAGAAAGCAGCAAACGGCCCGATGAAAGACATTCTCTTGTATTCCGAAGACCCGATCGTCTCGATCGATCAAAAGGGTGACTCGCATTCAGCCACATTCGATGCCCCGCTCACCATGGCCATCGACAAACGGCTCGTCAAAGTCACAGCTTGGTATGACAATGAGTGGGGCTATTCATGCCGCGTGCGGGATTTGATCAAGGTCATTGCGGCAAAAACGACAGGACGCTGAGCACTGCGGGTCGATGCCTGCCTCAGCCCGACCCTGTTCCCCATTGATTCCCTTCCCAGAAGAACAGACTTGATGGAGCCGTATGAATCTGCGCAAACAAACGATTGACGATGTTGTGCTGCGAGACAAGCGCGTCATCATCCGAGCCGATTTCAACGTCCCACTGGACGATTCGCACCAAATCACCGACGACACCCGCATTCGCTCAACCCTGTTGACCATCAATCGCGCCGTCGACGACGGCGCCAAAGTCATTCTCTGTTCACACTTGGGCCGACCGAAAGGAGCGTTTGACCCCAGATATAGCCTAGCCCCCGTGGCAAAGCGACTGGGACGCCTCATGGGCAAGGAGATTCTGTTTGCACCTGATTGCATCGGCCCTGCGGTGGAAGGACTTGTCGCCAAGATGAAGCCGGGCGATGTGCTCCTCCTTGAAAACCTCCGATTCCATACGGGAGAAGAAAAAAACGACGACGCCTTTTCAAAAGCGCTGGCGGCCCTCGGCGATGTGTATATCAACGACGCATTCGGCGCCGCACACCGGGCCCATGCCTCCACCGTCGGCATCACCAAATTCATTCCCGCTTCAGCCGCCGGCTTTCTGCTCAAAAAAGAAATCGAATACCTTGAGGGAGCCGTCGAAAACCCTGTTCGGCCTTTTGTCGCTGTTCTCGGCGGGGCGAAAGTATCTGGAAAGATCGGCGTCATCGAGAACTTGGGTAAGCGCGTCGACAAAGTCATTATTGGCGGCGGCATGGCCTTTACCTTCCTCAAAGCGAAGGGGATGGAAATCGGCAACTCCCTGGTCGAAAACGACATGCTGGATTTCGCCAAAGGCATTGAGGAGCATGCCCTTTCCCGCGGCGTGAAGTTCTACCTGCCGGTCGATTGTGTTGTCGCGGCCAGCCGCGAGCTTGGGGCGGAATCGAAGATCGTCCCGGTCCAGGAGATTCCAAAAAACTGGTACGCCCTTGATATTGGTCCGGCTTCCGTCAAACTCTTCAACGAAGCAGTCCAGAACGCAAAGACGGTTCTGTGGAACGGTCCGATGGGGGTCTTTGAAATCGATGCGTATGCACGAGGCACCCTGGCAATGGCTCATGCAATTGCCAATGCCTATGCGCTCACAATCGTAGGCGGCGGTGAAACAGCGCTGGCCGTCCATCGAGCTGGTGAATCGGAAAACATGTCGTTCATCTCGACCGGCGGTGGCGCCGCTCTGGAATTGCTGGAAGGCAAACAACTACCGGGCTTGACCGCTCTCCCCGATCGAGTGGCGTAATCGGCACTTATCGTTGAGTGCCTCGCCTCTACCATCTTCGAACATCGAGACACCGGTGCGAAAACCCCTCATCGTCGGCAACTGGAAGATGAACAAAACGGCTTCGGAGGCTGCGATCTTCATTCACGACCTCCATGAACGAGTGCCTGCATCGCCTCACGCCGACGTAGTCCTTGCACCACCCTTTACAGCGCTCGAATCTGCCCGTAACGCCTTAGGCCCCTCTTCCTGGATCAGCCTCGGCGCACAGAACCTGCATTGGGAACAACAAGGAGCCTTCACCGGAGAGGTGTCCGCTCTGATGTTGCGCGATCTTGGCTGCCGTTATGTGATCGTCGGCCACTCTGAGCGGCGCATGCTCTTCGGCGAACGGGACGAACATATTCAGAAAAAGGTTCGGGCGGCACTGAAGCACGAGCTCTCCCCAATCCTATGCGTGGGAGAATCGCTGACAGACCGTGAGGCAGACCGAACGGAATCGGTCGTCACCGCTCAACTCACCGGCAGCCTGACAGGATTATCCACACATGATCTAGCGACCGTCACCATCGCCTATGAACCGGTCTGGGCCATCGGCACCGGACGCTCCGCCACTGTAGAACAAGCCGAGACCGTGCATCGTTCAATCCGGCTGTTCGTTGAAACAGAATGGAATAGTGACATCGCATCGGCCATGAGAATTCTGTACGGCGGAAGTGTCACACCCCAGAATATTGCTTCGCTCCTTGCTTGCGACGCAATTGACGGGGCTTTGGTAGGAGGGGCTTGCCTCAATCTAGATTCGTTTGCTACAATTCTTTTTTCTGCGCAGATGCCGCGTGCCTAATTGATCGGAGTGTCATGTACATTTTCCTCATTATCATTCATGTCCTAGTCTGTTTTCTCATGGTCGGCGCAATTCTCTTGCAATCAGGGAAGGGTGCTGAAATCGGCGCGTCATTCGGAGGTTCCAGCCAGACCGTCTTCGGGAGTCGCGGTCCTGCAAACTTCTTGAGCAAATTCACGGTTGTCGTCGCAGCCATTTTCATGCTGACCTCGTTGAGTCTGGCTATGCTTGCCAAAGAACGGGCATTTTCTTCCACAGTCATCGACCTCAAAAAGAAAGAATCGTCCCAGACCACCCCTGAAACCACGCCGGCCACGCCTGCAGCCCCGACAGCGGAAAGCCATACTCCCAGCGACTCTTCCTCCGGCAAACACTAACAGGACGCTGAAAACCCAGCCCTTGTCGGTGAGGTGCGCCTGGGTTTATCCGGTTCGGCTAGGTCAGCATGCTCATGATGCACGCAACAGAGATCAGAGCAACCAGTCCGCTCTCACGAGTGTAACGCGGATTGAACCAATTCAGTTCGTACTAAATGCGGGTAAGCCATGCCTCGTGGGTGGGGTCTTCCCCGCGCACGATAGCAAAGAAGGTCTTTTGTAGAGATTGTGTAATGGGACCTGGCGTACCGGTTCCAATGCGGCGATTGTCGATTTCTCGAACCGGCGTCAGTTCGGCGGCAGTACCAGTCACAAATACTTCGTCGGCGATATACATATCATCACGTGTAAAACGTTCCTCCACTACGGGAATACGCTTCTCCCGCGCCAACTCGATGACGGAACTTCTTGTGATGCCATCAAGAATCGAGGTCAACGGCGTCGTCTTGAGCTGCCCTTTCCGCACAATAAAGATGTTCTCCCCCGTTCCCTCGGACACATAGCCCTCGGTATCGAGTAAAATTGCTTCATCGTACCCGTCCGCCTTCGCCTCCCTTTTCGCGAGAATCGAATTCACGTAATAGCCGGAAATCTTCCCTCTCGTCATCGAGACATTGACGTGATGTCGCGTATACGACGACACACGAGCCCGCATTCCATTCGCCAGCGCATCGTCCCCGAGGTAGGCGCCCCATGTCCAGGCCGCAATGGCCAACTTGATCGGATTATCGCCGGGATAGACCCCCATCGCTCCATGCCCGATATAGACGAGCGGACGAATATAGCAGGCCTCCAGCTTATTCACCCTCACTGTCTCCACAATGGCCGCTGCAACCTGCTTCTTGTCGAAAGGCATCTCCATCATGCCGATATGAGTGGAATCGAACAACCGATCGACGTGTTCCTGGAGTCGGAAAATTGCAGAACCGGACTTTCCCTTGTAACAACGGATGCCCTCGAACGCCGCCAGTCCATAATGGAGGGAATGTGTCATGACATGGACTTGCGCGTCCGCCCAATCGACGAACGACCCATCCATCCAAATTTTTCCTTGTGGCTCAAGCATCGGGATCGCAGGCAGTATATGAACAATCGAGCGGTGAAGTCGAAATATAGCAGCGGGCTGGAAGAAGCGTCAAGCAAACGGATGCGGCATCGCCCATAGACAGCCTGAGCATGAACATGAACTCAGGCCGGTGATTGAGGGGCGCGAACCTGCTGGTTCAACGCGTTGCTGATGTGCTTCTTTGCTAACGGGCTGAGGCGCACAAAATCCAGGCCGAAATCGTTTCCATCTACCCACCGAACCGTGGCTCGGTCAATGTCTATCGTCGGGCCGTCGTCTGAAAGCGTGAGGCGCAACGCCAAATCCAGACCCGGTTCTACCGCATGCTCTCCTCGAACACGCATACCGGATTGGGACAAATTGGTCACGACACCCTTTCCCACGCATTTCCCGCTGAGATAATAAAGAACACGCTGAGTCGGTACGCGACGGTAGGGGCGAAGCACGAATCGGCTGCCTTTAGACTTGGAAGGATGTGGTTTGGGTGCATTGGCCATCATAATCTCCGATGCGTGAAGGGGCTCAACAATAGAAAGCATAGCATATGCCATTGGATGGAACAGTGGTGGCGAGAGAAAGAACTAACGGAGCAAAAAGGAACAAGTTTGTCATCAAATCCTTCAAATCCTATTGGGCTGAAATATCACGAGCGAGCCGGCCGTTACCTTGACAGAATTCAAATCCCTATGGTACACACTCATCTTCTGTAATGGAGATGGAGTGTGTTATGTACGCGATCATTGAGACGGGCGGCAAGCAGTATCGAGTCGAAACTGGGACATTAGTCCAAGTGGAGTCCCTCCCTGGCGAGGTAGGGGGAACGGTTGAACTCGGGCAAGTGCGGCTGGTCCACGGCGAAAAAGGCCTAGCGGTTGGACAACCGTTGGTCAAGGGGGCCAGCGTCAAGGCTGAGATTGTCGGCCAGGGTCGAACTCGCTCTATCACTATATTCAAGAAACAACGGCGCAAGAACTATCGGCGAACGAATGGCCATCGCCAGGGCTTTACCAAATTGCGCATTACCGGTATTGAAACGGCCTAACGAGGATCAGCCATGGCGACAAATAAAGGCGGCGGCTCGACAAGAAACGGGCGCGATAGTAATCCGCAATATCTTGGAGTCAAGGCCTATGGTGGAGAGACCGTCGCGGCAGGATCGATTTTGATCCGTCAGCGAGGGACGAAATTCTTTCCCGGTTTCAACGTAGGCATCGGCAAAGACCACACTCTCTTTGCCCGTATCACAGGAATTGTGAAGTTCGAGCGCGGCCGCGGACGGCAGAAGATCAGCGTCTACTCCGCGCCCTCGGTCTCCTAGTACGTTCTTTTCCTCTTTTCTCGCCACAATGTATGACTACGAGGACTCCCGGCATGAGTAGGGGTGCAACGGGGTGTTCCTCGCATGTCATGTCCATACAGTCATTCCCCTGAAACGGTGTGCCGATGTTCGTCGATGAAGTCCGTATCCGTATCACAGCCGGCCGAGGGGGCGACGGCGCATGCAGTTTTCGGCGCGAAAAGTTCGTGCCTCGCGGCGGGCCGGATGGCGGAGATGGCGGCCACGGCGGCAATGTCATATTTGAAGCGTCGCCTCGCATGACCACGCTCCTTGACCTCCGGTACCAAAAACACTACGAAGCAGAAGTCGGTCGCCAGGGAGGAGCTGCGAATTGCTCCGGAAGGACCGGCGAGGATGTGGTGGTGGCCATTCCTGTCGGCACAGTCATCTGCGATGACCAGACCGGTGAGGTGCTGGCCGACCTGGTTACCGCTGGACAGCAGTTTGTGGCGGCACACGGGGGCCGGGGGGGGCGAGGGAATAGCCATTTCGCAACCTCGACCAACCGCACACCTACGAACTTTGAAACCGGTACAGAAGGTGAGGAACGATCGCTGAAGCTTGAGTTGAAACTGTTGGCCGATGTCGGCCTTGTGGGTTTTCCCAATGCCGGGAAATCGACGCTCATCGCCACTATCTCAGCAGCACGGCCAAAGATCGCCGACTATCCTTTCACCACACTGACGCCGAATCTAGGGATCGTTCGCTGGGGAGAGAAAGGAAGTTTCGCCGTCGCCGATATTCCCGGAATCATCGAAGGCGCCCATGAAGGTAAGGGACTGGGGCTCCAATTTCTCCGGCATATCGAACGCACCTCGTTTTTGCTGTACATGATCGACGTGTCCGAATGGGCCCCCGAGGAGCCGGTCAAGAGTTTCGAGGTCATGCGTCAAGAATTGGCCGCCTACGATGAGCCGATCATCACACGCCCTTTTGCCGTGGTCGCCACAAAGATCGACGTGGTCGGAGACGGCGCGCGGCTGCATAAGTTGCAAGAGTACTGCAAGCGCCATCGCTATACGTGCCTCCCGATCTCTGCCGCCACGAGAGAAGGGTTGACGGAACTCGTCACCTATGTGGGACAACAGGTTGCGCAACTTCGAGCCACACCATGCGTGATCAGCTCCTAAAGCACGCCGTTCGCATCGTCATCAAAATCGGGAGCAGCCTCGTTGCGTCCCGAGAGACCGGCCTACGCCCCGAACGGATCGATCGGCTCGCGGATGAAATCGCAGCCATCCGTTCAAGCGGGCGTGAAGTCCTAATCGTCTCCTCCGGCGCAATTGTCTCCGGCATCAAAAAATTAGGTCTGAAGGAATATCCCAAGAGTCTCCCTGTGAAGCAGGCAGCAGCGGCGGTCGGCCAAAGCCGGCTCATGTGGGCATACGAAAAATCGTTTGAGCGGCTCGACGTCAAGGTCGCACAAATCCTCCTCACGCACCACGACCTCGCCGACCGGCGTCGCTTTCTCAATGCCCGCCACACGCTGAGTGCGCTGATCGGATTCGGCGTGATTCCCATCATCAACGAAAACGATACGGTCGCCGTGGATGAAATCCGGGTGGGAGACAACGATACCCTGGCTGCCGAGGTCGCCCATCTCGTCGACGCAGAACTGCTGATCATCCTGTCCGATATCGACGGGTTGTACACAGAGGACCCACGCAAAAACCTTGCAGTCACGCTGATTCCATTGATTCCGGACATTACCGAGGAAATTGAACGGCGAGCCGGCATATCCAGCTCATTTGAAGGAACCGGGGGCATGGCCACAAAGGTCAGAGCAGCCAAGAAAGTCGGTGAGTACGGCGTCTCAACCTTGATCTTGAATGGGCAAGAAGCCGGTCTCCTTCCGCGCGTATTGGCTGGCGGTCCCGGCGGCAGCCTCTTCCTCGCGAAGGAACGCCGTTTCACCAGCCGCAAACACTGGATCGCCTTCACTCTCAGGCCCCGAGGAACCCTGACGCTCGACTCAGGTGCCGTTGAAGCACTGGTGAGACGGGGCAAAAGCTTGTTGGCCTCAGGCATTGTGGACGTCAGCGGCCTCTTCGATACAGGAGATGCGGTGAGCTGCCTCGACCAGGACGGCAAAGAATTCGCCAAAGGACTCGTGAACTTTTCCTCCGAGACCTTGGCACGGATCAAAGGACTCAAAACGACCGAGATCCAACAGGAACTCGGCCCGCAGGAATACGAGGAAGTCATCCATCGGGACAACCTCGTGATTCTTTAAAGTTTTGAGTGATAGGTTCTGAGTTATGAGTTCGTCAGATTTCGAAAACTCAGCACTCAGCACTCAGCACTCTAGACCCTTTCGTCTCGGCCTCCTCGGGGGTAGTTTCAACCCCGTGCACAATGGTCACCTGGCCATTGCCCGTCAGGCACGCGAAACGCTTGGGCTCGACCAAGTCCTCTTCATTCCCACGAGTCAGCCTCCCCATAAGCCGAACGGCAGT
Source organism: uncultured bacterium (assembly GCA_965233175.1). Classification (GTDB taxonomy): domain Bacteria; phylum Nitrospirota; class Nitrospiria; order Nitrospirales; family Nitrospiraceae; genus Palsa-1315. The sequence continues at coordinate 13,159 of CBDDRW010000043.1, forward strand.
CTGGCTCCAGCCCAAGACCGTTATGACATGGTCCATCTTGCCATCGGCTCAGACCCCGCTTTCGCCATCTCCGATGTAGAAATCCGTCGGCCAGGCAAGTCGTACACCATCGACACCATTCGCCAATTACAACAGGAATATGGCGCACAGACCCAGCTCTTTTTTTTGATCGGACTTGACGCCTTCCTGGATTTTCCCTCCTGGCGTGACCCCCACACGCTGCTGAAACTCTGCTCATTCGTCGTCCTTTCCCGGCCCGGCCTCTCGTTCCGTTCCCTCTCAACCGTCCCATTACTTCCGTCGATTCCCTATCCCTCGTTGGCGGACCTAGATGCGGGCCGGATTTCCAGAATCGAAGCGCCGATAGAAACCCACGGTCTGATCTGCCTCAAACTGCCACCCAGCCCAGTCTCCGCATCGGATATTCGCGCACGCATCCGCCAAGGGCTCTCAGCGGCAAATCTGTTGCCGCCCTTAGTGGAATCTTATATACTTCACCATCATCTCTACCAAGAGGACCGTAATCGCACGAACAGCTAGGTCCACGGCCCTCGCCATTGCCCGGGCCATGTTCGACAAGAAGGCCACCGACGTGCTCGTCCTCCAGGTCGCGCCGTTGACCTCCGTTGCCGACTACCTGGTTATCGGCTCTGCGGATTCGAATCGCCAGGCGAGCGCCATTGCCGATCATATCGATGGAATCCTCTCTCGTTCCGGCTCCAAACCGCTGAGTATCGAAGGCATGCGGTCTTCACAGTGGGTTTTGATGGACTTCGGCGGTGTGATCGTCCATATTTTCAGGGAGGATATCCGGAAACATTACGCACTCGAACGGTTGTGGGCCGACGCCAAACGCGTCACCATCCCGGACAAGCCGACGGTCGCACAACCGACCGTGACCCCTCGGCCCGTGAAGCGGAAAAAGGTGCCCGCAAAAACCAAGGCCTAGATCGATGCTCCGACTGCTCACCACCATCTTTCTCGTCAGCGCCGGAATTTTCCTCTACAGCTATGCCCGCGAGTTGAATCCTGGGGCAATCACAGTCCGGACCAGTCCCTCCATCCAATTCGAGCTCAGCCCCGTCACACTCATCGTCTTTTCCATGGCAGTCGGCGCGGTGCTCGTGGCCTTGGCAGTCGGCATGCGGCAAACCGTCCATGTCATCGGCAACTGGCGCAGCACGCGGCTCTTGCGGCGCAAAGAAAAAATCGATGCGCTCCATCGTGAAGGCACCCATGCCATCATGTCGAAACGCACGGTCGAAGCCATTACCCTGTTCGAACGAGCGCTGGCCATGGACCCCAATCGAGTCGATTCGCTGCTCTGGCTGGGAAACATTTACCGCGTCGAAAACAACTTCGCTGAGGCAATCCGCCTCCATCAACGAGCCAATCGCGTCGACGAGCGCAATATCGAAATTCTGCTGGAGTTGGCCAACGACTTGGAAGGCGCCAAGCGTTATGAGGACGCCTTGCAGACCTTGCACAAAATGCTCAAGGTCGAACCGGATAACCTCACCGCGCTCATCCGCAGACGCGATCTGTTGATCAGACTCGAAAAATGGAGCGAGGCTCTCGAGATCCAACATCGGCTCCTGAAGGCCAATCTGGCTGAACCGGAACGATTGGCCGAAGCCCAACTCCTCACTGGCTGCACCTATGAGGTCGGACGCCAATTGCTGGAACGAGGCCACCCCGATAAAGCACGGCGATACTTCCGCGGCGCCATCAAGCGAGACCGGACGTTCTTGCCGGCCTACGTCGGTATCGGTGAAATCCTGCTCCGTGAAGGCAAGACGAAACAGGCCGTGGAAATTCTCAAGAAGGTCTATGCCAAGACCCGGAGCAACATCATCCTCCACCGCCTCGAAGAACTCTTTCTCGAACAGGGCGAGCCTAGTGAAATTATTCGGGTCTATCAAGAAGCCCTCCGGCAAGATCCAAACAACCCTGCGCTGCAGTTTTATTTAGGCAAGCTCTACTACCGTCTCGAAATGATCGATGAAGCCTTCGACATCCTCTCGACCGTCGAAGGGGTACAGGACCAATTGGCCGATTACCATAAGATCATGGCCAATCTTTATTTGCGCAAGCATGAGATGGAACTGGCCGTCACCGAACTGAAGAAGGCCCTGCATTTCAAAAAACGAGTGGTCGTCCCCTATGTTTGTACCGCCTGCCGGCATGAATCGACCGAATGGTCTGGGCGCTGCAGAAGCTGTGGGATCTGGAATACGTTGGTCGCATTGCCTTTGCCGAATGCCGGTGGTCAAGTGGTTCCCGATGTAGACAACAATCCTCTCCCAGTCTCAGCTGTTCCCTACCAAGGCATTGCTTCTCCCTTCGAAACCGTGTAGGTTTTCGGCCAGTCTAGCAGGCTGCGGAACAGCTCGATTTATGCACATGTGCCGAATGAATCTTCCATATGGCGCCGGTGCCACCCTAGTCTCAGGATGCTCAAAATGGCTGTCCAGCAAGGCCGCAGCGAGCGAAGAGGCGAGGCGTACGCTTCGGTACGTTGAGCCTCTGAGCGATGCGAGAACGATGCTGGCAGACTTTTTCAGCATCCTGCTGACAGGCAGCCATCTGCATCGCAGCAATCACCCTCTACGATGATGGAGCGCCCAATGGCCGATTATCACGATTACGCTGCCAAAGCCTTGCGCGACGAAACGCTGACCAGAGACGAATGCCAGGCTGTGCTTGATACTCCTGATGAGCAATTGCTGGGACTTCTCCAAGCCGCCTTTACTGTCCGATCCCGCTATTTCGGTAAGACCGTTCGCCTCCAGATGTTACAAAACGCCAAGAGTGGCGCCTGCCAGGAGGACTGTCATTACTGTTCCCAATCTGCGATCTCTACCGCCCCTATCGAACGCTACAACCTTGTGCCCCAACAACAGATGATCGACGGCGCCCGACAAGCGGCGGCTTCGAAAGCCCAACGCTACTGCATCGTCATCAGCGGCAGGAGTCCCCTGGACCGGGAAATCGACGAAATCGCCGGAGCCGTCCGTTCGATCAAACAGGAGATTCCGATTCAGATCTGTTGTTCGCTGGGCCTCATGAATGAGCAACAGGCCAAGCGGCTGAAGGCGGCAGGGGTCGATCGGGTGAATCACAATTTGAATACGAGCGAAGCCTTTCATTCCTCCATCTGCACCACGCACACCTTCCAAGACCGGCTCAGCACCATCAAGAATGCTCGTGCGGCTGGATTGGAAATCTGTTCCGGCGGGATCGTGGGAATGGGAGAAAAGGATGAAGATCTCATCGATCTCGCAATGGCCTTGCGCGATGTGAAACCTGACTCGATCCCACTGAACACACTCCATCCGGCAATAGGCACGCCGTTAGAAGACTGTGACAACCTGACGCCTCAACGATGCTTGAAAGTGCTCTGCCTCTTCCGGTTCCTGCACCCACGTATCGAACTCCGTGTGGCTGGTGGCCGCGAACACAACCTCCGCAGCCTCCAGCCATTGGCCCTCTATCCAGCCGACTCCATCTTCGTGAACGGCTACCTCACCACACCAGGCCAGCCGGCCCCGGAAGTCTGGGGCATGATCGAGGATCTGGGATTCAAGATCGAAGTGGACTATCAGCAGCCGGTTGCAAGCTGACAAAACAAAAAATACAGGTTCCATACCTCGCGTTAAGAAACAAACTCCCAGCGCACTTTCCCAAGCCGTCGGATGCGCACTCCGGAGAGCCGCCAAGGTGGCTTGCAAGACCGCCCGGATGTATGGCACACCGATCTACGTGTGGGTAAACGGCAAGATCGTGGCAAAGAAGCTGTGATCCAGCCGACTCCGTATTCGTAAACGGCTATCTCAGCCGCAACTCTCGTCTGACGCACACTGCGTCATGATTACTCGATGATAACCCTGCTGAACCCCCTGCTTTTCAAGGCGATTACTAGCGTATTGCTTTGACACCTGCCCGATTCTTGCTACAGTTTGAATACGATGGTTACCATGAAATGTCCCGATTGTCAGGAAGACCTAACTCAGGTTCCAACGAGCCATGGCCCCGGACTCGATGTCTGTTCCTCCGGACACGGACTCTGGCTCGATGTGGGAGAAGTGAATTTCTTTGTGGAGGATTACACTTCGCTGAAGCGGGCGCTGGGTGACACAGGAGGCGTTGCGGTTAAGACAGAGACCCTGTGCCCTCGATGCGGGACTCACATGGAGTCTGCGACGGTATCGCGTGCGTCCTTCCTGAGCTGCGATTCCTGTTGCGGGTGGTGGCTGCCTCACGGAAGCCTGACTCGTCTGAATGAGACCTACCGAGGCGCTGCGGTGCCGATCCAGATTGGCGAAACTGAGCTGTATTCACAGGCTGCGTCGAGACATCATACACGCACCAACAGAGTTCGCCATCAATCTGATTCCAAAACAGCACGCTCCCACGCTCAAGGCCTATGGTTCTGGATGCTGTTTTTTGGACTCGCCCTCGGGATCGGAGGGATGATCTTCGCCGCCGGAATCGATAAAACATTGAGAACCACTCTGTGGAGTCGGCCACCGGATTACCCCTTCCTCTATTTGGTGGCCGGCACCATAGGAGGATTCTGGCTCTTCGCCGACGGATGGTTGGCTCGCCAACGAAAACGCTTGATCGAAAGTATTCCGACCTCGACCATCCGTTCACTGGCTCTGGGATTAGTCGAGATCAGTGGACGTGTCCAGCCAGAGGATCAGGTCCTTTCTTCTCCCTTCAGCGGGTTTCCGTGTGTGTTCTATACCTATGTCGTTGAAGAACGCGTCGGCTCCGGAAAACATACACGGTGGGAGACCATTGTGAAAGGCACGTCGGAGCAGCCATTTTTTGTCAGTGATACCACCGGGCGCGTGCTCGTCGTACCTCTTGACGCCGAGCTGATCTTGCAGGACAAACGCGTCGTTCGAAACGATTGGCTTGGAGCATTACCTCCCACGACGATCGCCGGACTGAATCGATTGGGGATTTCGACCGAACGTTGGTTGGGGAGCAAAACACTTCGATGCTGTGAATCATTCATCCCCCCGGAAATGCAGGTCTACGTCCTCGGAACCGCACATGAGCACCTCGGCGCGACAGAACGCATCGAGAACGCCGCTCGTCTCTACATCGGAAGTTACCGCGACCATGCATTTACCATTTCGGATCGAAGCGAAAAAGACTTGCTGTCCCACTTGCGATGGCAAGTGTGGGCGTATGGAGCAGGAGGCCTGGCGCTTGCCGCCTTATGTTTGACCGTCTTCGTCAAATACTATCTGAGAACGATATCGTAACCGCCGCACCCAGAGGAGAGTGTCCATGAATAGCACCTTGATAATCGGGAGCCTCATTGTGAGCGGAATGATTGTGCTCATCGCCTATGTGGTGGCCGTGTACAACACGCTGGTCAGACTCGCCAATAACATCGACAAGGCCTGGTCCAATATCGACGTCATCCTGAAGCAGCGGCACGATGAACTTCCCAAGCTCGTTCAAGTCTGCAATAGCTTCATGACACACGAACGGGAAACGCTGGAATCTGTGACCAAAGCCCGCAATGCCTATCGCGAAAGCTTCAATATCACCGGCAAGGCACAGGCGGAAAATCAGATTGTCGGGGCGTTAGGAAAACTCTTTGCGGTGGCCGAGCAGTATCCTGATCTGAAAGCCAATCAAGAGTTTGTAGCCATTCAGCAGCGCATATCGGCGCTGGAAAATACCGTTACCGATCGGCGAGAGTTCTATAACGATTCGGTCAACCTGTTCAATATCGCCATTCAAAAGATCCCTACCTGTTGGATCGCAGAGGAAATCGGACATACAACGAGGCCGCTGCTCACCATTGCGCCATCAGATCGCCAAGACATACCGCTCGCATTTGCCAATCGTATGCCTGTGGCCGCATAGGTTTCTTCTTCCTGAGTAGCGGCATGACCTTGCCTCCACTGCGTCAGTCGAGCGAGACTATAAAATGAGCCCTCCAAGCTTGCTCGTTGCTATTCCCTCGCAAGGACGGCATCCAGTAATCCTCAACTGCGCGCGTCGAACGAGCACATTCTGATCGTGCGCGTTCCGCGAGCAAAGAGGATGCTGGATGCTGTCCTACTCCTCCCTTAATCCTTCGACGACCGGTTGTCTTGCTGCCCAACGCGCAGGCCAATAGCCGGCTACCAGAGCTGCCGTAAGTGCGAGTCCTACGGCTTGCAGAATCACCCCGCCTGGAACCGTCATCTGAATTGTCCAGCCGAAGGATTGTTTATTGATGACACGAATGAGCAGGAGAGCGAGTAGCAGGCCTCCCGCGACGCCCAACGCGGCTCCGATCAACCCGAGGTAGGCCGCTTCCCATAGCACGAGTCGTTCTACCTGCTTCGTACTGGCCCCGATCGCCCGCAATGCGGCAAATTCACGCCGCCGCTCAAGGACAGCCGTCACCAGGGTGTTCACAATACCGAGCACGGCCACCATCACGGCAATGGCTTCAAGGACATAGGTCAAGATGAAGGAGCGGTCGAAGATCTCAAGAATTTCCCGGCGCAATTCGTGGTTACGGATGACCAGTGGTGGAAGCGTCATTCCATCCAACCCTGCCACGTGTGTCACAATCAACTGTCGCACGTGCTCGGCATCGACCCCGGGAGCGAGGTAGACGGAATACACGGTCACGCGGTCATCGTGCCATTGCTGCCGATACCACGCACGATCCATGACCATCTTCCCGCCGTCGGTCGCGTAATCGTAAAAGATTCCCGTAACTGGCACCGCGGCGGGTCCTGCCGGCGTCGTAATCCTGACAGTATCTCCTTCGCGAAGCTGGAGCCGGGTCGCCAACACTTCCGACAGGAGAGCGCCTCCGGTTTCGGCAGCTCGCATCAACGCCGAGCTTGAATCTCCATGGACCATCAGATACCGGCTGCGTTGCGCATGGAGCCGAAGATCCCGTGACACCAGCGCGACTGATTGACCTTCGACACCCACATACGCCTCGCGATAGGTATCGACTGCCGCAATGCCATCGATTGCCGATAGCGTCGAATCCCAGGTCCCTGGCAGGGCACGCGAAGCCTGCCCTGCCTGTTTCCCCTGAAGCCAGGACTGCGGAGCCACAATGAGATCGGCCATGACGGTTTCGTCCACCCAGAACTCGACCGTGTCGCGGAAACTCCGAACCATGACGACCACACCGATCATGATCGACAGTCCTACCATTAACGCCGACACGGTCACCGCATTCCTGCCGGGATGACGCGCGGCCTGATCTGCCGCGATAAGCCGGAGACTCCCTCCAACGACCATCGTCTTGCTTTCTCGGCGAAGATGTCGCGACCCCAACGCCTTGATACACATCGGTGCGAGACAAGAGAGCGCCCCCAAGAGACACATGGTCGCGACATAACCAAAGAGCGGCAAGTCTCCAACCGGGCCCATTAGCGAACAGAGGCCGGCGAGCACGAACAGTATGAGGCTGATCCAGCCCCATAGCCCAGCCCTCAACTGGTTCGTTGATTCATAGTCTCCCGGCGCCAACGCACGAACCGTCACAGTCCTCCCGGCCTCCACACTGGGACCCAAAGCCCCCACCATCGAGACCACTGTTCCGAGCAGAACCCCTTTTGCCACTGCCGTAAGGGTCAGGATGTCCATCGACAGGACCATCCCGCCAGACATCACCGGCGCATAGAGATCTGACACCGTTCGGTTGACGAGTGACACCAACCCTCTGGCCAGCCACACCCCGCCGACGCCTCCCAAGAGCCCGCCTAAGAGGCCAAGAAGCCCGGCTTCCGTGAGAAATAGGCTTGTAACCCTCCGCTCTGTCATACCGAGTGCACGGTAGATGCCTATCTCCCGCCTCCGCTGCGCCACAACAAAGGCGATCGTGTTGTAGATCAAGAACACCCCGACAAGTAGCCCCACCCAGCTCATGACCGATAGATTGAGTTGGAAGGCCCAGACCATGTTCTCGACTTGCTTGGTCCGCTGTGCCGGCCGTTGCACAACAAGATGCGGAGGGAGAACTGCGCGCAGAGAGGCGGCGATGCCGTCAAGCGGTCGGCCAGGTATCGTCACCAGATCGATCCGATCCAACCGCCCAATCGATTGAAATAATACCTGCGCGGCGGCTATATCCATGACGGCAAGCCGATCCCAAAGAGACGAGCGTGCCCCCTCGTTTTGGATGAACCCTGCGACTCTCAACCGTGAAACACGCCCTCCCACCATCACCTCGACAACATGACCCACTCCCAAGTGCCAGTCAGCCGCCACTTGCCGACCAAGATAGAGGGCGTCCGGAGCGAGGAGCATCTCCAACGTATCGGGGTCGTCGGCCTTCGGTATCTGAAAGCCACGCGCCCCGACCTCTGAGAGTAGATCCAGCCCCAATATCTGAAGCACCTGGCCACGCGGCTCCCCCTGAGTGATGACGACCGACTCTTCGATGACCGGTGCGGCGCTCACGACCCCCTTAACCGCACGGATAGCCGTGATGACCGACTCATCCACTCCGAGGTCATGGCCTGCCACTTCCAATGTGGCAGAACCAGCTACCGTCTTGACTGCTTGCTCGAAGGATTGCAGCACTTGAACATTCGCGGTCTCAATGGCCACCGAAGCCAGTACCCCCAATGCCACTCCCGCGATGCTGAGCAGAGTGCGAAATGGCCGCTGGAGCGCATGAGCGCGAATCAGAGCAAGTGGTATAATCATGTGATGCTAGGGGCGTGATGAATAGAGCGAACCCTACGAAACGAGGGGGAGAAGGCACCTCGAATTGTTCGAGCCGGGAACGAAATCCTGCACAAATCAGCCGTTTCGTTTACAGCCAGACAGACCTTTGCTAGACTTACCGAAGTCGATGAAAAGAGGGAACCGATGGGCGCACACACTGCGTTGAGCCGAAAAATCCAGCCGCGATATGAAAAGCTAGACGCTGAACTCCTCACACCTCGGCAACGCGAAATCCTCCGCCTAGTGTCGATCGGACACACAAACCGTGAGATCGCGGATGTATTGGAGATCAGCGTGCGCACAGTCGAAGTACACCGATTCAACTTAATGCGACGGTTAAATGTGAGAAACGTCGCGCAGCTACTCAGACGGGCTTTGCAACTGGGCCTCCTCGCCAAGACGTTTGGAGCCAAGTAGGCCTATAACTCCTTCAGCTTTCCCCGGCAGTCCTCAAGCTTCGCATAGCCCTTCTTGCTAAGCTGAGCCGCCAATTCCGTTTCCAATCGGCCAAATACACTCATTCCCTCCTCCACCAACACCGTCCCAATCTGCACAGCCGACGCGCCACAGAGCAAGTGTTCAAACGCATCCACGCCGTTGACGACGCCGCCGGTCCCGATGATCGGGATTCGCCCTTGGAAGATTTTCCAAAACGCCCGCACGTTGGCCAGCGCGACCGGCTTGATAATCGTACCTCCCAATCCACCGAACCCACCCTTGGGCTTAATCACGACCGTCTCGCGCTCAGAGTCAACCACCAATCCGTTGCCGACCGAGTTAATCAGGTTGACAAAATCAACCCCGCAACGGCCAATGACCTCCCCCATCGCCGTATGATGGGCAGGGTCGAAATACGGAGGCAACTTAACCCCCATGGGAACCGTGATCACCTTGCGAACCCGCTTCAGCAACCGCTCCGAAGCTTCGACATCATACCCAATCTGGGGCTTGCCAGGAATATTGGGACACGAAAGATTGACTTCGATCAAGTCGGGCTTCGTCGCATTGATCAGGGCCGCAATGGTGGGGAAATCATCCTCACAAAGACCCGCCACACTGGCGATTACCGGCTTGCCAAATCCCTTCAACTCAGGAATAAGCGTCGCGTATGCCTTGTATCCGAGATTCGGCAAACCCATCGAATTGATGGATCCACCAGGAAACGCATAGTATCGAGGCGTGGGATTGCCGTCTCGAGGCTCAACCGTCATCGACTTCGTGACAATGGCTCCGGCGCGAGACCGGCCAAGGGCCAGCAGTTCCTCACGCGTGACACAGAGTGCCCCCGAGGCATTCATGAAGCAACTGGGAAATCGTACTCCGGCAATGGTGGTCGACAGATCCATCAGGCGACGACCGTGACCGGATCATGCTGCGTTCTCGTCATGAGTCGCCCATCTTTCATGGCCCAGACGTAATCGGCGGCACGAGCAGCTTCGGTACTATGCGTCACTAACAGGATAGTTTGGCCAAAGAGTTGAACGAGTGACCGGAGCAGCACGATGATTTCGGCCCCATGCTGGGAATCCAAATTCCCCGTCGGCTCGTCGGCGAGAATAATCTGAGGATGGTGCACGATCGCTCTCGCAATCGCTACACGCTGTTGTTCCCCGCCCGAGAGCTCGCTGGGGCGATGGTGTCGTCGCGCGGTCATCGAGACCAAATCAATCACTTCCGCAACACGGGCTTGGACGGAAGCTCCTCGCTCCCCGCGCAACAATAAGGGAAACGCAACATTCTCCGCTGCCGTCAATCCTGGGATTAAATGGAATGCTTGGAAGATAATCCCAATGGTTTCCCGCCTGGCCCTTGTCCAGTCGTCGTTCGTGAATCCACTGGTCGAACGCCCCTCGAGAAGAATCTCTCCCGAGGTCGGCACATCCAATCCACCAACCAGGTTCAGCAACGTACTCTTTCCGCAACCGCTGGGACCGATAAATGCGCAGAAGTCCCCCTTTCCTACTTCGATCGTGACCCGATCAAGCCCGGTGATGATGTCACCGCCCCGTTCGTATATTTTCGACACCTGATCAAATTTCACCATGACAATTGACGTCTCTCTATGAGGCTCTGATCCGTAATAGGGATCAACGGACGCCCTGTTCGAACTGATTTCGTGTGTCCATTTGGTTCAGCAGATGCCATCAAACATGAGACACAATTTGTTCTCCCATTACAGCCTGCCGCGCAGGCAGAGGAGTTTCAATACCTGCTGCCTTCGTATATCATAACCGTTTGCTAGGCAACAACCTTGAAGGATGCACCTTATCTGATCGCTTTCCCGACTTATGTTACGTGGAGACACACAGAATCGACTGATCGGACGATGTCGTCAGCTCCTTCGGTTTGTCCTGCCAGTGGAATGCTTCGCATGTGGCCACTCACTCAGCACCGACACAGTGCCCTTCTTCTGCGCCGCGTGCTGGGAAACCATCCGCCCACTTCAGCAGCCGGTGTGTGTCCGTTGCGACCAACCATTCGTCTCCCTGGCGACCACGACCTACACGCCGAACCATCAATGCCAAGCGTGCCAGGAACAACCACCATACTTTCAATGCGCCTGGACCCTCTTCCCCTATCTCTCGCCCCTGCGGGATGCCATCTGTTCCTTCAAATACCGCGGGAAGCTAACCCTCGCACGACCACTCGCGCAACTCATGATCAGTGCCCTCCCACACGGACTCGATGCCGATGTACTTATCCCCGTGCCGTTACACCCAGCTCGCTTACGCGCGCGTGAATTTAACCAATCGTTGCTATTGGCCGATCAGCTCGGTCGTCACCTGTCCCGCCCCGTTTCAGGCACCAACCTTGTCAGAACCACCATCACCGATCCTCAAACCGCCTTATCGCGGCAAGCGCGGTTACACAATCTACGGAATGCGTTTACTATCCGGAAGCCACAAGATCTTGCAGGAAAGCGTATCCTCCTCGTGGACGATGTGTTCACCACCGGTACCACACTGAACGAATGCGCGAAAACCCTGCGAAAAGCTGGTAGCGGGCCTGTCTTCGCTTTGACGTTAGCCAGAACTATCGAAACGGACCTGATACCGGATCGCTTTTTTACTGAACAAACTGGACGATCATTGCCAACCCTAGGAATATAATCGATGCCATTGTATGAATACCTCTGCCGCGACTGTCACAAGCGGAGCACCGTCTTGGTCTTAAGCCTGGCTAATCAGACACCGGCAACCTGCTCCCATTGCGCCAGTATACTGGTTGAACGAATCCTGTCTCGATTTGCCTCACCAAAATCCGAAGAGGCGCGCCTTAACGCCTCTTTGGATCCAAAAAATCTGGCAGGCCTCGATGAAAAAGATCCGCAGAGCATGACTCGATTTATGAAGAAAATGGGCGAGGAGATGGGTGAGGACCTCGGAGACGATCTCTCCGGGGCCATGGAGCCTGGTGATGCAGGGGCGATGGACCACGATAGCACTGACGGGCTATGACATGGATTGTCATGCATTTTCACTTGACAGTTCGTTCAAGTTTACCTACCCTGACGGCAGTAGCATGAGGCAGTGTGAGGCATATGGATCTCTATCGAACCAGGTTCAGCAATGGCCAAAGAGCCCAAGAGCGAGCTGATGACAGCGGAGGAGACCTGCCGGTACCTCAAGATTACACAACGCACGCTCTATCGTTACTTACAGACTCGACAGATACCCGCCTTCAAGCTTGGAAAAGAATGGCGCTTCGTACGCTCGGATCTGGAACAGTGGATTCGCAATCGCACCAGGGCGACATTAGCTTCATAAAGGACAGGGTTCATTGATGTTTGCCGGTGAATATCTGTGCAAAGTGGATGAGAAGGGTCGATTTATCGTTCCCTCGCCCATCCGTGAGCAGGTCGAGTCAGATGGACAAGCCGTCGTATTCGTCAAGGGTCCCGAGGAGTCAACGCTCATCTACTCCATGAAAGAATGGGAAAAAGTCCTCGAACGGACAAAAGCCACGCTCGATGAAGACCAGAGCCGACTGTTCATGCACTTTGTCGTGTCGGAAGCCGGCACATCGGAAATCGACAAAGCCGGGCGCATTCTGATTCCAAGCCGGCTTAGAAAAATTATTCCACTAGATGAAGACCAGGAAATCGTCCTGGTCGGTTTGTATCATCGTATGGAGATCTGGAATCCAAGCACATGGCGCCGGTACATCGGCCGATCAGAAGAACAATACGACCAGAACATGTCCAAGATCCTCAATCTCCTGTAATCACTGACACGCATGCCAACGTTTCAGCATCCGCCTCGGATTCCTTCCTCTCCACGGGCCGTTCGTATGATCTCCTACCGGGACCCTGGCAAGAAGATCGTAGTGCCACGTCTCGCCACGAGAACAGCCCCGAAATCCCGTATTCCTGCCCCCCCAATACCGCAGGGACCGACCGAGAGTCATGCGGTCGCCTTAACCCTCCCTGTGCCTCCCAGCGTGAACCACCAATATGCCACCGTGAATGGCCGACGATTGATCTCTTCGGCCGGTCGCGCCTATAAAGCCCAAGTGGGACAACTCATCTGGCTCAAGCTTGCGCAATCCACTCATCGAGCATCCCTCCTTGCACAACTCCAGTCGGAATGGCTCGCCCTGTCCATCCGGTTCTACTTTACCTCAGCCCTACGGCGAGACGTCGATGGCGGGCTCAAGATCGCGCAAGATGCCCTCTGTGAGGGGCTCGGGATCAATGACAACCGCATCGTCGAAACCCATCTCTATAAACACATCGATAAAAACAACCCTCGCATCGAAGTGCAGTTGACCCCTGCGTCCAGTTTCTAAGACGACTCGACCCTCGACAGGGACTCGAGGTTCCTCACGTTCTCGATGATCCCTCACGATTCATACGGGTGGCTCGTACTCAATATCTGCGCATGGAAAACCGATAAGGAATTGTCGTGCCTTGTCCGGTATCCATTTCATGGTCGATCGGTGTGGAATGCGTAAGCGTATCTCTCTGCAGCAACTCCGTGTCGGGATGTATGTGGCTGGAATCGACTGCTCATGGTTCCGAACGCCCTTTCTCAAACATCGGTTTTTGATTAGCACTGAAGATCAGATCGAGCGCTTGCGTCGATCCAATGTCCGAGCCGTAGATATCGACCCCTCTAAAGGGCTCGACGTCGCGTCCTTCCCGATCGCGCAAGAGACCCTTCACACGATCGGCTTACACACCTCCACCCAAGCAACCACATCCCATGATGGACCCCGTTCACTTGCCGCGTTGAACCAGGAACTCGTGATCGCGCAAGAGACGCGTGCCAAACTGATTCAGTCGGTTAAGACCGTCTTCGATGAAATCGGCAAAACAGGCGTCGCAAGATCAGGGCTGGTCAACGAAGCTGTGCAGGAAATCACCATCATCACGCGAACCCTCAGCACCCACGCGGCATTCATGGCGATGAGCCATGGACGGCACCTCGATGCGTCCTTTAATAACCATAGCCTCGGCGTCTGCACGCTAGCGATGATTATCGGCCAAGCTCTCGGCTATAACCCGATACAACTCCACGAGCTGGCAACCGGTGCGTTGCTGCATGACATCGGGCTGTTACAACTTCCCGATCATCTGTTCCGCACATCGACGCCCCTCTCCAGTGAAGATCTGGTGACCTTTCACCATCACCCACGGCTCAGCGCCATTGCCATTGAGGCCCAACGCGATTTCTCCCAGACAGTTCGCCAAATAGCGGCCGAACACCATGCCACACCCGATGGGCACGGCTATCCATCCGAAACATCGGCAGGATCGACAGCGGAAGCAAGTCGCATTGTCATGATCGCAGATCGATACGATGAGCTCCTGACGGGATTCGGGGGGCTCCGACCGCTACCTTCCCACGCGGCAATTCAACAACTATTCCAAGAAGGAGAATTCGGCCGCCTCGACCTGAAGCTGGTCTCCTTGTTCATCAAACTCGTCGGCATTTACCCTGTCTACAGCTTCGTGGAGCTGAATACGAAGGAACAAGGGACGATCATCACAATTAATTCCGCTACCCTCCATCAACCAATCGTCGCGCTCACATATGACGAAACCGGCAGCCCCTACCGAAATCCACTCACCATCGACCTCTCCAACCAGAAACAGCCTCCTCTCCGATCCATTAACCGTGTGGTCACGTCAGAACCGAAAACAACACGTCACGCAGCCTAGCGCCTCGCACCGGCGATACATCATCAGATCTGTTCTCGATGATCCGCGCTATTCGTACCGGAGCGCTTCGATAGGATTGAGGCGTGAGGCCTTGTTGGCAGGGTACAATCCGAAGAAGAGACCCACGATAAGTGAGAAGAAAAAAGCGAGGAGGATGACATTGCCGGAGATGATGGTTGGCCAGCCGGCAATCAGCGTCGTCAACTTCGCGCCGGTCACTCCCAGAACAATACCCAAGACGCCTCCTACCAGGCTCAACGTCATGGCCTCGATCAGGAATTGCATCACGATGTGT
>CBDDRW010000044.1:0-7128 GCA_965233175.1 uncultured bacterium
GCCCTATCGAGCAACCATCGGCGAAGGAGATCCAATGCAGCTTGTGACGACCGTTGTTTGATGACATGTCGATCCCCGTGAAACCGAAATTCCCGCGCGATCGGCCGGCCGGTTCCATCATCCAACCCGACATAAACCAACCCGATCGGCTTGGTCTCGGTTCCTCCGCCGGGCCCGGCAATGCCGGTGACACTGAGTCCCACCGATACGCTCGCGCGTTCGCGAATGCCGCAGGCCATCGCCGCTGCGACCTCTTTACTCACCGCACCATGCCGAGCGATGAGTTCCGCGGATACACCCAACATCTCCGTCTTCGCTCGATTGCTATAGCAGACTGCGCCACGATCCATGTAGACGGATGAGCCAGCTACTTGAGTGAGTCGATGGCCGATCAATCCGCCGGTACAGGATTCCGCCACTGCCAGTATGAGCCTCTGTTTGGTGAGTTCCCGCCCGACGACTTCCTCCATCGTGTCTCGCCCTTCGGCAAAGAGCCAGTCGCTGAGTCTTGACCTGACGTCGTGTACGAGCTTCTGCAACAGATCACGATTCCTCTCCGAGGCGGATTGGTTCCCCTTCGTCGTCAGCGAAACCAGCACGCCCATCGGTGATGCAAGTAATCCCACATCGACCGGGGCTCCTTTTGGAATGAGCCCTTTGAGCTTGGTATCGACATCCGCCTCCGCCAGGCCGAACGTATGAAACACCTGACGGTCGATCGGCGATCGAGGTGATCGGCCCGACGATTCGGTTGCTGCGCGCAGCAACGGCACGACTTCCTGCCGCATCATCTCTTCCATTTCCCGTGGCACGCCGGGTAACGAGACAATCAGCGCCTTCTTCCATGTCAGGCAGAACCCCGGCGCAGAACCGATGGGATTCTTCAGCACGATGGCGCCGGATGGAATCATGGCCTGGCGCAACTGCGCTGGGCTGGGCACGCGGCCCCATTGCGCGAGTCGGGCCGTCATGCCGTTCAACGCTTCCCTCCGGCGACCAAGCCGGTGTCCCGTCGCATGGGCCACCCCCTCTCTCGTGCAATCGTCTACGGTTGGACCGAGTCCGCCGGTCATGACGATCACCTGAGATCGCTTGACCGCTGTCTGAAGAGCCGTGACGATATCCTCTCGATCGTCGCCGACGACTGACTTGAATCGAACTGCGATCCCGAGCCGGCCGAGCTCGTCGGCGAGGAAAAGAGAATTGAAATCCGATCGACCACCGATCAACAGTTCCGTGCCGATCGCAATGATTTCTGCGGTGAACGGCAGGGTGGCGGATGCTTTCGGCATGGATAGCAAGGAGCAGTCCGAACTAATCAATCTCGCCAAAATTCATAGGGAAACTCGACTCTCCTCCGGTCGCCGGATACACCGTAATCGTTGTCCGGGCCTTCGGATCAAAATCTGAATAACGGAACGACGCCACGACCTTTGCCTTGAACCGAGGACTCTTCGGCCATACGACACTCCGGCCGGCTTGTGCATCGAATCGCACGGTGACAGGTTTGATCACCTTCACTCCCTGTTCGAGCACGATATAACTGTCCACCGCGAAGTTGGGGGCATTGCCAAAGATGACGGTGCTAACCAGCATGGTCTGATCTTCGAGTATTGGCGTAATATCTGTCTCCTTCGGACGGAGGCCTCGCAGGGCCATATGCGTGGCCATGACCGACAGGGCTCCTATTTTTGTGACTAAAAATCCCTTGGGCTGGACTTCATCCGACACTCCGAACCGAACATAGAAACTGTCCGGCGGTCTCCCCTTCTGTGCCGCTTCCTTCCCTTGATCGATTGCGGTCTGAATCTGCTTCGCAGTGGGATGCGTATCGATCGCATGGGCCGATACATGAGCAAGAGCACTCAGCACACCAATGCCCACATAGAGCATCATGATCCGTTGTCTATGGACCTGTGCGACTGCCATACAGCATGCCAGTACCAGATCACTCTTCTCCTGTCAATAAATGGTCCCACTCTCTTCGTCCGGTTGACAACCGTAAAGACGAAGTGATAAAAACCGACCCGCTGCTTGGCCAGAATAATTCACGGGCGCCATCGTGAACATTGATATAATTCGGTGGCGCTGTGTCCCTCGCCTGAACATCGGCGAGTGCAGCACACACACTCGTCAATAACCAACGGTTGCCTACTTTTCAGGTCGTTATACGGAGGAGTTTCGATGTCCACCCCTGAACAAACCCCTGCACCGCAAGCCCCTAGACGCCAGTATGTGAACTTTGCCTTCTATAAAATCGACCCGGCCTGGCGGCGGCTCCCTGAGAGTGAGCGCACCAGAGGGAAGCAGGAATTCTTGCGGGCGGTCGAGGATTATACCGGTAAGGTCCTTGTGGTGGCCTATTCCACGGTCGGTATCAGAGGCGATTGCGACGTCATGCTCTGGCGGATCAGCTATGAGATGGAATTGTTCCAAGACATGACCACGAAGATCTTGGCCTCGGGATTGGGACAGTACCTGACCACGCCCTACTCCTATCTCGCAATCACCAAGCGTTCAGTGTATGTAGATCATCACACCCACGAAAATCAAGAGAGCAAGCGGTTGACCGTCGTGCCAGGCAAAGCCAAATATATCTTCGTCTATCCGTTCCTGAAAACGCGCGAATGGTTCCTCCTCACGAAGGCGGCGCGGCAGGGTATGATGGATGAACACATCGAAGTTGGCCATCGCTTCCCCTCGGTGAAGCTGAATACAACCTACTCATTCGGGTTGGATGATCAGGAATGGGTGGTGGCGTTTGAAAGCGATAAACCGGAAGACTTCCTGGATCTCGTGATGTCGCTTCGCGAAACTGAGGGCTCCCGATACACATTGCGCGATACTCCAATTTTTACCTGCATTCGCAAAAGCCTCAAGGAAACACTCGACACGCTCGGCGGCTGACACAACAGCCGAGAGAGGATTGAACACGGCCTTCAATCTCACGATCGAAGGCCGTGTTCAATCGAAGGCTTTCCCTGAGAGATCTGCCTGCCGAGATCCTGTAACTGCCCCGCCGTTTTCGCATCAATGCTTACCCCTGTATGATTTACCCGCTTTGACAGCGAAATCGTCCGTATGATACTTGTGAAATAGAAACTTCGCGAGATTAGGATTTATGGGACCATCTATATCTGTATAGATAGCAATGGGTGAAAACCCAAACCCAACAGGATGCTCAAAAAGGCCGTCCAGCAAGGCCGCAGCGAGGCGCACGGTGCGACGAATAAGGAGCACCACGTCTGTGCGCGCCGCCGAGTTGGTGAGGCGGCGGTGTCTTGGCCCGCAGGCGTACCCTTCCTCACCCGCCCACCCTGAGCTGCCAAGACAGCTCGTTTCCCAAGTGGGGTACGTTGAGGGTCTGAACGATGCGAGAACGCCGCTTGAGACAAGGCGCGTCTCGGCGCGCCTGGGCTGGGCGGGTGAGAAGGACGGATTTTTCAGCATCCTACTAGAAGCGCCTCGGCGGGCCAATGTCTGACAACAACGCTCTCTATGCGGTTCGCTTTCCAGACGGATCGGTCAGCCTGTACATCGATGAAGACTATGCAATTGAACGCGGAGTTGATCCAGCCACTCTCACTCGCGTGGAGATTCCACGCGACATGTTTGTCAGTGGAACCATTCAAGAGATTCGTGAATATGTCGCCCTTTATCTGGAATCTCGTCACTCCGGCAACGCCTAGCAGGCTGCGGAAAAACTCGGTGTATACATAAAGTCTAAACAGAATCTTGCAAATGGCGCGGATAACAAAATAATCGCAGGATGCTCAAAAAGACCGTCCAGCAAGGCCACAGTGAGCGAAGAGGCGAGGCGTACGCTTCGGTACGTTGAGCCTCTGAGCGACGCGAGAACGCCGCTGGCGGACTTTTTCAGCATCCTGCTGGAGCCCAATGACCACAATCGCCCAAACAACATCGCCTCTCACCGTTGAAACGATCCGATCGGTGATCGACGCCATGCCGATGCAAGGCCGGATTATGCTTCGACTGATCCTGCTCCAGTACTTCGACGTCACGGACGAAGAAATCCTGTATATCGTGACTGATAGACCGGATCCCCGCTGCGTCGCAGGAACCAAGCCCACCAACACGACCATGACCAAAGAATCGATTAAGGTGGTCACAGACAGGCGCGACCAATATCGCCGACAGGTGCGACTTAAGCGAGAACGGACGTGGCTGCAATGCGAAAGTCTGCGAAATCTCGCACAACTCCGGAAAGCCTTCGCCGACCGCGCCAGCACCCTCTTGGCCGAGCGTTTCTCTGTTTCCCTAGACCAACTCGATGCGTTACACGCGTCTGCGAGGACCGTCCTTCCCAAACCGGCAATTCGCCTGCTGGAACAACGCTGGGAAGCCGATGAAATCACGGCAGAAGACTACCAGCAGCAACGGCTCAGCATCGAATTCCAAACCCAACTCCGCATGGCGGAAAAATATCGCACCAGACTCAACCTGGCGGAACGAGAACGGCAGAGCGCAATCTTTGCGCCGCTTCAGGATCATGAAATTGCACATGTCTGGGGTATTCCAGCCGGCAGTCTCGCTGCCCGCAAAGTGAAGTACCTCACACAATATCTACGCGCCCTCCAAACTACATTGCAGACCGACGCGGCATCCTCATTAGATTTATGGAAGGAAACCTTTTCGGTGCTCGCGATGCAGCCTATCGAACGGTCGCACTCGACCTACGACGGGTTGGAACGGACGGAGTCTGCCCTCATAGACAAACTGACGTCGATGGTCTGGGGCAGCTTGCCCGAAGAGGTTGAAGTCAAATTCTGGACTTCGCTCGTCTTCGGTGCCAGCTCCAATGCCATGCACTCAGAAATTACCAGGAACTTGTTCGGGCTGCACCGACTCATCACCATACTCAACGACATGGACCGCTCTCCCGAAGCCATGGATGCGGACTTGCTCAAGCGAACCGCAGCCACGCCCAAGATGGAAGTCGACGCACTTGACGCTCCTGCCGAGCCTCCAGTCAAAGAATTGAGCGAGATGCAAGCTCAGATCCTGAGCAGCATGAGGGGAGAAGATGCGAGCGGAAGAGCCTCCGACAAATGGTAGTGCTCAGATATTCATGACGATCAGAACTAGAATGCATCTCCAATTGCGATTTATCCACGGTTCGGTATAATACATTCATATCATGGTCAGACGTCCCAACATCCTGCCGACGCATCAAGGTCATCGCACAACACGTGTCATGATCCTTTTACTCTCACTACTCGTGTTGATCACGGCACCGTGCCTCATACATGCATCAAGTCTTTTAGAGATCACCGAACTTCTCACCCATCCTGAGCAGTACGACCACCAGGAAGTGATCGTAACCGGCCAAGTCACCAACGTCCAACTCGCGACAAATCGACACGGTGACCCGGCCTATGGGTTTCTCTTGAAGGATCAGGCCGGCACATTGAAAATCATCAGCCTCGGTCAAGTCGAAGTTCGGGAAGGCGACCAAGTGATTGTGGAGGGAATCTTCTCGCGGCTTCGCCAGGCAGGACGTACGATCATTTACAACGAAATCAAAGCACTTTCAATTAAGCCGGTGAATCGGCTTAACCCCGACCTGGTGGGCTGACAGCGGCCTCCGTCTATTCACGCACTACTCCACCCCGTTTCTTCATCAGACCGAACCTTCGCGCGGATACTTGAGCGCCCACGATAACAATCGATCCTGAACTCGATCCGGCAACCACTTCACCATCCACGCCCGCAGCCTGGCATCGGAGCCCACGAGATAGCGGGTGCGCGGACGGGGGGCCGTCAACGCATGATGCACAGCTTGAACCACCGCGTCCGGTGGAATCGCTCGTTTCACCGCCTCGGCAACAGCTTCTCGAATTCGAATCACCGCCTCAGCATAGAGAGCCTTCCCCTCTTCACTAGTCGATGCTTCAAGTCCCTCAGCCTCCTTGGCTGATTTCTCCCAAATCGGCGTCGCAATCGCCCCCGGTTCGATAATCGATACCTGAATTCCCCAAGGCTGCAATTCCATTCTCAATGCATCGGTCAACGCTTCCAACGCATACTTCGAGGCAGAGTAGGGTCCTAACAATGGAATGGTCCCACGACCGGCAATCGAACCCATGTTGACAATTCGACCTCGGCCTCGACGCAGTAACGGGAGAAATGCCTGCGTCACAGCAATCTGCCCGATCACATTGACCTCAAGCTGTTTCCGCAACTGCGATAACGGAATGACTTCGAGAGGACTCCCGACCACAATCCCAGCATTATTGACCAGTCCCCCAAGACCACTCTCGCCTACAACCCGTTGCACCACCTCGGCTGCTTGTGCGATCGACCGTTCATCGACGACGTCGAGCCTGATTGGGATGAGGAATGGACCAGCTTTCGCGGCAAGCATCTCCCCTGCCCGAGGGTCGCGCACGCCGGCAAACACCGTCATCCCACGACTAACGCAATCGAGCGCGCAAGCCGCACCGATGCCGGTTGAGGCACCGGTCACAACCACAGTCATGGACGACAGACGATCAGACATACACCACCCTGCCAGGCGAGGGTATCACGACCACCCACAAGCCCGCATTACTCATAATGTTCATCCCGAAATGCTTTGCGTGTAAAGCGAGGCAGATACTCGGAGTCGTGAAGCTCTAGCAAGCTGCGGAAAAACTCAGTGTATGCACAAAACGCCGACGGAATCTTTCATATAGCGTCGACATCAAAATGTTGCAGGATGCTCAAAAAGGCCAGACTTTTCACCCACCCAGCCCCGAGCTGCTCTGGCAGCTCTTGCCCGGTGGTACGTTGAGCCTCTGAGCGACGAGAGAACGATGCTCGGGAAAAGGCGCGTCCTGGCGCGCCGGGGTCGGGTGGGTGAGAAGAGCGACTTTTTCAGCATCCTGCTAGGCATACTCGCGCAGGATGTCGAAAGGCTGACTGCCAGACGGCCCGTTGCAGCCATGTATCCGTGCTCGCAGCAGAAGGTTCAAACTGATGCGGGCCACAGAACGTCAGTCGACCTTGACAAGCCAAACTCCTCTCATTTAGCCTAGCACGGTATCAATCGTAAGTACTTGATAGGATTTCACTATTTTCATGGCAAAGATTGCCGTCATCGATATCGGGACCAACTCCATCCACATG
>CBDDRW010000045.1:0-5329 GCA_965233175.1 uncultured bacterium
GTGATACCCTGCCGACCGAGCCGGGCAGTTGGCTTGCGAGCCCCCTCGCGATGCTCAGCACCAATTCGGAGCATAGGGTGAGGAGCGACGGGGAGAGGTCCATAGCCAGAAGCGAGAATTCACTCCTATCATTGCGGCAGATTTCGCCGGCCGGGTTCCTGACCCAGGCTTTTGCGGGGGACTGGTCATCGGGCTGTCAATCATGACCGAAGGCCCCAGGGAACCGGCTCCCGGCCGCTCCCTTCGGTGCGTAGGGCAACTCTTTTCCGTTATCGGCCTTGCCGTGGGAATATTATTTCCATTCACCTTCGCCTTCGCACAGAGCACGATCGATCCGACGGGACGATCCAGCGAACCGCCCGGCCCCCTCAAGAAGGAATTTCAGCAGCCCGCGCCGCCTCCGAGCCCCGTGCTTCCCATCGTCCCGCTTCCGCCGGAAACTGGAACGCCAACTCAGCCCGGTACGGTGCGGGTGTTTGTCTCTGATATACAGGTGATCGGCAACACCGTATTTTCACATGCAGAGATCGCCGAAGTCACTGCCCCGTATAAAAACAGGACGTTGCTGACTGAGGACCTTGAGCGGCTTCGTTTGGCCTTGACGCTGCTCTACGTTAACAAGGGCTATCTGACCTCCGGCGCCATCATCCCGGATCAGGACGTCACGTCGGGAGTCATCACGGTGCAGGTCATCGAAGGGACGCTGTCGCGGATCGATATCGAGGGCAACCGCTGGTTCAGTTCATCGTATCTGCGCGATCGCCTCTCACTCGGCAGTCGCACGCCAGTGACGCTCAGCCCCTTACAGGAGCAACTGCAACTCTTGCAGCAGGATCGTCGAATCGAGCGGGTGAACGCTGAGCTGAGGCCCGGCGATCGACGTGGCGACAGCGTACTGAATGTGCGCGTCGCGGACCGGAATCCGTTTCATGCTTCAATGGATGTCAGCAATTATCAGACGCCGCTGGTCGGAGAAATTCGTGGAATCGGCACCCTGACACACGACAACCTGACAGGCCACGGAGATCCGCTCAGCGTCAGCTACGGCCATTCGACCGGGGCCTTTCCAATCGTGACCGCCTCCTATGCCCTCCCCTTCAACCGTTATGGGACGACCTTTTCTCCCTACTACCGGCGCTACAACTTCAAACTGATCGAACCGCCCTTCGGGCCGCTGAACATCAATACCAACACGGAGATCATCGGCATGAGTCTTCGTCACTCAGTCTATAAGACCGTGACCGATGAGCTGGCCTTCTCGATTGTTGGAGAGCATCTATTTACCCAGAGCTTTTTGTTCGGCTCAATCCCATTCGACTCTTTCCCAGGCTTTCAGAACGGTGCGGCAACGGTATCCGCGCTCCGCTTCTTGCAAGACTGGACCCACCGTACACTTGATACCGTGCTGGCCGTCCGTTCGCGATTTAGTGTGGGAATCAACGTGTTGGGCGCGACCATCAATCCAGACCCCGACACTCCGGATGGGCAATTCTTCTCCTGGTTGGGTCAGGCGCAAGCGATTAAACAGTACGGTGAAAATGTGTTTGGCATGCAGCTTCTCGGCCGTATGGATCTCCAACTCACGAACTCGCCGTTGTTTCCCCTAGAACAGGTGGCGCTCGGTGGCCGGTACACGGTGCGCGGATACCGTGAGGTCACTATTATTCGCGACAACTCGTTCATTGCCTCGGTTGAGTCGCGCTTTCCATTGGTTCGTTGGGCGAACGGTGAACCTATGGTGCAGCTCGCCCCCTTCATCGACGTTGCGCACGGCTGGAATCTTGGCGAGAACCGTCCAGCCCCAACAGCGCCTATCACCAACTTCCCCGATACGCTCGCCAGTGTGGGTATCGGACTTCGCTGGAATATTCTGCCGAACGACAGGGCCAACTTCGAAATCTATTGGGGACAGCAACTGAAGCACGTGGCTCGTATCAGCCATACGGTCCAAGATCATGGAGTTCATATGGGCATTGTCATCAATCTCTTCTAGCAGAATGCTGAAAAAGTCCGCCAGCTTCGTTCTCGCATCGCTCAGAGGCTCAACGTACCGAAGCGTACGCCTCGCCTCTTCCCTCGCTGCGGCCTTGCTGGGCGGTCTTTTTGAGCATTCTGCGAAAGTGCCTTTCTCTTGAGCCAGATATTGAAACGATCAAAGTTTCTCTGCCAAAAAATAGGCTTTTCGCAGTCTGTTAATCCGAGTCGGTGGCAGAAGACATGCACATAGGATACGACATGAGATCAAATCTCTTCAGGCTCGCCTGCTGCTTGATCCTCACAGTCTGCGTGATGTTGGCTGAGCCATCTGGAACGGTTTCCGCGATTGGGCCGACTCCGGACGCCCTTATGGAACAAGGGCTTCAAGCCTACCGACGAGGGGCATTCGATCAGGCGCTCGCAGCGTGGAAACAGGCGGCAGACCTCTACGAGCGAGACAGGAAGATCGACAAACAGAGCCAGGCTCTGACTCAGGCGGCTCAGGCCTCTGAATCATTGGGCCACGTCAGTCAAGCCTTACAACAATTAGAACTGGCGCTGATCCTGGCTCAACAGACGGGAGATCGCAATAGGATCGCTGTCGTGATGGAGGGCCTCGGTCGTTCCTATCTGGCGGCGCACAAGCCTGAGGCAGCGAAGGACTATTTGACCCAAGCATTGGCAATTGCACAAGCTGATGAATATCCTGATAAGAACCGCCGTCTCATCGCGGCCATCCAGAACGACCTCGGTATCGCCCATATCGCGCAACAGCATGACGCGGATGCGTTGACCGCTTTTGACACCAGCGCGCAAGAGGCGCAAGCGGCGGGTGATCGCCCTCTGACTGTGCGGGCCCACATCAACGCCGCGCGCATGGCGTTGAAACTGAATTATCCGGACAACGCGCGTGACCGGCTGGACCTTGCCTTCGAGGCCCTGAAAGGTTTCGAGCCGTCACATGAGAAGGCCATGAATCTCGTCCAAGTTGGGCTGGGCTATCAACAACTCCGTGCCTCGATGCCTGGAATCAACGCATCCCTTTTGCTGCGCGCAGTCGGAGTGCTGCTGGAAGCGACGGCCGTGGCGGAACACATCGGCGACGCGAGGATACGTTCCTATGCCGATGGCTATCTCGGGAGCCTGTACGAAACTGAATACCGCTATGACGATGCCTTGCAACTGACAAGACACGCCGTCTTTTCCGCTCAGTCGGCCAATG
Source organism: uncultured bacterium (assembly GCA_965233175.1). GTDB lineage: Bacteria > Nitrospirota > Nitrospiria > Nitrospirales > Nitrospiraceae > Palsa-1315. The sequence continues at coordinate 3,200 of CBDDRW010000045.1, forward strand.
CGCCGGAGTCGCTCTTCCGCTGGCAATGGCAGCTCGGCCGGTTGCTGGCGGCAACGGGTAAGTTGGACGAAGGCATTGCCTCCTACGGTCACGCCGCCGCAACCCTGCGGCCCATTCGGCTGGAAGTTGCCTCCGCATGGAAGCACGACTCATTCTCCGATGAAGATTCGCTCCGAGGTCTCTTCTTTGAGCTGGCCGATCTACTGCTCCGTCGCGCCTCGCTGACAGGCGACGCGCAAGAGGCTGATTCGGATCTGCGCCGCGCACGCGATGCGATCGAGACCTATAAGGCCACCGAGCTACGGGATTACTTTCAGGACGACTGTGTCGACACGCTGCAAGCGCGTATCACGAAGCTGGATACGCTGGCCGCCGGAACGGCCGTAGTCTATCCCATCGTCTTCGCAAATCGATTGGAACTCCTGGTCAGCCTCCCCAACGGCCTGAAACGGCTGTCGATTCCCGTCACAGCCGCTGCGCTCACACAGGAAGTGCGCGCCTTTCGAAAAACGGTCGAAAAACGAACGACGCGCGAGTATCTCCCTCACGCCCAACAGCTATATACGTGGTTGATACGCCCGCTCGAGCCGGATTTGAGCACCTTCAAAATCGATACACTGGTCTTTATCCCTGATGGCCCGCTTCGTACGGTACCGATGACCGCGCTCCATGACGGCGAGCAGTTCCTCATCGAGAAATTTGCGGTTGCCACCACGCCGAGCCTCAATCTCACCGATCCGAAGCCGATCGACCGAGCCAAGGTCCGGCTGTTGACCGGCGGCATTACACAAGCCGTTCAAGGCTTTCCCTCACTGCCCTTCGTTGAAGAAGAATTCAATACCATCCGCACGCTCTACCAAGGGGGGGAACTCTTGAATGCCGAGTTTTCGGCACCACGTCTTAGGCAAGAATTGAAAGACCACCCATATAGCATCCTCCACATTGCCACCCATGGCTTATTCGCCTCTGATACCACACAGTCTTATCTGCTGACCTTTAATGGGAAACTCACGATCAATGAGCTGGACAATTTGATTGGCCTGTTCCGGTATCGAAAAGATCCACTGGAGCTCTTGACCCTCAGCGCGTGCCAGACCGGCATCGGGGACGACCGTTCGGCGCTCGGCTTGGCCGGTGTGGCCATCAAAGCAGGTGCGCGCAGCGCCTTAGCCACTCTATGGTTCATCAACGATGAAGCCTCAGCGACCTTGGTCTCAGAATTTTACCGGCAATTGCGAAACCCCAAGCTGTCGAAGGCACAGGCATTGCAACAAGCACAGCAGAAGCTCTTGTCAGATCGAGTCTATGAACATCCAGCCTACTGGTCACCATTTTTGTTACTGAACAACTGGCTGTGATTCGTGTCATAGGCATGCTAGAGTCCGGCAATATAAGATTAATTCAGGGGTGCTGTATGAAAACATCTATCACCATCTATAGTGCGCTGATCATCATGCTCAGCCTGCCGGGTTGTAGTTCTAACATGGGCGCAGCGCCATCTGCCGACCACGCGATCCAGGCGCCAGCCGCCAAAATGGATGGAGAGTCGTCGTTGCCGGTCTATACCCCTCGGAATAAAACCATTCCCCGCGCGCGAGTGGGTGGAGGCTTGCGTGGGACGGATGGGAAGGATCCTGAGATCATAGCCCTTGTTCCCGACCATGTCGGGTTGACGGTGAAGCAGGCACCTTCCTTAAACTGGTTCCTCTCCAAGCCGACGTCCTTGCCCATTCGATTTACGCTCATCGACTCCCGCTCGGTTAAGCCAGTCCATGAAGGCCCAATTCCCACACCGGCTCAGCCAGGCGTTCAATCCCTTAATCTCAAAGATCTGGGTCTGACCCTCGAACCGGACATACAATATCGCTGGTACGTCTCGGCGATTCGCAATCCGGACTCACCATCGCAGGATATCGTGGCCGGCGGCGTGATCGAGCGTTGTGAATTTAGTACGTGTCTCGTGGAAATGGCAGTCGATTTGGACTGCGACAGGCAAAGCGTCCTGCGCAATGCGCAACGCGGGTTTTGGTACGACGCCGTATCATGCCTTTGCGATCTCATCAAGACCAATCCTGAAGATGCCTCCTTTCGACGTATGCGAGCTTCCTTGCTCAAACAGGTCGGTCTCAA
>CBDDRW010000046.1:0-28540 GCA_965233175.1 uncultured bacterium
GTTGGTTTATGTCGGGTTGGATGATGGAACCGGCCGGCCGATCGCGCGGGAATTTCGGTTTCACGGGGATCGACATGTCATCAAACAACGGTCGTCACAAGCTGCATTGGATCTCCTTCGCCGATGGTTGCTCGATAGGGCGGCAACATGATCCGGGCGTTCCTTGCCGTCGAGCTCTCTCAAGAGCTGCGGGCCGAGCTAACTGCTCTCCAACAGGGGTTGAAACAGAGAATTGAGCCGGAGACGACGCGAGACGTGCGCATTTCCTGGGTGCAGCCCGCCAAAATTCATTTTACGATCAAGTTTTTCGGTGACATGGAGGAGCAGGTTATTGGTCCGTTGCTGGGAGCGATTGAACAGGCGGTCGGAAGTCAGCCGTCTGTGATCGTGCCACTTGAACGACTCGGCGCCTTTCCTCGTCCACATAGTCCACGCGTGTTGTGGGTTGGGCCGTCGGACAATTGGGAGCAAGGAGTGGAAGGGAAGCGAGTCGCTGCGATCCATGGCGCGATCGAACAGGCTTGCGTGGACTTAGGCTTTCCTCGTGAGAAAAAACCGTTCAGCCCTCATCTGACCTTGGCGAGGATTAAGGCAGGAGAACGTCACGTTGGAGCCGCATTGGCAAAAAGCGGAGTATTGGATCGGCCCTGTTCATTGCGCTCACTAGTGGTGGAGTCGGTTGTGTTGATGAAGAGTGAGTTGAAGCCGACTGGGTCAGTCTATACGAAGCTGTGGGAAGTGAGACTGAAGACCGGCTGATATTGGACGAGTATGTTTTCGACTCAATCACTCCTGCTCATCGGTCATTCCCTTTCCTGACAGAGGGGGTAGCATCCACAGTGCAGGCTGATTCATGACAGGGCGCAAGAGAGTGATCAGAAGTCTCTCAATCGGCGTTGCGCTGCTTTGGGCCGTCACGGCTGGTGCAGAGCCATACATCGCAGGGCAAGCTGGAGTGGCATTTCCACAGGCGCTCTCTGAGGTCGAGTTGGACCAGATTCCGACGCCGACCACACCGGAAGGAACGAAATCCAGCGATTTGGCTCTGGCGAACTCGGGTATGTACGGAGCGAAAGCCGGCTACTATTTTGAATCGCTGAAATGGCTGGGGATTGAGGGTGAATACTATCAGTTATCTCCAAACGTGAAGCAGCAAATCGTGAGCGAAACGCCGCCAGGCGGAGCCACCACAACCACGTTCAAGCCTGGTGCGAATCTTATTGTGAATACATTTGTGTTGAACGTGGTCGCGCGTACTCAGTTCGGTCAGTGGGAACCATATATAGGAGCCGGTCCCGCTGGATTTCTTGCACAGTTCAATATGAATCATCGGGAGCTTGGGCGAGAACCGTTGGCCATTTCAAGCGGTCGCCTGGGCTTGAACGTTGAGGCAGGCCTTCGGTACCGGTTTCTTACTCACATGGCGGTGTTTGGGGAGTGGAAATTCAACCATGCCCAATTTCAGTTCAATAGCCCCGCCCACGTTGATGCCACATACAATGTCCACTTTTTCGTCGTCGGCGTCGGTTACCATTTCTAGGGGGAATCATGCGGCGGCGCTATTTGCTTTGAACACTCATAGGGCTACGCGGAAGACTTCCTCAATGGTCGTTTCACCCATGAACGCCTTGGCCAGCCCATCCTGAAACATCGTCTTCATCCCTGTCATGATCGCGGTCGAGCGGATGAACGATGCCGGCTTCCGCTGCATAATCAAATCTCGAATGTTCTCATCGACTTCGAAGATTTCAAACAGGCCTACCCGGCCGACAAAACCACTTCCCTGGCATTGGGCGCACCCTTTTCCTTTGTAAAGCCTGACTCCTGACAATCCATCGGGCGCCTTGCGCAGGACGCCTTGCCGCTGTAACACACCAATCGTTTCAGAGAAGTCTGGCCGAGATTGGATGGATTCGAGAATCCTAGGGGTAGGCGTCACGCTCTCGCGGCAGTTCTTGCAGATCCTGCGAATGAGACGCTGGGCCACACGAGGGTGAGGGACGAAGACAGAAGATATGGCTCTACTCCGATGTCGAGCAAGCGAGGGATACTTCCGGTAGAGTCATTGGTGTGAAGCGTAGACAGGAGGAGCCGTCCGACCAAGGCGGCCTGGACCGCGATCTCGGCCGTTTCTCTATCGCGGATCTCTCCGACCATGATGACGTCGGGATCTTGGCGGAGCAGCGCTTTCAGGCCCGTGGAAAACTGGACACCCGCTTGATGATTGACTTGGGTCTGGTTGACCCTGGGAATCGAATATTCGACGGGCTCTTCAATGGTCGAGATGTTGACAATGTTTTGGCGTTCCGTTCCGATCCGCATGAGCATGGCATAGAGCGTCGTGGACTTGCCCGATCCGGTGGGCCCCGTGATCAGGATCATCCCAAACGGTTTCATGATATTACGGAGAATGATTTGGTAATCGTGGGGCACGAGTCCCAGATCCTCCAAGTCGATGACGACATTGTCCTTGGAAAGGATCCGGAGAACTATTTTTTCCCCCCACTGTGTGGGGATTGACGCGACTCGGAGATCTATTTTAAAGCCGTCGAGGTTGGCTTCGAATCGACCGTCCTGGGGGATACGTCGTTCGTCAATGCGCATACCCGACAGAATTTTGATCCGTGAAACCAGAGGAAGTTGAAGCGCTGGCGTGAGGCTGAAGACTTCGCGCATCACACCGTCTACGCGGTAACGGACGACCGTTTCAAGTTCGAATGGCTCGATGTGAATATCGGACGCCCGTGTGACCGCTGCATACAGAAGGAGGCGTTGGACCGCATCCACGATCGTTGACTCGTTCCCATCATGCTGGTGTGCCGATACGAGATCGGTTGTTTTCTCCGTGGTTGCACGGTCTAAGATCTCTCGCAATTCTTTCTTGTACAAAAGGTGCGCGCGTCTGATAGATGCCTCCGTCGCGAGGAACGGACTCACACGCAGTCCAGTGATGCGGGCCATTTCGTTTACGACATTTCGTTCGCGAGGGTCGGCCATGGCGACGTGCAGCTGATCGCCATCGCGATTAAATGGAATGAGGACATGCTTACGTGCGAAGGTTTCCTGCAACGTACAGATAATGTCCCCCTTCACATGGCCGATCGTCAGGTTGACAAATCCGACGTTCCAACTGCGGGCAAGCTGTTCCAGTAAGAACGCCTGTGGGATGCGGCCTTGCTCGACAAGCGTATGATGAGGGGAGTTCTGAGCCGTTGGGCGAGTGTGCTCGCCCTGTCAAAGTCGATTTGATCGATGACCCCGAGCTGTTCCACCAGGAGCGATCGAAGTTCCTCGTTGCTGACCTTCAACTCGGGCATGGCTCTGGTCCTTTGGCGAGTGTGCTCTCGACTTGCTTGACAAGCTCGCCGAGCGAGAAGGTGGCCTTATTGAAGTATGCGGCGGCTCCGAGGTCCAGCGCCTCCTGTTTATCTTGTTCTTGCGTCAAGCTGCTTAATACAATCACCGGAATGGATGCTGTGACAGAGTCTTGTTTCAGAGTTTGGAGGACGTCGAAGCCCTGGAGTTTAGGCATGATTAGATCGAGGACAATGATATCGGGTCGTTCAGACCGGATGAGTTGGAGGGCTTCTTCCCCATCGGATGCGGTGACCACGGCGTATCCCTGCCGGCGCAGGATAGTTTCGGCAGCTTTGCGGAACATCCGATCGTCATCTGCGACCACAACTCTCATCATGTAGTCATCCCATCTCGATACGTGCGCGTTCGCCTGGCCGTCATTTGCTGTCAGTTCGATCTTCGCCAGTCACCACCTTGAGGTAATTCATGACACGGGAGAATTCGAGGTTCAAAGTTAAAAGAAGACCTACCGCCTTCGACAAGTTACCACCCTTGCCCAGGACTTCCATCTCAGCCGCGAGCCCATGTGCCGAGTTGGCCTTAAATCCTGCGACCATACCTTTCAAGCTATGCGCAGCCTGACGGACTCCACTCGCATTGTCTTCTTTCACTGCTTGTGAAAGCTCCTGTAGTCTTCTAGGGCAGTCTTCAAGAAATATCGCGATGAGGTCAGTCAGCAGCTCTCGGTCTCCATCTACCCAAAGAAGTGCCGCTGAAAAATCCACTGGTGCTTCGATTCCAGCTGGTTCCTTTTGAGATACGTTCATCGGAAGGCCAATCTTTTCAAGGGCAGACAGAAACACCGACGACGCCATGCTGCGGCAGATTGAATTCGATGAAATGACGCGAGTTTCCGCTTATTCATTATCGGCGATAAAATCGATTACTTTAGGCAATGATAGGGCCAGTAAATCGGACTGCCAAATCAGACTGCTATCTCGTGCCAGACGGCAGCGGGTTCGATGTTGAGGGGGTAACTAACGATCACGCAGGCTGCATTCGATATCGATGCGGACTTTAGCCTAGGCCGACAGGAGGAAGGGTTTGAGAGGTCAACCATGGAGGCGCGGAGGATACGTCGGTGCTGTTTAAGTATCGATGCCTGCTTGGGGTTGGCTGCAACTCTGTCTCAGAGGGCTGAACCTAGTTCGTGGTTTGCACGGGTCACGCGAGGCGAGAACAGAACTGGCTGGCACTCTATCAGTGTTGCGGCGGTTGTTCGCGCATGGTACGGCAGAAGAGTTCGGTCAGTGTGGGATCGAATGCGGTGCTGGCTTGTTGCTCAATCTGTTGTATGGCTTCCTCGAAGGAGAGGGATATTCGTTCTGGTTTGTCGGCAGTCAGATCGTCAAACACCTGGGCGATCCCGACAATGCGGGCGAGCAGGGGCGTGCGGTCTTCTCGTAAGCCGAATGGGTAGCCCGTTCCGTCCCATCGCTCGTGATGGAGGGCGATAATTTGCACGACGTCGGCTGATAGACCCATTGCCCGGCCCATTCTCGCGCCCAAGTCGGGAGAATGAGTCTGTAGGCTGGCATCCATGTTCAGCACATGGCTGTCCGGGGCGCTGATGAGATCGAGATCGTGCACGAGTGCGCCGAGTGCGAGCGACTGCTGATCGGCGATGGAAAGGCTGAGTCGATGGGCAGTCAGCGTCGCATAAAAGCTCACTCGGCTTCCGTGATTGAGCAAATGGCGATCTTTCGTCTCTAAGAGGTCGGAGATGAGGGGGACCAAGGGGGATATCTGATCGCTATTCGAGGCAGAAAGCGATTCTGTGCCATTGATGGCAGTGTAATCGTTGACAAGGGTCCGCCAAGCGTTGGAGCAAGCCGGTTCTGGGTCCCAGAGCATCGTCGAGTTGGCGAGGAGCGGACGTAGTTGATCGAGACGCAGTTTCTTCTGAGCGGTCTGCAGGGAAATAGCCAGTAATTCTGAAGCATTGAACGGTTTTAAGAGGAAGCCGGCCGCGCCGTGACGGATGCAATCCATTGCCGATTGAAGGCTCCCATAGGCCGTGACCATAATGACCTCAGTTTCGGTATGCGTGCGCTTAATGTCTTTTAAGAGGTCCGATCCGGAACGATCAGGTAATTTCAGGTCTAGCGTCACAAGATCGACGCCATGGTTGCTGAGGATGGCGAGGGCCGCTCCTGCATTGTCCGCGGTGAGAATGTGGAAATCCTGCCTAAGGATCTGTGTGAGGGCTGCGCGAGGGGCGGCTTCATCGTCGACGATGAGGACGGTCGGTTTGTGAGCGGAAGGAGTCAGCACGAAGGAGGAGACCATTCGTCAAGTTGTAGGCCTTGATAGTTGAATCGTCAAGGTATTCGAGAAATGTGTGCAGGGCTCAGCGTTGGGTGGAACAATATTCTTCTTCGCCCTCTTGACGACGGGTCTTTCCTTTTATAGAGTGATGGCATGAAATACAGCTTGTCAGCCGCCTTGCTTCTGGTTGCTCTGGCGTGGATTCCAACTGAGAGCCGCGCATCTGAGCTGTTCGACTCCGAGGAGCCGTTTAATCAGGCTATCACCAAGAATCTGTTGCGGTCATTTCTGAATCAAGCGTTGGATGTCTTGGACGATCATCTGGAAATAACAGGGTCGCTCAATCCAAATCAAAAACAAGGAGATCGACAGCAATATCTCAAGTTTCGTTTCTACCCTGAAGGCAAATCACACTCCAACGAATCCGTGACCGCCGAAGGTTGGATCGACCAAGCCCCTTATTCACGTCAACAAGATTTCCATTTCCGCTTCTCCTTGCCAAAGCCCGCTCCACAGCAGGCCCCCTCGACGCCCACAGACATCCTTTAGCGTGCATTCAATCTCCTTGATCTCTTTGGGTGTGAGACGATGTGTCTCTCAATATCCCGCTAGCCCGCATTATTCACGAGAGTTCGTGACGACACTGCCGAGACGCCAAGCGAGACGGGCGCGCGGAGCTGCGAGGGAGGGAGGCATGCTTGAACAGTTTGTCGACCGACTGAGCAGCGAGCCCGCCCGCCGTCAGGTGCGTCGCACCGCGCTTGCGAGGTCAAGCGCCCTTTGGATGATCATGGCGCGAAGAAGAACTTCCCTAGTGGATTTCGGCTTCTCTCTCGGCGGTTGCGGTAGAAGTCTTCGTGAATAATGCGGGCTAGGTTTCTTCTGCTCGACTGGGTATAATCCACTGTTCTTTCTATCACCCGAGGAGTACCTATGGCTGAAAAAGACGACAAGAAGCGTGCGCTGGATCTGGCGTTGTCCCAAATAGAGAAGCAATATGGGAAGGGAGCCATTATGAAGCTGGGGGGGGCCGATCCCCTGGTGGATATTCCAGCGATTTCGACAGGATCCCTGGGGCTCGATATTGCCTTAGGCGTCGGCGGGCTTCCGCGTGGCCGGGTGATTGAGATCTTTGGTCCTGAGTCTTCGGGCAAGACCACGCTGACTCTGCATGCAATTGCGGAAGCACAGAAGGCCGGAGGCACTGCTGCCTTTATCGACGCCGAACATGCGCTGGATTTGACCTATGCCAAGAAGCTGGGTGTACAGGTGGATGATCTGTTGGTCTCGCAGCCCGATACCGGCGAACAGGCACTGGAAATTGCCGAGACGCTCGTCCGGAGCGGGGCCATCGATGTCATCGTAGTGGACTCTGTAGCGGCGCTCGTGCCGAGGGCCGAAATCGAAGGCGAAATGGGGGATGCGCATATGGGCCTGCAAGCAAGGCTCATGTCGCAGGCTCTTCGCAAATTGACGGCGGCTATTTCTAAGTCGCAGACGACCTTGATTTTCATCAATCAGATCAGGATGAAGATCGGTGTGATGTTCGGCAACCCGGAGACGACGACCGGCGGCAACGCGCTCAAGTTCTATTCGTCTGTGCGGCTGGATATCCGTCGCATCGAGTCGATCAAGGAAGGGCAGGAGGTGACCGGTAGCCGGGTGCGTGTGAAGGTGGTGAAAAATAAGATGGCGCCTCCGTTCAAGCAGGCGGAGTTCGACATTATGTTTGCACAGGGCATTTCAAAAACCGGCGAGTTGGTCGATCTCGGGGTCGACAAGAAAGTCGTGGAGAAGTCTGGGGCCTGGTATTCCTATCAAGGCGAGCGACTTGGGCAGGGGCGCGATGCGGTGCGAGACATGCTGTTGAATAATCAACCGCTGGCGCGTGAGATTGAAGGGAAGCTGCGTGATTTGGCGGGCCTCCCTGGACGTACGACTGAGAAGCCTTCTGCCGCGCCGGTGAAAGACGAAAAAAAGGTTGAGGAGAAGCGCGATGAGCGACGTCCGCACAAAGTCGGCGCCTAAAACGCCGTCTGGCATGGGCGTTCGTGAAAGGTGACACGTTCGAACGAATCAGAAAAGGACGACGCTTCACGACTCACAGGTATCGAGTAGGCGGTGAGCAGACGTATCGTGAGTAAGACAGCGCCATCTTCCGATCAGTGGGTGCACCTCGCGGTGCGTGCGCTAGCCCGCGGCGATCGAACAACGGCGCAGATCGAGCGATTGCTTGGAGCAAAGGGGGCATCTCCTGCGCAAATACGTGTTGCGGTTCGGCAATTGACCTCGTTGAAATACCTCGACGATGAGGCCTTCGCTTCGCGTTGGGTTGAGCGACGACTTTCACGCATGCCGATGGGGCGTGCGCGCCTGCAAGATGAGCTGCTCGCGACCGGTTGCTCTGAACACATCGTGCATGCGACGTTGCGAGCGGCTTATCGCAAGGTCAGTGAACAGGATCTGGCCATGCAAGTGGTGACGAGGGCCAGCCGGACCGCTTCCGCAAAAACGCCTGGTCGAGTCGCAAGACTCTTGAGCCAACGAGGGTTTGACGAGGATACGATTGAAACGATGATGGGGCCGCTGATGCGGTAGGGAAGTTAGGAGTCTGTCTGAGTAATCCTTCGTTACGAGGCAAAGGAGCTGCAGGCAGACGCGAAGCCGCAGGCTCAAAAAAACCGGAAGCGTATTCGCTGGAATACGGTGAGGACTTTTTCGAGCCGAGAACGACGCAGATGTTTGCAGATCGTTTGTCGCAGTAGAATGGCATTATTCGGACAGACTCCTGAGGGTGGCATGAAAAACAGCACTCAAGAATTACGGCACGCCTTCATTCGATATTTCGAGCTGCATGGCCATCAGGCTGTGCCCAGCTCCGCCCTGATTCCTCAGGCCGATCCTACCTTGCTTTTCACCAATGCTGGGATGAACCAGTTCAAACGTGTATTCCTCGGTGAAGACACACGCGCCTACAAGCGGGCGGTCTCTGTGCAGAAGTGCCTCCGTGCGGGAGGGAAGCACAACGATCTGGAAAATGTCGGGTATACCAGGCGCCATCATACGTTCTTTGAAATGTTGGGGAACTTTTCCTTTGGCGACTACTTCAAGGAAGATGCCATTCAATTCGGCTGGGAGTTTTTGACTCAGACGGTCGGCTTGGCAAAAGATCGGATGTGGGTGACGATCTTTCGCGACGATGATGAAGCGGACGAGCTGTGGAAGAAGGCCGGGGTTCCTGCCTCGCGGATTGTGCGGTGCGGAGAGAAGGATAATTTTTGGCAAATGGGGGATACGGGACCCTGTGGTCCCTGCTCAGAACTGCATTTCGACCAGGGGCCATCGGTGCCGGGCGACGATCGGCCGAACGGCGAAGGTGATCGCGTGATCGAGATCTGGAATCTGGTCTTCATGCAGTTCAATCGGGATGTTGCCGGGACGTTACATCCCTTACCCAAGCCCAGCATCGATACAGGCATGGGATTGGAACGGCTGGCAGCTGTAGCGCAAGGCGTGTACAGCAACTATGACGGCGATGTATTTACGCCGTTGCTCAGTGCTGTGGCTGCCAGAGCTGGGATCCGGTATGGAGGACAAGAGACCACTGATCGATCGATGCGTGTCGTGGCGGACCATCTTCGCGCGATTACCTTCTTGATGGCGGATGGCGTCTTGCCATCGAACGAGGGGCGCGGCTATGTATTGCGCCGGATACTACGCCGGGCTGCTCGCCATGGACGATTGCTGGGCATCATCGAACCCTTTCTCCATGAATTGACCGCGGCGGTTGTGAGCCAGATGGCCGGGGTCTATTCGGAAGTTCGAAGCGCGGCTGCGACGATTGCCGAGGCAACGAGAGGCGAAGAGGAACGGTTTATCGCCACGCTTGATCAAGGGTTGCCGATTCTGAATGAGATGATAGTCAAAGCGAGTTCGGCTGGGAGCAAGGTTCTTCCGGGTTCGGAAGTCTTCAAGCTGTACGATACCTATGGCTTTCCGATGGATCTGATGGCAGAGGCCTGCCGTGAGCAGGGAATGACGCTCGATGAAGCAGGGTTCGATCAGGCCATAGAGGAACAAAGGAACCGCGCGCGCAAGACCGGAGGGTTCGAACAGGAAACAGCGCGGCCTGCCGTTTCTGAGCTGGCCGGCCGTGTCGGGGCAACACAGTTTGTCGGCTATGATCGATTGGAGAGTGAGAGTGTCGTGCAGGCCATATTAAAAGGCGACCGATTGGTCAAAGAAGCGGCAGAGGACGATGAGATTGAATTAGTCCTAGATGTGACACCCTTTTATGCAGAAGGCGGTGGGCAGGTCGGGGATCGTGGTGTGTTACTGGGCCAAGAGGGGCGGGTGGAGATCAAGGAGACCATCAGGCCAGCGCCGACATTGATTTTCCATAAGGGAACTGTCACGAAAGGGCGGATTCGCGAAGGCGAACAGCTTCGCATGACGGTGGACCCCACTACGAGGCAGGATGCGCAACGAAATCATACTGCCACGCATTTGGTCCATGCCGCATTGCGCGACATGTTAGGGCCGCACGTCAAACAATATGGTTCATTGGTCGGCCCGAATCGCTTGCGATTCGACTTTGCTCATTTCAGACCGCTGTCCTCGCGCGATGTGGATGAGATTGAGACGGTCGTGAACAACGAGGTGCGGAAGAACGAGCGGGTCGCAACCGAGGTCATGAGCATTCAGGATGCGGTCGCCAAAGGCGCGCTGGCGTTCTTCGGCGATAAATATGGTGAGCAAGTGCGGGTGGTGACAGTCGAATCGTTCAGTAAAGAGCTGTGTGGCGGAACGCATTGCCGGCAGACAGGAGACATCGGCTTGTTCAGAATTGTGTCGGAGACCGGCGTGGCGGCCGGTGTGCGCCGTATCGAAGCCCAGACCGGGAGCGGGGCGCTCACGCATATGAAAAAGCTGGAAACGGATATTCGAGAACTCTCGGATGTGTTCAAGGTCGGTCAGTCCGAGTTAGTTGCCAAGACACGTAAAGTCATGACGCAGTTGAAAGACAAGGAACGCGAGCTGGAAGAGCTGAAATTGAAAATGGCCGGCAGTTCAGCCGGCGAAGCGACAGCGAAAACGATAGCCGGCATCCAGGTGCATGTTCAACGAACCGATGGCCTGGATGTCAACGGTATGCGGGCGTTGGCCGATCAGTTGAGAGACAAGTTGAAAAGCGGTGTCGTGGCGCTTGGCGCTGCCAACGATGGCAAGGTCTCGCTGCTGGTCGTTGTCACGAAGGATTTGATTGCCCGGCTGAAAGCAGGCGACCTCATCAAGGAGATGGCGGCGGAGGTCGGGGGAACCGGTGGTGGCAGACCCGAAATGGCGCAGGCAGGAGGGAAGGATCCGGCCAGGTTGGATGGGGCGTTAGAAAAGGTTTTTGGACTGGTCGAGCGCACGTTGCAGCGGTACACTCATGGAGGGTAAGCGAATTCTCGCGCTCGATTACGGGACGAAGCGGATCGGCATCGCCCTGAGCGATGAGCTGGGTTGGACGGCGCAACCGCTTGAGACGCTCAACCGGCGTACGTTGGATCGGGACATTGCCCATATCGCGTCCCTCGTCGGGGCGCATGAGGTCAGCCAAGTCCTGTTGGGTTTCCCCCTTCAATTGGATGGCCGCGAAGGCCCGGCCATTCAGGCGATGCGTGCGTTTCAGGCTCGATTGGAAGAGGGCGTCCCCGTTCCGGTCATTCTATGGGACGAACGGTTGACGACGAAGGCGGCGGAAGACCTCTTGATCGCGGCCGATGTCAGCCGAAAAAAGCGGAAGGGTGTGGTCGATCGCATCGCCGCTTCGATTCTCCTCCAGAGTTATCTTGCAAGCCTTGAACCGACGCTGAAGAGAGAGCCAGAATCATGGGTGGATACATGTGCCGATGGAGAAACGGTAGAACTACCTCATGAAGCTACGAACCGCTCTCGGATGTCTGCTGGTCGTAATGGTCGCACTTGGCGTCGCGGCCTATCAGACGATTCGCTGGGCTGAAGGTCCGGCTATTCCCCCCGAAGAGCACCCCCCCTCGAAAGTCGTCGTGATCCCGGACGGGTCGACGTTTCAGCAAGTCGCGACGATGCTCGAGCGCGAAGGATTGATCAAGACCAGCGTGTTCTTTGTCTATTCCGGAAAATCTCAATCTGCCGATCGGAAAGTTCATGCAGGCGAGTATGAGTTAAATCCCGGCATGACTCCGGCGGACATTCTCGCAATACTGCTTAACGGTCACGTGGTGCTCCATCCGCTGACGATTCCCGAAGGACTGACCATCGTGCAAATCGCAGACGTGGCGGCTCAAGACGGTTTCGTGGATCGCGCGGAATTTGTCCGGTTGGCAAAAGATCAGACTTTCATCTCGTCGCTTGGAGTGAAGGCCGAGACGCTGGAAGGGTATCTCTACCCCGACACGTACAAATTTCCCCGTGGGATCAAGACGCGAGAGGTGTTGGTGGCGATGGTTGAGCAGTTGAGGCAGGAGGTTGGACTGGATCTCCATGCTCGAATGCAAGAACTCAAGATGACCATGCACGAAGTGCTGACGCTTGCCTCTGTGATCGAAAAAGAAACCGGGTCCGGCAGCGAACGGCCTGAAATTTCCGCGGTATTTCACAACCGGCTCAAGAAGCACATTCCATTGCAGAGCGATCCGACCGTCATTTATGGCTTGCCGGCATTCGATGGAAATATACATAAAAAAGACTTGTCTAGTCTCAGCCCGTACAATACCTATCGGGTGCAAGGGTTACCGCCTGGGCCGATCGCCAATCCGGGCATTCAAGCGATTCGCGCGGCGCTGTACCCGTCTGATTCTCACTCCTTGTACTTTGTCTCCCGAAACGATGGGACACATCAGTTTTCCGCGACGCTGATCGAACACAACAAGGCAGTGGAAAAATATCAGAAGCGGCCCTTTCGTCGGGGTGCGCGGTCTCAGACGTTCATCACCCCTGGAGAAGAGGCAGTGGCTCCCAAAGGAAGAGTGTCGTGAGCGATGTCTAACTGGAACGTACCAAATTTTATCGATCACACAGTGCTCCGGCCGGACGCGACAAAGGCGGATGTCTTGCGGTTGTGCCAGGAAGCGAAGGAGTTTCGATTCCCCGTGGTATTCATCCCGCCGTGCTATGTGGACGACGCGGTAGCCGCTGTCGCAGGCACGACGATTCTGGTCGGCATTCCGATAGGGTTCCCCCTGGGTGGCCATACAACGAAGACGAAAGTTGCCGAAGCCATTGAAGCCGTGGCGCGTGGCGCGCGAGTGCTGGACATGGTGCTCAATGTAAGCCGGCTGAAGTCGGAAGATCATGAGTATGTGCGACAGGATATCGCCGAAGTGGTGAAGGCGACACCGGGCGTCGAACACAAGGTTATACTTGAAACGTGTTATCTGACTCAGCACGAGAAGCGTATCGCCTGTCAATTGGTTGTGGAGGCGGGAGCCGACTATGTGAAGACGTCGACCGGTTTCGGTCCGGCCGGCGCGACGGTGGAAGATGTGAGACTGATGAAAGAAACTGTAGCCGGCCGCGTGAAGGTGAAAGCTTCCGGAGGAATTAGAGATTGGAAGACCACGCTGGCCATGCTGGAGGCCGGCGCGGATCGGATTGGCACCAGCGCCAGTCTCGCGATCGTGGCCGAGTGGCAGCGGCGAGAATCGGG
Source organism: uncultured bacterium (assembly GCA_965233175.1). GTDB lineage: Bacteria > Nitrospirota > Nitrospiria > Nitrospirales > Nitrospiraceae > Palsa-1315. The sequence goes on from CBDDRW010000046.1 coordinate 13,301, forward strand.
TACCTTATAGCCAGGACCATTTCATATCCGATGCCCCCCACTTCTGCTATAGTGCGCCCATGATTACTCGTGTGATTGTGCTGGTGATCGATGGACTCGGTGTCGGGGCTCTGCCTGATGCGGAGGAATATGGCGATGTCGGCTCCAATACGTTGTCTCATCTGGCCGAGGCCGTTGGGGGACTCACCCTCCCCACGCTGGAAGGGCTCGGGCTTGGCCATATCACAGAGATCAAAGGCGTGCGGACGATGGGGCAGCCGGAAGGGTGTTTCGGCCGATTTGGGTTTCTCTCGAAAGAAGTGGATTCCGTAGCCGGCTACTGGGAAATGGCCGGTCATCTGACGGACGTTGCCGGGCCGCTCTATCCCAACGAGTTTCCGTCTGACATGGTCGGGGTCCTGGAACAGGCGTTTGGGCGTAAGATCGTCGGCAATCGCCGCTCATCCGCAGTCGCCATGCTGCGCGAGTGCGAGGGGGAGCATCTGTCGTCGGGGGCACTGATCGTGTGGACCGACGGACGACGAACCTGCCATGTCGCCATGCACGAGCACGCGATGCGTCGGGACGAATTTTTTCAGCGCTGCCGGGATGCAAGAAAACTCCTTAAAGACCCTTGGGGAATTGTTCGCGTGTCCGCGCACCCCCTCGTGGGTGACGCCGGGGCAATACAGTGGAGTCCACAACGCCGTGAGTTCGTCGTTGAACCTTCCGGATCGACCATGTTCGATGTGCTCAATCGTGAAAGCCAGATCATAATCGGGGTCGGGAAAGTCGGCGATTTGTTCAGTGGCCGCGGACTCACTCGCTCCGTTCCCATTGCACCCTGGACCTCATTGCTCACCGAGGTCATAGGGATGTTTAAAAAAGTTCCTCGCGGATTGATTGTTGCCGGGCTCGAAGTTTTCGAGCCGGATACGAGACAGTCAGCAGCGGCCCTCCATGAATTCGATCGACGACTTCCCGATGTGTTGGAACAGCTTCGTCCAGGCGATCTGCTCATTCTGACGGGGGATCATGGACGGGATATCACGAGGGCGGATCAGATGGCGACACGGGAATATGTTCCCCTCTTGGCCACAGGGCCGAAGTTGGCGTACGGGGTCAATCTTGGTATCAGGGCGTCTATTGCGGATTTGGGGCATACCATTGCGGAAGCGCTGCAAGGGGGGCAACTGCCGGTGGGTGAAAGTTTTCTCGATGCGCTTCGTGCTGGGTGAGCTGAAAGTCAGTCCTTCGTCTATTGACGAGTCTTTCCGATGTCATTCGAAATACGCTTGAAAGAACTGCATCTAGAATTACCTCCGCCGCCGCAACCGCTGGCGACCTATGTTCCTGCGGTCCGGGCTGGAGATCTCTTGTTTTTGTCCGGTGTTCTTCCCATACGAGACGGGCAATTAATCTTTTCCGGTAAGCTTGGGCGGGATTTGACGGTTGAGCAGGGAATGGAGGCGGCCAAGCTTGCAATCCTGAATGCATTGGCGATCGCCAAGCAGGAACTCGGGACGTTGGACCGAATTACGCGTGTCGTGAAGGTGGTCGGGCATGTGGCGTCGGCAGAGGGTTTTGTGCAGCAGCCCCAAGTACTCAATGGAGCTTCGGACCTCCTGATAGCGATCTTCGGCGAGGCGGGTCGTCATGCACGTGCGGCGGTTGGGGCTGCTGAGTTGCCGCGCAGGGCTCCAGTCGAACTAGAAGTGATTTTTTCCGTTTCCTGATCGGTCTCTCACACCGTCTCTGAACACTGATAGGGCGCAGACTCGCCGGATTGACTCTCTAAAAACCCACTTGTTATAGTTCAGCCAGCCCTTCGTTTTTCTTAGGATCCACGTTTTCTACTTTCAGCGTGTAAAACCTTCATGTCACGCGTAGGGAACCGTACCGTATTCTTACCTGACAAGGATCAGTGCATGCGCGCATTCGTCACCGGACTGAGTACGATTACTTTGTGGGCAAACCTGACAGTCGGCGTGTTTGCGGGCACTCCTTTGCTCGAACTTCACCCGTCAACAGCAGTCTCAGGCGCCACGTTGTCAATCGGCGGCAAAGGGTTCGGTGCATTTCAATCGGTGCATGTCAATCGTGTGACTGTGGGTGGGGTCCCTGCATTGATACAGCGGTGGGATTCCGACCTGATTGAGGTGAAGGTCCCTTTTCAGGCTCAATCAGGCCCCGTTGAAGTCATGGCCGGAAAAAAGAAGATGGCTGCCGGGACGTTGACCGTGGTGCAGCCGACGATTACGACTGTGACGCCTGCAGAGATTGAAGCAGGCCACACTCTGCAGATTACCGGTGCGAACTTCGGCGCCACTGCGGGTCCGCGTGATCCCAATACGATGTTCGGAGTCAACGATGTGATGATCGGGAGCGTAGTGATCAGACCACGTCGCTGGAAAGATACCATCATTGAAGTCGAAGTTCCTCCGAACGCGACATCAGGCGATGTGGTCGTTCGATTGGCTTCGTCGGATCCTTTGCCGGATGGTTCCTGTTGTGCTCCGGTCCAGTACAAGGTGAGCAATGCCTTCCCGCTGAAGTTGAGTCCGAGTATTCGCGTCGATCCTGTAAGCGGACCGGTCGGCACAAAGGTGGTGTTCTTCGGCCAAGGCTTTGGTGCCGGAAAGGGAGTTGGTGACAAGGTGACGTTCGGCGGGCACCTCGCCACCATCGCTCAGTGGTCCGACAGCGCGATTGTTGTCCATGTTCCTATGGATGCGGAGACTGGACCTATCGTGCTGAGCATGCAGGGACGTGAGCGTACGGTCGGAGTCTTTACGGTTCATGTGCCGCTCGTGACTGCGTTGACACCTTCGGCTGCCCCAATCGGCACACTCCTGAGAATCAGTGGGGAACATTTTGGGTTCTACTCTGAAAGTGGATCGACACCCTATGCCTTTACCGATTTCAATACAGGAGAAAATCGAGTCGATATTGGTGGAGTCCGCGCCATCATCTATCGCTGGCAAGACGATCGCATCGATGTATGGGTCCCGTTTAGCGCGAAGAGCGGGCCGGTCATCGTGTATCGAGGCGCCACAACGCCCAATCCTGACGGTACGTGTTGCGCAACGAAGGACACGCTCAAGACTGAGGCCGGTGCGTTTACGCTGGTGACGCCGCACATAGAGTCCTATACCCCGCAATCGGGCGGGCTCGATGAGCTGATCACCATCAAAGGAACGGGGTTCGGCTCGTTCTTGAAGACAGCCGAGCATGCGTACATCGGCCTCAATCAGGGTGCCTACAAGCGACGCGAGGATATTGAGCTGGGCGAAAACGTCTCCCGCACAGAAGTGCTGTTCAGCAACATCGCGGCGCAAGTCACGTCCTGGACGGATACGGAAATCGTAGTGCGAGTGCCTCACCGTAACCTCTATGGTCTAGGAAAGCGCAATGAGTTCTTCAATGAGCTGGCCACCGGCCCCCTGGTTGTGCGGCGCGGTTCCTGGGATGTGCAGCCGGACGGAACCTGTTGTACTCCGAAGAAGTGGCTGACATTGGAAGCGGGCACCTTTACCATTGAGGCGAAGGGTATGCCGGATCCTGGCTATTTCAACAAAACCCGCCCGGACGCCGACACGAACCAGTGAGATATAGATTGCCAGGACCATGGTCGAAGCTTTCTTGGTCCCGCGTGGGTGGTCTTGTGCTTGTGGCACTGATGCTGGTGTTGTGTGCGTCTCCCTCGTGGCCGGCCGATTCTTCTCTCACGATCACTCCTCAATCAAGCCATACGGAAGCCTTCTTGATGGGGCTCTATTTTCATAAGCTGGAGCAGGGTTGGGCGGTCGGGTCAGGCGGGACTATTCTGAAGACGGTCGATGGCGGAAAGAAGTGGAAGAAGATCGCCAGCAGCACGACTGCCAGTCTGTCAGCCGTCTTTTTTTTCGACGAGCGTCAGGGCTGGGCTGTTGGAGCCAATGGGACGATCCTCCGGAGCCAGGATGGAGGGAATGCATGGCATCAGCAACCCGTTGATACGCAAGTGCCGTTCTATGGCCTCTCGTTTGTATCGGCGAATGAGGGCTGGGTGGTCGGTGGCAACGGAACCATTCTTCATACGGAAGATGGCGGGACTCACTGGGTCGATCAAGCGAGTAAGACGAGCGCGGCGCTCTATGGCATACAATTTCTTACCGCACGTCATGGAACAATCGTCGGAGCGGTGGGGACGGTCTTGATGACGGACGATGGTGGAACCACCTGGATCCCGCAAGAGACGCATGGTGCTGCCACGCTGTTCGATGTGTATTTCACGGACGTATCGACTGGTTGGGCAGTTGGAAACGCCGGCGCCATATTTCATACGACCACCGGTGGCGTGCAATGGATTGATCGTACGCTGCCCTGTGCCCGCACCTGTACGAAGTTGACCGATCTGTTACGCGTGCGCTTTACCGACCCTCAGACCGGGTGGATTGTGGGAGAGCGGGGCATGGTCTATCAGACGATCGATGGTGGTTATACTTGGATGGAACAAGGTGCGATTGCAAAAGTCTCGTTATTCGGTCTGTCGTTTCCTGATAAGACACAGGGCTGGGCCAGTGGAGAAAACGGCACGATCGTTCATCTGGCCGTTGGCCGCTGACAGGCGGTTGAAGACGCAGGATGCTGAAAAACCCCGCCAGCGTTGTTCTCGCCTCGAAAGCATCCTCAACGTAGCCAAGAGACTACGCCGCCGGTGCCTTCATCGGCTGCGGCCTTGCTGGACGGCCTTTTTGCGCACCCTGTAGTTTTCTAGTCTTTCCCTTGCTCATCTAACCTCGATTGGAGAATACTGAGCGCGGCGATCGCGGCGGTCTCGGCCCGCAAGATTCGTGGGCCGAGAGTGAGCGGAAGGAAGCCTTGCTCTTGCGCAAGCTGTTGCTCTTCAGCCGCCCATCCTCCTTCAGGCCCTACTAACAAGACAATCGGATATTGATTGTCTAGCGGTAACGGGACGGTGGCGAGCGAAGGATCACTAGAACGTTCCACGAGTATGCTCTTCAGAGGGGCTGAGGCATGTTGTCTGCAAATCCCTGCAAGGTCTATTGGGTCTGCGATGGTTGGAATGGTCCATCGTTCCGACTGTTGCGCCGCATCCCGCGCAATGCGCTCCCATCTCGATCGCTGATGTTCCAGGCGCTCTGGATTGGGTTTGATGACGCTGTGACTGCTGCGAATGGGCACGATGGCAGCGACCCCGAGTTCTGTGGCCTTCTGAATAACCCAGTCCATCTTGTCGCCTTTGATCAATGTTTGCCCCAGCACAATCGGTGCGGTTTTGCTGGCCGGGTGGGTATGTCGGTCGATGATGCGGCTGTCGATGCTCTGTGACGTCACAAGAGTCACCTCTACATAATAACGGGAGCCGCATCCGTCATTCAGAATGAGGAATTCTCCCACGTGTAGACGGAGACTACTCCGAAGATGATGAAGGAGATCGCCGGTGATGCGGATCGTAGGGGGAGTGATGGCGTCGGGGTTGACGAAGAATGTAGACATAGGCTACGGCAAACGATCTGCAAGCATCTGCGTCGTTCTCAGCTCGAAAAAAGCCTCAACGTATCCCAGTGAATACGCCTCCGGTTTTTTCGAGCCTTGCGCCGCTCATCTACCAGCAGCTCCTTTGCCTCGTAACGAAGATTACTTGGACAGACTCCAGCTTGCCGTTGTTATTCGAAGAAGGTCTTCATTTTGTCGAAGAAGCCGTCGCTGTCTTCTTCCATCGACATGCCGCTCTCTTTCGCAAATTCTTGGAGCAATTCTTTCTGGCGAGCGGTGAGTTTGGTGGGGATCTGGATCTTGATGACAAATAATTGATCGCCTGTACTGTGGCTCTTGAGACTAGGAACACCCAGTCCTTTGATACGAAGGGTCTTGTCCTGTTGCGTGCCTGCAGGAATCTTGATGACCGTCGTGCCTTTCAGTGTGGGGACCTCGATCTTTCCTCCGAGTACGGCGGTGACAAACTGAATCGGAACATCACAGACGATATCCTGCCCTTGACGCTGGAAGACCTGGTGCGGTTTGACGGTAATCGCCACATAGAGATCGCCTGGCGGGCCTCCATTGACTCCATGTTCCCCTTCATTTGAAAGGCGTAGCCGCATGCCTGACTCGATGCCGGCGGGGATATGCACGGCGATGGTCCGTTCTCGATAGGTGCGTTGACGACCTTGGCAGGCCGGGCAGGGTTCTGTGACAATTCGCCCCGCCCCTTCGCATTGGCCGCAGGGACGGGTGATGCTGAAGAATCCTTGCTGGAACCGCATCTGTCCTGCCCCTTTACAACTCGGGCAGGTCTTGACCGACGAAGCGTTTTTGGCGCCGCTTCCTTTGCAATCGCTGCACATTTCCCATCGCGGGATTTTGAGTTTGGCCTCTTTCCCGTAGATGGATTCCTCGAAGCTCAGTTCTAGATTGTATTGAAGGTCGTTGCCGCGCTCTGCCCGGCTGCCGCCACCGCTTCGCTGCCCGCCAAAAAAATCTTCAAAGATGTCGTTAAACGCGTCGCCGAATCCGCTTCCACCGAATCCGAAGCCGTCCGGACCGCCACCTTGCTGGGTTCCAGCGTGGCCGAACATGTCGTAGCGCTTGCGTTTGTCCTGATCGCTCAGGGTTTCGTACGCTTCATTAACTTCTTTGAATTTCTCTTCCGACGCTTTCTTCTGGGTTTCTCCCGTCTGCAGATCGGGATGGTGTTGGCGGGCCATCTTCCGATAGGCCTTTTTGAGTTCGTCGTCAGAGGCGGTTCGTTCGACGCCTAAGGTTTCGTAATAATCACGTTTGGACACGGCGCCGTCTCTCATGGTGAAAGTGCAGGAAGACCGAGCCCCTCTATGGTGAAGCTCGGTCTCACTGACGATATTCTAACTTACTTCTTGTCTTTGTCTACTTCTTCGAACTCTGCGTCAACGACTTTTTCGTCGGTCTTGGCCTCGCCGGTTCCGGCCCCATCTCCGCCCGATGCATCGGTCCCGCTGCCGGCTGCAGTCGACGCTGAAGCCTTCTTATACATTTCCTCAGCCAATTTGTGCGAGGCAGTCGTCAAGGCTTGGGTCGCCGACTCGATCGCTGCTGGGTCCGTTCCCTCCATCGCTTTCTTCAGCGCTGCCACGGCTTCTTCGATCTTGGTCTTATCCTCCGCGGCGATTTTATCACCGTGCTCGCTCAGGTTCTTTTCCGTCTGATAGATCAGCGTATCGGCCTGGTTTTTGGCTTCGGCGGTCCTCCGCCGCTTTTTATCTTCGTCAGTATGGGCCTGTGCATCCTTCACGAGCTTTTCGACTTCTTCTTTGCTCAAGCCGCTGGACGCCGTGATCTTGATGGACTGTTCCTTTTGTGTCGCCAAGTCTTTGGCCGAGACATGGACGATGCCATTCGCGTCGATGTCGAACGTGACTTCGACTTGCGGCATTCCGCGTGGCGCAGGAGGAATCCCGACCAAATCGAACTGGCCGAGGAGCTTGTTGTCGTTCGCCATCTCGCGCTCGCCTTGGAAGACTCGAATCGTCACAGCGGTCTGATTGTCGGCGGCCGTCGAGAATACCTGGCTCTTTTTCGTTGGGACAGTCGTGTTTCGCTCGATCAATTTCGTAAAGACACCACCGAGAGTTTCGATACCCAACGAAAGAGGCGTCACGTCGAGAAGCAGCACGTCCTTCACTTCGCCCTTAAGCACACCACCTTGAATCGCGGCGCCGATTGCTACCACTTCGTCCGGATTGACGCCTCGGTGTGGTTCTTTTCCAAAGAATTCCTTCACAGCCTGAATGACTCTTGGCATGCGGGTCATGCCGCCGACGAGCACGACTTCCTTGATGTCGCTTGCCGAGACGCCGGCGTCGGAGAGGGCCTTCTTACAGGGTTCGATCGATCGCTTCACCAAGTCGTCGACCAACTGTTCAAGTTTCGCGCGGGTCAACTTCATGACCAGGTGTTTCGGCCCATTGGCGTCCGCGGTAATGAAGGGCAGATTGATCTCGGTTTCCTGAGAAGAAGAAAGTTCGATCTTGGCGCGTTCCGCGGCTTCTTTCAGACGTTGAAGGGCCATTCGGTCCTTGCGAAGATCAATACCTTGATCCTTCTTGAACTCATCCACCAACCAATCCATGACTCGCTGGTCGAAGTCGTCGCCGCCAAGATAGGTATCTCCGTTGGTCGACTTGACTTCAAACACGCCGTCGCCGATCTCAAGGATGGAGACGTCGAACGTGCCGCCGCCCAAATCATAGACAGCAACCCGCTCGTCCTTCTTTTTGTCCAGGCCGTACGCGAGAGCCGCAGCGGTTGGCTCGTTAATGATTCGGAGGACGTTCAGGCCTGCGATCTGGCCCGCATCCTTGGTGGCTTGGCGCTGGCTGTCGTCGAAGTAGGCCGGCACGGTGACAACGGCTTCTGTGACTTTCTCCCCGAGATAATCCTCAGCCGTCTGCCGCATCTTTTGCAAAATCATGGCGGAGATTTCCGGTGGGCTGTAGCGCTTGTCGCGCAATTCGACGTGCGCATCGCCGTTATCCCCCTCGGACACCTTATAAGGCAACCGTTTCGCGGCGTCAGTCACTTGCTGGCTGCGGAACTTGCGGCCCATGAGGCGCTTCACGGAAAAAATCGTATTCTCAGGATTGGTGATCGCCTGGCGTTTTGCAATTTGTCCGACGAGGCGCTCGCCCTTCTCCGTGATAGCGACGACGGACGGTGTCGTACGGGCTCCTTCTGCATTGGCGATCACAACCGGTTCGCCGCCGCTCATAATAGAAACGCAGGAGTTCGTGGTTCCAAGGTCGATGCCGATTACTTTGCCCATGTGCCTACTCCTTCCTCACTTGGTCTGTCTTTGAAATTGTTACGATGAACTGATCGTGTTGTCTGTTCCCGGTGTGCCGTCGGCTCGCCCGGACGATACACTCACCATGGCTGCCCGCAAGATACGGTCGTGCAGGAGATAGCCTCGCTGAAACTCGTCGACCACATGCTGCTTCGGTACCGTCTCAGACGCGACGGAGGTGACGGCTTGATGTGTGGCAGGATCGAACGGGCGGCCGATCGTCTCCACCGGTACGACATAAAACCTCGTCAAGGCTCCCGTCAACTGCTTGAGGGTGAGATCCACGCCTTGGATAAGGACGTTGCTGCCAGCTCCCTCACGTGAAGACTTGATGGCCCGCTCGAGGTTGTCGACGACCGGCAACAGCTCCTTGAGCAAATGCTCATTGCCGAATCGGATCTGGTCGCGCTGGTCCCGCTGAGCGAGACGTTTGTAATTATCAAACTCTGCGGCCAGCCGAAGATATTTATCGTTCAAGCCCGCCACCTCTTCAGCCTTTGCGGCAAGAGCCAGTTGAAGTTCGGCGACCAGGTTCGCATCGCCAGTTTCCTCCGTTGAGGAACAATTATTGGGTGATGGGGTTCCCAAGTTCTCGAATATATTCGCGTTCTGCGATTCCTCTGCCATGAAAGACTCCTTTGTTCGTCTGGAGATAGCCACAGCGGTCATAAAGTCAACCGGGCCAGAAAAATTAATTACTTGCGTAGGGAATGGCGAGTGATGCGGATTAGACTTGTAGAGTGGGAGAGAGGTTATTTTGGGATCGCCGATAGAGAAGTTCAAGACCTTCTAGCGTCAGGAACGGTTCGATGTGTTGAATGGATGTGGTTTCGGCTGCCAGGATAGAACTGAGCCCTCCAGTTCCGATGACGTAGGCGGAGTAACCGAGTTCTTGCTCCATTCGGCGGACGACGGTATCGACCAGTCCTGCATACCCAAATAGCAGTCCGGCCTGAATGCTACTGGCTGTGTCGATGCCGATCACGGTTTTAGGGCGGATCAATTCCACTTTGGCGAGCTTGGCGGCTCGTGTAAACAGGGCCTCTGCTGAGATTGCGAGGCCAGGAGAGATGACGCCTCCCAAATAGTGGCCCGCAGCTGTAATGGCACAAAAGGTTGTGGCGGTGCCGAAATCAACGACGATGAGATCGCGGCGATATTTATGGTACGCGGCAGCCGCATTCACCAGCCGGTCGCTGCCGATTTCTTTCGGGTTCGCATAGCGAAGTGTGAGCCCCGTGTCTGTGTCTGAGGTGACAATCAGGGGATGCTGATGAAAATAATGGCCGAGCATATTCGAGACGGTTTCAGTCAGTGCCGGCACCACGCTGGAGATAATGGCTCCGGACAGATGTTGAGCGGGAATCCCTGCGGCTGTGAGAAGATTGGAAAACAAGATGCCGTACTCGTCCGATGTTTTCTTGACGTCCGTCGCCAATCGCCAATGGGCCGCTAGGGCACGATCGTTATAGACGCCCCAGACAATGTTGGTATTGCCGATGTCGACGACGAGAAGCATGAGATCTATTGTACGTTTTACCGGATGATTTAGCTAATAGCCTGCGGGACTAAATACTGTGGCAGGCCGAGAGTTCGATGGCGGGTATATCTCAGGCCGCTAGTGGAATTAGACGCAGGATGCTCAAAAAGGTCGTCCAGCAAGGCCGTAGCGAGTGAAGGGCCGAGGAGGTACATACCGCACTTCGTGTGGGCCGTTCGCCCTTGCAATGGGGCTTGGCGAACGGAAAAGCCCATCCAGTGTTTCCAACCTCCAAGAATCTCATTGGGTACGTTGAGCCTCTGAGCGATGCGAGAACGATGCTTGGTGAAAGGCGCGTCTTGGCGCGCCGGGGTTGGGCGGGTGAGAACTGAGACTGTTTCAGCATCCTGCTTAGGTCCTCACGTGGATGATGTCAGCCACACGCAAAGTGACGATTTCCGGCGTCTGTGAATTGGGCAGCGCTGTCTGTGGCCGGATGTGCAACGATCCATCCTGGCCGATGTGCTGGGCAAGCCCCACGATGACTTCTCCACCAGCCAATGTTGCTCGTACGGTCGTGCCGATGGTTGAGCATCGCTGGCCATAGGCCAATGCGAGTCGGCTCGTTCCATGAATCGCTAATTCATCGAGACAGTGTTCGAGTTCGAGAAGCAGCTGTGCGAGCAGTCTGTTGCGGTCGACAACCATCTTCCGTTCCTGCCAGATCGACGTCGCTGCGCTGCGAAGGTCGATAGGCCAATCATCCTCGTCGCCGTTGACGTTGATGCCGATTCCGATGATCTGGAACGGGTCTGATCCGGTTCCTGTTCCACTTTCACACAGGATTCCGCCGACCTTTCGTTCTGAGATCAGGAGATCGTTGGGCCATTTTACGGAGACGTGGGTGGAGGATACCTGTTCGATCGCTTCTGCTGTGGCCAGTGCAGAGACCAATGGGAGCCAGGAGAGCCATTCTGTGAGGCGCTCAGGTGGGCGTTCCGTTTTGAGGATGATGGAACAATAGAGATTGACGTCTGGAGGAGAAAACCACGTTCTGGAAAGACGCCCTCGCCCGGCGGTTTGGCTCTCAGCGACGACGACCGTGCCATGCTCCACATCTGCCTGTGCAAGCTGAACGGCTTCCCGATTGGTTGAAGTGAGGCAGTCGAATAATTCGAGGCGGCGCCCCAACCACGTGGTCGCGAGCGTGCTGTTGATCGTATTTCGTGTGAGTGGTGGCGAAGGTTGCACGAGTTACCTAGCAGAACGCTGAAACAGTCTCTGTTTTCACCCGCCCGACCATGGCAGCGACTTCACCCGCCCGCCCTGAGTCTGCCAAGACAGCCTCTTCGCCCAAGGACGCGCCTTTCACAAGCATCGTTCTCGGCTCATCGAAATCCTCAACGTACCCCATCCGGGAAAAGAGCTGTTGTAACAGCTCGGGGTTGGGCGGGTGGAAATGCTACGCCTCCGGTTTCGATTCGCCTGCGGCCTTGCTGGACGGTCTTTTTGAGCAGCCTGCAGGTCATTGGAATGCCGGGTACTCTTCATCCAAAACCTTTCACGTTTTACGTTTCACCTTTCACGAGCGACTGTGTCGGCGCGGTTCGAGTACCAGGCTGAGCGTTGCGGCGGGAGCTGAATGGGTGAGGGCACCGATAGAGATACGATCTGGCCCGGCTGCCGCCATTGCTTGTACGTTCTTTAGCGTGATTCCTCCGGACACTTCAACCACGGCCTGCCTCTTAATCAATCGGATGGCTTGACGGACAGTTGCCGGATCCATGTTATCCAGGAGAATGATGTCGGCTCGCTCTGCGACGGCCTGCCGAACCGCCGCCAGCGATTCCACTTCCACGATAATGCGCATGCCACGAGGGGCGTTGGTTTTGGCTTTGCGGCAGGCAGTTCGGATGGGCATGGTCGTGTGCGTGAGGAGTGCGAGGTGATTATCTTTGACGAGGACGCCGTCGCTCAGCGACCGGCGGTGATTCGTGCCTCCCCCAAGGAGTACGGCCCATTTCTGAAGGGCTCGTAAGCCCGGGATCGTCTTTCTCGTATCCAGGATGGTCACGGGATATCCGCGAACTGCGTCGCAGAAGCGTCGCGTCAACGTAGCGACACCAGAGAGGTGTTGGAGAAAATTCAAGGCGACTCGTTCGGCCTTCAGGATCGACCGCCCATCGCCTTCGATTTGGAGGAGACACTCTCCCTCCTGTGCCCGTTCTCCATCATGGTGATGAATGAACAAGACGAGGGACGCATCCACGGTTCGAAAGGTTTGCAAGGCTGCCGCGAGACCGGCGACGACCAACGATTGTTGGGCGACAATGCGGGCGCGCGCTGGCGCCGGAACGGGAAAGAGGGCAACAGTCGTCGCGTCGCCGAGAGGAAGATCTTCCTGCAGCGCCAACCGAACAGCGCGCCGTATATCGGCAACCGGAGGTCTGACCATCGCTTATGTTCCCAGCATGGTACGCAATTGTTGCTCACTGCTGGCGAGCATGACTTGATCCTGGCGCAAACTTTTCAAGCGTTGCTGGTGATCGGTAATGACTTCAGATGGGGCCTTGGCAGTAAATTCCTGATTCCGGAGCTTTCCCTCCAATCGCATGATCTCTTTGGTCTGTTCGGACTGTTCCTTGATGATCCGATCCAGCGCGTTTTTGAGATCAACATCGCCTGTGATTGCGATGCCGACAGATAAGCCTTCCCGCACCAATCGAAGAAGGTTGCTAGTCGGCCACGCCGTCGCGGGGGCTAGCTCGACCGTGCCGCGACCGAGATGCGCGAGGTAGTTTCGGAGGTGGTCTAGGTGGTCCTGTCGCTGAGGTTCATCGTGCGCGAGGTAGAACGTGATCTTCTGCCCCGGCGTATAGTTCAAGAGCACGCGGGATGTGCGCACTAAGCCGATGGTTTGATCGAGGACGATAAACCGTTCCTCCATCTCCGGTGCGGTCCAGGTAGACTCAGTAGTCGGATAACTCTGCATCACGATGCTCTCGCCCTGGTGGGGGAGCTGGTGCCAGATCTCTTCGGTGAGGAACGGCATGAACGGATGCAGGAGACGCATCGTCGTCTCTAACGTCTCTATGAGGGTCTGTCTGGTTCCCGGCGCGTCCGGGCTGGCCAAGTTTTGGAGTGTCGGTTTGATCAATTCGAGGTACCAGTCACAGTACTCGTGCCAGATGAATCGGTACAGCGCATTGGCGGCGCGATCGAACCGGTAGGCCTCTAACTCGGATGTGACCATCTGGATGGTGTGATTGAGGCGACTCAGAATCCAGCGGTCGGGGAACGTGCGTTCGGCCGGCGCGATGGCCGTTCGTGGTCCATCGAGGTTGATCAGACTAAAACGAGCCGCGTTCCAGATCTTGTTCGCGAAATTGCGGTAGCCTTCGATCCGCTCTTCCGCAAGTTTGATGTCGCGTCCCGGTGAGGCCATCGATGCGAGTGTAAATCGAAGCGCGTCGGTGCCGAACTCCTCCATCACATGCAGTGGATCGATGACGTTTCCTTTCGACTTGCTCATTTTTTGCCCTTCGGCGTCCCGCACGAGGGCATGGACATAGACATCGCGAAAGGGAACATCGCCCATAAATTTCAGGCCCATCATGATCATCCTGGCCACCCAAAAGAATAGGATGTCAAGGCCCGTCACGAGGGTCGAAGTCGGGTAGTACGTCTTGAGGTCTGGAGTCTGCTCAGGCCAGCCCAGTGTGGAGAAAGGCCAGAGGGCGGAAGAAAACCAGGTATCGAGGACATCCGGTTCTTGAATAAACTTCTGGCCTCCGCATCTCGGGCAGATTGACGGCGCGGTCTTCCCGACAATCGGAATCGCCCCTTGGAGAATCGTTAATCGCGGAGCGCGCGTGGCTGAGGTTGCAGCGCCCTCAATGATCAGCTCTTTATTGCAGTGGCAGCAATACCATGCAGGAATCTGGTGTCCCCACCAGATCTGCCGGGAGATGCACCAGTCTTTGATATCCCTCATCCATCCCAGATAATTGTTGGTCCATCCTTCTGGAATGATCCGGATACGTCCGGCTTCAACGGCTTGGATTGCAGGCTCGGCCAGGGGCTTGATCTTTACGAACCACTGGGGAGACAGATAGGGCTCGACCACGGTTTTGCAGCGGTAGCATTTTCCAATGGCCATTTTATGGTCATCGACTTTCGTGAGGAGCCCGCGTCCTTTCAAGAGCTGCTCGACTTTGGATCGGGCCTTGATCGCGGGTAGGGTTGCCACTGCCTCAATAACAGCTTGATCGACGCCGGCAATTTTAAGACCTTGCGGATCTAGTAAGGCCTGATGGTCAAAGATCGCAAGGCGCGGCAGTCCATGCCGTTCGCCAGCTTCAAAGTCGTTGAAGTCATGCGCCGGCGTAATCTTGACGGCGCCTGTTCCGAATTCCAAGTCGACGAGAATGGCATCGCCTATGATCGGAATCAGGCGGTGTGTAAGAGGGAGACGAACTCGTTGGCCGATTAATCGATTGTAGCGGGGGTCTTCCGGGTGGACCGCCACCGCGGTATCGCCGAACATGGTTTCCGGCCTCGTGGTTGCGACGGTGAGACGAATCGTTGGATCCTGCGCGAGCGGGTAGTCGATTGAATACAGCTTCCCTTTCACGTCTTCGTGCTCGACTTCGATGTCTGATAGTGCGGTCATGCAGCGAGGGCACCAATTGATCAGCCTCTCTCCTCGATAAATCAGTTTGTCTTCATAGAGACGGACAAAGACTTCCAGGACGGCTTTCGACAGTCCTTCGTCCATCGTAAAACGAAGGCGGTCCCAATCGCAGGACTCGCCAAGCCGTTTTTGTTGACGAATAATGGTATCTCCTGAGGCGGCCTTCCATTGCCATACGCGCTCGATGAAGCGTTCTCGTCCAAGGGATTCCCGGGACTCGCCCTCGGTGAGGAGCTGTTTTTCGACCACGTTTTGTGTGGC
>CBDDRW010000047.1:0-4034 GCA_965233175.1 uncultured bacterium
AGACCAGGTCCATAGCCATCTGTAAGCCTGTTGCATTGCTATTGAGAATGCGGGACACTGATAGCCCCTGAGATGGATCGAAGATGTCTTCCATCGATCCCAACACCACTATTCTTCTTATCGACAACGATGATCGCGACCGTACTTACTACGCAAATCAGCTCAAGCTTTCTTCACCAGAGGCGATCATCCTTGAAGCGAAGGACGGGCAGGCAGGCCTGGAGCTCTGCAAGGCGCAAAAAGTTGACTGTATCGTAACGGACTTCACTCTCCCTGATATGTCTTCGTTTGAATTGCTGTCCGATGTTAATCCCGCTGAGGGCGTCTCTGCGATGGCAATGATCATCCTTGCGCGGTATGCGATTCCCGCGCTTGCCGACCTTGCTCGGCGAAACGGGATTCAGGCCTTCCTAATGAAGCGGTTGACTTCAGGCGAGGACCTGACCAGCGTGATCCAGAATGCCATTGCCAGCGTAAGGTCTCGTAAAAACCATTCTTCAGAATCTTAGTGAGAGTATTTAGGCCTAGCGAGCGGGCCACGTTTTATCATGTTGATACCCCCCGCAGACGCTGGGTCCGTCACAATGTCCATATTGACTTACTCGCTCTTAGATAGCCGGAGAGGGATCTCTATGAGCGAAAGTTGCCAGCTTCTCTTGCGCATCAACTATGGGAGACCCGCATTAGATGATTGATGGGTCCGACTGTTAAGGTGTATTAATCTCTCCCGCACATCACATTTTCCCTATTTTACGAAAGACCAGCACTACTCCCGAGAGTCGGCCTTTTTCATCCCGTATGGGCGCGGCGCTGTCATCGATCGATAGCTCACTCCCATCTGGACGTAACAGGACCGTATGGTTCGCCAATCCCACCACCACGCCTTCGAGAATCACACGATCCACAGGGCTGTTGACGGGCTTGCGCGTGTCGGCATTGACGATATGAAACACTTCCGCCAATGGACGCTCAATCACCGCTGCTTTGGGTCGGCCAAGCAAGTCACACGCTGCCACATTGGCAAATGTCACGGTCGCTTTCGTATCCGTCACAATGACCGCGTCGCTGATGCTTTCCAACGTGATCCGCCACCGCTCTTGGCTGTCATGGAGTGCGCGCTTGGCACGGTTGTATTCCGTCACGTCTCGCGCAATCTTGGATGCCCCAATGATTCGCCCATTAGCATCTTTAAGAGGCGAAATGGTGAGAGCAACTTCGCACAGCTGCCCATTCTTTTTACGCCGAAAAGTTTCGTAATGATCGATCCGTTGCCCTCGACTCACGCGTGACAAAATATCAGCTTCTTCATCTTGTCGGTCGGGGGGAATGAGTAGCCGAATGGAGTGTCCCACGACCTCTTCGCTGGTGTACCCAAAAATCCGTTCGGCGCCAGGATTCCAACTTGTGATCGTGCCTGAGAGGTCTTTGCTGATAATGGCATCCTCGCACGACGTGATGATTGATGAGAGCCGTGCCGCCATCCGAGTCGTGCGGTGCTCCTCCGTCACATCGCGAAAGACGAGGACCACTCCCAGCAATTTACCTTCCGAGTCCATGATAGGCGCGGCACTATCCGCGATGGGAACTTCGGAACCGTCGGGCCGCAGAAGCAGCGTGTGATTCGCGAGCCCTACAATGTGGCCTTCCGCTAAGACCCGCGCGACAGGGTTTTCTACTGGGCGACGTGTGTCTTCGTTGACGATGTGAAAGACATTCGCCAGGGGCCTTCCTATCAGAGCTTTTTGAGGGTACCCCAGTAATTTCTCTGCAACCGGATTCACAAATGTCACGATGGACTGAGCATCCATGGCCATCACGGCATCGCCGATACTTTGCAAGGTTACGACGAGTCGAGTCTGTGCCTCGGCGGCTGCTGCGAGCGCCTTTCTATGCTCCGTGATATCACGGGCAATTTTCGAGGCACCGATGATCGTTCCGTTCGCATTTCGAATGGGCGACACGGTCAGGGACACGTCGAGCAACGTGCCGTCTTTGCGGCGCCGAACGGTTTCAAAGTGGTCAATGCGATGACCGTCGCGGACACGGGAGAGGATGTAGGTTTCTTCGTCGTGCAGGTGTGGGGGGATGATAAGCAGCATCAGTTGACCGATCGCTTCACGTGCACTGTATCCAAACATACGCTCGGCGGCTTTGTTCCAGCTTTGTATCACGCCCGAGAGGTTTTTGCTTACGATCGCGTCATCGGAGGAATTCACGATGGCTGCCAAGTAGGCGGAGGGTTCAAATTGTTCCGGTAAGGGCTCCATAGTCTCTCCTTCTTCGCTTCCTACAAAACTAATGTTGGAGACAGAGAATCGCAAGCGAAAAAGTTCCCAAGGGGGGGGTCCCAACTAATCTCGCTAATTTTCGAATTTCCCGATAAGGGACCGACGGGCGTCATGCTTGATCTGTCTTTTGGGGATGTCGCATTGAGAGTTCGGGGGGAACCGAGCTTACCGTTGAAGTTTAGCATCTATGTCCTAACGCGGAATGTCCCTTGATGATTAAAGCGATGAACGTTTAGTGGGTATGAGTGTTCGGACATTCGGGCTGGCCTTCTCTGGATCGCGGAACCTGATAGACGATAGAGGCAGTAAAAATGCTCACTCAGTTTAAATAGCCCAAGGGGCCGAGCCGAGAACAATTCCAATATTCGATGGACTGACCCCCTAGATTGAGACGCGGCGAATTGGCACACTTGACACACGAAGGGGGTGGCAGGTGGCCAAGAAACGCGTGGGTAAGTTTCCGAAGGCCTTTCGGCAGATGGCCGTGGATCGGCTGAACCACTGCGAGAACATCGTGGAGTTGGCAAAGGAACTCGGCATCAGTCGACGGCTGTTGTATAGGTGGCGCGAGAAGCTGGAGCCGCTGGGCCGTCGTGGGGCACCGCCAGCGAATGCGCGAGAGGCCACGCTCCGGAAGGAGGTCAGCCAACTCAAGCGGGTGTTGGCTGAGAAGGTCTTGGAGGTGGATTTTTTCAAAGGTGCCTTGCAACACGTCGAGGCGCGACGTCAGCGGAGCGGCAAAGCTGGCGCGCCGGCATCTACGACCAGATCCGGGCGGTGATGTCGAGGCAAGGCGGATTGAGGATCGAGCGGATGTGTCAGTTGGCCCAGGTGAGCCGAGCGGGATTTTATCGGTCGTTGCAGGCGCACCAGCCCATGGAAGAAGACATGGAAGTGCGGTCGGCTATTCAAGGGATCGCCGTCGAACACCGGCGTCGGTATGGCTACCGGCGCATCACGGCGGAACTGCGGCGGCGCGGCTTCCTGGCCAACCACAAACGGGTGGTGCGGCTCATGCGGGAAGATAACCTGCTGGCGGTCCAGCCACGAGCCTTCGTGGTCACGACCGATGCGCAGCATGACCTGGAGGTGTATCTGAATCTCGCCCGTCGCCTGACGTTGACGGGGATCAATCAACTCTGGGTGGCGGATATCACTTATATTCGCCTGCGCACGGAGTTCGTCTACCTGGCCATTCTCCTGGATGGGTTCTCGCGCAAAGTGGTGGGCTGGGCGCTGGAGACCACGCTGGCCGCCCGGTTGCCGATCAGGGCGTTGCACCAAGCGATTGCCACGCGCCAGCCGCCGCCTGGCCTGGTGCATCACTCGGATCGTGGCGTCCAGTATGCCTCGGGCGAGTACGTGCAGATCCTTCAACAACACCGGATGATCCCGAGCATGAGTCGGCCGGCGAACCCATACGACAACGCCAGTTGCGAAAGTTTCCTGAAAACACTGAAGCGGGAGGAGATTTACGCGAACCGGTATCGGGATCTCGGGCACCTGCGCAGGAACATGGAGGTCTTCATCGAACAGTACTATAACCGAGTGCGACTCCATTCAGCGCTGGACTATCGTCCGCCGGAGGAATTCGAGCAGGCGGTGGCACCAGTCAATCCATCGGGCGCCGCAACCATACAGTTTTTTCAGCCAGCAGAAGGTTCTGACTCTGAGGAAATGGAGAGGGTGAGAAAACACATCCGACCAACACGAGTGTGCTAATTCTGGTGTCTCAACGGAGGGGTT
>CBDDRW010000048.1:0-26521 GCA_965233175.1 uncultured bacterium
GGCTTGTGTAAACTCCGACAGCATGTAGTCATAGAGGCGGTATAACGATTTCGCGATCTCCCCACCCTGTTCGAGGTCAAGGACGTTGGATAATTCACTGACAATTCCCACAGCCCGCCCAAGAAATCGAGCCTTGTCGGGCTGATGCCGGCGGGCAATTCCATCGCCCGCAAGCTCGATCGCTTGAATGGCGGAATCGTACAGAAGAACGACAAGCTGCACCCGTGATGTGGTCATTACTTCCGTTTGACGATACCGTGAGGCTGCGGCTGTGTTGGGAAAGGCATTCATCATCGTCATCCCTGTGATTGTTGTGATTGCAAGAACGTGGTCTGGCCTTTCAGCCGGCTCAGAAGACTATCGAGCGCGGCATACTGTCTCTTGAGCCCCTCTTCATAGGCTGAGAGGGCATCTTCTTTCCTATCAATTTCGGATGTCAGGCTGCTGACCTGCTTGGTCAATGCGTTTTTTCGGACCGTGAGCGCGCCTGTGCTGATGTCATCGATCGCATCGATGGCCGCATTGATACGCTGGGCGACGCCGGTCACAGTTGTCTGGTTGATAAACAGCGATTTGACCGCGCCATAATTGGTGCTGAGTGCACTGTCCAACTTGGCATCGTCCACGGTGATGACGCCGTCGCGTTCCGTCTTAAACCCAATTTCTCCTACGGATGAATAGGTCGTCAGCCCACCGACAGGCGCGGAGAGGGCCTGTCGCAATTGTGAGAGGAAGCCTTTCGCCGTAGGTTCCCCGAAGAAGAGTGCACCTTTTTTCGTGGCGACGTCGTAGGTCGTGCGCTCGTTAACAAATTTCACGATGTCGTTATATGCCTCGGCAAACTTCTTAATGTTCTCTTTCACCACGCCGTTGTCACGCATGACATTGACGGAGACCGTGCTGGATCCGGTTGTCTTGAGTAGCGAAAGCGTCACGCCTGGAATCGCGTCGGTCACGGTATTACTGCTTCGTTGCAATGTTATGGGATTTAACGCCGGGTCACCGACGATGGCAATCGCGTCCTGCGCCGCCTGCAATGTGTCTACGCCTCCTGTGCCGCCGCCATTCATGAAATCCAATGTCGTGCCGTCAGCCACAATCGTCACCCCATTGCTCGCCCCTGATGCAGTGGACGTCAGGATCAAACGATAGGCCGGCGTGGTCTCGCTGCCAGCATTGACAATCGACGCGGTGACGCCAGCGCCCAAATCGTTAATGCCGTTCTGCAAGTCTTCGAGCGTAGCGGTACCGCTCAACGCCACGGTCTGATTGGTCCCCGTTCCGACGCGGAAGGTAAATGAGGCCGAGCCGCCGCTGACAATATCGGAAGTCACGCTCGATACCGCTGTGGCTCCTTTGTTGGTCACTTGATGCGACTGTGCCATTTGCGTCACCCGGACGAGGTAGGTTCCTGACGTCGCCGTCGATGACGCCGAGGCCGTTAACGCGGTCTCATCAGAGACCGTCGTGCTGGTTCGATCGAAGGCGGTCGGTAAACGCAGGGCATCTCCAGCCGATTGCAACGCCTGAAGTTTGCCCCCGAGCAATGCGTAGTCTGTCAATTTCGATTGCGCCGTCGCCTTTTTCTGACTCAGTTGATCGATGGGTAAACGCTGGACTTTAACCAGCTGATCGACGACTTGGCCAAAGTCCAGTCCGTTTCCCAATCCGCCAAATGAAATCGATGCCATAGTGGTCACATCCCTGTATTACGCACGTTCCCGAATCAAGAGACCTTTCGGTTCATCGAGATGCTTGGCGAGATCAAGCAATTCCTGCGAGGGAATTTGACGGATAATCTCTCCAGATTCCCCGCTAAATACCTTGATCACCGCCTTGTGTATATCATGATCGATCTCGATTTCTAGACGGGACGTCGTTCCACGAAGCACTTCCTTGATGCGAACTGCAGCGCGCTCTACATCCTCCTTTACCAGCGGCGGAGTAGGAGCCGTGAGTTCTGTTTCCACCTTGCTGTCCCTGCCGTGAACCGGCCTTGCATTGCTTTCGGTCGGACCCTGATGGATATAGGGACCTTGAGGCGATCGAATGTTTTGGACCATAATTGCCTCCCTGAAGACTGGCTTCCCTCATTCTCCGCCGAAGGCCCAGCCGCCGATGCGACGGCTGGGTGATGACTTCAGCGGATCGATGGATAGGCTTACCGCAACAACGCGAGTGCCTGTTGTGGGAGTGCATTGGCTTGCGCCAACACCGCGATGCCTGATTGCACGAGCACCTGATTCTTCGTAAATTGCGACGTCTCGAAGGCGATGTCTGCATCGCGAATCCGAGATTCTGCCGCCGTGAAACTCTCACTCGTGACCTGAAGATTTGCGATCGCGGCCTCGAAGCGGTTTTGAATCGAGCCGTATTCCGCTCGCGCGGTGGCAATCGAACTGATCGCGCTGTCGATATTGCTCAAAGCGCTCTGCGCGTTTGCCGACGTCGAAATGTTCACAGAGGCTATGCCGATGCTCGCCAGGTCCAAATCGTTCAGACTGGCTGTGAGCGAATTGCCCGTTCCACTCTTGAAGCCGATGAAGACTTCGAACGAATTGGTGGTCCCGCTCAACAACGGCTGGCCATTGAACTCTGTTACGGTCGCGATCCGGTCGATTTCAGACCGGAGTGCGATAAACTCTTGATCCAAGTAGGATCGTTCTGTGGCGCCGACAGTACCACTGGCGGACTGTGAAGACAGCTCGCGAAGACGGGAGAGCAGGTTACCGATTACGGCTGCAGCGCCGTCGGCGACCTGCGTCAAGCTGATACCGTCGTTCGCATTACGCGTCGCTTGATTGATGCTGCGAATCTGCGCGCGCAAGGTTTCGGACACACCGAGTCCGGCGGCATCGTCAGCCGCACGAGTAATACGAAGGCCTGAAGACAACCGCTCAACCGACCGTTGCAACTGGTTCGTATTGACGGTCAAATTCCGCTGAGCCGCGATCGAAGCCGGATTGTTATTCACGATTAAAGACATGGACCTATTCCTCCTTGAACTGCGAACGAATCAACCACTCGTCTATCTCGGCATCCGTGCCGGGATTGTTTGTGACCCAAGACCCCGCCAATAGCATGCATACCGGCGAGGCTCTCTGATCGTGCACCCTTTATCGGTCCCAACCCGGCCACACTTGAGCGGGTTCTAGGGGTAGCGCGCAGAACGGGCATAGTGGTCGATAACCGGCAATATTCGACAAGGAGGCTCATCGGGAAGCCAAATAGGGAAGGACCTCGAATTCCAGAATATCCGCCAGGCGAACCGGATCTTGAACGGATCGAGCATCCAGAAGCTCCTGAACCCAGGAGGACAAGGTCTGGAGATCTCCACAGACTTGACCGCCCCGCTCGGCAGCCTGGAGAAGTTCCATATAATCGGCTAACTGACCAAACCATCGGTCCAATGCTGAAGGAATGACCCCGCTCATACGCAATGGCGCGATGAATCCCTGAGCCTCGACTGTCAACGTCGAAGCAAACCTGGCAATGGCCGGCGCCGCACCTGCCATGATCTCAGGAATATTCTGCGAGGAGGCGTCGATCGGTCCGACATCTTTGAGTCGCTTAGCCAACAGCATAGGATCGAGGTCGCGATCGGTAATTGAGCGCCCCCCAAGCTTCAGCGACGTGACCAGACGATGCTGCGCATGGGCACGATCGCTGACCTGCATAAGGGCCTCGCTGATAAGTTGATCGTCACCGACATCCCATTGATCCTGATCGAGTGTGATACGCATAGCTCAACTCCTTGTGATAGAGACCGACGTGACTTACACGGCGCGTTGTATCATCGGCAAAGGACGCGGCTGTCTTCCGACCTGGACCGATGCGTCTGACAAGAGTGTTCCGACTCGATTGATTCGCTGATGCCATCGTCGATAGGCCTTTACGTGGCGATCGGCCAACATTGTCAGACCTACCGCATCGTCGTTATGAATGTCTCTGATCATGGCGACAGTAGCCGGGCCAGTGGCCGAATGGGCCATCATCCGTGGCAGAAGCCGCTCCCGCTCTTGACGGAGCAGCGCCTGTTCCCCTTGCAGCATTGAAACCGATATTGGATGACGCCTCGTGAGTGCGGCGATATGGCGAGCCCGCTCTTCCAAGCGGCGCAACGGCCGATCCGCTTCTTTCATCCATGCGATCGCAGATTCTTGATCCGGCGCGCGTTCGGAAATTGAGGCCAATTCGCTCGGCTTGCCGGTGAAATCTTCGTACCAGAACCTCCTCCAAAACTCCGCATACCACGCAACAGTGGCATCCATATATCCCGCTCGCTGAGTAAAGCAGCCAAGTCCGTCGGCATCGGCGCTGGATTGGTACACTCGCACGCCTGAACTCCATGATGGAAACGGAGCGAGCCTTAGAGCATGAAGACACAGCATCGCCACCTCATCGGGAATTATTCTGTCTTTGCAGGCATGGTGGGCGCAGATCTGGTCGAACCCGCAAGGCGAGCACGCAAGGTCAGGTTGAACCACCCAATGGCCGGGCCCATAGGGACCTGTTTCCTGGTGATCGACGTGGCCAACCGACAGATCGAGCACCGTGGTTCCTACGCCGACTGCCAGATGCATCGGTCCCGTATCGTTGGTCAGGACCAGTTGACAGCGCGAGAGCAAGCCGACCAGTTGGCTGAGTGTCGTGTGCCCGCTTGTATCAAGAATCGGCACTGCGCCTCCGCCAACCCGATAGGTCGTCTTGGCCAGCTCGATGGACTCCTTCTCGGCGGCCGTGCCAATCATGACAAAACCCAGACCTGGATGACGGCTCAGTCGTGTCATCGTCAGACCGAAAGACTCCGGCCGCCACGCTTTCATGACATCACTGGCTCCAGCCTGTACAGCGATCCACTGCCTGACGGTTCGGCCTTGAGATTGAAGATACCTGCCGGCCCAGTCCCGGCCATCGGCTGGAACGGTGATCGACAAGGGGGAGAAAGCACCCGGACCGCTCCCGCCCATCGCGTAGAGATCCACCAGGTTAAATCGGTTAAACTGTCGATGCCTATGCAGATCCGTGAAATAGGACAGCCAGGAGTTCTGTACGATAGGACCGCCGTCTGGCCCAGCAGTAATCCCCCTTAAATCGGGCGCGCCGATGTACGACGCGAGCAAGCCTGTCTGCCGATTGAAGGTCAGATTGACGATGCGATCGTACCGCGCAGCTCGAAGTGGTGCAGCCCAGGCTGTCATCTCATGCATGAGCGCCACAAGGCTCTTGGATTGCGTGCGGCAATCGTCAAGTAGCCGAGTAAAGTCGCAACTGATGACCGCTCGAATTCCGGTAAGGAGCGCGGCTGTCGCTGCGAAACTGCGATCGACGACCAAGTCGATCTCAACATCGGGCCATTCCTCCCGCAACCGGGACAACAGGGGACCGGTCTGGATCAGATCCCCCATACGAGTTACATTGATGATGAGCGCCTGTTTCATCACACCAAATCTTTCGTCTCGGAGCGATATTCATCCAACATCAGCACCATCAGGTCTTCCCGTGACAGAGTGCTCATTGGACCACGTGAACGGATCTGCGCCGCAAGCTGTTTCAACTCGACCCGTTGGGTGGGAGGAAAGATTCTGAGGGTCGCTGCGATAGATGGAAATGAATCAGCAGCGGCGTGCGCCAGCGCTTCCGCCTGACGTTCGCCCCGAAGAATAGGCCCGATACGATCAGGGCTGGCGACACCGACCTGGGACAGGAACGTGCGCATTCGATGTACATAGGTATGGTCAGCTAATACCCGCTGACGGGCTGCTGCTGCCATGGCCATGCGCTGCTCGGGCTCACGAAGCCAGCGGGTGATTTCACCGGAAAGGTCGATCGAAGACGACACGCTGGCTACTTCACTGGCGGTGAAAAGATCCGGCAGCAGAGAACGGCGATCGGTAAGCTGAAATGCTCCGCAGGCGGCCAGTTCGAAGGTGCGAGGATTCACAAAGTCCCCCTCAGGATCAAACCCGGCTCCGCCCCAAGAATGCAGGTTCAGGTTCACGGCACTGGCGTTAAATACTTTTTGGCAAGTGTCGGTATCGATCCGGGCACCGTTGCGTTGAAGTACGGAGGTGAGATCGGTCGCGCCGCCCCATTCATTGCCCCAGAGTTTGAATGTCCACTCGTGACCAAGGAGTCGGGGAAAGATCTCGCGACGGTTGGCATAGCCGGCGCCGACAAATGAGACATCCGACCCGAACTCCTCTCGCTCAGCCGGGGTCAACTCCACAGGGCGGTGGACAGATGGATCGGCTGCCATCGGCAGATAGCGCACTTCTTTCGCGCCTGCCTGTTTGAGCGCCGTGATACAGGGCGCTTGCTGAATCACGAACCAAAAATCGTAGCCTGCCGCCAATTGTTGCCAATAGGTGAGATGCCGGTAATTCTCGACAAACCACATCGCCGTCAGAAATTTTTTACGCCGGAGATGCTCCAGCGCAGGAAGGATTAACGGGGCCTGCGCGAGCGACAGAACAAGATCAGGCGGGTCTTCTGCTAACTGGGCCATCGTGACTCGGCTCAGCATCTCTGCATATTTACTCTGCAAGGCCAGCCGATGCTGAGAATTCTTCAGTAATTCCAGCTGGTGATAGCTGGTCGCATGGACGCTATGATCGAGCCAGCGCACGTCATGCCCGAGCGATTCAAGCGCGCTGACCACATAACGGGTAATCGGCAGTGACCCTCCGTATATCGGTCCGACGACGGCGATGCGGAGCTGGCCGCCAGCCTGAGCCGCGACCTTCCGTTGCAAGGCTGATTCGACGGCACGATGGCTGTCCGCATGTAACGCAGCAGCCGGGGCATAGGTGACGAGTCGTAATGGGTGACCTGCCGCGGAGATCCGTTCACCGATCGCTTCCGTGGCGCCCCAAGCCCAGGACACCCGGTCCATCCAGTCACCCCATGTGCGAGCCACCGCCGCATCGACTAAGACATTCAGATCGGGGACGACAAGGACAACCCCAGCAGTCCGGGGCAGACGCGCACACAGCGCTTCGACGTGGTAGAGTAAGCCCACGCCAAACACCACGAGCGTCTCCCCTTCCTCATAACGCTGACCTTCTGCCCACACCTGCGCTTCCTTCACGGGATCATAAGCACTGTGGATCCAGCGTCCATGTGCACGGGCAGATATCACACCGGTGCGCGCCGGCAAGGTCTCAAGTGTACCGCCCCTACTCTGTCGAAGTGCCGTTGCCAGAGCAGCATCATTCTGCGTCAATCGGCTGATATTGGCCTCGAAGCAATTCATTGCGCACCTTGCAGAGCCACACACTGTTCCGATATCTGCTGCCAGATTATCGCTCGCCGATCTTCTTGCGGATCTTTGTCTCCTACTGGCCTGAAGATGGCACCCCACTCGTCATGGTGAGACTGCCATAAGGACCACCCCAAAACTGGTTCCTGTTGTGTCGCTGACGCCGGCTCTCGAATAATTTTCACACTGGCTTCGATCGGCCAGATCTCCGGCATGGCGCGATCTGCTTGCCAGACCCAGTGGCCCTGTCCATACGGTCCCGTCTCATGCACGCGCGCGCGTGAGAAATAGAACCCCATGGCGCTGGCACCGACAGCGGCTGCCAAATGGAGTGGACCGGTGTCGGCGCCGACTGCCCAGTGACATCGCTTCAAGAGCATGGCGAGTTGAGGAAGGGTCGTTCGCCCAGTGGCATCCCACACACGCCCTGCAACTATCGGAGAGAGCCCATCCTGAATCGAAAAGGCGGTGCTCTGGTCACGCTCAGTTCCAATCAACACGACCGCGCACGGCGAATGATGGGAAAGCATTGTTGAGATCCATTCTGTCCAGACAGCAACGGGAATCGAACGATCCACGTCGCCGGCTCCTACTACCACCGCGATCCATTGCCCTTCCGCCATACCGACCTCAGCCAAGTCATCAGGAAGATTGTCCGAGGGTGGCACGAGGACGGGCGGAGAGGACGGAGGGGTCACCCCGCACAACCCACAGAATGTATCGGAGAGATGAATACGATTGGATCCTCGCTCGTGTGCGACGTGGTGCAGATATGAAGCCCAAGGCGACAGCGCCTCGTCCAACGGCCCACGCAGGCACGGGCCCCGAACCGCGCTAGCCAACAAGGCGCCGGCCAGAATAGCTCGTGGGTGGTGATTCAGCACATAGGCCACCGTATAGGGCTCGGCCGTCAAATCGGTGAGGTATCGCTCGACTTCACACAACCGTGGGGACTGAAACTCCCCGACACAGGAGTCAGCCCACGCATGCCACTGTGCTCCGTTCCACTCTAGAACATGCCCCACGTCTGGGAACAACCGGGCGAGATCTGCCAGTGTCCCAGGACAGAGCAGATCGAGAGGCCGATGGGGATAACGAGTCGTGAGTGAGACGAATGCCGGCAAGCTTTGGACCAGATCGCCCAGCCTGGCGAGTTGGATCAAGAGCCTCCGCGCCGTCGTGCCTTCATCATGCGGCATGATGATGTGTCAGAGCCGGCTCGTTCTCATCGATCGCATGAGCCAATTCACTGAGGCCATCAAAGTCCGGGGCCAGCATGCGAATTGAATCATGTTCACGCCGAGCATCCGCCCAACGAGTCATGCGAAGAAATACACCAGCCAGCGCAAATCGAAGACTGAGGTCCCCAGGGTTTCTCGATACGTACCGGCTAAGGACAGGTTCCAGTTGTTCCCACCGTTGGAGTGCGGTACCGGCTCGCAACAACCAGTGCAGCGTTTCCGCATCGTCAGTGTGTTCAGTCGCCACTGCGAGAAATAGCTCCCAAGCATCGGACGATTCGGCCAGTCCCATTGCAGCCATGCCGAGTCCCAATTTCGCTTTACGGCTATCAGCCCCGTAGGTAACTGCCCGTTCGAAGGCCGCCTTGGCCTCGGCAAACTGACCGCGCTGCATGGCCAGGATGCCGGACACCAACCACCCTTCTCCGTGCTTTGGACTGAAATTCTGCAACTTGGCGAGATGGTGTTCCGCCTCATCCAGCCGACCTTCTTCAAGGGCGTGCTTCGCTAATGCATGATAGCCGGTCGCATCCGGTTCAATCGCCAACACGCGTTTCCAAAACGAACGTGCGACATTCGGTATACCGTTGAATACGCAGACAGCGGCTCCCCATCGCAGCACCCAGACATCGTTCGGCCACCGATCGACGTCATTCAGAAGCGTCTTGATCAATGCACTATCTTGCTTCTGTGCGGCAGACTGGGTGTCTGCCACAAGTTGCCACGCGGTCCGATCGGCGGCCGACGTCAGCGCCACAAGCTGATTATGGAGCAATCCCTGCTCCGTACGGACATGGCAGGCGAGTCCATCCGACAGGTAGAGGAGGTCTTCGTCCGGAATCCACCATTTCTGGGACCACCGTTCTAGCAGCCGCCGCGCATTATCCGCGTCGTGTGTTTTCCGTCCCGGTGTTTGGCTTTCCAGATGGTAGACGACACTGTCCGGGCGATACACGATGTGCCATCCTCGCTCGCGGATTTTCAAACACAGATCGACGTCCTCAAATCCATTTTTAAAACCTTCATCGAACCGGCCGGCCTGCTCGAACACGTCGCGCCGCACCAGCATGCAGGCTCCGGTGACACATTGAAATTCTCGCCGCCGATTGACCATGGGCGAGTCTGCCGGGAACTTCCGATAAATATGATAGGGCGTAAATGTGATCCGGGAGAAGGCCACGCCAGCATGTTGAATGGTGCCGTCTTCATACAGCAACTTGCTGCCGACGACCGCGACATCGGGGTGACGTTCAACCTCATCCACGAGTGCCGTCAACCAACCCTCGGTCGGTATGGTGTCGTTGTTCAGGAACACGAGAAATTCCCCATGCGCCGCGCCGGCTCCTTGGTTACAGGCAATGGCAAACCCGTAGTTTTCAGGATTCCGGATGACCTGAACGTCTCCGCCTAACCCGGCAAGGAATTCGGCTGTGCCGTCAGTGGAGGCATTGTCTACAACGATGACTTCATAGTCAGGCATCCTAGTAAGGGAAGCCAATGAGGTAAGACATTGGCGCGTCAGATCGAGCTTGTTCCATACAGGAATGATGATCGACGCCTTGAACCGAGGATGTGGCTGTGCACAACCCCCGGTAGACGGGATTGATCCCACGCCCTGATCGGCGGCTTCGCAAACGCCCCACGCATAGGCAGACTGCAAAAGCGTCTGATACACGGGGTACAGCACGCGATGGAGGTACGTTCGGTCGAATCGTTCCGCGCCGGACCGAATCAGCGCTAATTGCTGGAGATCGGGTTTTTCCAGCTCATGCGCAACGTGGAGCAATCGTATGATCTGATCTTCTCCAAGGGTGTCGCGGACTTTGAGCACCCCGTCGATATTAAGATGGGTACGACTCAACTCAGGATGTTTACGCGCCAGGACGAGAGCCATATGCCCGGCCTTTCGCTGCCGTTGAACGAATCCCGTCGGGGTGATCTCATGGTGGTGACAGGTCACCGCCATCGCGTTGTAATGGAGTTGCAGACCTTGCGCGCTTAAACGATAGCCCAGCTCCACATCATCATAGGCAGGGAAGGTAAAGTCTGGGTCAAACAGCACCGGCTGTCTGAGCAGCAGATCTCGCTTCACAGATAGGTTGCTGGTGTAGAAGAGCCGAAAGTCGGCTTTCCCGTTCCGCACTTCATGAAACGCGAACTGCTGGCCTCCTTCTGGGGAAACAATGAACCTCATGAACGGCGTGACTGTCAGTTCGGGAGACCAATCGATGAAGCCTAGCATGGCATCCATTTCGCTTGGATGGCGTTCGTGGAACGTCGCATGCGCATCGAGAAACGACGGCTCCGGAATCATATCGTCTCCCGTGATGACGACTACACGTCCTTGAGCGGCTCGAATCCCGAGATTGCGGGCCACATTCGCGCCGGCATGCGCTGCCACGAGGATACGGAGGGCAAAGGGAGCGTTGAACTGCCGGACCATCGCAACAGTGTCGTCCGTGGATCCGTCGTCCACGACGATCACCTCGAATGTTTCAGGCGCATAGGTCTGGGACATAAAGGCCAACAGCGTCTTCCGCAGTATGGCGCGGCGATTATAGGTCGGAATAATGACCGACAAGGCAAACCGCGCAGGGGAAGGCGCTTCCCGTGGGCTGGAGACCGGAGATGGCTGCGGCATTACTGGTTTCGGCAATCCAGGCGCCAGCGCAAGCACATCCCGCAGTTGCGCGACCGGTCCGTCGAGACGATACGCCCACCGCAACAGCCGTTCATAATGTTGCTGTGCCATCGCCTCCAAGGGTTTGGAATGCCCGCCGACTTGCCGCTTCTGTAACAGCGCGAAGCCTTCTTCCAGGAACCGCTTGCCTGCCTCCATATCGGCTCTGGTGAGGTTTGGTGTATGCATGGGAATCTGGTGGCCACCGTAATCCTTCCATTGTTGTGAATCGATCCAGCCTTCACGAAGACCTTCCGTGTGCAGGGGTGTGCCGGGATACGGCGTAATGATCGTGACGCCGATTGTGTCCGGTTTGTATCGTTGAATCAGATCATACGTGGCGACAAGGGATTCACGGGTCTCTTGCGGAAGTCCGACGATGAGAAGGAAATGCAGACGGATGCCGAGTTGCCAGGTCTTCTCGCGCAGATGGGCCAGCATCGGAACGGTCAAGCCCTTCTTTCCCTCCCGCAGATGCATGACCTGTTCATCGCCCGTTTCCACTCCGACGAGAAGACCGACACAGCCGGCCGCACGCATCTTTTCCAGCAGGGCATCGTCGAGACAATCGACTCGCGTTTCGCAGACCCATTCGAGTTGCCACCCGGATGCCACGATAAGATCGCAGAGCCTGGCGACACGCCCTTGGTTGAGCGTAAACGTCGCATCGCGAAAATAGATCTTGGTGATGCCCTGCCGTTCGACGACGTCCTTCAGTTCGGAAAATATCCGCTCAGGCGTTTGCGAACGCCATTTGACTCCTTCAACCAACGGGTATGGGCAATAGTATCCACAGGGATAGGGGCAGCCCCGGCTGGTTTGTAATGTCGCGATGGGAGTACCGAGCAACGGATAGATGTACCGCTGATTGGGAAGAAGATCCCGGGCGGGAAACGGCAGCTGATTGAGATCCTCGACCGGCGACCCCTCATCAAATCGAAACGAGGGTCCGGCCTCCGGCGTACCGTCTTCAAGCCAAGCCGTGCCGGCTGTGCTTCGTCCATAGACAATGTCGGTAATCGTGAGATCGGCTTCACCATGAATCACCATATCGGCAGCGCTTCTCTCCAGCAGCGCCTTCAACACACCGTGATCCCGCACCAGGGTCTTTCCAGCTATTTTTGCAGTCGGGTGTCTGCGACGAAGTTCAGCAAGGAATCCGGCATCCTGTTCCAAGGTCGGAAGCGACACGGTTCCAACGATCACATCCCAATGGTGGCCTTCCATTCTGGCGTAGACCGCGGCTGCATCCAATCCCAACGGGTCGGCGTCAATCAAGTCCACCGTTTCGCCTGCTTGACTCAAGGTAGCGGCCATGATGGCCAGCTCCAGGGGGGGCAACAACATGCCTTCACTGCCGTCGAAGCCAAGGCCGCCTGCCATGCTGCGACTGACCGGGCGGGCTGAAAGAGACGGGCTGTTGATCAGTGCGATGCGCATGAGGCCTCCTGGGGCTTCCTGGGAAGCTGGCCGAGCGCGACCAGCCGTTCTTCCGATCCACCGTCGTACGCCAGGGCAATGGCTTTGGTCAGCCAGTCGTAATCCGTATCTTTCATTTTGGCTTCATTCGGAGTTCGGTTGGAACCATTGAACGGGTCCACCATCGTCAACCCTTTCTTTTCCACTTCCTCCGCCATGCCACTCCCTGGTGTCGGAGTGAAATAGCTGCTACTGAGATGGTTCGGCTTGATCTTCCAGACCATACGAACGGTCTCCATCACTTCCTCACGTGTTTCCGTCGGTGCGCCGAACATGATATTGGCCCAGACCTTGATGCCGTATTCTTTGCAAATTGCAGCCGCCTTCAGGTTTTCCTCGACCGTCGTTTCTTTCTCAAACAAATCGAGAATGCGTTGGCTGCCGCTCTCGAACCCGATCATGGCCCA
This sequence comes from uncultured bacterium, assembly GCA_965233175.1. Classification (GTDB taxonomy): domain Bacteria; phylum Nitrospirota; class Nitrospiria; order Nitrospirales; family Nitrospiraceae; genus Palsa-1315. The sequence continues at coordinate 13,069 of CBDDRW010000048.1, forward strand.
TGCCAATCCTGACTCCGCCATCTGTTTGACGACGTCCGGATACCGGCACATCAGATCTGCCCGCATCTGGCAGATATAGGGCTCCGTGAAGCCCGCGGCCTTGTACTGGACGCAGAACTCACGACTCCAGCGGTGATTGATAAAAAACAAATCGTCATGCGCCATCCAACTGTTGAACCTGAATCGTTCTTTCAGATAGCGCAGCTCGCCAATGACGTTTTCCTGGCTCCGCATCTTGACTCGATTACCGAATACGGCCCGTTCGGCCGGCTGACAAAAGTTGCATTTGAACGGACAACCCCGTCCGGCATTCGTCGTCACAAACGGTGTGGGCATCCCCGGAACCATCGGCGTGGCCAGTTCGCCCCGCATATCGAAGAGATCTCGATCGACCCAGGGAATCTCATCCAACACCGGCCCCTCGCCGACGATGAGGCGATCTGCCGGCTTCCCTGCTGCAAGCGTATTGAGCAATTTGACGAAACTGATCTCACCCTCTTGCGTAATGATGTGGTCGATGAGACGGTTCGCAAGAACCTGTGATGTCTTGATGGTGGCATGAACACCGCCGAGCACGACGACGGCATCTTCCCGTTCTTCCTTGAGAATCCTGATCGCACGGACGACGTCAGGATAGTGGAGACTCCATGAGGTGAAAGCCCAGATTTTCGTGGTTCGTCGCCGAATCTCCTCCCGAAAATGGGTCCAGTCTCGCAACATGCGGAGATCGATCAAATCAACTGTATGGCCGCCGGCCTTGGCTGCTGCACTGAGGGACGCCAGACCATGGTCAATGAAATTGGCATCGATGGTCGGTTTCTTCCCAAAACTATCGAACCCCGGGAGCGCGATCCCTGGAAAAATCATCGTCACATGCATGTCATAGCTCCCGGTTGTCGACGCAGAGCCGCCAAAAGGGCTGGCAACTGGCCGCTTGTGTCGTACCACCGCAGGGTGGCGGCGAGCCCGCGAGACAGAGACCAGCGTGCGTATGAGCCGATCTCTGCACGAAGCTTACTGTCGTCGTAGGTGCGGTGGCACTGTTCCTGAGTGCCCATCAAGACGTAGGCAAAGTCCGGTGCGATTGGAAGCGGTCGCCCAGATCGCGCCGCAGATTCGTACAGCAATTGAACACGGTCTGTCAGTTGCGTCAGGCTCGCAAGTTTGGAGACGTAGCCTTCGATCGTGACCTGCTCCTCTCCTACGATGTTGTAGGTACCCGCAATCCGACGATCGATGGATCGCCAAAGGCCTTCGACAAGGTCATCGATGAAGAGTGGCTGAAACAGACGATGCCGGAGCTGCGGCCAAATCGCCCGAATCGGCGTGGCGCCCAGCAACGCCAACAGGGAGGGATGGAGAAACCACGCGCTCCCTGGCCCATAGATGTTGCCGATGCGAAGCACAAGCGCTCGATGGCCGGGCAGCGATCCCCAGGCGGTCACGATCTCTTCCGCTTGCATTTTTGATCGTCCATAGTCGGAAACAGGGCGGCATGCCATGTCTTCTCGAAGAGGAATCTCGGATTCTGATCCGAGGCCCTGCGCCTCGATGCTGCTCGCATACACGACGTAGGGAATCGCCAATGCGTCCGCTAAGGCTACAGCGCGGCTGGTGCCGTCGACATTCGCAGCCTGAAGCGTAGGACTGCTGACAGAGACGTCTGCCGCAAAATGGAGCAACATATCGGCTGGATCGAGCGCATCAGGACGCGGGATGCGATGCGCATCGGCAACATCGCAGGCCACAACCTTGCACCCCTGCTGAGCAAGCGCCGTTGCCCGTGGTGCCGACACGTTCCTCGTTAACACTGTGACGCGTGTCTTCTCCTTGAGAAACCGGGCGCTGATCTGTGAGCCGATGAAACCGGCTCCGCCTGTAATGATCACATGACGCAGAGGTGTTCTCGGATTTTGATGCATCGATGGGACCTCTTCTCAATTCACAATACAACTCGAACCGGTGCAAGGCTTAGACCATCTTCCAAGGAATTACACGGGAATGAGAAATGTAGAGTGGACAGCGGTTTGCCGGGAATCGCCCATCTGACAGTGAGAGTCAACTGGGCACACTTTGCCTAGTGCTCGGCAACTCCGTCATGGTTCTGACGCCGGCGTCAAGAATCCCCATTCGGTTTGCCGCTGCATGACGGAATACTCAATGGCCTTCTGGACACTCCCTCCCCACCCGCGGTATTCAATGGCCTCTTTCCCGTTAAACCGAAATTCGATTCCAATGGAGAGTGCGCCGTCACGTTCTGCAATATTCTTGATTGAGCCGGCGAGATGAGTGATGTGCCCTATTCCAATCAGTTCAAATTCTAAATAGATCGTGGCGCCCAGCGTGACGTCGGTGCGCTGCCTCTGCACAACAACGCGGCATCCCGAGAGGCTGATATCTTGTAGTAATCCGCCGATGGGAGCGGACCCATTTGCCAGGGCTAGCCTCACGTCTCCCTGAACACCTTGCACGAGGAGCAACGGTTCATTACTGGCCACACGCACCTCCTTACGGAGATGGATTTCCTCGATCCTCTTGGGAAAAGCGAGATACAGCAAAGGAAGCGGAGACATCTGTGTCATGCGGACTTCGCTTTGGTACGCGACGAGCTTACCGGCTACCATAGCGCGAACGAGACAGGAGGTTCCCGTTTCGCACGGAACGGCTTGCCCGAAATGGAACGGCCATTCACAAATGAGCCACGCCTGAGCTTTCCAACCCAGTAATGTGGATCCACAATTCACTTTGTCTTGATCAGACCCAATGACCAACTGGAGCGGCAATCCGACCGCGAGAATGGACGAATGTGAGGAGGCATGCGCGTGTTCCATCATGCCGCGTCCTTATCAAGATAGAAGGAAGGATCGATGCCCAACGCGACTGGATCCTGAATCGATGCAATCGCCCGCTTCGATTGGCGGGGCTCCGTAGCAAGGTCGAGATCGACAGGAGTGGATCGCCGATGTCCGGATTCGTCCGTGACCAGCACGACCAGAGGCCGGATTGGAGCATGATGGTTGAATTGCTTCACGATCGCCGTTTCCATCGAGTTCAGCAAGACACACGAGCCGACGGGATAGACACCCACAACCTGGACGAACTGTTGAACCAGCGTTCCATCCACATGGCCCTGGCCCCCCAATCGATAGAGCATCTGCAGTGTATCGTGCGGTGTCTTGCCTTTATGATAACAACGGTCGCTCGTCACAGCATCGTAGATATCCACGATGGCGGCGATAAGGCCAAACTGACTGATGGCTGCCTTGGGTCGGTGATGAGGATACCCAGTCCCGTCGACACGCTCATGATGTTCCAGTGTGGGCTTCAGAAACATATCGGTGAGGCCGGTGGTGTTGGAGAGGATCTCCGCCCCACGCAGGACGTGTTGCTTCATGATCTCGAATTCATGGGCCTCGTAGGGCCCTGGTTTGTTCAGGAGATTGACCGGGATCTGTGTTTTCCCGATATCGTGCAATAACATGCCGGTTCCTAACTGAAGCAACGATGGGCGCGCATACCCGAGATGTCTCCCGACTGACAGCGCCAGGGTAGACGTATTGACGGAATGGAAGAACGTGTATTCGTCGAACTGTTTGAGGCGTGTCAGACTGATGAGCGCGTCAGGGTTGCGCAGGATGCTGTCGACCATGCTTCCAACCGCTTCACTCACCGCTTCCATATTCAGCGCGCGACCCATCCGAACATCTTCCATGGCCTGTTGAATGATGAGTTTGGCGGCTTTGTACGCTTGTCGTGCTGCAGGCAGCTCTTCAGCGAATGGAATGGCCGTCGGTTCAGATTCCTGAATTGGAGAGGTCGGCTCAGGAACCTTCACCTCCGCCGGCGGAGCCGACTCGCACGAAACTGATTCTTTACATTCGTCTTCAGTCTCGACTTCGAGCTGTCGCACTCCGCTGGCATAGAGTTGCGTGATTTCCACTGAGGACGTAATTGTGAATCGATGACGCAAGAACGACGTAGCCAGCCAAGAACGGTCGAGTTTCTCGACCTTCATGCCGATTTTCAGCTCATCGATAGAAATTCGCTTGCGCATCGTCATCTAACAAACTACGAAAAAACACTGTGGCGACGCCGTTTCTATGATCTGTATGCCCGAGACAAGCCCGGTCCGTCCGGTTCATCTGGTCTATCTGGTTCATTTCGTTCGATCAAATACACGGGATAGACCGGATAGACCGAATGAACAAGCCAGGCTGGAGAACTTTTCAGCATCTCCAAAGACCGCGAGCGAGCGAAGACGTCGATGCTCATCGAACACCAACACACCCTTATGGCCTCTATCGGTGCCGAAGGGAGAATCTTGAGGAAGATGCCTGGCAGGCATGCTGGAAGTCGATACGGCGCGTTAGGCAGGATTTCCCTTCGCTTGTGTCAAGTTTGACTCGATGTATCCCGATAGTACAGTGCACAGGGCTCTCTCGTTCACGAGGGAGTTTCGCGCTATCAGTCTATCTCAACAAAGCCTATATGCCCGAATCACGGACATCAGGGATGAAACACATTAAAACGATCTCGATCGATCAGCTCAAATTGGGAATGTTCATCGTCGGCATGGACCAGCCTTGGTTTCGGACGCCCTTTCTTCTCCATAAACGCCTCATCCGCCATGCAAAGGATATCGACTTGCTCAAACAGCATGGGATCAGAGAGGTGAAGATCGATTCCAGTCGAGGTCTCGATGTGGAACCAGTTCCAGCAGGAAATCTGAATCCGGCGTCGCACATACACAACGCATCCGAATCCCCCGAGCCAATCCTGGACGTGCCGCAGGCTTCGTCGGATGAACCCTGTCGACCCGCCTCCGACGGTGAGAAGTATAAATCCGAATCGCTGCCGACCGGCACACAGCAAGACGTGTCGGATGCCCAGGAAACAGTCGTTGTCACTCAGCCACACCATCCTGAGAAACCGGTCTCGCTGGAGAAGGTTTCTCTTCCTGTTGCATCCGGTGAAGAGACGAACGCAGCCCAGCCGCTGCCGCCTGTCGTACAGCACGATACGCCGACTCCCTCCCCTCATACACAGGATCCCAATGCCGCGTCACAGCCGAGCCCTGCTACGGAGCCGGGCCCGCAGGAGTCGGTTTCTCAGCCTGTCTCCAGCAAAGATATGAACACGGCACTCCCGACATCCGGCGTGCCGGAAGACAGGCCGATGCCGCCGCACACGCAGGAGCAGGCTGCGGCCGCACAAGAAACCTATCGAGAAGCCAATCTTTCAGTGGAACGTATGTTTGAAGAGTTGGAGGCGGGAATCGTGCCTCGGCCGGATACACTGCGGGTGGTTGTCTCGAATATTCTCACCCGCGTATTGGATCATGGTGCATCCATGCTGAGCCTTCTCTCGCTCCAAAAGATGAAACGGTTCGATCGAACGTTGGCCTCGCATGCGCTCGATGTCTGTACCCTCTCGCTCATTGTCGCGCATGATTTTGGAGTAGCGGAAGGAGATCTGGAAATGCTCGGCGCCGGCGCATTGCTGCACGACATTGGCTATGTCCGGTTGCCCAGAAATCTGTACCGTAGAAGTCATGAGCTCACCGAGCAGGAACACACCATGATGCAGCAGCATCCTGCGCTTGGATTGGCCATGTTACGAGAAGCCAAAGAGAACAGGGAGCCAGTCATCCGAATTGTCGTGGAACATCATGAGTGCCACAATGGGAGCGGATTTCCACACAAAATCACGGGAGATTCCATTTCAGCTTTAGCGCAACTGGTCGGCTTGGTAGACATCTATGACGGCATGGTCAGTCGCCGTGGAGGCCATCCGGCGATGTTGCCGCATGATGCCATTCGACAGCTGTTTCGTCTCGGAGATACGGGGCAATATACAAAGGATTTGATCCAAACTATGATCGGAAGTCTCGGTGTCTATCCGATCGGCAGCCTGGTCCTGATGAATACGGGAGAACAGGCGGTGGTCGTGGGAATGAATTACACGCAGCGGCTCAAGCCGGTTGTCAAAGTGATAACGGGGCCGCAGGGAGGATCGTATCTCACGCCGATTCGCATCGATCTTGGAGCGCAGGCAGCGGGAAAATCAGCCAGGACCATCACGAAGGTCCTCGACCCCCTTCATGAACGAGTGAATGTGGCCATGTTTCTCGATGGTATTCACGAAGAGGCGGCCTAATGAAACAGCCACCAAAAAATGACGCAAAGACTTCTGACTCTTCGAGATCGTCCAATCCCCTTCACCTCATGAATCATCCAGCATTCGATACCCTCCCTATCGGAGTAGTGCTGCTCGATAGCCGTCTTCGTATCTTGTCAGTGAATGCCGAGGCCGCTCGCCTCCTGGGACACTCGGCTGATTCCTGTTCATCGAAGTTGCTCCAAGAAGTGTTACGACAGCGGCCAGAGGCATCCGGAGGCGGCATCACCACGCGCATTCAAGAGTCCAGTTCCGATCGTTACCCCATCCACAAGTCTCAAGCGACCCTCTTAGATCCCCTACACGAACTGCATCCGGTAGAATGGACCTATGCCCCGCTGGACATACAGGGAACTGCCTGCGGAGTGTTGACGCTGCGAGACTTGGCCCACGAGAGAGAGCTGCGGCAGGATTACGACCGGCTGGCGCGCGTAGCAGAAGAAAGCCCATCCCCCATCATCGAGTTGGACTCCGATGCGAATCTCGTCTATGCAAATCCCGCGATGGCGGTGTTGTTGCAGCGGTTTGGCTATAATGCGAGCGGATTTCCTGCCGTGTGTCCTGGAGAGCTTACTCAGCTCGTTCGACGGTGCCTTGAATCAGGGCAGGAGATACGGGGGGAAGAGGTCTGCTTGCCCCAGGCAAGTTTTGCATGGATTTATTGCCCGGTTCCCTCGCATCAGTTGGTCCGAGGCTATGCGGTCGATATGACCGACGTCCAGACTGCCCAAACGGAGCTGCACCGGTCGGCCGAGCACCTTCGTAACAGCAATTGTCAATTGGACTACGCGCTCCAGAAAGCACAAGAGGCCGCACGCGTGAAGGCTTCATTCTTGGCGACCGTGAGTCACGAGTTACGGACGCCGATGAACGGAGTGATCGGGATGACGGACCTGTTGCTGGATACTGAGCCTTCAGAAGAACAACGATCCTATATCGAAACCATTCGACAATGCGGGGAAGCCTTGCTCAACTTGATCAACGACATCCTTGAATACGGCAAGATCGAAGCAGGCAAACTGGAGCTGGAATGTATCGACTTCAATCTTCGGACGACGGTGGAAGATGTCTTGGGTCAGTTCGCAGAACGGGCACAGACGAAAGGACTGGAAATCACCGGCCTGGTGCATGCGGCCGTCCCAACCGGTCTTCGAGGCGATCCCGGCAGGCTTCGTCAGATTCTCACAAACTTCGTCGGCAACGGGATCAAGTTTACCCAACAGGGCGACGTGACGATTCAAGCCTTCTTGGAGAAAGACCTCGGTGATGCGGTGGTGGTCCGTTTCGAAATCACTGATAGCGGAATTGGGATCTCCCCGGAGACGCAGGCTCGACTGTTTCAACCGTTTACCCAGGCAGACAGCTCCACCTCACGCAAATATGGGGGAACCGGGTTAGGACTCGCTATTTCAAAGCAGCTCGCCGAACAAATGGGCGGCAACGTCGGCATCGTCAGTCGACCGGGTCACGGTAGTACCTTCTGGTGCACCGCCCGCTTCCAAAAACAAATCATATGCCCTCTCGCCATCATGCCGTCGGTCGAGTTGACCGGACGCCGTGTCTTAATCCTGGACGATAATGAATCAAACCGAGTGATTCTCCATCATCTGGCCACCGGATGGGGCATGATCGCCGATCAGGCTCAGGATGCCGGCTCCGCCATGGTACTCATCGAGCAGCAGGCTGAAAAAGGCCTCTCCTACGATGTCGCCATTGTCGATATGTTGATGCCGGGCAAGGATGGATTACAATTCGCCAAGGAGATGAAGGCGCATCCAATCGGCTCCCTCGTCCGTCTTGTCATCCTCACTTCACTCATTCAACGAGGACACGCGGAGCTGGCACGCCAAGCTGGGTTCGTCGCGTATCTTACCAAACCCGTCCGCCACGACCAACTCTCGAACTGTTTGAGAACCGTGTTGGGCTTGTCGGGGCTGGTGAATGAGGGGAAGCCTGCAGTGGAGACTATCCCTGCATCTGCCCTCATTACCCGACACACCCTTGCCGAAATAAAATCGGTACCCCGCATCCTGGTCGCTGAAGATAATCTCATCAATCAGAAACTGACCGTTCGCATTCTGGAAAAGCTCGGCTATCAATCAGATGTCGTGGAAAACGGTCAAGAAGCGTTGGCGGCATTAGAGCGAGGTTCCTACGCCTTGGTCCTGATGGATTGTCAGATGCCCGTCGTGGATGGATTTGAGGCAACCAAGCTCCTTCGCCAGCATGAAGCAGCTGTTCAAGAATCTGCTGCGTCCGGTTCCCCCACCATATGCCATATTCCAATCGTCGCCTTGACGGCCAATGCCATGCGCGGGGATCGAGAACGCTGTCTCGCAGCCGGTATGGACGACTATCTCACGAAGCCTGTGCGGAAGGAAGACCTCAAGGGAGTCCTCAGTCGCTGGATTCCTCTCTCCGTGGTCTTGCAGCCCATCGAAGCGGAAGGCTGTGAGGATGGAACAGATCCTGACGCGCTTCCCACCATCTTCGACGTGGCTACAACGTTACGAAATATCGGCGGTGACAAGGCGCTATTGGAAGATTTGATTGAGCTGTTCCTTCAGCGCTATGAAGCGATGCTGGAGAAAATCCGTGTGGCCTTGGCCGAGAGAGATCAAGCAGCCGTCGAGCAAGCCGCGCATGCACTGAAAGGGACCGCCAACAATCTCTCTGCATCGGAGGTCGTGTCGTCCGCCGGACAATTAGAAGCGCTTGGGCGACTCGGCACGTTGGCTGATGGCCCGATAGTCTATGCCCAGCTTGAGAAAGCGGTGCTCCGCCTCATCCAACTTATTGAAAAACGGAGCCAGAGCCAACCCGACGCCAAAAGGCCTGCCGCATAAAATCCCGTGCCAAGTGACGTGGTTTCCTGTGTAAGGATTAGGAAAAGAAGCAGTTGGCAACCCTCAGCTAGGCCGGAATCGCCTCAGCTAGTGCAGCGCTTTGGCTAGGCTCAAGGTGTGTGTGGGCAGGAAACACTGGATATCTGGTTGGATAGTCCTCGGTAAGAACGAGTTGCTTGCAGAGTCTCGTGCGAGGGTTCATCAGGAGAGGCCCTCGAAGATTTGCGGTCACTGCGGACGGATCAGCCGATGGAATGGTAAGGATAACCACAAGACTCAGTTCGTCGGTCTCATTCCCCTCCACTTCACAACGGGCCTCTTCCGAAATCGTCACCTGATAGTTCCGGTTGAACGACGCCGGATCGATGACCACAAATGCAAGGGACGCCTCCTCCACACAGTGAAGCCATTTGAATGGAGCATCGGTGTCATGGTCGAGCATCACGTAGCGAGTCCATTCTGGAAATCCCAGCAACCCTGACGGGAAGGTCAGCAGCGTCTCAGGAGGGACGTTCAAGGTACCAAACCGAGTTGAGGCGACATTCATATCGACAGCTCCTTACATTCAAGCCGATTTCGCTCGTAACAGCCGTTGCAAGACATCCAGCGGTACCACTGGTGAACGTGCTGCAAGCTGATTTTCATCTTGAATCCTGACGCAGACCTCGTCTCGATGCACTTCGATCGTCCGTGGCGCTTCGATACCCAGGCGAACCTGCCCATTCTTAATTCCCAACACCACGATCCGGATGTCCGGACCGATGACGACACCTTCCCCGCGTCTCCTTGTCAGGACGAGCATCCGTGCAATCCAATCTCTCCAGAGTGATTCCCTTGATTATATCGGCCTGGGTGTACGAAACTTGAGAGTCGCGTCAGCGGAGAAACTTCAGCAGTGATAGATCAAACAACCTTGAAAACGTTTGGCTCGTCGCTTCGTACGCTGTTTCTTGAAGCTTGAGCTCCGTCAACGCCGTTGCTAAATCGGTGTCGGTTTGACTCGACATTATTTTCTGAATGGCTTCGGAGACAACTTGCGCAGTCCCTTGCGCCGTCTCCAGGCGATTCGCGATGGCCCCGATCTGCCCTTGCGCCGAACTAAACTGTGCCGTCATCTGGTCGAGAGCGCCGATCCCCACCTCGATTCCCGCTCCGTTATTACCTTCCAACGCGGTCAATAGATTCATCAGGCCATTGAAGACATTCGTGGTCCCTCCGGTGAACACCTGGTCGCCCGGGAGCACGATTTGCGTGGTCTGGTTCGGACCGACTGCAATGGATTGGCTCTCGCTATTACCCTGATATGAGACGGCGTCACCGATGCCTAATACGAATGGGGGCGCATCGGTCTTGGTTCCGGCAAACACCGGCTGTCCATTGACTTCCGCATTGGCAAGCTGGATCAATTGCCGATGCAGCTGTCGAACTTCCTGAGCGATCGTCACCCGTCCTTGCGCAGACGTCGTGTCACTTCTCGCTTGCACCGCCAATTCTCGAACACGGGTGATGAGATTTTGGGCTTCCCCTAACATCTTGTCGGCCACTGTGACTCGCGCCGTCCCGAACTGAATATTTCTGACCCACTGCTCGTTGTCAGCCAGTGCGGACTTCTCGAGGACAACCTCACCAAAAATGGTGGGGTCGTCTGATGGTTTGGCAATGCGTTGCTGGGTCGCGATCTGTTCGTGCACACGGACAATCTGTTCTTTGATGCGCGTCAAACTTCCTGCCGTCGAGCCGAATAATTGTTGATCAGAGACTCGCATGGTCAGGCTCCTTTTCTAGTCTGCCTCGTCTGTTTAGTCTGTCTCGTTTGAACTAGATACACTAGATCGACCAGAAAGATTCCTCATCGTTTGATCGATAAGATGGTTTGGAACATCTCGTCCGCTATGACGATCATGCGCGAGGCTGCTTCAAAACTTCGCTGATACTGAAGGAGATTGGCGAGCTCTTCGTCCATCGATACACCCGAGATAGCCGCGCGCTGGGACGTCAATTGGTCGTGAAGAATTTCCTGCGCCCTGAGGTTGCCATCAACACCTTGGGCAGTCGATCCAAAACTCCCGGCGATCATGCTGTAATATTCTTGAAAGGTCACATTACCGAACGAAGCGACATCCGTGCTCCTGAGACCTGCCAAGGCCAAGGCGTTCGCATTATTGCCCGGGACTCCTCCAACGGTAGACGAAGCCGCAATCTGCCGGACATTGGTTAAGCCGACGGCAATGGTACTGGCCGTCGTCCCGGTCGGCACAAAGAAATTTTGGTTGGTGGAGCCATCGAGTCCAAAACCTAATCGATGCTGCTGATTGACCAGAGTGACCACTTCCGAGGCCAATGTGTCGAGGGAGGTCCGCAATGAGGGGATGGTTTGATCACGAACGTCCAGGACCCCTTTGAGCCGCCCGCTTTGAATCACAGGGGTCAGGTCCGTCGTAGATCCTGCTCCTGCATCATAATGCACATCGAGTAGTCCGTTGTTGCTGAGATCCGGGACTCCAACCAACTGGTAGGTCCGCTCCTTGTCCACCAGAACATGCCCACGCCCGGCAAACACGGTCAATTGACCCGTGGCGTCTTCGATCGATGACACTTCTATCAATTCGCCTAACCCGGCAAGCGCCACTCCTCGTTGATCCCGCAGGTCATTGGCCTGTTGCCCGCTGGATTCAGCGTAGGCAATTTTGGCATTCAAATCCGCAATCTGAGATGTCAGACGATTGACATCTGTGACGGTTTGCCCGACTTGACGATCAAGAAACTCTTGGGCGGAAGTGAGGTCTGCGGCGGACTGATTGAATCGACTCGCGAGCGCCGTGGCCTTGGAGAGGAACACTGTCCTGGCAGACAAGTCGTTCGGGTTGGTCGCCACATCCTGAAGCGCCCCGAAGAATTCATTGAGCCCCGCTCCAATACCGATATTATTGGTATCCCCAAACAGCGGCTCCAGCCGAGCCAAGGCATTGCGCGACGCGGTAAACTCTCCCAACCTTTCTCGCGAGGCGAGTAATTGTCCTTCGACAAAGGAATCGAACGAACGTCGAATACTTTCGGCATGCACGCCCGTGCCAATCTGGCCTGGAGATCCATTCTCAGGCCTGTTCTCGGCCAGCGTGATCTCTTGCCGGGAAAACCCCGGCGTATTGACATTCGCAATATTATGTCCCGAAACCGAGATGGCCTGCTGGGCAGTAAACAAGGCGGATTTACCGATTTCCACCAGTCTGTTAATTCCCATCTATCCCTCTACCAGGCAGCAGAAAACCTGTGTCTGTTTAACGGAAATCCAATGACCCGCATGTCCGCGAAATTGGGATATGCCCTTGCAGGATGCTCAAAAAGGCCAGAATTCTCACCCGCCCAACCCTGGCTGATATTTCACCCATCCGCCCTGAGTCTGCCAAGACAGACTCTTTGCCCCAGGACGCGCCTTTTCCCAAGCAAGACCGCAGCGAACTATCCTTTACTAGGGGTGGCTGGGATGATCCCAACTGCGCGCGTCCAACGAGGAGAGTCCGCGACCGCGCGTTGCGCGAGCAAAGGGATCGTCCCAGCCACCCCGCTCTCTTTTTCAGCATCCTCCTAGCATTTCTGGCGGAACATCAGCGGACCCGTGCCACAATCACGAGACCTTCCGGCTCCTGAATAGAGATCCAAAGGAGCCGCCGTCTGGCGGACAACGTTCAATCCTTTTGCAATGAATGCTTGAAGGTTATTCAGAATGCCGGCATTAATCGATATCTCATGACGAAGCGCGCGAATCTTCCTGGCCATTCTCGTATACAATGTCTCCAACCGCTGTGCTTCGGCCGTCTCGACCCGTTCCAGGATGACACTCAGCGAGATGGCTGAGGGATCGAGGCTCCAATAATCAGCTAGCCCCATGACCCAGGCCGTTCGTTCCGTTTCGAGCAGATACAGACCGTCCAACAACTCAGCTCGCTGCTGAGTCACCTCTGCCATGTCTGTCATTGTCAATGTCCGAAGGGCTTGTCGTTCTCGTTGAATATTATCTGCCAGCGCATCGCACTGGATTTCTTCACGGCGTAGGATATGATCCAACTGCTGAAGAGACGTCACGATGTCCTGCATGGCTCTCGGTATCCTGAATGTGTCTCGTGATCTATTCTGCGAGACTTGCAAGATGATATGAAGGCTGACGTGGTCAGAGTTTCGAGATCCGAGCCCGGGCTATCAGTTTTCTGATCGTGCCCGACTAACCTATTCAGAGAACCGCGTCGGTGAGCGTCTGACGTATCACCGCATCGGCAACATGCTTCCCTGATACCGTATAGGTGCCGGCGTCTATCGATCGGCTAATCTGTGCGATCCGCTCTTCTCGTACGGCATCCGGTTGATCAGCCAACGCCTTGATCCGTTGGATCTCCTTCGCTCGATCTGAGATCTGCACTCGATCCTGGTGCCCA
>CBDDRW010000049.1:0-6739 GCA_965233175.1 uncultured bacterium
GGCGGTTCGCGACGCACGATGTCCGTGTCATCAATCCGGGAGGTTGACATGTATGTCTAGAGTGATTGCCGATGGTGTGACCTCTTACCTCTTCAGGACACATTTTTCATACAGATTGTTGAGTTTCCCCGTGGAATCGTACCGAATCTTGAGTTGGCGATAACCCCCCTCGTTGTACAACTGCCCAAATTCTTCTCTAGAGTAGAACGAGGTCGAATAAAGGGATTTTTGGCCCTCAAGTTTCCGCACCTTGGCTTCTATGGCCCGATTGAAGTATCCCTCTTCGTGATTGGTCTTCACCACGTCCCAGAATCCGAAATTGACGTAGAGCTTGTGGGGTTTCATCGAATACAACGAATACGAGACCGATGGATCGTAGGCCGTCACAGGACAAACCCAGACCGGCTTGATCCCGATCTGTTCATGGAGGAACTGCGCAAATTCAGGGGCATGCTCGATGGGAATTTCGACATCTTGAATGACGGCTTCTTGCCGGTCCTCAAGAGCCTTGGAAATCCATTGTGCCACGGGTGAGCGACGAGACCACTTCAGTATCTTCCAATAGACCGACGAACACAGGCGCTTTTTCCCCCAGAGCCATCGCATGACGGGATACTGCAAGAAAAAATGTTTGGAGCACCAAAACCAATCGGTGTCCCAGCGCCAGAGATAGTCATGGGCGGTAAGATAGTCGGTCTTCTTTTGCCGGATCGATTGATAGTAGATCTGCAGATAGGTGTAGTCGCTGAGCCATTCGGCGTGGTCGATGAATTCACCCGTGGTGATGTAGAGTTCTTTGTCGTGGAACATTGCCCCGTCAACGAAATCCACAGACCGGTCTTTGCACAATCGTGCGATCGCATGGAAATATTGTTCCCAGTCCGAATAACGGTGATGTGTCAGTTTGACGAACGGCTTGATAGGAAGAAGCTTGACTTTGAGTTTCAGGATATAGCCGAGCGTGCCATAGGAATTCGGAAAGCCGAAAAACAGATCACTGTATTCATTCGATTGTGTCGCGACCACGACTCTGCCATCAGGAAGGAGGATTTCAAGTTCCTGCACGGTTTCATGCACAAATCCACATTTGAATGAAGTCGATTCTATCCCAATCCCCGCGATGGCTCCCCCAATGGTGATCGATTTAAGCTGGGGTACCACGGTAGGCATTAGCTGGAACGGGAGGGTTTCCCTGACCAGCTCTTCATAGGTCGTCAAGCCTTCGACTTCTGCAACCTGCTCCTGTTCATCCACGCGGATCACATGGTTGAAATCACGCAGATCAAGCCGATGTACCTGCTCCTGCACACGCTGCCGAAAAAGATTGGACGTGGATTTTTCAAGCGCGAGCGGGTTGGACGCGTGCATCGTGCGGATGGCTGCCACCGCCCGCTCTCGTTTGCCAGCGTATTCTTGCTGTGAGATCATGCCGGTTATCGCACCGATTCATATCCGCCCAGTACACCCTGCTTGGACATCACAATTTGCCAGAGATGGATCTTCCTGGCGCGGAACGATCCTGCAAGGGATAACAGATAGTAGCGCCACATTCGATGGAACCGCTCGTCGAACTTTTCCTTAAATTCCCCCCAGTGCTTATCCACATTGTTCTGCCAAGCCACGAGCGTTTTGTCATAGTCGGGTCCGAAATTATGCCAATCCTCCATCACCAGCAGTCCATCCATTGCGGCGCTGAGCTGAGCCACAGAAGGAAGCATGCCGCCCGGGAAAATATACTTGTCGAACCATGGATCGGAGGTGGTGACTGAGGCATTGTTTCCGATCGTGTGGAGCAAGAAGAGGCCGTGCGGTTTCAACCGGCTATGGGCCGTTTCCATCAACGTCCGGTAATTCTTATATCCCACGTGCTCCGTCAGACCGATGGCAGCGACCTTGTCGAATTCGCCGCTCGCTTCCCGGTAATCCCCCTGAACCACTTCAACGGGAAGCCCCGCGCACCATCGGCGTGCAAAAGCGACCTGCTCCGAAGAGATATTATGGGCCACTACCGAACAGCCGTATGTGCTGGCCGCATATTGTGCAAAGCCTCCCCACCCGCACCCGAGTTCGAGGATACGGTCGCCCTTCCGAAGCTGCAACTTCCGGCAGATCAACTCCAGCTTCTGTTCTTGCGCTTCTGCCAGAGTATGCACCCCCTTCCAGTAGGCGCAGGTATACTGCATGTGCGGGTCCAGCATCTTTTGGTAGAAGTCGTTGTCCAAATCGTAATGCTGCTGCGCCACTCTCTTGGAGAGTTGTTTGTTCTGCATATTGAAGAGGCGTGCTTTGACCGCATTGACAATGAGTCGCTTATCGACGACGTCCTGATCGAGTTGGGCCATATGGACTTTTGAAAAGAATTCGTCCAGCTGGACAGCATCCCACCATCCATCCATATAGGACTCGCCAAGTCCCAGCGATCCCTCAGCCAGGACACGACCATAGAGCTTGTCATTGTGCACCAGAATATCTCCCGGCTTGGTGCCGTTGATTTGAATCTGTGCCCTGTCGAGCAATTGCTGAATGACCTGTTTGTGGCTCATGGCATCATTATCCTAGTGATACGTGACCGGGTACGTACTGCTGAGGGCTTACGAGGGTTCCGGACTCTGAGCTGGCGGGGTGCGCCCCATCTGGGCTCTGCGCTCGACGGCGATGGTTCTGGCTTTGATGTGATCGGGAGGCGTTCTGAGATCCCACACGATACCGAACCAAGACAGACAGGACAACACATAATAGGACACGTCCACTTCCCACCAAAACCATCCCTGATTTGCGGACGACTGATAGTGATGGTGATTATTGTGCCACCCTTCTCCACAGCAGAGGAGAGCAAGAAGGAAACTATTTTTACTGCCGTCGTTGGATTGATACCGGACTCGACCGATCAGGTGTGCCAGAGAATTGATGAAGAATGTACAATGATACAACGCGGTCGTCGAAATAAAAAACCCCCAGATCAGACCTGGAAAGCCCCAGACGCTATAGATGAACAGCGCATAACACAATGGCGGGATCCAGTAGAATCGATTGAGAAAACAGATTTCAGGATTTCGGCGGAAGTCCCTCACGAGATTTAAATCGGTCCGCATATATTCTGGAGAGAGTATCCATCCGACATGAGAGAACCACCATCCTTTTTGCAGTGGGGAATGCACGTCCTCTTCCTGATCTGAGTATTTATGGTGATGCCGATGGTGGGCCGCCCACCACAACACGCCTTTCTGTGCGGATGTCATGGCGAGGAACGCCAGGAGAAACTGGAAGATCCGGCTGGTCTTGAACGAGCGATGAGAAAAATAGCGGTGATACCCAGCTGTGACGCCGATCATTCTGAGATAATAACTGCCGATGGCCAGCAGAACCCAGTCCCATCGAACGCCGGTCTGAAAGGCCAAGAGGCACATCAGATGGATGCTGAGAAATGGAATGATCTCCCAATACTGAACAAGATCTTTCCAGGACCAGCCTGCAACGGAACCATCGGCATGAGGATGAGTTGTTTCGTTCATACAGAAACCGGTGCGCCGTCAGTCGAGCTATGAGTGGTCATTGAGCTTTCTTATTCGCATGCTTTACTGTGGAGTAGGTGTCGCCGGTCTGAATATCTTGAGGCAAGGTGGTTTCTGACGTGGCAACGAGACTGGTGATTCCCTTGAGGGGTTTGCTCAGCATAAACGTGCTCCTCCTTCAACGGATTATGCAAAACAGATTATCCTTTGCATAGAGCCGCAAGGAAAAGATGTAGTTGAGAGGCTCGTTAATATATCCACCCCAGATGGGCGTCCACAAAACCATGCGGAAGGATGGTCGTGAACAAGAACGGAAGAGGGGATTAGATCCGAACCAGTTCAGACCTACGGACCTCCCTCGAGGCTTCCAGGTCGACCGGCTCAGGTTGTCTCTCCCATGCCGGATGCTGATAGGTCTTCGGGCTTGCGAGCACTTCGGCTTTCGCCGCCTTCCTACGTCCACCGCTTCCCAGCTCCAAAGAGCTAGTGCGTGTCGTGGATTCGTTCTCGCTTACCGCTGCGAGGCAGTCCCGGAGTCGCACCAGGTTCCCTTTTACTCTCTGAGATACTCAGAGAACCAGCATGGGCCGCAGTCTATTGTGGCCTCCGATATTTGTCAACAGAGATATTGCGGTCAGGGAATGATTTTGTTCCATCAACGCGATGTCGCCGACGAAGCACGAAAGTTACCCCCTAGGCTTGCCTGATGTTTACTCCCCTGGCTTTCTGAGCACGACTGAACTCCATCAATTTCGAGCAGCCCCACGCGGTTGCATTCGCCAGATCCACCAATAGACGGCGGCATTGAGAACGATCACGATGGTGCCTAGCAGCAACTGAATGCCTCGTGTCAGATGATCTGGGTAGAGTACAGGCAGCAGATAGTGGGCGATGAAATCTGAACGATAGGTGGCCTCGCCACTCTGTGCGCGTAACCAGTTCTCAAGCGGCGTAAGAGGGCAGATCCAGCCGGTGAATTCGACGACCGCGCCCCAGAAAGCCGCCGGCAGGTGCACCCATGCAATCCATCGCCATTTCAGCACAAATAACCCGCCGCACAGGACGAAGACCACGAACGCCAGATGAAGAATGAGCACGAGATCGGCCAAGAGTCTGGGCATGAGCGAGCCAACTCGGTTAGAACAAAGAGGGGGAATCATTCGGTTTTGGATACGTCAGCGTGCCCTTCTCCACATGAGCAAATGATGTGAGGATATGCGGAGCGGCATTCTCGGGAGACATAATATGCCGAACCTCCCAGCCATGACTCACCAGCGCATCGGCGATCAGCGAGCGGTGGCAGCGCCACGGCACCGCTTCCGCGCACATGACCGTCGTCTGTTCTTGAGAGCTGAGCATTCGTAGCGCGTCGATGGCAGCGCGAAATTCTTCCGTTTGCATATAGTCGGCGTACCCGCGAAAGCTGGCATTGCGCCATCCATCGTTGATGGAATCCTTCTTCGGCTTTCGCAAACCGCCCAACCCCGGCAGATGGCGATACTGGAGGCCGGCATCGCGCAACGACAGGGTCAATGTATCCATATTGAATTGTGGATTGTGCCGTGAGCGTGGAATCGTTCGGACATCCACGAGGAGCCGAATGTCATGAGCTCGCAAGAGATCGATGAACTTTTCGATCGGTCTGGTCGAATGGCCGATGGTCCAGAGAGTCGGTTGCATAGATGAGTGTGGCACAGAGCGTGGGCAATCGCCAAGATAGGAGGGATTAATTCGGCGGCATTTTATCGGGATCGATTTCCAGCAGCCGAAGCCGGCCGTTCGCGATGTGCTCAATCTTGTAGAGACGATCGCCCAACTGGATAGTTCCTACAAGAAGATTGCCGCTCACGGAAAAAATAAAGTCTCCCTTCGAAGGCGGTTTGAACATTCCACGGATTACGGCGGTATCGTTGATGCGTGAAACCGTCGACATGATATCTAACTCAGGGCTGGCGCGATCGAAGAGTTCGATGGTAATCCTGGGATGGGGTCTGGCCCCGGCATCCTTCAATACCTGAAGCAGAAGAAGGTCGAGCGCGATCTCCCGATCGCGGAGTTCCCAAGGCTTTCGCGGCATCGGAAGCTGATCGGGGCGGAGAGGAGTCAGGGTTGTGTGCCACAAGCTCTTCGGTGCCGGGCGCTCATCGGCCCACACAGGACACACACACAGACAACCGAATAGTCCGGCAAGAAACAGGCATCGGAATAGCACACGATCTGGCCTGGGGCACGCAACAACCATCAGAGTGCGCCGGCCTGCCGAGCCCATATCGTCAGCTCTCCCGCATCTTCCAGGACAGTCACCGGGACTTCATAATAGTTCTTGAGGGTTTGTTTGGCATTGGGCCTGAATGGTTTCATCTTGCGCTCGCGATATCGTGGCGCCGTGGTCGCAGTCGTCTTGAAATACAGCCGGCCCTTCTGGACGATACCCGAAGAACACCCCATCACAGTAGAGCCCATAGCCGCCGAACATGGCGCGGCAGGTCAAACCTTGCAGCTTGCTGAGTTGATCCAGCACGAAGTGCTTGAATCCGTCGTGCTTCGATGTCAAGGCAGTCTCACAACGGTTTGCGCGCCGCGACCATTCTGACAGCGAGAGGGAATGTGATTCTGCCGCCACGCTGGTATTGGAGTGCAGCTTGAGTGATGAGCCGTTTCACTTCCTGGATTTGGTTCGCTGAGAGTGTGGCCATGAGATTCTGTATCGGCGCCGCAATCTCGACAAGGCTCGTGTAGTACTCCTCGGCGGACGCATACGACCATTCCGCGAGAAATTCTTGGTCCGTCACATCGACCAATCCAGCCTGCCGCAGCATCCCGGCGAGATCGTCGGGTTTGGCTAGTCGAAAGATGCCGGGGGCAGCAGGGTCTGGTGGAGGCAGTTCGACCACCTTCTTCACCGCCTCCATCGAGAGGCCAATTGAGGGATTCTTCTCCGGCGCAGACCAGACGGCGGCCGCGACCCAGCTTCCGGGCCTCAGCACGCGCACGATCTCAGCGGCGGCCTTCGGAATATTCGGCAAAAACATCAGGCAGAAGCGGCTAGTGACGGCATCGAACGAGTTTGCGTCAAATGGAAGCGCCGTTACGTCACTCGTGCGGAACGTCACGTTCGTGAGGTTCAATGCCGTCGCCTTGCGCCGCGCCACGTTGAGCATCTGCTCGGCGAGATCCAGCCCGATCATGCTTCCACTCGGCCCAACGGTTTGTGCGCCGAGAAGGGC
>CBDDRW010000050.1:0-13665 GCA_965233175.1 uncultured bacterium
CACAAGAAGTGCCGGGTATATCCTAAGCGCTCTCGCCCACAAGAATTCTATTGTGTTCTGTCTTCTCAACAGACTTGCCGTCACAAGAAAACCACTGGTCACAAAGAATACATCTACTGCAAGGCGACCAAGATCGATGTGAGGACTTATTTGAAACGGCCGAGCATCCACTGAACCAATGGCGACGGCGAAGCTATGGTCCACAAGCACACCAAAGGCCGCGACTACTCGGATGAGATTGAAGTTATTGTCTTTGCCTTCGGTGAAATGCGATAGTTTCATTCGAATCAAGCCTTGAGATCTGCGATGTTTTGATCACGCGTTGGTGTCAATCCAGAAGGTTTCGACTGTGAGGTCCGGAAACCGGGTCAGCGCAGCAACATGGCCACGCGCTCAGCAGGGCTCCCGCGCTCGGACAAAGACTTTTAAATTGACTGTGAGATCGATCGCTTTTCCGGCGTTCACAGCCCAAAGCGAGGGATAACCATGAGCAGTTGCACATCCTTGGCGCCCTTGTTTTCCCAGCGGTGAGGTGAGCCGGGTGGGATCGTAATGGCATCGCCTCGCCGGAGGACTTGGACTGTCTCCTTCAAATGCAACTGCACTGCTCCAGCTAATACGATCGCAAAGAGTTCCGTCTCACGCGCGTGCAACCGCCCGCCACTGCTTCCTCCGGAACGCAAGGTGATGAGCAGCACCTCCAACTTCCTGCCGACACCTGGATGACTCAACGACTCGATCTGTGCGGAAGACCATTCGCTTTGGAGCATCGGACGGTCAGAGGCCTTGATAGGAGTGGGTTCCACGGATTCCGTCGTCACAAAGAATTGTCCTAACGTGACCCCCAGTCCAGAGGCAATGCGCTCGAGGGAGGCAAGGGAGGGAGAGGCCTGATACAGCTCGACTTGTGAAATGAAACTGGCGGAAAATCCAGATTTGTTTGCCAAGGTCCGCACGGAGAGTCGCTGGCTGTTTCGAAGCCGGCGAATTGCCGCTCCAACATGTTGTTCAAGCTGAGTCGGTGGTACGAGAACGTTTTGTGCAGTCTTCTTCGGTGACAGTGGTTTCTCGATCAACATTCCGCGTGGTTTCTTCATGTAGGCATCCTTTCCATTCAACCTGATTCGACTATCATGTTATCTGCGCATCCCCAGACCCCTGCCGTTCCACGCATTCACCCGTTCTGGAGTACTCGTTGGTATACGGCTTCCTCGTAGACCAGCATACCGATCAACGTTGCCGGATAAGATGGGTGCGCGCCGAACCAGAGCCCTGAGCTCTGTACAGTGATACTGGACACTTGTCAAGTTCAATATGGAAATAAGGTTCGCCAAGGCAGTCAATTGGTTTAATTCTTTCACTTACCGGTGGAGTTGGGAAAGAGGGGTTATCTCACGGCTGACGGAATGACGCCAAGCTCATTCCAGTATGCGGCGCAGAGTCAGGAGATAGCGCGGCTCCTTGAACAACTGGTCGATGTATATTGGAAATACGTTCTACCAGTCACTGATCTGGTGCATAAGAAATCCCGCCAGAGGGTATTGCAGAAGCCTTCAAATTCACGTTGATAAGACCCGTAAGAAGCCTCCCTCCTTGGTCGCATGATGTACGTGTTCACAAACAGCTCCTAACCTCGGTATTCAAATCAACGGGGAATTGAATCGCTGAGTTTTTTTAAAACATCTTGCTTAGATTAGTAGTGAGATTAATGCGTCTCCGAGCGAGACGCCTATGCCCTTCCTCATTCATCCAGGCCGGCGGGCCGCCACAAAGCGGCCCCTTGGTGCTGGGCTTGAGCAAATGAAGAAGTGGGCGGCGGGACATCCAGGCAACAAGACTTGCGCCAATTTCTCATGTTTCAACTGAGGTTTCACCCGGGTCACCCCAAGCCTATGTGCTAATTTTGTGTTCAAATTCATCACAAACGACCCGATCAGATAGAACCAATGGAATCAGTGTAATGCGCCCAAGTCTCTAAATGTAAAAGGTAAATGGGGAAACCTTCGCAACATCAAGCGGTTCGAATTATCGCACTGTTGCCACTCTTAGTCAGCGGGCCGTAAGAATTCGCCACGCCGGATCAACTGGGAGCACGAAGTTGTGTGTCGAAAAGTTCTGCAGCAGGCATAAGCGAACCAGGTTTATGTCACAGAAGTCGTACCATCGAAGTGGTGATGTTCATCGGAGTCAGCGTCTTTTTTAGTCTTATGGAGGGTGCCGACTTTATGCTCCGGAGGACTATAGAGACTATAAAGCTTGAGACCACTACTTGTGGAGCTATTGATGACGTTATGCCTAGTACCAGCGGGAATGACGGCTGCGAAGCCATCGGAGATGGCGTGTTGCTGCCCATCCAGCATGATGACTCCTTCGCCTGCCTCTACGCGAATAAACTGATCCAAATCGTGAGTCTCCTCTCCAATCTGGTCACCTGGCTGCACATTCATTATCACCAGCTGACAGTGCTTGGCGGTGAAGAGGACTTGGCGATAGTTTTCATTCTTGAGCGTGGCGTCTTCGATTTGAACTATGTAGCCTTTCATATAAGTACTCCTCAGTTTGGGTTCCGCTTGTTGTGTGACTATGCTGCGTCGCCTTCACTTGGCCAGCGTCCGTACATAGGCTAGCACGTCTCTGCTCTCCTTTTCTGCAAGACGGACCTTCCAAGGCGGCATATTCTGTTTGCCCTCATGAATGGTCTTCAATAGGTCGACATCGGATTTCTTGCTGGTCGACGGTAGGCTAAGGTTGGCCGGATGGGCCACTAACGCTCTCCCCAGAGCCAGATTTGATAAACGCGCACATAGCA
Organism: uncultured bacterium; assembly: GCA_965233175.1. GTDB lineage: Bacteria > Nitrospirota > Nitrospiria > Nitrospirales > Nitrospiraceae > Palsa-1315. The sequence continues at coordinate 2,810 of CBDDRW010000050.1, forward strand.
TCACTCAGGAAGACCTCATCGTTGCAAAACTGAACCGCATGGGATATGGACATAAGCAGGCGCCCCTAAATCTTGGGAACACGCTCATCATGACGGACCAAGGAGGGAGGCTTCTTACGATTCTTATCAACGATGCCAAAGATAATCAGGCCATAGGCGACCAAGCGTACCAGATAAATGACCGGATGTTCATCCGATGAGACCGCACCAATGGCCATCAGCACCCGACTGAGCGATAGGAGAAATAAGGCAAAGGAGAAGTACAGGAACAATCGATCATTGGTCATGAGCCAAAACCGTAGAAAAAATAGACCGGCTGCTGCGCCTCCGACCGCGATCCCCCCAAGTAACATACCTTTCATCACCAGCTCATCCATCACTCCACCTCAGACCGCATGATGAGCCCATATAACAGCATCCCGACCGCTATGAGCCCCACCGCATAGCGATAGACACTCAGATCCACGTCCGGCATGACCAGCTTGTCGACGATGAGAAAGGCGTCGTTGCAGGCCTGAACAGCAAAAAACGCTCCGCACCAAAACAAAAGCGTATTATGCTGTTCCCGATACGCGCGGAGCAGCAACCAGGCACAAAAGAAGGATGTCAGCGCGCACAGACTGTAAATGACTGCCCACACCGCTATTTCTCCTTCTTGAATTTGAAGGCTTCCGCAATATCCTGAATGTTCCGTCTGGATTTCTTGTGGACCAGATCGGTGACCGGTACAAGGTATTTCGCATAGACCTCCGCCAGTTGATCAAGGAGCCGCGCGATCTCCTGACTGCGAGGCGCGTACCGGAATGAAGTTGGCGTTACTTCGTCAGCGGTGAGAAAACCCCTCTTCGCCAACTTCACCAGTAAGTCGGCAGTGACTTCCTCCGTCGAGTAGATCCGATCTGCGACCATGCTACAAGGCCAACTTTTGTCGCGATGTTCCCGAAGAATTAGAAGGGCTTCCAACTCGGCAATAGAGTCGATGTGATCGACAAGAAAGCGTTGGATTTCCTGTGGAATCCGGTCTGGCATTCTGTCGCTCCGTGAAGCAGACCAGGCTAACAGCTAGATGCATCGAAGGCAAGACAGAGGTGGCTAGCACAGGTCCATGTTTTACCTGGTGGAGCTTCTCTAAACCGATAAAAAATGGGACGGCTCTTGTCCTGTTTCTCTAGCGCCAGGTGAAAGTCTAACGGAGGCCTTGAGCCCACAGAAACAATCGAGCCATCGATCCGATTTGAAGGTAAGAGAGACGGTTTAGGAAAGTGAGCAAGGATGCTTCAGAAAGGGTCGGTGTTTCAAGTGTTTCCCCGTTTCATCAACTCCGTGCAATGGGAACATGTTTTTTCCACATCATTCTCACAGGTCGTAGTGTGCATAACAGCCTAAGGTGCATCGGGAGAAGAAGGTTTGGTCCATTTAATAAGGCTGCAAAGGTTACGGCTTTGGGACGTTACTCAAGGAAAGTCACTGCTGAAGTCCGGATACTCTTTTTGATCCAGGTGTGTACGCCTTTGCCACTTCTGTGACTTCGTCACGTGCGCAGGGCTTAAGGGCGGGTTCTTCTGAGTGTGTGAGATGTCGTCAATAAGGAAGAGAGTCTACCAAAAGAAACAATCGGTGACACCGTCAAGATCGACCCTGTACTTACGCTAACGGGGTGACATGCTCTTACGCCTGTGTTTTGAGGGTGGTGATCCCTCCTTGCCGAGCTGTTCAGGGACAGCGGTGGTGAGGAACGCAGGAGAGCTGGTTGCATACGCCACTTTGAGATTGCCATTGGTCACGTCGTGGTAACTGATGAGCGCACGGCCATCGGCCCCCATGGTCACGGAAGTGTCTTGCCCAACTTCGCCAGCATTGTCCAGGATGGTGACCTTGGCCGAAGTGCAGAGCCGGTTGGAGCAATGGGCTACCTTGAGGGTGCCGTTAGTTGAGTCGTGGTAACTGATCAGGCCCAAACCGTCGGCGCTGATGGTCACAGCAGTGTCCAGACCGACATCACCGATGTTGTCCAGCGTGGTCAAAGTGGCGGCGGTGCAGGGCCGGTTGGAACAGTGAGCCACCTTGAGGCTGCGGTTGGTTGAGTCGCGGTAACTGATCAGGCCCAAACCGTCGGCCCCGATGGTCACAGCAGTGTCCAGACCGACATTACCGATGTTGTCCAGCGTGCTCAAGGTGGCGGCGGTGCAGGGCCGGTTGGAACAGTGAGCCACCTTGAGGCTGCGGTTGGTTGCGTCGTAATAGCTGATGAGCCCGAGGCCGTCAGCCCCAATGATCACGGAGTTGTACTGGCCGACCTCGCCTGCGCTGTCCAAGATGCTGAGGTTGGCCGCGGTGCACGTCCGATTGGAACAGTGGGCCACCTTGAGATTGCCGTTGGTCACGTCATGGTAGCTGATGAGGCCTAGCCCATCCTTCCCAATCGTGACGGAGGTGGTATGACCGACATCGCCTACGTCGTCTAGGATGGTCAGGGTCGCGGAGCGACAGGTTTCGTCGGAGCAATGGGCCACCTTGAGGGCCCGGTTCGTCATATCCTGGTAGCTGATGAGGCCCAAGCGGTCCGCTCCGATGGTGACGGAGGTATACTGGCCGACCTCGCCTGCGCTGTCCAAGGTGCTGAGGGTCGCGGAACGACAGGTTCGGTCGGAGCAATGGGCCACCTTGAGGCTACGATTCGTCACGTCGTGGTAACTGATGAGACCCAAGCCATCCGCTCCAATGGTCGCGGAGGTATAGAGGCCGACTTTTCCTACGCTGTCGAGAGAGGTGAGCGCGAATCCCGGATGCAGAGGACCGGTATCGCCCGCTGCGATACAAGTGATCGGTCCGATTCCTCCGAGAAGTCCGACTCCTAATGTGAGAAGCACCTTTCCAAATATTGTTATCATTCTTAGATCGACGCAGCCAAGTGGTCGTTGACTGTAACTCCCTATCTCCCCTTCACTGACTTTCCTTGACACCTCCTCTCCCTTATCGAAAGAAAGGTAAGAAGAAGAGCCCTCAGATCTCCTTGTATCGTCAAGACGCGCGACAGTCAAGCAGAGTACAAGAAGATAACAGTCTACCATCGATCGTCCGGCTATAATCTCGACACACGGATCAGCCCAACGTCTCTCTTGCAAGCCAAATAGAGAGGGAGTAATCTATTCAAGCCATGTTTGATCGAACCGATCACGGTATCGCCAGTAGACGCTTGAAGGGAATTCGTACAGTCGTGTTCCTCCTTCTCTGCCTCTCTATCATCGTACAGATGCTGGGAGTCCCCCCTACTCTCCTGAGCCCGGCGCTCTCTCTGGACACAGTGAGCGAGTCCGTGCTCGAAGGGTTTTCGATTCCTCCGACGGTTCCTCTAATCACACGTTCATCCCAAACAGCCTTCGTGATCGACACCCAACCATCTGTGCATGGACCGATTCTCGCCTCCGCAGTGTTTCATCCTCCTCTTCACTAATTCGTTTCCTTGTCTTACCTCACCACGACTTTCCTCACGCATGTGGGCGCAGGAATTCATGTGTCCACTTGCATGTGAGTGAACGCTGCTGCTGAGAGAGAACGGTGTTCCGTTTAGAGTGGGGTACCGGTCTAATGACCAGCTCCGCAGACGACGTGATCGACCGCTGTGTCGTTCGTAAAGGAGTACTCCGATGCCACGCGTGATGCGATGCCGACACGTTCACGCTGAATATCGTCTGATAACAAAATGTGTCCGTGAGTTCGAAAACGAAATCTTTATTTATCGAGTGTAGAACCTAGCTACCCAACCGAGAGACTCAGGCGACACCAAAGGATTCCAGCCTTATGAATTGGACCGATTGAAGAAGGAGCGCTTCGATGAGAATTGCTCAGGTGGCACCCCTATGGGAAAGCATCCCGCCCAAAGTATGTGGGGCTAGAGAACAGACCGTGTCCTACCTCACCGAAGAACTGGCGCGGCTCGGTCACGACCTGACCCTGTTCGCCAGTGGAGACTCGATTACGACCGCTCGCCTCGATGCCATCTGCGCTCAGTCCCTACGATCGAATGCGGCGATCATCAATCGCCGTGCATCCATGACCTTGTTAATGGAGCGCGCAATCGGAAGCACTTCCGATTTTGACATTATCCATTCTCATCTCGATTTCGTGGGTTTCCCCTTCGCCCGACGGAATCCGACTCCCACCGTGACGACCATTCATAATCGACTCGATCCTCCAGAATTGGTGCCGGTGTTTCGCGAGTATGCGGAGATGCCAATTGTTTCGATTTCGGACGCACAACGAACACCTCTTCTGTGGGCAAATTGGCAATCGACCGTTTATTACGGACTCCCTCAAGACCTCTACCAACTGCATCCGAATCCCGGACACTACCTCGCCTTCCTAGGATCTCTTGCCCCCGAGAAGCGCCCGGACCATGCAATTGAACTCGCCAAGCGGGTGGGAGTCCCTCTGCGAATGGCGGGGAAGATCGATCCGAAAGATGAGGAGTACTTTCGTGCGACAGTTAAGCCGCTGCTCGCGAATCCATTAATCGACTATCTCGGTGATATTACAGAAGCTGAAAAACGCGACTTCCTGGGTCAGGCCATGGCGCTTGTCTGCCCCTATGACTGGCCTGAGCCCTTTGAATTGGTCCTGCTTGAAGCGCTCGCGTCTGGAACGCCGGTGCTGGCCTATCGACGGGGATGCATCCCTGAAATCATTGAGGACCGATCCACTGGATTGGTGTGCGAAGGACTCGATGCCATGACAGACGCCATTAAGGAAGTTCCCGAACTCGACCGCCGGCGATGTCGTAAGAGCTTCGAGGAGCGGTTCACCGTGGAACGCATGGTGCAAAACTATCTTCGCGTATATGAACGGATACTAAAAAGAGAGACATCTTTCCCCCGTGTACAGCACAGTGCCGGGATTGAATCAAAGCTGCTTCCAGCACAGGAAGATCTCAAATTGATAGTGTGATATCTGAATCATTCGGCAGGAGGCAACATGCCCACCATCTGGGGGTATCTTGAAAACGTACACGAACTGTCATCGCGATTTCCGAAAATCCAGTTGAGAACAGTGTTACCCGGCGGTGGAATCATACGGATTCATGCCTATATTGGACCACAGACTCTCATCACTAGGGGAAACAATGTGCTTGACGTGTCAGATTTGCAGGAGGAAGAGTGCGTGCAGTTGTCCTATCAGCAAGACGAAGAAGGAAAATTGATGGCTCTCACAATTTACGGCTGACCCGTATCACAAACCGTTGACGGTTAAAACACTCGTGCACCTGGAGGACGTTCAAACTCACAATAGCTATGCCAGATACTGTGATATCGCGCGGCTCGCGTTAAAGATGGCTACCAACGGAGACCTTACCGAGTCACATCATTTAAGAAAGAAGATGTTGCTGCGAGTCAACGCGGAGAGACTTGACGGAAAATTATAGACGCCTTTCAGATATGAACAAGCATCTCTGAACTGAAGGGGGCGCCGTGGCCAAGATTTTGGTTGTCGATGACGAGCAGGCCATCCGAATTCTTTTTGACAGGCTCCTCAGTCGTAACGGATATGAGGTGATCCTTGCGGAGAACGGACAGGAGGCCTTGGAGCTGCTGGAGCGCAAACATCCCAGCGCGGTAGTAGTTGATTTGAACATGCCGGGAATGGATGGGATCGCAGTCTTAAAGGATATTCGTCTCGTCGATCGCAAGGTTCCAGTTATAGTATTGATGGGGACCAGAATAGGTGAAATGGAACAACAACTATATGCATCCGGAGTGACCGAATTTCTTGAAAAAGAATTTGCTCTGTATCGCCTCGTAGACTCGCTACAACGACATCTTAAAGTCGCTGGCGCTCCCACCTAGACATGTCTGTTGTGCACAGCTGTTTTGGAGAATCTATGGTTGCATGATACGCCCAGTTCTCGCCGTCCTTGTTAATGAAACCTCCGCAGTTTAATAAATCGGCCGTGTCCGACGTCAGCTTCACCATTGACTCAAGGTAAGGTGCTGAACCCGACATAGGTGGGGCATCAGATGATGTAAATTGAGCGGCAAGAGGAGATGCTCGCCGTACGAACGGACTAAAAATGGGGCTGAATTTCACAGATTATTGGGCAGGCTACACCGCATTTGCGGTGTTTCTGGTCGCGTATCTGTTAGTGATCCTCGAAGAAAAATTTCATCTGAGAAAATCGAAACCCGTCATGGTGGCAGCTGGCGCGATCTGGATCCTGACGGCGATCGCGTACGCCTCTCAAAGCCGATCCCACCTCGTCGCTGAGATCCTGCGCCATAACTTGCTCGAATATGCCGAGCTGCTACTGTTTCTCCTGTCCGCCATGACGTTCATCAATACGATGAGTGAACGCAACATCTTTGAAGCCTTGCGGGCGCGCCTGGTTTCATTGGGATTGTCGCTACGTGCCGTGTTCTGGCTGACCGGCCTACTGGCATTCTCTCTATCCCCTATCGCGGATAACTTGACGACGGCGCTAGTGATGGGTGCAGTGGTGATGGCGATGGGAGCAAGCAACGGACGATTCATCGCCACGGCCTGCATCAATGTCGTGATCGCAGCTAACGCAGGTGGCGCGTTTAGCCCCTTTGGTGACATCACGACGCTCATGGTATGGCAAAAAGGCGTTGTGCAGTTCGCTGATTTTTTCGCGATATTCGTTCCCTCTCTCATTAACTGGCTTATTCCGGCAGCGCTGATGTCCATGACGATTTCCAACGAAAAGCCTTCACCCAGAAAGGAAAGGGTCCCGGTCAAATATGGAGGCTATGTCATTGTTGCTCTTTTTCTCATCACCATAGCCGGAACCGTGCTCCTGCACCATGTTCTTGCAATCCCCCCGTTTCTCGGCATGATGACCGGCCTGGGTGTCCTGAAACTCTATGGCTATCTCATCCGGCGCAAGGAACTGGACGAGTGGGCGGCGCCCCTGGCACATGACCAGGATAATGCCGCGACCCGCAAAGCATTACTCAAGCCGACAGCCAAACCGTTCGATGTGTTCATCAGTATGAAGCGTGTGGAATGGGATACGCTGATGTTCTTTTACGGGATCATGCTCTGTGTCGGCGGGCTCGGCGCACTGGGGTATCTAGCCGCACTCTCAGATTTCCTCTATGGAGGGTTGGGAGCCACAACCGCAAATATCCTTGTCGGACTTCTCTCGGCGGTCGTCGACAACATTCCTGTCATGTTTGCCGTGTTAAGCATGAACCTGGACATGAGCCTCGGCCAATGGCTGTTGGTGACATTGACCGCTGGTGTCGGCGGATCGCTATTGTCCATCGGGTCAGCGGCGGGCGTAGCCCTTATGGGGCAGGCCCGGGGGATCTATACGTTCTCTGCACACCTAAAATGGATATGGGCGATCGCCTTGGGCTATGCCGCGAGTATCGCCATTCATCTCGTAATGAATAGCGCCCTCTTCAGTCCTTAGAGGCTTGTCTGAGTCATCATGCTACGATGGCAAACGACCTGCGAGTCTTTGCATAGTTTCGGTTCGAACACATCCTCAACTTGCTTCAACAAATATGCCTCTTTCCCTTGCACGTATGGCATCGTATGGTATCTCTTTCCAACTCATTACTCGAGAATTCGATTTTTCAATGACTTTGACGTATCATTCCGCGGGTCTAAAACAAACGTTATTGGAGGTGTGACGATGAGAACAATGTTTTCGATCCTCTTGATCATGGTCTGTGTCCAGACGACCGTCTCAGTTCGTGCAGAGCAACAAGATGTGAAAGTCACTCCTGTGATGAAAGGTTCAACAACGATCGGCGGCAAGCAGATTGAATATCCCAAAACCGATAAGGCCGAAATGGCCTCGGTCCTGATCGAGATCCAACCTGGGAAGGAAAGCGGTCGCCACATGCATCCAGTCCCCACCTATGTCCATGTCCTTGAGGGAACACTGACGGTAGAATTTGAGGATGGCTCTCGCCGGACATTTCAAGCGGGGAGTGGATTTTTAGAGGTGGTGAACACCTGGCATAACGGAAAGAATTTAGGGGACGCACCATTGAAATTCCTGGTCGTCTTTGCTGGCGAAGAGGGAAAACCAAATCTTATCCGACCCGAAAAACATCAGACATCGGCCACGACAAATTGATTCAAAAACAGTTCTTCTAGCCCCATTGATTGCTACTATTTATCTTCGACTCTATCCATAGAATGGCTCTCGTTCTTCACAACACAGCCTCAGGCAAACCGCTGGTTGCCGCTCATAGCAAATCGGCAAGCAACCTCAGACCGACCGAACTGAACTTCCCTCTTTCCCAGACCTCAGTGCGGGATCTTCGCGCCGAGCACGTCGACTTGCTCGATCTGTGGCGGTTCGGCAAGCAACTCGGATGCCTTGGCCATCAGTGCTGCCGCGATTGGGCCAGCCAAATGTGCCTTGCGGCCTGCATCATCAGCGAAGGCATCGAAGATGCCAAACGTCGCCGGTCCCAATCGCAGTGCAAACCAAATCGGCGTGGTGGTTTCCTGATTCGCTAGGGCGAGTCCGCTTTCGAGAAAGCGGGCGACATCCGCTTCTTTTCCTGGCTTGGCCTTCAATCGCACGAACAGAGCAACTCGTACCATGGTAGCCTCCTCCTATTTGAAGTAAAACAACGTGAGTTAAATTCTAGCGATCAGTGCCAATTTGCACTAGTGGCAGAAGTGACAATTATGATACGGTTATCGCCATGCGAATTTACGTTCTTGCTCTGAATGAAGTCTTCGACACCGGCTTAACTACGCTGCTCGACACGTTCGGAACGGCGAGCGACCTGGCGGAATCCGCTGGAACACCTTCGGCACGTTTCGATGTGACGGTCGTGGGTGTCCGTTCCCGCGTATACACCAGTCACGGGCTATCTGTGCCGGTACGGTCGGCGGCACGACTTGCGCGCCCAGATGTCGCACTTGTGCCGGCGCTCGGGGCGAAGATGCCAGACACATTACGAATTGCGCTTGAACGGCGAGACATCACGGACGCACAAGCACTCCTTCGTCGCTGGTCTGGCAGCGGCGCGCTGGTGGGTGCTGCATGCACGGGAACATTTGTTCTTGCTGGCACATCGCTGCTCAACGGCCATCGTGCGACCACATCCTGGTGGCTCTCCCCGTTCTTTCGTGAACGGTACCCGAATGTCATGCTAGACGACTCGCGAATGATCGTGTGTTCCTCTCGGTTCGTCACTGGCGGCGCAGCGCTGGCACACCTCGATCTGGCATTATGGCTGGTTCGTCGCCGCAGTCCCGCGCTGGCGGCGCTGACCGCTCGCTATCTGCTGGTTGACCCACGGCCCTCGCAGGCGGCTTTTATGATTCCCGACCACCTTGCGCACTCGGACCCGCTCGTCGAACGGTTCGAGCGATGGGCACGGAGACAGCTCGCTGACGGTTTCTCGTTAAGCGAAGCGGCTCAGGCAACCGTGACAAGTGAACGCACCCTGGCGCGTCGTCTGCAATCCGTGCTGGGCAAGTCCCCGCTCGCGTACTTTCAGGATCTTCGCGTCGAGCGCGCGGTGCATCTACTACAAACGAGTACGGCCAGTGTTGATCAGATTGCCGCTCAGGTTGGCTACGCAGACGGAGTGACGCTGCGCACACTCATTCGTCGTAAGATCGGCCGCGGCGTACGCGAGCTACGTGGACGCAACTAATCGCGGGTGGGGCAGCATCGGTCCCCGTCTCTCTTTTGGTGCCAACATGGTGCCAAAACACCACGACCCACCATGATCCATGATGAGGTTCGTGATCACGAATCCTCGTTTTTTGCTGATGTTTCCTCTTGCAGGGTGCTCTGAGGTAGGCCTTCGGCGAGACTCTTAATCAGCGGGCCGTAGGTATATACTCTTCAGGGCACACCATACTTCCACTGACAGCAAGTTGCTCGCCGGAGAGTTGATGCGTAAACTCGAACGGCAGATGCTATCTAACAAACCGCAGGTCAGCACTTGCGGTGGCATTTTCTTGCGCCCCTTGATAGCCTATTGGCCCATGAAGAAGGGCCTGTTCAATCGAGAGAACATTGAAAAAATCGTTAGGCTGGTGCCTCGGCCAACGATGAATGGAAAACTCATCGCCAGATCGCGGAATTTTTGGTTGATCTTGCAGGACTACGGTGAAGGTATCGAGATCCTGAATAAAAAGACCAATCATGGCGGCCAGATTCCTTTCGACAGCATCCGAGAATGGCGAGAGCCAGACATGGTCATCCTTTCGGCGCATTTGAATCTCGGCAAAGATGGAGTCTTTGAACTCAGTCCGGTTGTCGATGGGCCTGAGACTGAAATGATAACGGAGGATGAAGAGATTCTTCCGGAACGCATGACACTCGCTAAGGAAGCCCTGCTTAAGCTCAGCCCCCAAGAAATCGAAGTCCTCAAGGAAATTCTTCTCAAAGAAACTATGGAACAGGGAGAAATAGTTGCTTGCTGTAGTCGTCATGGCATCGAAAATGGTTATAAATTCTTTTGGATGGTGAATGGCCGCACCTCTTTCCTTGAAGTAGGCGAAAGGCAGAAGGTCTGGATAAAGCCTGCCTTTGTGTCAATATTAGTAAAACTCCTTCTGCGATCGAATACGGGCATCACCACGTCTCCTCAACCTCCTCAATCATCCTGACTTTTCAGGTCTGCTACCACGCTGCTACCAGGACAGGACAAACCAGCCCCATCTGCCCCCATGTCAGGAGCATCCTGCTTTGTGGTTTCTTGTGGGGTTAGGTTACCTGAGGTTGGGTTATCGGAAATTCGTAAACCGCAGGTCGTCCGTTCAATCCGGATCGCCGGCTCCATTTTGTCAATGTCTTAGAGAAGCCTCGCGAGATCGAATCTGCGATTCTGCTAAATTTGTGCTAAACGCCCGTC
>CBDDRW010000051.1:0-6595 GCA_965233175.1 uncultured bacterium
CTATAGAAGTGATGCGTCGATGAGTGTAATATGCCACAGTCTGGATCCACAAAAATGGCTATCGAGTGTTACAGTGGATGCAGGCTGCGTTCCCAAGGGATTCGTCAGGATGTATACAGTCTATAGGGGCCGGATTGTATCACGGCGGTAACCGCAAGGACAAATATCGGTCCAGCATACCAGCCTCTGGACGTTGGATCGAAGCCTATTCGAGGGCCTTTCCCACGAGAGTGATTTCAATTCGTGACACCGCTAATTGGCTTTTCTCTTTTCGTTCTGGTGTGGTGTTGATGTGATCGAGACCGACGATGGAGCGTCTTCGATTAACTTGAACCAGCGCTAATCACCGTAGAGTGCCGGTAGCGTATAGATGCGGGCAGTTCCTCCTCAGATATTCACCTACATATGCCATGGAGGCATCCGACATCCTGATGAGGGATTGTCTGATAGTCTGCAGAGCCCGTTTTTAGTATAGTACAGGCTGTCTCTATATTTTTTTATAAGATGATTCGTGTGAGATGCAATGATACAGCTCTGAGATAAGGTACATGGAGAGTAAACCATACGATAGGCCGACCAGTGCAACGGTTGTCTCGGCCCTGGATGGCTTGCCACACTCAAAGGACACGGATGACAAGTTATCGGTGAGTCACGGGGAAACGATTTTGGTTGTGGAGGACGATCTGGGCCTTCGAACCATGGTGGGATTGTTGCTCCGATCGCATGGCTACCGGTTGCTTGAGGCATCGGATCCGGTTGAGGCAGAATCGCTTGTGCGACACTGCATCGATCCAATCCATCTAGTACTGATGGACGTCACGCTGCCTGGAATCAATGGCTACGAACTGGCTCGCATATTGTTAGACCTCCGGTCGTTTCCTGCCATGCTGTTTGTTTCCGGCTATGAGCAGGACTTCTTCGACGTAGACCGGACGGTCGGCGTCAAAAACGGATTTCTCTTAAAGCCATTCGGACTCAATGTCCTTGTCACGAAGATTCAAGAGCTATTGGAAGCTGTGTAGGAGTGGAACGTGTTGTGCGCCGTGAATCGTTGAATCAAATAGCCCAGGCGACCATATAGGCTCGCCTGATTCGATCAGGCCTTCGAGAGCCCCGTCATCGTTTCCTTCTTCAGAATTCTGACTCAAGAACCTTGCAATCAGAAGACCTCGTCCGGCTCTCTCCATAACAAATTTCTGCATGATTCTGCGTCAAAATGCACTGCGGGACTAGAACGTTTTCGTGCTATGTGGCGTGGGTAGGGGGTGGCGAGGTGTCGGCCTTCACATCCATGTGGTCTAGGCTTCTCTACTTCGACCAAGAGACCAAGGAGGAGTGCGGCCCTTGGTACTTGAACGCACAGCAGTTGGCTTACGACGTGGCCGTGGAAGGAGAAGTCGAACCATCTGAGGCACGAGGTATGGTTCCATCGAGAGTTTCGTCCAGGATTCGAAGAGACTCATTGAGAAGGTCTGCGGCACAGCTTAACGTTACATGAATTTGTTTGAGCGCCTCCTCCCATTGCCCTTCCTGATATAAAGATTGGAAACGACGATGATGTTCCTCCAAGATCGCTTGCTTCGCATCGAGCATCAGACTATCGATAGCTGTCACAGTGGCCTCCCATTCGTCAGATTGAGACGAGGACGATAACAAATCCATAAATCGACAGCAATGATACGAATGGGTGGGTCGGTGAACAAGTCGATCCTCTGACTCTGACCTCTCTGTCGCTATCGATATCTTCCCGCTCGCCTTACGTTCCTCACCGGCTTCCACGTGATGACTCTATGAGGGTATGGCGCCCGGAAGCCTGTGCGTCATGGTCAGCCAGGCAAATCCAGTCATCCTGACAACGCACAGTTTACAGAATATTTACAAGGAATTGACAGGATTGAAATATGTCCAGTGTAGGCTAAGGGCACATGATCGCACCAATGACACACAGCACTATGGAACAGGATTTCCCAAACAGTTGGTCCAAACGATTCAGGGTTATGTTGACGGTCTCTGATATCACGCGTGTAGGGGAGGTGGGCACCCGATTCATCCTGAGCCTGCTGACCCTGACGATTCTCCTTGGTTTAGCAGGCGGCGTTGTCAAAACCTTTCTCGACCTGCGGCTTCTCTTGTCCGTCGACATGGAAGTGGCCCTTCGTCAGGTCTTAGTCGACACGCTGACTTTGTTGGCCGTGGTCGAAGTGTTGAAAACCACCCTTACGTACTGCTCTGACGGACGCGTCCGAGTGACTTTTATCATCGATACCGTCCTTGTCGTGATGCTGACGGAGATCATCTCACGATGGTTCACGGGTGGGGAGTGGCATCAATTCGCGATACTGGGAGGCATCTTACTCACGTTGGGTCTCTTGCGGATCGTGGCTGTGCGATATAGCCCTGCTCCAACGACGCCCTCACAACAGACCAATCAACTGGGGCTCTCATTTTCATAATTTCACCAGGAGGTAGCGATGCCTATCAATGCGCTTCTTGAATCTGCTCCTGAAGTGTATCCTGTGCGAGCAGAACATCATCATGCCGATACCCTGACAGCGACCATTCTTGACCACCTCAATGAGCAGACAGTTATCAGTCTGGATTCGCTCATTTACCTCATGCCTGAATACACCTGGAATCAAATCTTTCAAGCCGTCGATCAACTTGCTCGATGCACGTGTCATAAGATCGTCCTTCGCCGCTACAGATTTAACTACATGCTCTTTTCGGCCAATTTTGTGGCATAACCACATCGTGACAATCCGCCTGAGCGTGCCGCATTTGCGATAAGCCTGCTGCAGCACAGCGGCAGGGCCTCGTGCCGACTCTTCTTCTCAATGAACAAATCAATCTGAAGGATCAGGAGAGGTCAGCCTTTTGTAAGGCTTTCCTTGGGAGGTCCCGGTGGAGTGGTATGGCGAATGATCTTGCCTTCTACGAGATAGACCACCAGTTCAGCGATGTTGGTGGCGTGATCGGCCATCCGTTCGAGATATTTGGCAATGAAGCTCAAGCGAATGGCGCGTGAAATCGTGCGGGCATCCTCCAGCATGAACGAGAGGAGCTCACGGAATAATTGTTCCATCAAATCATCGACGTAGTCGTCGTCCGTGAGCACCTTCCGCGCGAGTTGAGCATCATCCTTGACGAACGCATCGATGCTTTGCTTTACCATCATTCGTGCCATATTGCCCATCATCGGGATATCGATGTAGGGTTTGAGTTGCGGTTCTTGGTTCAGCTCGATGGCCCGTTCGCATACATTCTCCGCCAGGTCGCTGATGCGCTCCAGCTCGGTGGCGATTTTCATCGCGGTCGTCACGAGCCGCAAGTCTCGTGCAGCAGGCTGATGGAGTGCCAGCAGTCGGATACTCTCTTCATCAATCTCCACATCCAGGGCATTGATCTGGTGGTCCCGCTCGATGACCTCACGGGCGAGGATCGAATCCCGCGTCACCAGTGCGGTGAGAGCCTGGTCGATCTGGTCTTCCGCCTGCCCAGCCATTCGCAGGAGCTTGGTCTTCAAGTCAGAGAGTTCTTCGTCAAAGTGGCGTTGTGGCATAGGGTTCACCCAAATCGTCCTGTGATGTAGTCTTCTGTTTGCTTCTTGGCAGGCGTGGTGAAGAGCTGTTTTGTGAGGCCGAATTCCACGACTTCACCAAGATACATGAACGTCGTCCAATCGGAAACCCGCGCCGCCTGTTGCATATTGTGAGTGACGATGACGACTGTCAAGTCCTGCTTCAAGGAAAAGAGCAGCTCTTCAATTTTGGCGGTGGCGACGGGATCCAATGCCGAGCAGGGTTCGTCCATCAGCAAGACATCTGGTTTGACCGCGAGTGCGCGAGCGATGCAGAGCCGTTGTTGCTGCCCTCCAGAGAGACCAAAGGCGCTGACGTGGAGCCGATCTTTCACTTCATCCCACAGCCCTGCGCCCTTGAGCCCTTCTTCTACGATCTGATCCAACTGGCCACGGTTCTTGATCCCATGGAGACGCGGTCCATAGGCCACATTCTCGTAGATCGATTTCGGAAAGGGGTTCGATTTCTGAAAGACCATCCCGACACGTTTTCTCAGATCGGTGATATCCACATCGGGGCCGTATATATTCACGTTATCGAGCAGCATGGTGCCTTCCAGTCGAGCGCCTTCAATCAAATCGTTGAGCCGATTGAGACAGCGTAGCAAAGTGGATTTTCCACAGCCGGACGGCCCAATGAACGACGTGACCTGGTTTTTGATGATGTCCATATCGATTTTGAAAAGGGATTGGCGGTCCCCATAAAAAAAGTCGACCTGCTTCAAGGTCAATTTGACGGCTTGGACCTTGGATTCATGGTCAGATGAGTGTCGAGGATCGCTCTGCACGTTAAGCCTTTGCGAGTCGAGCCCTTGTGAGAGGAGCGACTGCTGTGGCAAGACTGGAGAAGGGGGCATGACGATTCTCCTTATAATACTGATCCTGCATACTTCTTGCGCAAGTGGTTACGAAGGACAATCGCGGTCAAATTCAACAGGACGACGACGGTGATCAGAACGAGAGTCGTGATATAGACCATTGGTTTGGCTGCTTCCACATTGGGAGACTGGAAGCCGACATCGTAAATATGGAATCCCAGATGCATGAACTTTCGGTCGAAGTGGAAAAAGGGCCAGGAACCGTCTATGGGGAGCGACGGTGCAAGTTTCACGACACCTGTGAGCATGAGCGGCGCCACCTCGCCCGCTGCGCGGGCCATCGCTAAAATCAATCCAGTCAGAATGCCCGGCAACGCTGAGGGTATCACGACTTTGAGCATTGTTTCCAACTTGGTTGCGCCAAGCGCCAATGACCCTTCACGAAATTCTCTGGGCACGGCGGCCAGCCCTTCTTCTGTGGAGACAATGATCACCGGCACCGTCAGTAAGGCCAGGGTCAGGGACGCCCAGAGAATACCACCGGTGCCGAACGTCGGTGTCGGAAGTCGTTCGGGAAAGAAGAGGGTATCGAGGGTTCCTCCGACGGCATAAATAAAAAAGCCTAATCCGAAGACACCGAAGACGATGGAGGGCACGCCTGCAAGATTGTTGACGGCAATTCTCACGAGACGAACCAGGACACCTTGCTTGGCATATTCTCTTAGATAGAGCGCAGCAAGCACGCCGAAGGGGACGACGGCGAGGCTCATGATGATGACCATCATGACGGTGCCGAAAATTGCCGGGAAAATACCGCCTTCCGTGTTGGCTTCTCGAGGCTCGCTACTGAGCACTGACCAGACGTTTGTGAGGTAGATCCAACTCTTGTGTAGCAAGCCCATTTCATTCGGGCGCATGGCTCGGATGATCTGTCCTGCGGGGATCTGTTTTTCACGCCCGTTCGCATCCACGATGATGACAGAGGATGCGTCGAATTGTGTGCGCAGCTTGTCCAGTTCGCTGGTTTTTTCATGGTAGCGGGATTCGGCGGCAGCCACCTGAGCCTTGAGGCCATCGATTGGCCCTTTCTCCCTCGTATTGGAGGTGTCCGCGTCCATTTCGAGCGCCCGGATCTTCTGCCGCGTTTGCTCAATGTCGGCGTTAATTGAGCCGATTTCGACCCTCTCGATGCGAGTGATCTGTTGATGGAGGGCATTGGTGGCGTTAATCAGCGGGGTCAAGGCGATCCACCCAGCTTCATTCCCTTCCGCCAGAAGCGTCTCTCCGTTGTACACGGCCTTGATCCTGGCATACACGTTGCCCCATTCACGGCGTTCCAAGAGCACGACGTCTGTCGGATACGCTTGTGAAAGCACTTGATCATCGTTGACCCATTTGAAATCAAGCCCGTATAAATCGCGATTCCCTATCTTGACCCGAAGGCGGCCCTTTCCTTCTGGATGCTCCGGCGTGACAGAGCGAGGGATGACTTCGCGCCCCGCCAGTTGACCCATCACACGCTGTCGATCTTTCAGGGTCAGCTCGACGATATCCGAGGTCCAAAAGTAGCCCAAGCCGTTGATGGCGATCAACAGCAACAACCCAAAGACCATGAGCAGCGATACCGACACGGCGGCGCCGCATCCCCAGATGAAGACGTTGCCGGAGGCGAGAAATTTTTGGAATGTGGCGCGCATTAATACTGGCTATACTTGGTCCGCAACCGCTGCCGAATGATTTCCGCGACAGTGTTGATCAGAAATGTAAAAATAAATAGGAGCACGGCCGCGAGGAACAAGATGCGATAGAGCGTGCCTCCATGAGGGGCCTCTGGAATTTCCACGGCGATATTGGCGGATAGCGTGCGAAAGCCGTTGAAAAGGCTCCAATCCATAATAGGGGTATTCCCTGTGGCCATGAGGACGATCATGGTTTCTCCAATGGCCCGGCCAAAACCGATCATCATGGCAGAAAAGATTCCTGGACTTGCCGAAACCAGCATGAGCTTGACCAAGGTCTGCCAGCGAGTCGCTCCAAGCGCAAGAGAACCTGCGATCAAATGCCGAGGGACGTTGGACAAGGCTTCCTCGGAAATACTAAAGATGATTGGGACGATGGCAAAGCCCATCGCAAATCCCACCACGAGCGCATTCCTTTGGTCGTACCGGAGTCCCCAATGCGTGGCAAACCAGGCTTTATA
>CBDDRW010000052.1:0-7711 GCA_965233175.1 uncultured bacterium
CCGAGATCTCGGCGGCCTCTCAGGAGCAGGCGAGCGGGATTGATCAGGTGAACAAGGCGATCATGCAGATGGACGAGACGACCCAGCAGAACGCCGCGCTGGTCGAGGAAACCACCTCAGCCAGCCAGTCCATGAAAGAACAGGCGCGGGAACTGATGCAGCAAGTGGATGTATTTAAGATGAACAGAATAATTGAAGCGTCAAGCGAAAAGCACGAAGCGAACATGAGTCGTGGCGGGCATTCACCAGATGTGCATCACGCAACATCGAATCCAATCGTCAACACAGTGACTTCGATCTCTAACCATGCGGAAGACAAAAAACCGGTCGGTGTCGGCAATAAGAAAGACTCTCGCAAGAATGAAGAGGAATTTGAAGAATTTTAGAGAGGCTTTTGATAGAAAGGTGCGTGTATGAGCAGCCTGAGTATTGAAGACATCATCGGTAATATAGAGACGAAGATCAACGATCATATATTTGTGAATCAAAGAATAACGAGCCAAGTCAATATCCTCGCGCTCAACGCGACCATTGAAGCGGCTCGAGCGGGTGATGCCGGCAGAGGATTTGCTGTGGTTGCCAGCGAAGTAAAAAATCTTGCCAACCAAGCCGCCACCGCCTCAAAAGAGCTGGGCGCAATACGGTCGGAAACGGGGGAGTTACAGCGTCAATTTTCCGAAAAAGAGTGCGATCGACTCTCGGAAATGTCGCAGACTCTGGTGCAGTTCATCGTCCGCAACTTGTATGAACGTACCGCGGATGTTCGTTGGTGGGCGACGGATGTGGCGCTATTCCGCTGTTTGGAGTCGCAGGATCGAGCATCCATTGACCATGCGGTAGAACGCCTTGGACTGATCAATCGGTTTTATTCCGTGTATCTGAATCTTGTATTGGTTGGGATTGACGGAAAAATTATTGCCTGCTCACAGCCGGCTAAATACCCCAGGGTAACCGGCGCTGATATTTCAAAAACACCTTGGTTCCAGAAGGTAATGGCCACGACGAGCGGCGACCAATATGTGGCGGATGATATCGCACACTCGCCGCTCCATGACGATAAATTGGTGGCGGTGTATGCCGCCGCGGTCCGCAGAGAAGGGAAAATAGACGGAAAGATAGTCGGCGTTCTTGGCGTGGTGTTCAATTGGGAAGATCAGGCCACGACTATTGTTCGTACAGAGCCGACATTATCTGAAGACGCATGGAAACGCAGTCGGGTGTTGTTGCTGGATAACAGTCTACGCGTCATCGCGGCATCAGACAATTGCGGAGTCCTCCTGCCGTTCATTCTGGATCATAAAGGACAACGGACAGGCCATTATGTCAATGCCAGTAATGAGTTGATCGCGTTTGCAAAGACTCTAGGCTACCAGGAGTATGACGGTCTTGGATGGTATGCGGCCATCGTGCAGAAGCTAAAATAAAAAACCTGTCACGTAGGACAGTGCGCTCACCCCTCAACGCCATTGAAGCGATGGGTGTAGATCAAGATCAAACAGATCGCGGGCATCAGCACTATGGTTGACCATGGTGCCATCCAGATGAATCGTCATAATTTCTTGTATGAAGCACATTGATAGGGATGTGCTTAGTAGAGTGAGTTACTCCCTGCCGCCGACTCAAGCTTCAATGGGCCTAGACCGACAATAGTACTGACATCGAAGTCAGCACGGGATGGGAGTCTGGGAGGGATCATGCCATCTATCCTCATTATCGATGACGACGCCAGTGTCCGCGATTCCTTGCGACGGACCCTCCACAAGGAGGGTTATACGATCTTGGAAGCGAGTGAGGGCAGGGGGGGGCTCAAGCAACTTGAGCACTCGCTGGCGGATCTGATCCTGCTCGACATGTTTATGCCGGACAAAGACGGCCTGGAAACCATTGGTGAACTCCGTCGGACACATCCTGGAATTCGAATCATTGCGATGTCTGGCGGCGGGTTCAAAGGCACCGTCGATGTTCTGCACGTTGCGACCAAGCTGGGAGCCAGGCGAACGCTGGCCAAACCCTTTACGCGGGAGCAGCTGCTGGAAGCCGTGGAGACAGAACTTGCGCGCAACTAGTTCCGTGTTGTCTGAACGGCACATCTCATTCATTGGACTTGGAAGCTGTGCTCATCGCGAGAGGGCTCGCATGCTCGCTGATGCTTCGGATGGGGATGAATCTCAGTGTCAGCATAACCGTGAGCCGGTGCGGTGCACACGATGGAACCGCAAGTAAATCGTTCCACGACATTACCTCAGGGATCATGGTTATTTCGCATATCGCCATTTTTGAAGGGATTGCTGTGCGCCCAGGAACGAATGATCCTTTTGGTGGTCTTGTTGTTCAGTCTGGCCATGGCAGGACTTTTGTGGCAGATGTCCAGCTTATCGGAGGATTTGGCCCGGGGACTGGTGCTGCAGGGGACAGAACTACAAAGCGTGATGCTGGAAGAAATCCGTCAGTACTATTCATCCGAAATCGTTGCGCGGGTGGGACATGTCGAAGGGTTGGAGGTGACTCATGACTATAAAGCGAAGAAAAATGCCATTCCGTTACCGGCGACCATGAGTATTGAGCTGGGCAAGCGGGTCAGCGAACGAGTGCCGGGACTTCAGGTGAGGTTGTACAGTGATTATCCGTTTCCCTGGCGGAAAGACGGAGGGCCTCGTGACGGTTTTGAACAGGATGCATTGGGTTGGCTCCGACAACACCCCGATCAGCCTTATTATCGGTATGAACAGGTCGGCAAGGACTGGCGCTTGCGCTATGCCAAAGCGGACAAAATGGAAGCTAGTTGTGTGGCCTGCCATAACAGCCATCCGTCAAGTCCCAAGAGGGATTGGCAGGAAGGGGATATGCGGGGAGTCCTGGAAGTCGTTCGACCTTTCTCCGGCAGTCTGTTCCTCGCTCGCGGACAGATGCAGACAACGCTTGCGCTGATCGGACTCACCGGTGTGTTGGGATTGTGCGGCCTCACGTTTGCCACTATGAAAATTCGTCGGAATGCCTCGATGCTGGAACATCTCGTCGATGAGCGGACTGCCGGTATTGAGGCAGAGACGCGAAAGGCCAAGTTGGCGGTGCGGGAAAAAGCTCAAATCCTCGCGACTGTGGAAGCCTTCTTTATCGGAGTCACCGATCAGGGCGTCATCAGCGAATGGACGAACCGAGCTGAACAGATCTTTGGGATTCCCCTGAGCGATGCGATCGGCCGGCCATTGCGAAATCTACAGATTGCGTGGAGTTGGGATGAGATACTCGCTGGGCTGAGAGAAACCGGTGATACGCTGACCACGGTCCGGTTAGAAAAGATTCACTTGTCTGTTCCCGGAGTAAAGGAAAAATTCGTCAAATTGACGATCTCGCCGATCTGCGAAGACCGAGGTGTCGGCTACGTCATCATGGGTGAGGATGTGACGGATCGTCTGATTCTCGAAGACGAACTGGTGCAGGCTCAAAAGCTCGAGTCCATCGGGCACCTCGCGGCGGGTATCGCCCATGAGATCAATACGCCGACACAGTTCGTCGGCGACAATGTGCGTTTCCTATCAGACTCATTCTCCGATATCGGCCGCGTACTCGAGCAGTACCGGCAGCTCCTGGCGGCGGCCAAGATCGGCGTGTGCCAGAAAGCCTTTATCGAGACATGCGAGGCGGTGAACCGCAAGGCCGATTTGGAATATCTCCTCGCCGAAATTCCGAAGGCCATCGAGCAATCGACGGAAGGGATCGATCGTGTGGCGACGATCGTGCGGGCTATGAAAGAATTTTCTCATCCGGGGGGTAAGGAAAAGATTGTGGTCAATCTCAATAAGGCGATTGAGAGCACAGTGAGCATTGCACGGAACGAGTGGAAGTACGTTGCCGATTTGCACACCAATCTGGAACCGTCTCTGCCTCTCGTCCCTTGTTTGATAGGAGAATTCAACCAGGTGATGCTGAATATGATCGTCAATGCGGCCCACGCCATCGGCGATGCCGTCAAAGGGACCGGTGGAAAGGGAACGATCACAATCGGCACCAACCGAGTGGATGACTTTGTTGAGGTCCGCATCACCGACACTGGAATGGGGATTCCAGAATCCATTCGCCACAAGATTTTCGATCCGTTTTTCACCACGAAAGAGGTAGGGCGGGGCACAGGGCAAGGATTGTCCATCGCCCGGTCCGTCATTGTCGGCAAGCATGGCGGGACTATCGCAGTAGACAGCGAGGTTGGAAAAGGGACGACCTTCCTGATCCGTCTGCCGCTCGACCCGTCGCCGGTAAAAGTTGAAGGAACGTCATGAAACGGCTCCTCTTTGCGGACGACGAATCGAAGCTCCTTGATGGGCTCAAACGGTCGCTGCGTCCCATGCGGGACGAATGGGATATGACATTCGTGACCAGCGGCGCGGATGCGCTGACGGCCTTGGAGCAGGCGCCGTTCGATGTTGTGGTTTCCGACATGCGCATGCCAGGAATGGACGGCGCACAACTTCTGAAGGAGGTCCAACAGCGCTACCCACAGACCGTCAGGATCGTATTATCCGGTCAGTCTGATCAAGAGTCGATCTACCGATCTATCGGTTCGACACACCTCTACCTGGCGAAGCCCTGCGAGAGCGACCAGTTGAAGGCGGCTGTGATGCGGGCCTGTGCCTTACGCGAGCTTCTCGGGAGCGAATCGCTACGTCGTTTAGTGACAGGCATGCAACAGATTCCCAGTCAGCCGATGCTTTATGACGAGATTAGAAGGGAGGCGGAATCCAATACGACTTCGCTCAAAACCATCAGTTCGATCATTTCAAAGGATATGGGCATGACTGCGAAAATCATGCAGCTGGTGAATTCGGCCTATTTTGGATTGCGCGGCACGGTGTCGACGGCAGAACAGGCAGTGAATCTGTTGGGGTTGAATACCGTTCAGGCGCTGGTGTTGACTGTGCACGTGTTTTCTCAATTTACTTCTACCCCTGGGTCGCGATTCGATATAGGCCATCTGTGGGAGGCAAGCACTCAGAGCGGCGTGCTGGCCCGTGCGATTGCGAAAGCCGAACAAGCCGCGGGATCCGTGATTGATCAGGCATATACGGCTGGATTGCTCCATGACGTCGGGACGTTGGTGCTCGCCGCCAATAGCCTGAAGCAATACGACGCCATGATCGAGACGGCGCATGACAAGGGGGTCCTGCTGTCGGAGGTGGAACGTCAGGAATTAGGGGCCACCCATGCAGATATCGGTGCCTACCTGCTGGGGCTCTGGGGGTTGGGCGATCCAATCGTGGAAGCAGTGGCATTCCATCACTATCCTTCGAATTGTCTCGGGAACACGTTCAGCCCCCTCACCGCGGTGCATGTCGCCAACGTGTTGCAGCAAGAGCTGTCGCTTCAGGCAATAGGGGGCGTTCCGTCCCAGATCGATTTCACATATCTGGATAGACTTCATATGACTGACCGGCTGCCGCATTGGCGAGAAGTGGCGAGTACAGTTCAGCGGGAACCGGAAAAGGAGCGCGCACATGGCTGACAAGATTCTCTGCGTCGATGACGACCCCAACATCTTAGAGGGGTATAAACGTCAGCTTCGGAAGGAGTTCGAGCTACATACTGCCGTCGGACCTAAATTGGGTCTCCAGATGGTCACGGAGCAGGGACCCTTCGCCGTTGTGGTGTCCGATCTCCAAATGCCGGGAATGAACGGGATTGAGTTTCTCGCACAAGTACGGGCTCATGAGCCAGAAACGGTTCGCATATTATTGACGGGCAACGCCGATCTTCAGGCGACGATCGACGCGATCAATCAAGGCCAGATCTTCCGATTCCTCACCAAGCCCTGCACGTCGGAGGCGCTCGCGAGCGCGATGACGGCAGGCCTGGCGCAGCATCGATTGATTACAGCTGAGCGAGAGCTTTTGGAGCAAACGCTCAGCGGCAGCATCGAAGTCCTGTCCGAGGTCCTAGCCTTGGTCAATCCTGAAGCGTTCGGGCGATCGTCTCGCATTACCAGGTATGTGGAGTCGATCGCAGCGCATCTTCATGTATCCGAGCTGTGGTCCATCAAAACCGCCGCCATGTTGTCTCAAATTGGCTGCGTGATCTTGCCGGAATCGGTTCTCAAGAAAGTGTACCGAGGAGAAGTGCTGACGGGCGAGGAATCCCAGCTCTTCAAGCAACATCCGTTTGTGGCCTACGACTTGATCGCAAAGATTCCGCGCATGAGGCAGGTGGCTGAGATCATTAAGCTTCAGGATAAATACTACGACGGCTATGGTGTGCAGGGAGACACGAAACAAAACAACACCATTCCAATGGAAGCCAGAATTTTGAAGGTGGCACTCGATTTCGACGCGCTCGAATCCGCAGGCAAGTCGAAAGCTGAGGCGTTCGACGAGCTGAAACAGCGTAAAGGGTGGTACGATCCGACGGTAATCGATGCGATGAAAGCGGCGTTTGCTCGTGAGATCAAGTATGAGAGGAAGCCAGCTGTTGTGGCCGACCTTCAGGAGGACATGATCCTGGCTGAGGACATTCAATCAAGTCAGGACGTGCTTGTCGCCTCAAAGGGCCAGCAAGTAACCCAATCTATGATCATGAGACTTCAGAACTTCGTTAAAACAGGCGGAATCCGACAGCCATTCATGGTCTTGCTCCCGATTAAACTGGACGGAACATAGACTGTAATACCCTCCCCCTCGAAGCATCACTGTTACACCATTAAATAGACCGACTGCACGATAAGCGGGAAAGTGGTCTGCGCAACGCGTGTTGGGTGGGACAAATTCAAGATGCGCAGCTTGAGCCTCGGGATTTTGGACTCTTTTTCAGCCGTATTCGTCGGAAAGACGTGTCCGATGTGACGCAGGTGTCTCACGTAATTTAAATGGTAAGGAACGTTGACGATGTCCATTCAGATCGTTGAAGACAATCCGGTCAAAGCACCCGAAACGGACGGATTTACTGCCACAGCAGAAATCAGGAAGGGTAAGGTTTTATACGAGAAACATAAACCATTAATTGAGACACGAGAAATGAGAAAGGCATCGCAGGATATGAACGATGCGCCTTCCAAGCGCATCGTGATCATTGCCATGACGGCCAATGCGATGCAGGGAGATTAAAAGGCCTGTTTAGCAGCGGGAATGGAGGGCTACATCAGCAAACCCGTTACGGCCAATGCCCTTCGGCAGCCACTCGTCCGCTGGATTCTTGATATGGATCAGGGAAGTGAAGCGCGGTCGGCTGTCGAGGAACGGCAACCGTCATAGTTTGGCTTCTAGAAGTCCCTCTCGTATGCGGTCTCGAGGAAGAGAGGCAGCAATATTTGCCGCCTCCCTTCTTGCTCGGCAATCGGTCACGTTTTCGTCTCGGTCAGGCCCCTCCTTTGCAACCGACAGTAATGGAACAGAGTGGACATCACTACTTCAGTATCCAAGGACATCCACCGATACTGGATCAGCCAAGACGCCAGCCTAGTGGCTCGCACTCGGATGCATGGACTGCAGTGAGGTCTACAAATGGATTTCTCGATCACCGCTGAAGAATTCCAACGGTTTCGTACGCTGATCTACGATGAGAGCGGCATTTCTCTCAGCGACCAAAAGCAAACGCTTTTGGCTTCCCGCCTTTCGAAGCGGCTGCGCGACCTTGGGTTGACGACCTACTCGGAATATTACACAAAGGTCACGAAAGATCCGACCAGTGAAGAATTCACACGAATGCTGGATCTCATTTCGACGAACAA
>CBDDRW010000053.1:0-3345 GCA_965233175.1 uncultured bacterium
TGCGGATGCGCCATGGCCGTAGCGAGCGGCTTGGTGCTCGTCGTCGCCATCGAAGTCCAATTTCATCCCAGCGCCAAAAAAGTAGCCCTGCCCCTGTGAGAAGTTGGCGCTGTCGTAGTGATCGCGCCCTTCGATATCCAGTAAAATTCCCCAGCCACCGGCCAGGCTATACGTTTGCCACTCCACGTTCTTTGTCAAAATCCGCTGTCCCGATCCGGCACCCAACCCGAAGCAGTCGTACTGATAGAGGGGATCGCCTGGCTTTCCTGTGGGGGCGTCCTGTGCATTGTAGGCACTGGGATACGAGGCGCCACACTGATAGTAATCCTGACCGGCAATGTCGATGATGGCGCCGACGCCCAAAGGGCCGCCGAATCCAAGTGCGAAACCATGGCTGGTATAACGGTCATTCCCTGCCCCATCGAGCAAGAGGCCGAGCCCTCCAATAGCTGCCCCTTGGGTTAGGCGATTACCCATATAGATATCGTTACCTTTCGAGTCCAACAAGATTCCAAGTCCACCGAATCCAGCGCCTCCCGATCCTATGTCGAGCTGGTAGACATCGTCACCGTCGTGATCGATT
The DNA here is from genome assembly GCA_965233175.1 of uncultured bacterium. GTDB lineage: Bacteria > Nitrospirota > Nitrospiria > Nitrospirales > Nitrospiraceae > Palsa-1315. The sequence goes on from CBDDRW010000053.1 coordinate 584, forward strand.
AACAGTCCCACTCCTAGCCGTCCGGTAGCGAGTCCGAACGGATCTCCGGTATAGGTATCATCTCCCTTGAGATCGATGACGACGGCATTCCCTTGATCCTCGCTTGCAGAGGCGGCAATCATGCCTCGATAGAGATCGTCGCCCCCCATATCGATAATGAGACCGACTCCTTTATCAATCTCATAGGTATTTGGTCCTGGGCCACCGATGATGATCAGTCCGTAGGATGTCTCCCGGACCATCAGGACGTCACCCGCTACGCCAGAGGGAATGGCGGAAGCCGGCAGGGGCTTCGTCCAGGCCGTAGCGGCTTGGTGAAGCCAACGTTCATTGGCAAGGCGCGCGAGTGTTTGGGCCGTTGCAATAAGACTGGCATAGTCAACCTTTCCCTCCAGCAGTTCGGCAAATCGGAGATCGGCTTTGACTTGCTCACGTGCCTGGTTCGACAGACTCGAAATCTGTGGGATAAAGTGTTCTGCTATCGATTGCGCATGGAGAAATAGGAAGCGCTTTTCCGCCTCGGTCAGATTCGTCAGCGCGTTTTCGCGGTACAGCGATGCTTGCTCTAAGCTTCCGATCATGAACGCTAGGAGGTCTTCTTGTGTGGAACTTGCCGGCAGAGGCACCGGTGCATAAAAGGTAGAGGTGCGATCCATACCGGTTTCCAACACATCGAGGAGAGCCGGAAGATTGACGGATCCGCCTTTTGCTATTTCGGCCAATAAAAGTCCCTGGCGTTCTATTTCAGTCAGACCGTCCCAGGGTTGTGTGAGAGCATTGACCGCTAGACGACGTTTGAATTGTGCCGGGGTATTCTCGACTGATTCGTGCACAGTGAGAAGATCTCTATGATGTGATCCTGTGAGTCTCTCGAAATCCGTTCGGACGACAGGAGCTAGCCGATTGAGCGCTGACTGGCGCATAGAGCTGCTGGGTACGGGAGGTGGATCGATCAACGTGACGAAGCTGCGCATCGCACTGCAACCGGGAAGCCACAACAATAGGAATATACTGAAGAGACGGAGCACGAATCGATTCATGATCTGTGTCCACAGTCTATGGCGAGACGTCACATGTTGCCAGTGAGTTTAGGAATTGTTTTGCGCATTGACCCCGACACAATATGAAACTCATACAACCGGCACTCCAGCGGACCATTGAAGAGCGGAATACGTTTCGATGGAGTGAGGCCGATGAGTTTGGGAATCCGCAAATCGCCGGTAAAGAGATAGGCGCGCCATCCGCTGAATCGCTGTTTCAGCCAATCACCTAGTTGGGGGTAGAATGCATCGAGTTCTTCTGGCCGGCTGAGCCGGACACCGTAGGGAGGATTGATCACCAGCACGCCCGCTTCAGCGGGGGCCTCAAGGGCGAGCACATCACTCTGTTTCAGACGAATATCCACCGCGACTCCAGCCCCCTGAAATGTTCGTTGTGCAACCTTGATTGCAGCAGGGTCCTGATCGGAAGCATAGATGGCGGCCGGCACCTCTGCTAGTTGTTTCAGTCGAGAGGCTTCGCGCAGATGTCCCCAGCGTTGGGCATCGTGGACCAGCAGTCGCTCGAACGCAAAAGACCGAGATTGTCCCGGTGCGATCCGGCGCGCCATCATGGCTGCTTCGAGCGGGATTGTTCCGCCGCCGCACATGGGGTCGAGCAGTACTTCATTGTGTGTCCAACCGGCAAGCCGCAGCAAGCCTGCCGCGAGGTTCTCACGCAAGGGCGCTTCGACAGATAGGACGCGATGTCCTCGTTTAAAGAGCGGCTCACCTGAGGTGTCCAGATAAAAGGTCACCGTTGACTCATCAAGAAAGGCATCGAGCCGGATGTGTGGATGGTGTGTGTCCACATTCGGTCTTCTATGGCGTAACGACACAAATTTGTCACAGACCGCGTCTTTAATGCGGAGTGTGACAAAGTTTAGGCTGGTAAGCGGGCAGCGTCGCGCACTCACTTTTACTTTGATGGTCTGTGACGGCGCGAACCAGTCTGGCCAGGGAAGCTGATAAGCCGCGCGGTACACATCGTCTTCCGAGCGATAGGGCGCCCGTCCGACTTCCCAGAGAACGCGGCTGGCAATGTGACTCTTGAGATTGACCCAATACATCGTAGACCAGGGAGCCTGGAAGGCAATCCCGCTATTTGTCTTTATGGTCATAGGCACACCAAGGTCGTGGAGTTCCTGTTCAAGGACTCCCTCCAACCCGCGCGGACAGGGTGCAAAGAACCGTAGTTTTGTGCTATCCATGCTTATGCCTCGCCGTTCGTGAGGCGCTGTTCGCATCTTGCTTCACAACACGACCATGACGTTTCACGAGATACTGCTGCTCCATGAACTATTGTAGCGCCTGCGGTGCTCCAGTTACGAAGAAGGTTCCCGTCGGCGACAACTTGCCCCGGTTCGTCTGCGAGACCTGTCAGGCCATTCATTACCATAATCCGAAGATCGTCGCTGGCTGTATCCCAGAGTGGGATGGACACATTCTTCTCTGCCGGCGCGCCATTGAACCCAGGTCCGGTCTCTGGACCTTCCCTGCAGGCTTCATGGAGATCGGCGAGAGTATTGAGCAGGCGGCTGTTCGTGAGACGTTGGAGGAAGCGCAGGCAGAGGTGGCGCATATCTCTCTCTTCGCGGTCCTCAGTCTCCCGCATATCGGGCAGGCTTACCTGATATTTCGAGGGCCGATGTGTTCACCAGAGTTTGGGGTGGGTGAAGAAAGCCTCGAGGTGCAGCTCTTCTCACTCGCCTCAATTCCTTGGGA
>CBDDRW010000054.1:0-36740 GCA_965233175.1 uncultured bacterium
GAAACCAGCTGAGATGGTGAGATCCGGCCAGGCTCAGATCGCCGTTGCCGGAACTGAAGTCTCAGACCTATCCGCGACACCCATCGCGTGGGATGGAATCGGCGTTCTTGTACACCTTTCAAATTTCACGAAGGATATCACGAAACAGCAAGTGGCCGAGATTTTCTCAGGCAAAATCACTCTTTGGTCGGAAATCGGTGGCCCCCAGACAAAAATTTTGGTCATCGATAGACCTCGCAACCAAAATATTCGCGATACGTTTGAATCACAACTCGGTATCACCGGCAAGATCGCCGGCTCTGCCAAGGTGATTGGTTTGGATGAGCAGGTTGTGAAAACCGTCGTGGGTACGCTTCCCCCTCTGTCTGCGATCACCTACTTGTCCTTGAACCAAGGATTATCTGTTGTCTCAGCTGGTGTCCCTGTCAGACTCTTGCCTATCGACAAGATTGAACCGGAAGGCCCCACCGTCAAAGACGGCCGCTACCCATTCCGGCGCCCTGTTCTTCTCTTGGCGAAGAAGGATTCACATCCACTGGTTGAGGCGTTCACCCAGTTCGCGTTGTCCCCAGCCGGTCAACAACTCGTTGCTGAGACGTATGTACCGATCAAAGACAAATAATCGTGTATCGGAGCGAATACAGGAGGCCCCCCATGAAGACGTGGCGATCATCGCGGTTCTTGTTGCTGGGAGTCCTCGGACTCACGATCTCACCCAGCGTCCTCTCCTTCGCAGAGGAACCGGGCGCGATAGTGGACGGCGCCGGATTCACCCTCTACGATACTGAATCGATTAAAGGATTCGATGCGGGAATAGTTGAACGGGACCCCGTCTGTGACCGGAGCAAGCGCCCACGCATCGCCAAAGTTGAGCCGGATGAAGCCAAGGCCGGCGACAAAGTCGTCATTACCGGCGAGCATTTTGGCACAAAGGAATGTTTTCATACGGTGACCTTTAGTGCGGCCTCGAGTACACCCGTCAACTTCACATTCATGAGCGATTCGGCGATTGAAGCGACTGTGCCGGATGCGAAAGCAGGAATGTCCTTTGTGATTATTGTCACAGGAGGCGGCAGCGCCCAATCAAAACCGGTCTTGATTAAGTCTAAGTAGGATTCTTTCCCTCAACGAGGCGGGTCTCTCAATTTCTCAGGTTTTCTCCCGCCTCAACCCTCCCAGATCGGACGTGTTCTTCCTCTGCTTCCCTCGACAAGACTCTTGATCCTATGCTAGCTTACGCGCTCATTTTCTCCAGACATCTCTTGCAGAATCTTGAACGATTTAAGGAACGCAGGACTGGTATGTTCAAAAAAATTCTGGTGGCAAACCGCGGCGAAATTGCCATGCGGATTATCCGCGCCTGCCGCGAATTGAATATCGCCACTGTCGCCATCTACTCCGAAGCCGACTCGACCGGAATCTACGTCAAGAAGGCTGACGAAGCCTACATGGTTGGCCCTGGGCCGGTGAAAGGCTTCCTGGACAGCCAGCAAATCGTCAACCTCGCACTGCGGATTGGCGCCGATGCGATCCATCCAGGCTATGGATTTCTCTCGGAAAACTCAGAATTTGCACAGCTATGCCATACCTCCGGCATTACCTTCATCGGCCCATCGCCGCACGCGATCGACTTGATGGGAAGTAAGGTCAAGGCTCGGGAGCTGGCGAAACGAGTGGGGATCCCGATCGTCCCAGGGACCGAAGGCGGTATCACCGACCTCAAAGAGGCACTCTCCTTCGTCAAAAAAACCGGATACCCCGTTATCATTAAAGCCAGCGCGGGGGGGGGAGGACGCGGCCTCCGGGTGGTGCGATCGGATGCCGAGCTTCGAGAGAACATGGCGGTCGCGTCACGGGAAGCTCAGGCGGCCTTCGGCAACGGAAGCATCTTTCTAGAAAAATACATCGAGCGACCACATCATATCGAGTTCCAGATCCTTGCCGACCGGCATGGCCACATTATCCACTTGGGCGAGCGCGATTGCTCGATTCAGCGCCGGCATCAAAAGCTCATCGAGATCGCCCCATCCTTGATTCTCACGCCATCTCTTCGTGCCGAGATGGGTGAGGCAGCCATCGCCATCGCCAAGGCGGTCGACTATGACAATGCCGGCACTGTGGAATTCCTGCTCGATCAACACAGCCACTTTTACTTCATGGAGATGAACCCACGTCTCCAAGTCGAGCACACCGTGACCGAGCAGATCACGGCAATCGATATCGTGCGCAACCAGATCGCCATTGCAGCCGGCATGCCTCTTGAGATTACCCAGCAAGAAGTCACACTCCAAGGCCACTCCATCCAATGCCGCATCAATGCGGAAGATCCGAAGAACAACTTCCGACCTTGTACCGGAACCATCACAGCGTATCTCTCACCAGGTGGCATCGGCGTGCGCATTGACGGAGCGGTCTACAAAGACTACGCGGTGCCGCCCTACTACGATGCCCTCCTGGCCAAGCTCACCGTGCGCGGCCGTACGTGGGAAGAAACCGTCAGCCGCATGAGACGCTCCCTCGAAGAATACGTCTTACGCGGGGTGAAGACGACGATTCCGTTTATGATGGAGATCATGAAGGAGCCGGACTTTATGGCAGGAGATTTCGACACCTCCTACGTGGAGACGCATCCGACACTGTTCAACTATGACGACTTCGAGCAACCAGAGGATCTGGTACTGGCACTCTCCGCCGCCATCGCCGCCTACGAAGGACTATAGCAGGATGCTGAAAAATTCCGTCAGCGGCGTTCTCGCATCGCTCAGAGGCTCAACGTGTAGAGGCGAGCCTCTAGCACATAGAACTCACTGGAGGGGATTTTCCGTTCGCCAAGAACCATTTATAGGGGCGAACGGCCACACAAAGTGCGGTCGGTACCTCCTCGCCTCTTCGCTCGCTGCGGCCTTGCTGAACGGCCTTTTTGAGCATCCTGCGTGCAAGTCTCCGGCTGTCCAAGATTGATCAGGGAATCATGGCGACACGACGACCCTCACGGGCACAGTCCTCCAAGAAACAGACAGCTGGACCAGCTGCCCGGACGTCTAAAACACGTGCCCGTAGCGAGCAAGAGCTGACGATCCGACCGGCGGTGGGAAAACCGGTCCTGATCACTGATGTCGCCTTGCGCGACGGCCATCAATCGCTCTTGGCCACACGCATGCGCACAGAGGACATGCTGCCCATCGCCCAAAAGCTCGACGACGTAGGCTATTGGTCGCTCGAAGTTTGGGGTGGCGCAACCTTTGACACTTGCTTACGCTTTCTCAAAGAAGACCCCTGGGAACGGCTCCGCGCGCTACGCGCCGCCATGCCCAACACCAAACTTCAAATGCTGCTCCGCGGGCAGAACCTGGTCGGCTATCGGCACTATGCCGACGATGTACTGGAACGATTTATCGAACGGTCCGCCGCCAACGGCATCGACGTCTTCCGTATCTTCGACGCACTGAACGATGTTCGCAACATCGAACGAGCCATGCGGGAAGTGAAAGCCTGTGGCAAGCATGTCGAAGCCGCCATCAGCTATACCGTCAGCCCCGTCCACAGCGTAGAGCGCTTTGTCTCCATGGCAAAACAGCTGGAGGATTTGGGAACGGACACGCTCTGCATTAAAGACATGGCCGGACTCTTGGCCCCGCTCGACGCGTATCATCTCATACGCCGAATGAAAGCCGCGGTGAAGGTCCCGATCCATTTGCATTCGCATTACACCTCAGGGATGGCCTCGATGACCTCCCTCATGGCGATCCTAGGCGGCTTGGATATGTTGGATACGGCCATCTCGCCATTGGCAGGCGGGACCTCGCATCCCTCGACAGAAACACTGGTAGCCTCATTGCGCAATACCCCGTACGACACCGGACTGGATCTGGCCTCGTTCCTCCCGATCACTGAACACTTTCGCACCGTCAGGCGAAAGTATCGGCAGTTCGAAAGTGAGTTCACCGGCGTGGATGCCGAGATCCTCACCTCGCAAATTCCCGGTGGGATGCTTTCAAATCTTGCCGCGCAACTGACCGAACAGAATGCCCTCGATCGGATCAAAGAAGTGCTGGATGAAGTGCCGCGGGTCCGAAAGGAAATGGGGTATCCACCGCTCGTCACTCCGACCAGCCAAATCGTGGGCACTCAAGCCACGCTCAACATCCTGACGGGCGAGCGATACAAAGTCATTACCACGGAAACCAAAAACTATTTCCTTGGACTCTACGGACGGGCACCGGGCCCCCTCGATCACGACATCATGGCCCGTGCGATCGGGGACGACCTCCCGATCAAAACTCGACCGGCTGATCGGTTGGAACCTGAACTCGAAGCAGCCAGAAAAGATCTGCCTGACTCAGCCACCTCGGTAGAAGATCAACTGTCGTTTACCCTGTTCCCCTCTATCGCGCGAGACTTCTTCGAGGCACGTGAGAAGGGAGAGCTGGTGCTGGAACCCCTCGAGAGCTTCCTGCCGGGTGGACCGGCGGCGACCACTGAACTTCATTTAGCTCCAGCCGAATTCAACGTGACAGTCCACGGCGAAACCTATCATATCGAGGTGTCTGGTTCCGGGAGGAAAGTAGACGGTCGCAAACCCTATTACATACGGGTCAATGACAAACTTGAAGAAGTCTCTCTAGAGCCGATCCAGGAAATCCTCGCCGGTGTGCCAGAAGCTCCCGATGCCGCCGGCAGCGCCAAGCCTAAACGACCCAGGCCATCCAAGCCAGGAGACGTGGCACCTCCAATGCCAGGCCGCGTCGTCAAAGTGCTCGTCGCGGTCAATGCCAGAGTCAAAGCCGGCGCCCCGCTCTTGATCATCGAGGCCATGAAGATGGAAAGCCAGGTCCCGGCGCCGATCGATGGAACCGTGATGGCCATCCTGGTTGCTGAAGGCGATAACGTGAAAACGGATGAAACGGTCATCCAGCTGGAATAGTCCGGTAGTCCCGCATGCTCCCGATCGCGCATGCAGACAGCCTTATGCTGTTTTGCTCAGCTTCATCCTGTTGTGTCCTATCATGACCGCCTGTTCATCTCACTCATCGATTCCAACACATTTCGACGCCATTGAACGCATGCCCGTCCACACCGTCCTCGTCCACGGCCAGCGAATCGCCTATCTGGATGTCGGCGCAGGCCCGCCGGTCATTCTGATTCACGGCTTCGGGGGATCGATGTGGCAATGGGAATATCAGCAGCACCAGCTGTCGCAACATTTCCGCGTCCTCACGCTCGATTTGCCAGGCGCCGGACTGTCCGATAAACCTGACATCGACTACCGACCGGATCAGATGCTGGATTATTTTGTCGGATTCATGGATGCCATGAAGATTCCACACGCGACGTTAGTCGGTAATTCCATGGGCGCTGGCTTGGTCATCGGCATGGCGCTGACCCACCCCGCACGCGTTGCGAAGCTCGCGCTTGTCGACGGGCTACCGCAACATGTCATGGAGAAACTTACGAGTCGATCGGTGAGACGCGCCTTGGAAAGCAGCGCGCCGTCCTGGCTCGTTTCATTCGGCAATAGGCTGTTCGGCGGCCTGATGATCGAGTCCGTCCTACAAGAAATCGTGTATGATCAGACGCTCCTCACACCGGCTGTCCTCGAGCGATCCAACCGCAACCGGCAGCTCCCTGGCCTCATCAAACCTATTATGACCGTTAGAGAAAACCTTCCGTTATGGGAATCTGGATTTGCCACGCGTCTCGCGGCAATCACGCATCCGACGCTGGTGCTCTGGGGTGAAGAAGATCGGGTGTTCCCGGTCGCCGTAGGCGAAGAACTCCACCGGACTATCAAGGGATCACGATTCATCCGGATCCCAAAGGCAGGGCACATCCCACAGTGGGAACGACCCGATGTGGTCAACCAGGAACTCATCACCTTTATTCGTCCCTAGCAGAGATGGTATGTTGTCCCGCACATGCGGGGCACACGTGTCCACACGCAGACAGGAGGATCAATCCTACCGAGCCGGCATCGTTCTTCTGCTACCCGCTAACAATACAAATGGCGGCCCGTATTCTCGATCACGCATTCATCATCGTTTCACTATAAGGAGGTCATACTATGAAAACACCGCATCGAATACTCATTGGAGCCACACTCTGCATGGCGCTCGGGTTCGCCGGATGCACAAGCACCGGCGGCTCCAGCGGCGCTGGGTTTTTCTACAAAAACATGGCCGTCGCTGATGGCAGCGTCATCGCTGGTGAGGGGCAAAAGGTTCTCTTCAAGGGTAGCCCTCTCGTACTCTCGGGAACGGGCATTAAAGTCGGCGACACCCTCAGGGAGGTGCAGCTGACACAGACGGACCTGTCGCCGGTCGGCATCACTGACACAAAGGGCAAGGGTAAGGTCAGGATCATCAGTGTTGTGCCATCGCTCGATACGCCGGTATGCGAACAGCAAACCCACTATCTGAGCGAAAAGAATAAGGGCCTCGATAAGATGGTCGAGTTAGTAACCGTGAGCGTCGACACCCCTTTCGCGCAAAAACGATTCGCGCAGGAAGCGCGTATCGCCAATGTCACGTTCCTCTCAGATTATCGGGACGCTGAGTTTGGGAAAACCTACGGACTGCTTCTCAACGGCCCCCACATCTTGGCTCGTACGGTTATGGTCGTCGACGCGAACAATATCGTGCGGCATCTGCAAGTCACGCCTGAACTGACCCAGTTGCCGGACCTCGATGAAGCCTTCGTTGTGGCCAAGTCGTTGATCACCGCTAACTAGAACGAGGAAAGACCGCGGTGGAGGTTGAGGCGCTGAATGTGGAGCTCCCCATTCAGCCTCAACCTCACCCCCTTTACGCAAGATCGCTGATGGCCCAATACGATCTTCTCGTCATAGGGAGTGGGCCCGCCGGCCAGAAGGCCGCGGTCCAGGCGGCTAAGCTCGGCAAGACCGTCGGCATTATCGAGCGCAAAGCTGTCATCGGCGGGGTTTCCACCAATACCGGGACTATCCCCAGTAAAGCCCTCCGCGAAGCGGTGCTCTATCTTTCAGGCTTCCGGCAACGCAACCTGTACGGAGCCGGTTATCGTCTGAAAGAAACGGTCACGATCGAAGATCTCGCGTTTCGCGCCAACCACATCATCAAGAACGAAATTGAGATCGTCCAGGACCAGATGGCGCGGAACGGCATCGACCTGATCTATGGAAGTGCCTGCTTCGTCGATCCTCACCGACTTCTCGTTCAACAGGCCGGCACGGTAACCGAACATTATGCCCACGTCATTGTGATCGCAGTAGGGACAGAGCCGACCAGACCGGCGAACATTCCATTCGATGACCATACGATCATCGATACCGATGGCCTCATCACGCTCAAACGGCTTCCCATATCGATCGTGATCGTCGGCGGCGGTGTGATCGGCACAGAATACGCCTCGATCCTAGCCATGATCGGGGTGCAGGTCATTTTGATTGATAAACGGCCACGTTTGCTCGAATTTGTCGATGCGCAGATCATCGACACCTTGCAACGTCAGATGACCGACATCGGTGTCATGCTCTACCATGAAGAAGAAGTCGTCGCGGCCCGGAAAGAGCCGGACGGGCAGGTCACAGTCTCACTGACACACCGACCTCCAATCACTACCACGACGCTCATGTATGCCATCGGGCGCATCGGCGCCACGAAGCGGTTGGGCCTGGAAGTCATCGGCATCATACCGGATGCACGAGGCCGCATAATTGTGAACGAGCACTTTCAAACAGCGGTCCCCCATATCTACGCCGCCGGCGACGTCATCGGCTTTCCCGCATTGGCCTCCACCTCCATGCAGCAAGGACGCCACGCCGCATGCCACGCCTTTGGACATCCCGATCACACCGACACTGACCTCCTTCCTTATGGCATCTATGCGATCCCGGAAATCTCCATGGTAGGACGGAATGAGGAAGAACTGGCCAAGGCTGAGATTCCCTATGCGGTCGGCACCGCCCACTATCGAGAAATTGCCCGCGGGCAGCTGACCGGGGATGAAACAGGCATGCTGAAACTACTGTTTCATCGCCATACTCATTCACTTCTGGGGGTCCATGCCATCGGAGAAGGAGCCACGGAACTCATTCACATCGGTCAGGCCGTTATGGCCTACAAGGGAACGATCGATTACTTCATCGACACCGTCTTTAACTACCCAACCCTAGCGGAATGTTATAAGGTTGCCGCACACGACGGCATCAATCGTTTACCGAGACCTTATCCTCCGCGGACGCAAGGCGAAGGATCAACTGTCAAACGTGCGAGGACATGAATCCAAAGCATGGACATAGCAATGTCGATACAGTCTCCATCTTCCGTCTGAGATCTGACAACTGCCGTCTTCGTCGTATTATGTTATACACCCAACAAGGAGGAGCCCCTTGTCGTTTACAGATCGCTTAAGACAACTCGCCACACCCATCTGGGATGCCCAACTGACCCATCCCTTTGTCGTGGCATTGGGCAAGGGAACCTTGCCGGAACGTCAGTTCAAGTACTACATCCTGCAAGACGCCAGGTTTCTCAGTGACCTTGCCCGTGTGTTTTCTGCCGGAGCGCTGAGAGCACCGGATTCGGAATCGGCTCTACGACTGACGAAGCTCGCAGAAGACACCATTGTCGTCGAACGCAGCCTCCACGAGGGATACGGATCACGCTGGAACATGACCGCAAAGGAGATGACCGCGACGCCTATGGCACCGACGAACTACGCCTACACCAGGCATATGCTCACAGTCGCCCATACAGGCTCGGCAACGGAGATCACCGTCGTCGCTCTCCCCTGCGCCTGGATCTACTGCGTCGTCGGCCAGCATCTCTTGAAACATGGCCCGCCGAAACATGATCATCCCTATCGGGACTGGCTCATGCTCTACGCCTCACCGGAATTCGCCCAAGTCCAGCAATGGATGCGCAAGAAAGTAGACCAGTGGGCCAAGACAGCGGGAAAAGAAGAGAAGCGGCGGATGGAAGAATCGTTCGTCATCAGCTCGCGCTATGAGTGGATGTTTTGGGAGATGGCGTGGAATGAAGAGAAGTGGCCGGTGTGAGGAGAGGGAGGGCAGGCAGCAGGGTCGGTTCCATTGCTCGCGCAACGCGCGGCCTCAGAAGGCCCTCGTTGGACGCGCGCAGTCTGGCCCAACCCTGCTACCTGCCCGAAGAAAATCACCGGCCACCAGAGGGAGAAGAAGAAAGAGACCTAAGGAGAGCGCCCCCGTCAAGTCAAGACGAGCTAGATTGGGGGGAGAAAAAGCCGGGAACGGACTAGAGGGACAGGACCGTCTCGTGTGCTCGCAGAGCCCCCACGATGAAACAGTGGTCGCTCGATGCGCGCAGATCGAGACAGTCCTGCCCCTCGTCCTAAAGACGAGACCGGCCACAGGGATAGGGGGAGAAAGGGCATGTTGAACGCACGCTGTCTAGGCAGTCTCCCTTCTCTCACATTCACGCACCAGCCAATGAATGATAGTGGAAGGGAAATACGAGTGCGTGGATACAGGGAGACCGAGCCAATTTTGCTTCTTGCTCGATACAGCTCTTTGCATCAATTTTACGACGAAAGAAACACCAGCAGATATGACGAACAGCGAACAAATTGAGACCTACTGTTCATACTTCGAGAATCAACTAGCTAAAATTCAGAAGCTGGAGGACCGTCTTCACAAGAAAACTCTTCTCCTAGTGATCCTTGACACTTTGAGTCGAGCGAGATATCCGAATACCAAGAAGAACAAAACTCGCTTCTACCAATTAGTTCAAGAGCACATACGGTGGCAGGACGGACCGCGCGTAAGTCTCTATCAAGTATTGCTTCTTTCACCACCTACACAGAGCAAGCTCAGGGATTTCGTCCATGCCTCGGTCGGAAAATGGAAAGGTTGGGGGCCTTTCGATCTACAAGCTGCAGACCCCGTGATAAACGAAATTGCGGCTCTTGCGGCTACTGACGAGGAAAGAAAGTTACTCAGTGACTCAATGCACGTGAATCTACTTTATGCCTATCGCAACCATTTGCTTCATGAGTTTCGCGAACCAGGCGAAGGCATGGAGACGGATCAGAGAAAAACATCTCCTCATTATTACCCCATGACCCACGTTCAGACAGATGAACACGATGAGAGAGAATCATGGGAGCTGGTTTACCCTCTCGGCTTCTTTGTTGTGCTCGCGGAGTCCTGTCTAAAGAACCTGAATTACTATCTATTAGAGAATGACCTAGACCCATATTCTTGCTACAGCTTTGGAACTGTTTGGAACGTACGGATCTAACAATCCATTTCCCGTTCTGAGATATGTCAGTCAGATAGATCTGGCTGAACCTCGGCGGATTGGGGGTGTCAGATCACGGCTCAAGATGGAGGAGGCGGGCGGCGTGATGGACTGTGATGATATGGATCTCTTCACGAATGAGTCGATATACGATTCGATAGGAGCCATGGATCACTTCGCGCACTGTGGGGTCATTGATCTCTGGAACGATACGCCCGGACTGGGGCAGTGCAGGTAGGCGCTCAACTGACGAGATCAATCGTTGGGTGACAAGTTCGGCGTAGTGCGTGGAATCCTGCGCGATGAACCGTTTAATTGATTGGACATCCTCGATCGCCCGGCGGGTCCAGATCAGCGATGTCATCTACGAATCTGATGAACGGCTTCGGCGTGGGGAACTGTCTCCCCAGCATCGGATTGGCGAAGGCCTTCTTCGACTTTTGCCAGAAAGCAGAGTCGCTCGATCGCATCTTCAAGGGTAGCTGTATCAGGTAGCCGCTCCACAACCTGAAGGATCTTTTGCTTGACCGTTTCAGTGGCCATCGTAATCTCCTCGTTCGGTTAGCACTCTAAGACACTTTCCGTTGGGCGTCAACTCAGCTATCCAATGGTGCCAGCCATGAGAATTCTCCCCGCTGGACAGTCTCTATCTGCCGAGTATAATCTGCACATCATTGCGATACTGAATTGGGAGCACTCATGGTATTGAAGCAGGTTTTGACGATTGCGGGGTCGGATTCCGGAGGGGGGGCTGGGATTCAGGCTGACATTAAAGCGATGTCGGCCAATGGCGTGTTTGCCATGTCGGCGATCACCGCCATCACGGCACAGAATACGGAGGAGGTCACCGACGTCTTCGAGTTGCCGATCTCAAGCATCGCGGCGCAGATCGATGCCGTATTCGACGACTTCGACGTGGCTGCCGTGAAGACTGGGATGTTGTCCTCCGTTGCGATCGTCGAGGTTGTCGCGAAACTCTTGAAACCTCAGAAGGTCGCGAGCCTTGTAGTAGATCCCGTCATGATCTCAAAAAACGGCCATGCCCTGCTCAAGCCGGAGGCGATCGATGCCGTAAAGACGCAGCTCTTCCCTTTGGCGCTGCTCGTCACACCAAACATTCATGAGGCTCAACAATTGTCCGGCATGGAAATTAAGACACTCGCGGATGCGCGCCGCGCGGCCAAAGTCATTCACAAATTCGGCTGCAAGTATGTGTTGATCAAGGGTGGTCATTTGGCAGCAGAACGGGCCACCGATCTGCTCTATGATGGCCGGTTCTTCAACGTGTTCAAAGGGGAGTTCATCGATACGCCCCACACACATGGCACCGGCTGTACCTTCGCCTCAGCCATCGCCGCCCATCTTGCACGAGGCAAATCCGTGAACGATGCCGTGCAAACAGCTAAGACCTACCTCACCGAAGCCCTTCGCCATAGCCTGGCAATCGGTCATGGAACTGGGCCCACGAATCATTTCTATTTTCTGAAAACTTAACAAGATGCTGAAAAAGCCTCTTTTCTTACCCACCCAGCCCTGGCGCGCCAAGACGCGCCTTTTCCCGTGCATCGTTCTCGGTTCATCGAAATCCTCAACGTACCCCCGAGGGCGAGGGTACCCTTCCAGTTTCGACTCGCCTGCGGCCTTGCTGAACGGCCTTTTTGAGCATCCTGCGAGAGCGTTTTCCTGTTGAACACACGTTCGGGCCAACGAAGTTCCAACATTTCCAAATAGGTTTTCTGCAGTCCCTTGGATCGAATAAGACTTTATGGAAGAGACGCTCACATTTAATGATCGCCATGGTCACGGCATTGCTGGGATCCTCAGCACGCCTGACGGACCAACGACACAGCTCGCCCTACTGTGTCATGGATTTCTCTCAGGCAAGAACAGTACGACCAACAAAGCCTTGACCCGCCTGCTTCATCAACAAGGAGTAGCGACATTCCGATTCGACTTTTTCGGTCAAGGAGAGAGCGACGGACCGTTCGAAGAACTCACGACAACCCTGGCTGTGCATCAAGCCCAAGCCGCGTTCGATCTCGTGACCGCCAGAGGTTACGACCGAATCGGACTCGTCGGTTCAAGCTTTGGAGGGCTCGTCGCGATCCTGACAGCTGCCCAGCGTCATGATGTCGCCTGCTTGGCACTCAAGTGTCCGGTGGTGGACTTTGCGGAAGAACTTCGATTAGAATTTGGACCGATTGAACTGGCCAGGTGGCAGGCGATGGACAGCATACCGAACATCATGGGTAGGCCAGACCGCATCCGGTTGAAATACGAATTTTACGAGGATAGCCTTGAGCAGATCGCCTATGGGCCAGCGGAACACATTACTGCGCCTACGCTGATCGTCCAGGGTGAACAGGATGAATGTGTTCCCCTTCATCAAAGCCGGCGATTGTATGCCAGTCTTAGAGGGGTGAAGAGGTTGGACCTCCTACCGGACGCGGATCACCAGTTCACCCGGGGGGAAGACTTTCATCAGATGACCACATCGATCAGCGAGTGGCTCGTGACCCATCTCGCGATCAGAACCTAGCAGATTGTAGACCATCGAGACTGGTATATAAGAACCCGAATGACTTACAGGCCCTCACTCATGAATATCCCGCAGAGGCTTAAGAACACCGGCTTTTTCAGCAGTCGGCTATGAGATAGCGCATGATTACAGAAAGCGTCCAACATGTCTTGACGGTTCTCTATCCTCTCTATAAGGAGGAGGTGTACCAACGGCGCGAACAGATGATGCGGCTCACAGTGGTAGGCTCACTGGGTCTGATCACCATGCTCTTTGCATTTCTCTTGAGTCCGTACAAGAATCGGCTGACCGCCTTCGACTCCGTTTTTATCATGCTCGCGAGCTTGATCTGGTGCGGCTTGTTCTGCGGATTGATCTTTCAACAGCAATTCCGTCACCGGCAGGCCAAACAAGTTCTGGTTCAGCTCGAACAAGCCCTGGGGTTTTACGAGGAAGGCCTAGTCGAAGAACATCAAGTGCTCTATCCCCATGGATGGAGGACTGCCTGGCTGAACGATCGAACCGGCATACTCTACTTTACCTCGCTTTGTTCATTGGCAGTATTATTCCTTCTCGCCCTCCTCTTCTCATAATTCCGATCAGCTGCTGATCACACAAATCCAGTGCTCCCAGAAAACTGTTCCACCTGGAGCTGCCAAGACAAACTCATTCACCAGTGGGTGCGTCGCAAGGCGAAGGGCGATTTAGAACCTCAGCATTAAGCCTACTCATAATGACTATAGAGGATGCTCAAAACGGTCATCCAGCGAGGCCGCAGGGAAGAAATAACCGGAGGCGTAGCCTCTTGGCTACGTTGAGGATTATTTCGACCTGAGAACGACGCTGGGGACCGTTTTCAGCATCCTATTGTGATTTGGCGCAGCGGAAGCCCGTATAGCTATTGCGCGTCTCAGGCAAGAGCTTGAAGCGGCCATAGGTGAGAAGATATTTCGGTAGATCCGACCACGATCCACCACGTAGCACTTTGAACTGTCCTTGCTCAGGGCCTTGCGGATTCTGTTGCGGTGAGACTTCGTAGTAGTTCACGGCGTACCAATCCTGCACCCACTCCCAGACATTCCCGGCCATATGATAGAGCCCGTATGGACTCTTGCCATGTTCATGGGACAGCGCGGGCATCAAAACCTGACTGTAACTGAACCGCGCACCCAATGCGAAATTCGCCAGATCTTTGCTTGGGGGCTGGTTGCCCCAGGGATACAGCCTCCCTCCCGTTCCTCTCGCTGACTTCTCCCATTCCGCTTCAGTTGGAAGCCTCTTTCCCCTCCATCGACAATAGGCATCGGCGTCAGACCAGTCCACGCCAATGACCGGCCGATCGCTATGCAGTGTGGGATCGACGGTATCCCACTGCCATGGGGCAGCTCTGTTTGTGGTGCTGAGGAATGATGCATACTGCGTCGTAGTGGCTTCATGAAGGTCTATATAAAAGGTCGGTAGCCAGACTCGATGCTGGGGACGTTCATCTTCCAACGCCTGCATCCCATCTAATCCCATCGCAAACTCACCGGCTGGGATCTCAACCATTGGGGTTTCAGCGGTGGGCTGCTGCTCCAGAGCCTTCGATTTCCTGAGTTGGTCAAGTTGCGCCTCACTAAAAGGAGCCGTAACGGTGAAAATCAGAAGGATGCTCAAAAAGGCCATCCAACGCGGCCGCAGGCGAGAGAAAACCGGAGGCGTAGCCTCTCTGCTACGTTGAGGATTTTGTCGAGCCGAGAGCAAAGTTGGGGGCCTTTTTCAGCATTCTTCTCAATAGATAACCCCGCCGACCACCCAATGCCGATCATCCGGCACATTGACGATCAACCGCGTCAAATTCATCCGGGCTAGCTGCGCGCTGATTTCATCTTCCGTAAATGCCGCGAGCAACGAGTTATAGAAATCTCTCCTTAGAATGTCCGGGGCTCCGGAAGCATACTGATCGACAATGGCCTGCGCCGCTTCCGGTGATTCAGGCCTCAAGAGGTCCATCACCAACACAGGTGAGCCGGGCTTCACGGCCAATCGCAGTTTGTGCCAAAACTGGAGCGGGTTCGGCACATGGTGCAGCAAACTATTGGAAATAACCGCGTCGGCCATATTGGCGCCGGCAAGATCTTGAACTCGCTCACAACGAAACGTGATACGACCAGACAAGCCGGCCTGTCTCACGGCTTCTTCAGCTAACTGCACCATCGGAGCCGATGCGTCAACGGCGGTGATGCGACAAGAGGGAAATGCCTGCGCAAAGCGAATAGGAATATCGCCGGGTCCACAACCCAGGTCGAGCACATGTCCCTCTGAAAAATCGGGATAGTATTCACTGTAGCGATCGACGAAGCCCTGATTTTCTTGTGAAAAATCCGCCGCCGCATAGGCGAGGACTTGCGTGGGATCTTCCATGAGTTCTGGCTCAAGCGTGCGGTCCATGGTCATTCACCATTTAACATTCATCATTCAACATTTTCCGGCTTTACCACCACCTCATCTCCTGGTCTCACCAGGCCCTCACGCAGCACCTTCGCATAGAGCCGACTCCATCCTGGATTCAACTTCTGGGATACGCGCTTGTAGTCTCTGTCCCGAAACCACTGTGCATTCTTCTCGCAGGGAATCGTATAACTCATGATTTCTATCTGGACCTCTGGCCCAACCTGAATGCGATCCCCCGGTTTCAGCTTCTCCCACTCGAGTCCGGAGATGGTCAGATTCTCTCCGGAGGAGCCGGCGTCAATCGAGTGGCCCTCGTCCTGCAACCGCTCGATCAGCTCTAGTGAATAGAGGCAGACCGCGCGATCGGGTCCGCCATGTAATTTGAGGTTCTGCTGCCGGTCCCCCTCGACTCCAGCTTTGGTAATGACGGCCTCCAGCACGGGACGTTTCGGCACACCGCCGTCCGACACGCTTATCTGGCATACATGGGGATAGGGTGGTCGTCCATTCTCAGACATCACTCACCCCTTCGCAAGACTCCGCCATCAGCAACTCCAGCGCCACCCAACCCTCTTGTTCGCGCCGTTGACAGACTGTAGCGCCGGCCTTGGAGAACACCTCAGCAATCTCTTGCTCTTGCTCGATCAGAATGCCGGACAACAAGAGCCGTGCCCCGTGGCTTGCGTACTGCGCCAATGGTTCGCACAGTTGCAACAGCGTCTGGCCATCGAGATTGGCAAGAACCAAATCCGGCCGGAACGTACCCTGTCGGGCTACTTCCTGCAATGTCCCGCACCGAACTTCGAGCGTGCTCCCAAACCCATTTTCTCTGGCATAGTCACGCGCGCAATCCACCGCAACAGGATCACATTCCACTCCCAACGCCGACGCTGCCCCAAGCCGTAACGCGACCATCGCCAGAATACCGCTCCCCGTCCCCACATCCAGCACGGATTCACCCCCATGAACGAGACCCTCAAGCCGTTCCAACAGCATCCTGGTCGTCGCATGATGGCCCGTCCCGAAGGCCTGCTTCGGATCGAGGACAATTTCAATATCCTGCGCGTGCAACGCCACTGGTTCCCAGCTTGGCCTGATCACAATTCGCCGGCCGATCCTGATCGGTCTTACTGATCCTGCCCACTGCCGGTTCCAATCCTGATCGGGCAATTCCTCAACACGTATATCTCCATCGCCAAACACATCCGGACCAAGCTCCTCGATGGCTCTGCATAGACGAGCGCGTGCTTCCATGTTCCACTGTGGTTTCGGCCAATATAGATGAATCAGCCCCCGCTCCTCCCATCCTCCCTGGATCACGGGATCAGCTAATAGGCCAAGTAACTCCGCTGGATCGACAGTGGTGCGAATCTGGACATCGATCCATCCTTCTGACTTCATAATAGGCTAGAGTTGACGCCCTCTCCCCCTTCCAGTAAGTTCGGCTCTATGCTCCAGAACCAACCTATACCGCTTATGGCAAAAGCCCATGTGCTGACGCGCCTCGTGGCGAAACTCGAGCGGATGATCGGCTTGGCCACAGCGTCTAGCTCAGCATTGACACGTTGGCGTCTCGTCTTATTCATCATCGGAGCGGTCTGTACGGTCGCCCTCTATAAAATGGGATGGTATCAAACCGGTAATGGGGCGCTCCTCGCCTTCGCCGCTCTGTTTTTTATTGTGGCCGCGTATCATAACAGGCTCGAAAGTCGCTTGCATCGCCTTCGTCTCTGGAAGCAGATCAAACTCGTGCACCTGGCACGCCTCCAGCTGGATTGGTCTCGGATTCCTCCTCGTCCATCGAGCGCTCCCGAACAGCATCCGTATGCCAAAGACTTAGACTTGGTCGGCCACCACTCACTTCTCCATCTGCTCGACACCACCGTCTCCTCACATGGGCAAGCGCGGTTGCTATCATGGCTGCTAGAGCAACCGCCTGAACTGGACCGGTGGCTCATGCGCCGTCGACTCGTGCAGGAACTCATTCCGCGATCGCTGTTCCGCGATCGACTGGGGCTCGAAGCTCAACTCATCGGCGAGCAGGAAATCAACGGCCGGCGACTGGAGGCCGTCCTGCAGCATGCAGTCGGATTCCCTCACCTCACCACCGTCTTAGCGATTCAAGCCCTGCTGGCCACCGTTACTATTGGGCTCGGATTAAGCGCCCTGATTGACTGGCTCCCGAATTATTGGATGTGGTCCTTTGCGGCCTATGCCTTGATCTATTTCTGGACCGATCAGGGCGAAGAGTTATTGGAGCATGCGGTCGGCGTACACTTTGAACTGGAGAAACTGGGAGCCGTACTAGGCTTCGTCGAACGGCACGCTCTCCCTCGCCATACTGCGCTCGCCGATTTATGGGCTCCACTGCTCATACCGGGAGTGAATCCTCCACAGCTCGTCCGGCAAGCCGCTCGCACCCTGCACGCCATCAGCGTGAAAGCCCACCCGCTCATTCATCTGATCATCAACGCGTTCTGTCCCTGGGACTTGTGGTTCACCTATCGACTCCAACAGATCCAGGCTCAAGTAGCCTCTCATCTGCCCACCTGGCTGGATCGCGTAGCCGAAGTCGAGGCAGCCTCGGCACTCGCAACGTTTGCAGCCCTGCATCCATCGTATCACTGGCCAGACCCAATCACTGCCGACCCCCGGTGTAACGGAGCGCAGGCCCTGCTCTCGACAAAAAATCTCGCCCATCCACTTATTCCAGAAACGCATCGGGTCTCTAACGATCTTACTCTCGACACGCTGGGAACGGTGCTGTTGGTGACCGGATCCAACATGTCGGGGAAAAGCACCTTCCTACGAACTCTGGGCATCAATCTCTGCCTTGCTCAGGCAGGGGCTCCAGTCTGCGCCGATCTTTTCGAATGGACGTGGATACGCCTCACTACTTGTATCCGCGTGGATGACTCGCTCGAAGCGGGCTTGTCTTTTTTCTATGCCGAGGTCAAACGTCTCAAAAGCCTTCTCGACGCGACAATGGATCGATCCCGTGCGCCGGTCGTCTTTCTGATCGACGAGATATTCAAAGGTACCAACAATCGGGAACGGTTAATTGGGAGCCGTGCCTTCATTACCTCACTCGCGCAAGGCAATGGTTTCGGCTTGGTCACCACCCATGATTTGGAATTGACCGATCTCGACAAGACGGTGCCAGGGTTGCGGAATGCCCACTTTCAAGAAACAGTCGCAGCCGGCGCACTGCAATTCGACTACAAGCTCAGGCCAGGCCCCTGCCCCACCACCAATGCATTGAGGATCATGGAGTTGGAAGGTCTGCCGGTGCCCAAAGGAGAGACGGGTGGCCAGGTTATCGATCCTTGAGTACGTGCGTCCCCCGATAGAAGAGATACATTCCTCCCATCTGGATCACATGATTGAGAGCATGCTCGCCTTCGAGTGATCATGTCCACCTCCTTTACATCTTGAACGATGCGGCTAACTCCGTGGCGAAAACGTGCGGACACGAAGCCGGAGAGGCACTCGGAGCCGAGAAGCCTTGAGGCATACTCGTGCAGATATGTCGAAGGACTGAACGGCGAGACTACCCGTCGCAGCCGCGTATCAGCGCTTGCAGCCGAAGTGTCATGAATCATGCGGGCTCGGTTCGATATTTCCCATCAACCTGTCAACCCCCGGTTGATTGTCAATGAAACACCCGTTCGTTTCCTTTGATCTTTCGACAACATTTCATCATATTAGCGAGAGCAAACGACCGGCGCGTATCGTTGTCTATGGCCAATACGCCCTTACATCCACTCCGAGGACTGTTGATCGCGCAATTCTTCGGCGCGTTCAACGACAACGCGTGGAAACTCATGGTGGCGTTGCTGGCCATCCGGCAAGCGACGGTGCATATGGCGCCGGGCCCTGAGCTGGAAGCGGCAACCCAGACGCAAACCACGCTCACATTTGTCATCTTTACCTTGCCGCTGGTCTTGCTGTCATTAATCGGCGGCACCTTGGCCGATCGTCTGAGCAAACGCACAGTCATCATCGCGATCAAAGTCGTTGAAGTGCTCCTCATGAGCGCCGGGGCAGTTGCGCTCTGGGTGAACCCCTCCGGTGGCATTCTCCCGCTGATCGTCTTGTGCGGGATGGGCGTACACAGCGCGCTCTTCGCCCCGTCGAAATATGGCATTATCCCTGAGTTGATCCCGCATGAACGTCTCGCCGCCGGAAACGGCCTGTTGGAAGTCTGGACTTTTGCTGCCATCCTGACGGGCACGGCAGCAGGAGGCTTTCTTTTGCAGGCCGCCGGCGATCAGCGTTGGATCGCGCCCCTCATTTTAGCCGCCTTGTCAGTGGTCGGCCTGATTGCCGCCTTTGCCGTTCCCCACGTCTCCCCCGCGCGCACGACCGGCGGCGTCGGCTCAACCATTCGCATCGCCTGGGCTGCCATTCATTCAGAGCGCCTGCTGCGTCTGGCCATTCCAGGACAAGTTTTTTTCTGGACGATCGCAAGCCTGTTCGCACAAAACGTGCTTGTCTATGCCAAAGCCGTGTTGCATCTCTCGGATGCGATGTCGGGACTCCCACTCACGCTGTTGTCCGTCGGCATCGGCCTAGGCGCCATGGTGGTCGGGCGATTGTCTCAAAAGCGGATTGAATACGGATTGATCCCTTTGGGAGCCGTGGGTGCGGCCATCGCACTATTTTTACTTGGCGCGCTCACCCCACAATTGTTCGGAACGTTTTTGGTATTGGGACTCCTCGGAGTGTCCTGCTCCTTCATCTTCGTGCCTCTGAATGCCATTCTCCAATGGAGATCGCCACCTGATCGACGCGGCGCGGTCATCGCATTCTGCAACACCTGCGTCTTCATCGGAATTCTTATCGGATCGCTCGCCGGCGGCTCACTCGCCAATGCCGGCCTCTCGACGAGCAACATTTTCCTCGTCACAGCCGGGGTGACTATCGTCGGCACCGCCTGGGCCCTTTGGTTGATGCCCGACGTGTTTCTGCGGCTGCTGCTCGTCATGTTCACGAACACGTTCTATCGCCTCCACATTGTCGGTCAGCAGCATATCCCACAAACCGGCGGGGCGTTGCTCGTCCCGAATCATGTATCGTTTGTCGATGGGTTCTTGCTCATGGCCAGCATCGATCGGCCTATACGGTTTGTGGTGGATACCGCTTATGCGACGCACCCCCTCCTCAGTTGGTTGATGACTACCATGAAGGTCATACCGATTGCTTCGACAGGCGGCCCTCGCATCATCCTCCAGGCGCTACGGGCCGCGGGGCAGGCCCTCGACGACGGAGAGATCGTCTGCATCTTCCCTGAAGGACAGATCACCCGGACCGGTACACTGTTGCCGTTCCGGCGAGGCTTCGAACGGATTGTGAAGGGACGACAGGTATCGATCATCCCCGTGCACCTGGATCGTGTCTGGGGGAGCATCTTCAGCTTTGAGCGAGGTCGATTCTTGAGAAAATGGCCAGAGCGAATTCCCTATCCATTGACCGTATCCTTCGGCGCGCCCCTGTCATCGGATACACCGTCACATACACTCCGCGACACGGTCCGCACGCTCGGAGAGGAGGCTTGGCGGCTGCGAAAATCTTCTCGCCGCCCACTGCATCGTGAATTCATTCATGCCATGAGACGGCATCCATTCCGTTTCGCGATGGCAGACCAGACTCGCCCACACGTGTCGTCGCTGCAGGCATTGATCGGATCCATCGTCCTTGCCAGAGCGCTTCGGCCACATTGGGAAGGCCAGCCCCGTGTCGGTATCCTGCTCCCACCGACCGTCGCCGGCGCATTAGTCAACGTGGCTGCGCCTCTGTGCGGAAAAACAAGCGTGAATCTCAATTACACGGTCGGGAAATCCGGCCTTGAAGCCGCCGTGCGGCTTGCCGGCCTTCGCACGATCGTCACCAGCCGGGTCTTCGTCGAGAAGGCCAAGTTAGAATTGCCTGACGGGCCGTCGATCGTGTGGTTGGAGGACATCGCCCGCACCATCGGCTCAGGACAGAAACTCACCGCGAGTCTCCTCGCTCTCTGTGCTCCGGCGCGCCTCATCGAACGGACCTGCGGACAGCACACTCCGCTGACAATGGACGACTTGGCTACCATCATCTTCAGCAGCGGCAGCACGGGAGAACCGAAAGGTGTGATGCTCTCTCACTTCAACATCAACGCCAATGAGCAGGCAACCAGTCAAGTCCTCCACCTCTACCAAGGCGAGCGAATACTCGGCATTCTTCCGTTCTTCCACTCATTCGGATATCTCGTCTTCTGGCTCGTCATGTTCAACAATGCGGGCATGGTCTTTCACCCTTCCCCGCTCGACGTCGCCGCTATCGGCGAACTCGTCCATCGCCATCGCATTACGTTCCTTGTCACCACACCGACCTTTCTTCAGATGTATCAGCGCCGTTGCACCCCGGAGCAATTCAGTTCGCTTCGCGTGGTCGTGACTGGCGCCGAGAAACTTCCGCCCCGGCTCGCCCAGGCATTTAAAGATCGGTTCGGCATCGAACCGATCGAAGGGTACGGCGTGACCGAATGTGCTCCCGTCGTCGCCGTCAATTGTCCGGACTTCCGGGCCTCTGGATATTTCCAGCCGGCCTCGCGGCGAGGAACGGTCGGCCAACCGCTGCCGGGCGTGTCTGTGCACATTGTCGATCCCGACAGCTACTCCTTATTGCCGCCCAACACTCCCGGCATGTTGCTGGTCAAGGGCCCCAACGTCATGAACGGATACCTAGAACGCAAGGATCTGACGGCCAACGCCATGCACGATGGCTGGTACATTACCGGCGATATTGCCATGTTGGATGAAGATGGGTACTTGACGATCACTGACCGGCTCTCGCGGTTTTCGAAGATCGGCGGTGAGATGGTCCCACATGGCCGTGTGGAAGAGGCGTTGCAGCAGGCCGCCGCCGCGGACACGCAAGTCTTCGCCGTCACCGGCATTCCAGACGAAAAGAAGGGTGAGCGTCTCGCGGTGTTACACACCCTGGATGAAACCCGTATACCAGAAATCCTGAGTCAGCTCGCAACCGATGGTCTCCCCAACCTCTTCATTCCTTCCCGTGCCAACTTCGTCAAGGTCGAAACCCTGCCGGTGTTGGGAACCGGCAAAATGGACTTGCGTGGTCTCAAACGGATTGCGATCGAACGACTTGGGGGAAGTACTGAGTCCTGAGTGCTGTGTGCTGAGTTATCGGAAAACTGGGAGCTGAATCCCCCATGGCTATTCGCCTATGACCGGCAAGACTCTGATCACTGTCACGTCCACCTTGCCAGTTGCAGTGTGTCATGGGGTGAAGATCGGCTTCCGCTCGCTTGACGATGTACTCCCTCTGTCAACGGCCAAGACACTGCCTTAGCGTGACCTATCTATGGATCGCGAGACGCCCTCATAGCCTTGCACAAAAGGATTCAAGCCTTTATCGCATTACGAATATCCAGCGTGATTCAGACGGTTTGTAGGGAAATTTTAGAGAAGTCCGGCGAGAAGCCAGTAGGAAGAAGCGAGGGAAAAAATTCGAGCTGTTTCCTTGCCAGAACATATAAGGTCACAACGGAAACAGCCAAGAATAACTCTGGCTAGCCCGGCAACTTTGCCGCAAGAACATCAACTTTCTCGATGGACGGCGGACGAGCCAACAACTCACCGGCCTTTGCCATAAGCGCTGCTGCAACCCGACCTGAAAGATGGGCCTGACGGCCAGCCTCATCCGGAAAGGCGTCAAAGATACCGAAGGTAGACGGCCCCAAACGGAGCCCGAACCACACCGTGGTGGAGGGCTCTGCTTGCACGATAGGAAGCCCAGACAGAAGAAAATTCTCAACCTCTTTCTCTTTCCCAGGCTTTGCTTCCAAGCGAACAAACAACGCGACTTTGACCATGACATTCCTCCGACTGTTTGGTGCGTTCAAAGGCCTTTCTACGTTTCATCATGACAGGATAGGCATGCTCAACCAACCAATGGTTGCGTTATTGCCGCGACAGGGAGGGCTTCCCCAGTGGGAGCATTCGCTGAACTCCGAACCATTCTCCTACCCCAACCCATGCGGCGAGTTCCTACTACTCCCCGCACGCTTTGACCTTCCGATCCTCTAATGCTGCAAGAGCGTCCTTTCGAATTTTTATCTCCGCCGCTTTCTCACCCTCAGGAGCGCGCTGGTCTGTGTCGAGTGCTTCTGCCCAGAGACGGGCGGCCTCAATACATGCCGGAGTAGGAGGTTTCTTTGAGTCACATGCTGCCATGAACAAGATGCTAACGAGAACAGCGGTAACAGGTATGACAAAACGTGTGGTCATTGTGTTCATCCTCCAATATAAGACGCCCGACTCCTGCGTGTACGAGCACCATAGTACGCAAAATAGGGCGAAAAATTCCACTACGATTGTCGTACCGCGGCACGCGCGTTAGCGAGACTGCACCCGTCCAATTTTGCTTTCGATCGCCCTCTGTAGTTTGTCTGCGGCCTCAGTCACAGCGATCTCGATGGTCGGCGCCAAATGACTGACCGCGATAGGCTGGAGACCGGCCAGTCTGGCTTCGAGCAAACATCGCTTGTCGTCGCCTTTCGATTTATGACTATTGGTATCGCTGAGGTGAGCCTCCACACGGGTAATCCGATCGCGAAAGCGGCCCACGGCTCCCTCGACACTGGAATGGACGAGGCGCACGACATCTTCCCGTCCTGTGATGTTGTTGTCGGTATTGACCTGAATCTGCATGAATCTTCCCTCCTCGCCACCGCCAGGTACTCTGTAGACCGGAACCTAACTACACGAGTAAGAAATGTCAATTGGATCAATCTAGGGTCCTATAAAAAACTGCTCTTCCTGGAAGCCCTATGTGGACAGCGTCCTATTCACCGGCAGGATTATGAACATCAAGGCTCGCATCCGCTTGATCCGGTCGCCCAATCAAATCTTAACCATCAGTACCAGGGATAATCCCTGTTTCAGATCCTGAAACAGAATGGGCGGTTTTCTACAAATCAGTGCGCTCTATCTCATCGACTGAGCGTACCCTGGCGATTGGCTACCTGGTCCAGAGGGTGTCATCGCGCTTCCGTAAGTGCGATACCGCGCGCCTGCGAGATGTTTATCAGCTTTAATTTTTGTGGGCTTGGCTAAACGCTATTTAGAAATCTGGACAACGAATTGCAAGGCTCTTGATTCAATGGGCTGAAGTCTAGGCACAGCGATGAAGTTTTCACCAGTTTCTGCAGGAACCTTATAGACCTTGTCCTGATCGAGGTAGTAACCGGCAACGACCGTGTATGTCCCTGGCATGTTTACAAGCTCAGTCTGTTTGTTATTAATGTAGTGGTCTAAGTTGAGGACGACGCCGATCGATTCGCCAGGTCGCAACTCTGTGAGATCAAGCGATGTGAATGGCGGAATGCCGCCAGGGTATGTGATCGGAATAAAAAGGCCGCCAGGACCTTGAACCCTGAGGCTCCAGCCGCCCCAACTTTCAAAATGATCAACCATTCCGGATCTTGGGCGGATTACAAGTACGTTCGATTTCCCGCGATTCACGGCCCATAGAAAGAAGGTATTGGGCTTGGAGAGTATGTCTGTTGTCATTTGCAATTCGAGCTGTGAAACACTCCGGGGTGACGTCGGCTCAGCAGCTGTGGAAGAGGTGATGATCCCAAGCAGAATACCCAACAAAACAATGGTCTTTTTCATTGTTTCCATCCTTGAACAAGGTTGTAAGTGGAATGCGGCCTAACATACCACCCATTGAATGGATTCACATCCCATCCACGGAAAAGAATGTCCAAGTTTTCACCCTCAATCTCCGGCACAGAAACGGGACATTCTGAATTTTAGCTGACTGCTGCTCGAATCACGCCTCAAGAAAACGGAAGGACTTACCTAGTCCCATTTTCTTGACTGCCGTGGAGGGCCGTGTTAGCATGACCGCGGTTTCACAAGGATTTTTGCGATTTTCTAAGTCAATTGATATGGGGCTGTAGCGCAGTTGGGAGCGCGCGTGAATGGCATTCACGAGGTCGCCGGTTCAATCCCGGCCAGCTCCACCAAACCCTCAACTCTAGATAGGAGGCACACGGCAAGGGGCTAGCAATACAAGCAGCTTTCGGATTTGGCTCCTGGTCTTACGCCGAACTGGTCTCTTTCATTTCTCCACTGTAGCCTTGCTCTCCTTAGCCTGTCCAAACATACATGCTCCAAGTCGAGTCAGTTTATAAACAATACTCCACGAGGGTGCTGCTGAAGGATACGTCGGCGCACCTTCGCCCAGGCTCACGAGTTGGTTTGGTGGGACCCAACGGCGCCGGCAAGACGACGCTCTTCCGGATGATTCTCGGAGAAGAATCGCCGGACAAAGGAGGTATCCGCAAGCGTCCACGTCTCCGCATCGGCTACCTCCCGCAGGAACTCGAAACCATCACGGGTAAGACCGTATTGGACGCTACCCATCGCGATCTCTACCCAGAACATGAAGCCGAACGTATTCTCATGGGGTTGGGATTTTCGGAGATCGACTTCAGCCGCCAGATCGAAAAACTGTCCGGCGGCTATCGGATGCGTGTCGCCTTGGCGCATCTGCTGCTGACCAACCCTGATGTGCTGCTCCTCGACGAGCCGACGAACCATTTGGACAAACCGACGCAGCGCTGGTTCGAACAATTCTTGCTGAACTCGGAGATGACGCTGCTGATCATCAGCCACGACACAGCGTTTCTCGATCGTGTCGTCACGCATATCTGGGATCTTCGACACCATAAGATCGAAGAATATCGAGGCAATTATACGTCGTTCATCAAGATCCGCGCAGAACGGGATGCGCAGCGTGAGGCTGCTGCGGGCCGGCAGGCAAAAGAGATCGCACGAGTTCAAACATTTGTGGATCGTTTCCGCTACCAAGCGAACAAAGCCAGCCAAGTTCAATCGCGCATCAAGCAGCTCGAGAAGGTCAAGTTAATCGAAATCAAGCGCGATCCCAGGCGGGTGAAATTCAAGTTTCCCCTTCCCTCAGCGAGCGGTCGGCAAGTTCTGGAACTCCAAGCCGCGGCCAAACGCTATGGTGAAAAGGTCGTCTATGAACGAGTGGATTGTTCAGTCGAACGGGGTCAGCGTATCGCGCTAGTGGGAGAAAACGGCGCTGGAAAAAGCACGTTGCTCAAGATGTTGGCCGGAGTATTGCAGCCGGACAAAGGCACAAGGACGGTAGGTCATGGTGTGACGCTCCACTACTTCGCCCAACACCAGGCAGAAACGTTGAACCCTGAACATACCATCCTTGAATCACTCTCCGAAGTATCCAGTCAGGCGGAAATGAATTTCCTCCGTGGGATTGCCGGGGCCTTTCTCTTCACCGGCGACGATCAAAAGAAGCCGATCAAGGCGCTGAGCGGAGGGGAACGCAATCGCGTCGCGCTTGCGCGGATGCTGGTTGAACCGGCCAATACCCTGTTACTCGACGAGCCGACCAACCATCTCGACCCGGCTTCGGTCGATATGCTCACCGATGCGCTCTCGGACTTTCCAGGCACGATCATCTTTATTTCTCACGACCCCACTTTTCTGACCAGAGTCTGCACGCGTGTCATTGAAATTGAAGAGGGCAAGGCCCGTAGCTTTTCCGGGGACTATGAATATTATTTATGGAAGAAGGCGCAGGAAATTGAGTCCATCAAAGAATCGAGCGACGACCTGAAAGGAACGGATCGCGGGAAGGATGTCGGGCCGACCAGAGCGATGGCCTCGCAGGCCCCCTCTAAACCATCAGCTGGAGATCGCCGCGACTTAAACAAGACTCAGGCTCGTCTAGAGAAGCAGGTGGCGCGGGCTGAAAGCGAGATCGCCGAATACGAAACCAAAATCAAAATGCGAGACCTCGAACTGGCAAATCCCGCACTCTACAAAAATGAATCAACCAAGTGGGGCGCTCTGCAAATCGAATACGATGGCTGGAAAAAAGATCTTGCGCGGCTCACTGCCAGGTGGGAAACGCTCTCGGCTGAACTGGAAGAAGTGAAACAAAAACTGACGGCATTTGCGTAACAGGGTAGTGCGCGAAAAACGTAATGCTGCATGACAGGAAAACACTCCAGCGGACAGCTCAAAACGATCATCCAACAAGGCCGCAGGAGAGAAATAACCGGAGGCGTACCCTCTCGGGTACGTTGAGGATTATTTCGATCCGAGAACGAAGTTGGGGATCGTTTCAGCCGTCCGCTAGATGGGGGACTTGACCGTTTCTTCCAGGTAATAATACAGCCAGCGGTTCTTCTCTTTCGTCACCAGCTCATCCCAGATCACACCGATCAGAAACCCCTTTTCCCACGGCTTTACCCAAGCAACTTTTCCATCGAGCTTTTCCATCTGCTCCGCACCATCTGAATCGAGAAACGCCAGCGACACGGTCACCGGCTGGGCCATCGCCAGCTTCTCTTTCGTGTGCAACCCTGCACCGATTTTATTGACGTTATCCAACACGGCTGTAATCGCCTTGGCGCCGCTCTTCGGTGAAATGAGCGCAGAGCCAACCAAAGTCGCACGAACAAACTTGCGTCGTTCATTCGAGGAGGCGATTGATGTCGCCGCTTTCTGAGCCGGCCGTTTCATGAGCCTAAGTATAACCGATGGGAAATCTTTGTCCAACAGTCTTATTGAGCCCTGGTCAGGTGTTTTTGGGCCGATAATAGCGACGCTCCTTGAGTAGCTCCGGGAGGTGATCTTGCGTCTTGGCCTCGGGATCGTCGTGGACATAGCGATACCCTTTCCCATATCCAAACCCCTTCATTAACGAAGTTACGGCATTCCGTAAATGGAGTGGAACCCCCAGATTTCCATGGGTTTTTGCATCTTCCATGGCCTCAAGCAGTCCGATATAGGAGGCATTATCTTTGTGTCTGGTTGCAAGATAGGTCGTACCCTGGGCCAAGTTGATCTGCGCCTCAGGAAGCCCCACAAACTGCACGGCCTGAGCCACCGCAGCCGCGACCACTAGCCCCATCGGATCGGCATTCCCAATGTCCTCTGAAGCAAAAATAACCATGCGCCGCGCGATAAATTTCGGATCCTCTCCCCCCTCCAACATACGGGCGAGCCAGTAGAGAGCGCCGTCAGGATCGGAATCCCGGAGACTTTTTATATAGGCAGAGATGACGTTGTAATGTTCTTCGCCTGACTTGTCGTAGCGGAGCGATTTCTTCATCAGCGCGGTTTCCAGCGCAGCATCATCGATCAGGCGCGTGCCATCAGACTCGACGGGTTGCTGCTTCACGACAAAATCCAGCGCTGTCAGGAGCGCCCTTGCATCACCATTGCCATATGCGATCAATCGTTGCTTGGCTTCTGTTGATAGGCGAGCATTCCATTGCCCTAACCCGATCGCGGGATCCGCAAGCGCGCGGGCGAGAATATGCTCCAAGGCCTCATCCGTCAGGGGCTTGAGCACAATGACCAGGGAACGGGACAGAAGCGGTGCGATCACTTCAAATGAGGGATTCTCAGTTGTCGCGCCGACCAGAATGATCGTCCCCCGTTCGACGTGAGGTAGAAAGGCATCCTGCTGCGCTTTGTTAAAACGATGGATCTCGTCGAC
Organism: uncultured bacterium; assembly: GCA_965233175.1. Taxonomy (GTDB): domain Bacteria; phylum Nitrospirota; class Nitrospiria; order Nitrospirales; family Nitrospiraceae; genus Palsa-1315. Next base: position 28,771 of record CBDDRW010000054.1, read on the forward strand.
GAAGAGAATAGTCCGTTGACCGTTGATCGACTGGCGTTGCTCTGCCGTCTTGATAATGGCCCGCAACTCGGGAACACCCCCTGTGACCGCTGAGAACGGCACAAACTGCGCTTTCGTGTGGCACGCGATGAGATGCGCCAACGTAGTCTTGCCGGAGCCGGGCGGCCCCCAGAAGATGACGGAGGAAAGTCGATCAGCTTCGATGGCTCGCCGCAGCGGCCGATCTGATGCAGTGATGTCCTCTTGCCCGACAAAGTCCGCAAACTCTCGTGGCCGCATACGCTCGGCCAATGGAGCTTCAACGGATTTCTCTCTCTCGGGAATCCCAAACAAATCAGGAATCTGGTCGCGTGAAGCAGTCATGAGACCTCTCAGAATGGTCTGAATTGTATACGCCGGTCAGCACGATCGCAACGCGCTCTTGACCCTCACGTATACCAATGTTACGAACAGGAGAAAGAGTCACCGGCATGCAGACCCACATCAACGGAATCACCCTCGCATACAGTGACCGAGGAACCGGTCTGCCTATAGTCTTTCTCCATGCCTTTCCCTTGAACCGGAGTATGTGGGCCCAACAAGAGGATGCCCTCTGCGCACAGTTCCGTGTCATCACAATCGATCTGCGAGGGCATGGCGAATCAGACGCGCCGCTTTGGCGCTATACTCTGGAGCAATCGGCTGATGATGTGAATATGCTACTGAAACAGCTCTTGATTCAACAAGCCGTCTTTGTCGGGCTCTCCATGAGCGGCTATATCCTCTTTGCGTTCTACCGGAAGTATGCAGCTCGCGTGAAGGGATTGATCCTGGCGGACACAAAGGCGCAGGCAGACACAGCAGAAGGGAAAGACGGACGGTTCCAGATGGCGCAGACTGCCTACAAGAAGGGCCCGTCAGCCATTGCCGACCTCATGATTCCAAAACTCCTCTCTCCCCATACGATTCAGACGAAGCTGGATCTCGTCCAGCAAGTAAGAGCCATGATTGAGAATAACCAGATCAGCGGAATTGCCGGAAATTTGATGGCGATGGCCGAACGGCCAGACTCAATCCCGCTCTTGAAACAGATCACTTGCCCCACCCAAATCATCGTCGGTGAACTGGACCAAGCAACTACTCCCTCCGATGCGAAGCTCATGGCAGAGCAAATCCCCCACGCCCGCCTGACCATCATTCCAAATGCCGCCCACCTGACGAACATGGAGCAACCAGACGCCTTCAACCACATCGTCGCTGCCTTCGCCTCCGAACTCGGAAAGCCAACAGATCAAGCTACGACGTGAGAGATCACTGGAGAGGCACACTCACCGAAGGAAACTGGCAGGCTCTTTAACAACTCACATCTGAGATGAAATGGGAGAAACCATCAGGACGTTCAAAAAGTTCATCCAGCAAGGCCGCAGGCGAATCGAAACCGGAGGCGTACCCTCGGGGGGTACGTTGAGGATTTCGATGAGCCGAGAACGACGCTGGGGGACTTTTCCAACGTCCTGCTAATCGGAGTCGGCGACGCTGCCTCGTCGGATAAGCTTCAGAAACTCCTGCCTCGTTTGCGGCTGACTGCGGAAGGCGCCTAACATGGAGCTGCTGACTGCGATCGTGTTCTGCTTTTCGACGCCCCGCATCATCATGCAAAGGTGCCGCGCTTCAATGACCACGCCCACTCCATGCGCGTTAAGCTTGGATCTCAGAGTTTCGGCGATCTGGACAGTCAACCGTTCTTGGACTTGCAGTCGGCGCGCAAAGACATCCACGATGCGCGGAATCTTGCTGAGTCCCACCACCTTCTTATTGGGCAGGTACCCCACATGGACTCTGCCATAGAAAGGCAGCAGGTGATGCTCACACATACTGAAAAAATCGATGTCCTTCACGATGACCATCTCGTCGTACTCGATCGGAAAGAGCGCGCCGTTCAGAAGATGGTCGATGTCGCGGTGATAGCCCTGGGTCATAAAGACGAGCGCCTTGGCCACTCGCTCAGGAGTCTTGAGGAGTCCGTTCCGTGCAGGCCTTTCACCAAGTGCCAGTAACATCTCCGTAACCAGGGATTGCAGCACGGCCAGATCCGCCGGTCTGCTGCTCCCATTGACGTCTTCAACCTGCTGCTGGCCCCGCTGCTTGATTCCTCGATTAGCCATGACTTCCCTCTCTGCGCACCGGGGCATGATTCGTCGCCCCTGCATACTCGAAGTAGTTGTCGCGTGTTTCAATGAGTCCGACCTTTTCCAGTTGCCCGGCGGGAAGACACGTCACTAACAGATCCCAGATCAACAGCACCAGATTTTCACCCGTCGTGGTGCGATCGGCGAACTCCTGATCTTGATTGAGATCGTGATGGTCGAACCGCGCGATTACTTGTTGTCTCACCGTCCGATCCAGCCGATCGAGGTCTACGCTTGCATCCGTCGTGGCCGGCGCCGCGCTTTTCACGGTCACCAGCACGACATAGTTATGGCCATGTCCATTGGGATTATTGCACTTCCCAAATACCGTCCGATTGTCTTCCGGTGATAGATAGTCCGTGTGCAGCCGGTGCGCGGCGCAGAACCGATACCGCCTCGTGACGCTCGCCTGTGCCATCGTGGATTCAACTCACATTCGGCTCAAAAATAGAGAAGCCAGGACCGGCCGCTGTCTTCGGACAATCCTGGCTCTCTGTTGTTCATTCAACCGACCAGCCCGCGCCACTCCAGCGTATATTCCTTAGGCGCTGAAGGAACTGCCACAGCCACACGTGGTCTTCGCTTGTGGGTTCTTAATCGAGAACCCTGACCCTTGGAGGCTGTCCACGTAGTCGACTTCGGCCCCCTGAAGAAGCGGAGCGCTCTGCGAATCCATGATAACCTTGACGATGCCCTTTTCCACTACGGTGTCGTCGTCGCCCATCTTCGACTCGAAGGCCATCCCGTATTGATACCCGTGGCACCCGCCGCCCTTGACATAGACGCGCAGGCCGACGATATCCTTCTCTTCCACCATCAATTCCTTGATCTTTTGTTCTGCCACCGGTGTAATCGTCAGCATCGTAATCCTCCTCGTTGTGGCCAAGCCGTCCTTCAAAGACCCGCCTGGAATGGTGTTAGTGTAACATCTCTTTACCGGATTTCAATACCCTGCGAATCCGACTGCGGCACTGTGGGCGCAACCCACTTACCATCCGGCACCCGAACAACCACATCTCCGAGCACTTTGGCCTGGCATCCAAGACGATGCCACGGCTCGCTGAGGGCTTCCCGATCAAGGAGATCTTGCTCATCGAAGTCGATTTCAGACAGGTTTTCAACGCCCATCTGCACTTCGACCCGACAGGTTGTGCATGAGGCATTCCCGCCACAATCGTGGTTCAATCGACACCCAAGCAGCCTCGACGCTTCCAACAACGACGTGTTGACCTCAACCTCTCCACTTCTGATCTCAGGAAGAAGAAACGTCACATGCGGCATTGTAAATATCTCCTCAGTGCAGCGTAGCGCCGACCGCCACCGGCTGGTAGGGGCAGCGCTGCAATCGGATATGTTCTTCGAACTCGTGACGAAACAGTTTCATGCTACTCTGAACCAGCACGGCGGCCCCGGTTACCAGTGTGCAATAGCCCGTTCCCTTCACAAATCCACACAGCTGGAGGAGGCTCTCCATATCTTTCTCCGTCCCCTCTCCCTGCTCGATCTTCGTCATCAGCGCAGCGAGATTAATGGTCCCCATTCGACAGGGCGGGCACTGTCCGCAACTCTCAGCCTTGAAGAAATTTGAAAACTTGAGTGTCAAATCCACCATACACGTCGCATCATCGACCACGATCACACCAGCTGACCCAAGCCCCGTACCGGCTTTCTTCAATGAGTCGAAATCCATTGTCAGGTCGAGTTGATCGGCGGTGACCATCGAAAACGCCGGCCCGCCGGGGAACACCGCTTTGACCTTGCGCCCGTCTGGCACCCCTCCACCGCATCTATCCACGAGTTCCCTGATGGTCGTACCCATCGGCATCTCGTACACGCCAGGCCGATTCACGGCACCGCTCAGAGAAAACATCATTGTCCCCGGACACTTATCCGTGCCGACCTGCGTGAACCACTCCACGCCTTTCAAGAGAATCCGAGGAATATTACACAATGTTTCGACATTATTGACCAACGTCGGCTTCCCATAGAGGCCGAAGTCTGTAGGATAGAACGGCGGTTTCTGTCTCGGCATCGCCGGACGCCCCTGCATCGATTCGAGCATCGCCGTTTCTTCACCGGCCACGTAGCTCCCATGCCCCTCAAAGATTTGCAGATCGAGATTCACACTGCTTCCGAGGATGTTTTGACCCAAGAACCCTCGAGCCTTCGCCTGCGCCAAAGCCTTCTTCAGATTCTCCCGCTCTTCATGATACTCATGATTCACATAGATAAAGGCCGCCTTCGCTTGCACCGTATAGGCTGCGATAAGACAGCCCTCAATCACTTGGTGCGGCGCATGCTTGAGTAAATACCGGTCTTTAAACGTTCCTGGCTCATGTTCGCCAGCATTACAGACAAAATAGTGTTCCTTGACCCGATGATTCAGAACCTTCTCCCACTTGATGCCCGTAGGAAAACCAGCCCCCCCTCGCCCACGGAGTCCAGCTTTCTTCAGTTCATTCACAATATCGGTCGCGCTCAGCTCTTTGACACACTTTTCCCATGCCTCGTACCCCCCGACCTTCCGGTAGGCCTCGATATCCCATGGAGCGCCATCTAGTGTTTGGAGAACCCGCGGTTCTGTCGCAGTGGTCATGCGTCTTCCTGACCCGTTTTGTTTCGTCGAATGAAGCGATACTATAGAGTGCCTAGCCGGTATTCGTCAAGGTAATGACGGGACAATAGGCCTGAATCTCAACGACTTAGGACCACTGCCCTATCATTATGACTGGCCATATGGGCCCTGACCACACACAGCAGCGTTGAAGAACGGAAGCAGCAAAGGTGGACGAACTTGACGGCGGGCTTTCCCGCCGGTAGTCGTGCAGCGTCTTACCTGAGATGGCTGCCGGCCCCCATGAATAATAGCATGGGAATCGACAACATAAAGTTGACCCGTGAAGCGAGGAGTGCAGTCCGACCCCATTGGGCCATTTCCGGGGGCGCAGGAGTCCCCTGGGCCGCTGCCGTCACAGCGGCAATAATCCTTCGTTGATTCGGCCAAATGATCGCGTGAACGTTCGCCATCATGATGATGCCCAATAACCCACCGATTCCCAACGCAATCGCCCCGGTTCCGCCTCTTTGATACATATAGAGATACAGTACAATTCCCGCAAGCACCGTAACCGTGGCGCCATGACGGAACCAACCCAGCGCGGCAGGCATCAGCTTGGGAATCACGATATTTTTCGTAGGACCATCCAAGCTCTTCAAGAACGACGCATTGACCAGGTTAAAGAAATACAACAACCCGATCCACACGATTCCTGCCAGGAAATGGAGCCACCGGAGCAGTAAGCCAAACCAATCGGCATCGCCCACCGCGACGCCAACCATGGCCAGATATCCCATGATCAAGATCATAGCGAGCCCAAACCCTACGGCGATCGTCTGCATCGGACTCTCAAGAAATTTCATAATATCTCCTCGTGTAGTGCACTATCAGGTTGCTCTCTCTACTGTAGGCGCTCTTCTCCTGTCAAGCAACCAGATCTATCTCCTAGGTGTTCACCAAGCAGATCGATTGGTGTCTCCCGCTTGGCCGGCTTTTCAGACCATGAGACGGTCAACTGCGGCACAGAGCTCGCGCACCGCACCGGCAGAAGTTTCCAATGCCGCTCGCTCCTCCGCCGTCAATTCATATTCGACGACCTGTTCCGCCCCGCCTCGGCCCAACTTGACTGGCACACCGACGACGACATCCTGCAATCCATATTCGCCTTCGCAGAACACCGCACAGGGCAGAACTCGTTTCTGATCTTTCATGATCACCTCAATCATGTCGACAGCCGAAGCCGATGGGGCATAGAACGCGCTGCCTGTTTTTAACAGGTCTACAATTTCGGCCCCCCCCTCGCGTGTTCGCTTCACAACCGCCTCCAATCGGTCCTTCGACATTAACTCCAAGACCGGCTTCCCCTTCACCGTCGTATGTCGCGACAACGGCACCATCGTATCGCCATGCCCACCCAATACCATCGCAGCCACATCCTGCCCCGACACACTCAATTCAGCGGCTATAAAGGAACGCATACGAGCGGAATCAAGCACTCCTGCCATACCCAAGATCCGTGACTTCGGCAGCCCACTTACACGACGCGCCACATGGACCATGGCGTCCAGCGGATTGGTGACGAGAATCAGAATGACGTTCGGAGATCTCGACACCAACTCCGAGACGACCGATTTGACGATTTTCGCGTTCGTGGTCAACAACTCATCACGGCTCATCCCAGGCTTGCGGGGAATTCCGGAGGTAATCACCGCCACCGACGAGCCGGCTGTTTCATCATAACCATTGGTGCCTACCACGCGGGTGCTATAACCGCAGACAGGTCCGGCCTGCGTGATATCGAGCGCCTTACCTTGCGGGACGCCCTTGATAATATCCACCAGCACCACTTCATACTCATCTTTCTCAGCCAAGCGCTGCGCCGTCGTGCCCCCGACGTTTCCCGCGCCCACCACCGTGATTTTCGGTCTCCCCATCATCGGCTCCTCGTAAAACGTAAAACGTGACACGTGAAACGCAAAATGCCATGACGTTTCACCGTTCACCTCTCACGTATGTTCGTGTTCCGTCCAGCCTGCGACTTTAAAGTTGATCGTGCAGACGAAATTATCCCCATCATAGAAATTGACTTTGATCTTTTTCTTGCCATAGGTCTTTGCGAGAAACACGTCCGGATCATCGACCAACTCCTGATACCCTCCGGCGGGATATTCACCAAGGTCGTGAAAGACCACGATCATCCCGACTTTCACTTCTTGAAGAATCTTGGCCCAACAGCGGGGATAGACTTCCCAAAACTTGGCCTCAATCAAATCTTTCGACGGCTCCTGGCGATCCTCGCCAGGCTTCATAGGCTGTGAAAATTTTGCCAATCGGCGGACATAGGGATATTGGTGCCCTGTAAACAGCTTGTACAGCCAAGGTGGAACTGTGGGTCTCTTAACTGAATCTGTCATCTTCTCTCGCGTGTGAAAAGCAAAACGTCTGGTTTCAGCTGGCTACGTCGTCAGCCGTTGATAGATCCGCGGCAATTGCATCGGCAACGCTTCGAGATGATCGATGACCGCAAACTGTACGTCTCCATACATTCTCCGGACATAGCTATCGGCCTCGCGATCGATCGTAATACAAAACGGATGCAACCCCTGTTGACGCGCTTCTCGTAATGCAGCCTTGGTGTCATCTAATGAATACTCTTCTGTATACCCCTCGTCGAGCGGACGACCATCGCTGATGAGGACGAGCAACCGCGTCCGCGCTGCTCGTGCCAGCAATTTAGCAGTGGCATGGCGAATAGCCGCCCCATCACGGTTTTGCCGCATAGGAGCCAGCCCACCCAAACGCTGCGCCGCTTTCCCGCCCAGTCGATCATCAAAATCTTTGATCACAAGGAAATCCACGTGCCCGCGTCCTTGGCCCGAATAGCCGTAGAGCGCATATTGATCTCCCACCGATTCGAGCGCTTCACACAAGAGCACCAGTCCCTCTTTCTCGAGGTCGATAACACGACGACCACTGTCCAATTGGCGGCTCGTTGACCCGCTCACGTCAACGAGAAACGCGGCTGCAACATCCCGCTCTTTTCTCTCACGTCTGACATAAATTTTGTCCGACCAATCTACCCCAGCCGCCCGCTCAGCACACAGACGAACCGCAGCATCCACATCAAGGTCGTCACCGTCAACTTGGCCCGACACACGCCGCAACCCTGGAGGCCTCAGCCCTTCGAAAAATCGTCGAAGAGCCGAGACTTTACTTCCGTGCGCACTTAATGTGGCGCCCACGAT
>CBDDRW010000055.1:0-4651 GCA_965233175.1 uncultured bacterium
TTGCAGCGCCTCTGGCTAGGGGCCTGGCTAGGCCTTTGTAGTGAAAATGTGGTGCTTCGAGCTAGTTCTTCTTGCCGTTCTGTACAATCTGATTCAGTCGTTCCCCGTCGATGTCGGTCTTAATCTGCACCCACAGTGGAAAGTGATCTGAGAGCTGAAAGCTGAATTTCTGACGGGTGTAGCCTTTATCCGGGAACAATACCTTAATGCCAGCGTCGCTCCCGAAAAAGTCGAGCGTGCCGCCAGCATTACTGAAACGCTTCTTCAATGTGGGAAGGTGCAGGATCTGATCGTACCGGGCGTCCTTGCCGAGATTCGACCCGCCAATAACTTGCTCCCCTGCTCTAAGATTCACGAGCGTGTCTGGCACTTGAAGCCCGCAGCTAGTGAGAGCCTTGAAAAGATTGTCGCCTATCTTAGGGACGTTGAAATCACCCATCACAATCAGATCATGATCCTCAACAAATCTTCCCTTAAATCGGGTGTCGACCCAATCCGCTAGCATCTGCAACTCAGCCTGGCGTCCTTCGATGCTGCTGCCCCAGCGTGTGTGCGTCGCAATAACAATGAAATCGAAGTTACCGGCCCGGAACGAGCACATGTACGGAGCGCGCCAGAAGGATTGCGCAGCAAGATATTCCGTTCCCTTTTTACTGCGCAGGGCGTCCACTTCAGCTGCGAGCCCGTTAAACGTCACAGCCCGACGGTCGAACAGAAATGCTGTACGCTCCTTATTCCCACCATCATCGTTCAGCCAATCGGAATATACCACGTCCCAACTCGGCCCCAGAATAGGCAGCACACGACAGAGATCCGTAAGATCGGACCGCAATTCGACGAGAGCGACCAGATCGAATTGGCCCAGAATTTCCGCGATGTAGTGAATGGCGGCTTCCGTGCGGCGAACCTTGCCAAATTCTCGAATATTCCAGACAGCGACATTGATGGTTTCGTCCAGCTTGGATGGAGGGATCTTGGCTGCGGCAATTCGCGTTTTGAGAGCGAGGAGACCTCGAGCGATCTGCGGGGAAACATCTCCGTGATGCATCGTACTCTCCTAAACTATTCGACTCAGCATTGCACTGCGACTCGTGCACATTGGCAGAGAACACCTCTGACAGGCGCACGCGTCAAAGGACGAGGACGACCACCCAACAAAGGATGCGAAGGATCTGGTCCCTTATGCGGTATTCCCAGCCACACTTGAGCCACAGGGGCTCTGTTTGAATAAACCAAGGAATTGTGGCGGGGCTACGAATATGCAATTCACCGAGGAACAACGGTTAGGAAGGCGTCTTCACGACCCTACTCCAGCCTAATCAGGTCAAGTCTTGCCTAGAGTGATGGGAAAAGCGACTTTTCTGGTGTTTGTGACTAGGGAAACTCCGAGCTCTAATACCTTTGAATCTACTTATACTGGTAGCGTTTAAGTCGTGATGGCGACCAACAATATTGAGGGGCCACATTTAATGGATTATTCATCCCATCTCGCTGCGATTGTCGCTTCGTCCGACGACGCCATTATCAGTAAGACTCTCGATGGGATCATTACCAGTTGGAATCCCAGTGCCGAGCGCATATTCGGGTATACCGCGGAGGAGATGATCGGTCAGTCGATTATCCGCCTAATTCCGGCCGACCGACAGTCTGAGGAAACCGAAATCCTCCGGCAACTCCGAGCAGGCCAGCGCATCCAACATTACGAAACGGTGCGAGTGACGAAGGACGGTCGTCACCTTGCCGTCTCCCTGACCATCTCACCCGTGAAGGATGACGCAGGCCACATTGTTGGGGCTTCGAAAATCCTTCGCGATATCACTCAGCGAAAAGAGGAAGAGCGAAAATCACAAAATAAACAACGCCAGCAACGCCTCCTCTATAAGCTTGCTGAGACCGCTAATCGGGCTGAGACGCTAACGGAACTGTATCAAAAGGGCGTGGAAACGATTCAAGCATCATTGAATGTGGATCGGGCGGCAATCTTACTGACCGATGAGCATGGCTTCATGCGTTTTAAGGCGTGGCGAGGCGTCTCCGATGACTACCGTCGTTTGGTAGAAGCCCATACCTTAGAGAAAACGGACCCGTCCGATCTTGGATCCCTTCTGATATCAAATTTCGACGAATCGAATACGAACCCACAACTGCAAGCCGTGAATCGTAAGGAAGGGATTCACTCACTCGCGTGCATTCCATTAATAATCGGCAATCAGCTGATAGGAAAACTCATGGTGTATTTCTATCAACCGTATGTCTTCAACGAAGACGAGATCAGTCTATGCCAGGCCATTGCAAGAACGCTGGCATTGGGTATTGATCGGAAAACCACAGAGGTCCGCCTCAGGGCAAGTGAGGCACGCCTGCGAGGATTTGCCGAAGAGATGGAACATTTGGTTGAGCAACGGACGACAGAACTTTCACAGTCGCAGGACAGGCTGCGCGCCTTGGCTGCGGAGCTGAATTTGACAGAACAGCGGGAACGTCAGCGGTTGGCCACTGATCTCCACGACTATCTGGGACAGCTGCTGGCGTTGAGTCGGATGAAGTTAGACCTGGCGAAACAGTACCCTATGCAAGAGAGCCTGGCGAAGATTTTCACCGAATTGAAAACGGTGACAGACAAGTCGATCACCTATACCCGCACCCTCATTAGCCAACTCAGCCCAACCGTGTTGCACGAATTCGGCTTGTCCATGGCCCTACAGGGCTTGGCAGACCAAATGCAAGAGCGGGGTCTGAGCGTGGTATTCCAGCCGACACAGGTTCCAGCGTTGCCTGTGGATCAAGCACTGCTGTTGTATCAATCAGTGCGTGAATTGCTGTTAAATTGTGTGAAGTACGCGCATGTACCCCAAGCCGCGCTTATTCTCAAGCAGATTAACGGCACGTTGCATATTACCGTTTCTGATCAAGGCATGGGTTTTGATCCAGAAACCGTGAAGCTGGTCGTGAAATCCGGTGGGGCCTCAACAGGTGGTTTTGGGCTCTTCAGTATCCGCGAGCGCATGCTGTCATTAGGCGGTCATTTTGATCTCAAGGCATCTCCGGGGAAGGGGACAGAGGCGACCCTAGTGCTACCCCTCACAACGGTGTCCGGTGAAAGGTTAGAAGGTGACAACGCCGCGTTAGTCGTGTCGACAAATGAGACCGCCAAGAAAAAGACCAAGAATGGCTCAAGGATTCGAGTGCTCGTGGCGGACGATCATGTCGTCGTACGGCAGGGATTGTGCAGCCTCTTGGCAGGGTATGGTGATATCGAAGTCGTCGGAGAAGCCGCGAATGGGTACGAGGCCGTGGAAATGGACCGTCAGGTACAACCTGATATCTTTGTCATGGACGTGACCATGCCCAAGCTCGACGGCATCGAGGCGACGCGAAGGATCAAACGTCAACATCCGAACGCGGTGGTGATCGGACTCTCTGTCCACAATTCGCCACATGTGGAGAAGGAAATGAAAAGCGCGGGTGCTGCGGCGTTTCTCAACAAGGCGACCGCCGTTGACCAGCTATATGAAACCATCATCGCAGTTCGACAGACAAGTCAACCCCACTGACTATCTTGCAATCAAGACGGCTGAGGCTATCCTCTAAAACAGAGATTATGCCTCTTTGGACAATGGACCCACCCACGCAACCTGGAACCTATTGTCAACTGAGGATGCCTTTGGCGGTTTCGGCTGTTTTATCGACGATGCGTTCGGCATTTCCGATCGCTTTCCCTAGTAATATCCCCACCGCTTTGCCAGCCTCGCGCACTTTTGATCGAGTGGTGCCCTTCGCACCTCTGATTTTCCGCTTAAGGGACTTGGCTCCTTGAAGTGCCCGTTTACCGGAAGTGCGCCCAATACGGCGCGATTTGGCGGCGACGACAGAGCGCTTCTTCAGGACCTTCCGTTTAACGCTGGAAAGTTTCCGCTCCACCTTCTTGCCCAATTGTTTCATCTTTCGCGGAACCGTCATGTAACCTCCTTAATTTGGGGGATAACTCTATGAGCATGGGACAGACAAAAACCTTGTGAAGCATTTCGGGATGATACTCGATCCCTTGTATCTGATCAATATGCCTCACAATTCACAACTGAACGGACCGCTCATTAAATCCTTCCCCCTTCACTGTTTCCCAGTTTGACAGGTGTTAGATAGGTGTTAGCCTGACCAGCAAATGACGGCAGAATCCGAGTCAGTGAAACAAAGAGTGACAAACTGGTTTGAAGCTATACTCCGCAGTGGGAGTGGGGATTGCACACGTCATCAAAGACTTGAGCAGCCCCCTCTGATACAATCCCCGCCTTCGGCACCATCCAAAGACTAAGCCAAAACTTCTGCCCTGCTAATTTCGTGCTCGAATTCATCTCAAACGACTGAATGACCTGGCCCATCTCTTCTCGCCAAGCGCGAACTCCTTAATTCTGTGGCGTGTGAGGCGAGGGATTGGATAGCCGCTCACTGCAGCCGAGAAAAAGGGTCAATTTGCCGTTACGGACAGAGGAGTTGGGTTCCTTTACGGTGGAGACCAGGTCCATAGCCATCTGTAAGCCTGTTGCATTGCTATTGAGAATGCGGGACACTGATAGCCCCTGAGATGGATCGAAGATGTCTTCCATCGATCCCAACACCACTATTCTTCTTATCGACAACGATGATCGCGACC
>CBDDRW010000056.1:0-10780 GCA_965233175.1 uncultured bacterium
GTTAGGAATAGCGGCTAGCTGATAAATATAGTTTGGTTCGGCATATTCAACGGCGGGACTATGGCGATATCTCTCCAGCGCGGCCTCCACTGTCTCGCCTTTGTTCAGTCTCAAACGTTGTAGCCGCTCCTCAGCTCCGGCAAAAGACTTGATTGTCTGTCCCCCTGCTGCGGCGATCGTAGCTTTAGAGGCGCTGTCTAGAAACTTGACGATCACTTCCCCTGGTACGTATTGCGCCGGTTCCAGCAAACTCCCCGTTACTTGATTCAACCCTCTATTCTGTTGAATGACATCGGCGGTGCTGGCGTCACTCCACAACAACAACGAGCCGAACGAACACACCATTGCGAATGTACCCACACGCATCCAACGGGATCGCTTGGTGAATCTACTACTCGGTATGTGAGAGTAGGTTTGGCTCGGCATATTCAACCTCCTGGAATGCAGATAATCGTGTCACCACTCTCTCAACCGCTTCTTTGTTCACAATTCGAACATGGTGAATACCCATGCCTTTGATTACGGCAATCCGTTCGGTTCCACATTCTTTCAGAATGGCATCCATACGCTCCTGAGAGACCGATGGTTTGAACTTCACCAACGCCTCTCCCGAAACAAATTCCCGTTTCATCTTAGTGACTGTGGGTCTGTCCACCTTGTCTGCTATTTCAGGGCCGCTGGCCCCGCAAGCCGAGATGATCAGGATCGTGCCTGACACAAGAATACTCAGCATGAGAAAGGTAAGAGTTCTGCCTGACAGCAGTGCTGGTGTGCTCATTGATCGCGGATAACGGCATCGACGCCGTTACCTCAAGTTTTACGCCACCGTTATATACCGCCTCACAAGGAATTCATACTGCTTTTTTTGAGAGAAGGTCATATGCGCACGTAAGACTTTGCCGTGGCCGTTCGACCAACCAATCAGGTTTATTCATGCCACCGACGATGCGGGAAATGGAACCATGACGACCTTTTAGCGCTTGACATGACCTGAGTTGTTTTGGACAACACGGGACCAGCTCCCTGAGACTGGACTGGAGGGAAAGACCGGATGGATGGCTCATCGCTGGAATCGCTCCGTCCTTGTCATCTATGAATTGGAGGAGTATTCTTTAAAGTTCCACCGGTTAGGGTATTGCTCCAACCGATGGGAGTTTTTCAAAGTGAACCATCTAGTTGGTGTTCAGTGGCGCACGATGAACAGAATGGTCGACCGCTGCTAGGCGGGATACTCGAAGACAAATTCGGCTTGTCCGAAGCCAAACTGCTTGAGGCGATTAACCTCCAAGGGACCAAGGGCGGACGCATCGGAGAAATCTTGGTCCGGATTCGGGCGATCACTGAAGAGCAACTCCTCCAAGCGCTTGCGATTCAATTCGATCTTCCCTGGCTCTCGCATCTTGATGTGAGCCAGGTGAACCATGAATGGGTGAAGAAAGTTCCCATTCACTTTGCCCGCCGCTATCACGTGCTCCCGCTCAAGACAGAGAATGGATCCGTGCTTGTGGCGACAACCGATCCCATGGAGACGGCGGCGTTGGACGACCTCCGGCTCTTGCTCGGCCTTCCAGTCAAACCTGTACTGACAAGCAGCCTCTCGCTTCTGGCCTGCTTGAATCGGGTCTATGACGAAGCGGCAAGTCCAGCGGGAGCCGAGCAAGTGATGGAAGATATCGCAGCCAGCGAGAGTCTAGACCAGATCGCTCATGAATTGGATGAGCCGCAGGATCTCCTCGATGCCACTGATGAAGCCCCCATTATTCGGTTAGTCAACTCCGTGCTCTTCCAGGCGGTCAGGCAACGCGCGAGTGATATTCATTTCGAATCGTTCGAACGGGGGTTGGTCGTGCGATATCGCATCGACGGAGTCCTCTATCCCGTCCTCACACCTCCCAAACATCTGCAAGCCAGCATTATTGCGCGTTTAAAAATCATGTCGGGTCTGAACATTGCTGAGAGGCGATTGCCGCAAGATGGACGATTTCGAATCAGAACGGCCGGGAAGGATGTGGATCTGCGTGTCTCGGTGCTGCCGACCTCACATGGAGAACGAGTAGTCCTGCGTCTGCTGGAGAAAGAGAACCGTCTGCTCAATCTATCGGAGATGGGGTTTACTCCGGACCGGTTGGGGATCATTCAACAATTGATCCAGTTATCTCACGGTATCATTCTCGTGACCGGCCCGACCGGCAGCGGGAAGACAACGACGCTCTATGCGGCATTGACGCAGATCAATGCCCCGGACAAGAACATTATTACGGTCGAAGACCCGGTGGAATATCAGCTGCTCGGTGTGGGCCAGATGCAAGTGAATCCCAAGATCAACCTGACGTTTGCCGCGGGACTGCGGTCGATCCTCAGACAAGACCCCGATGTCATTATGATCGGCGAAATCCGCGACCGTGAAACCGCCGAAATCGCCATTCATGCCTCGCTCACAGGGCACTTGGTCTTCTCGACGCTTCATACCAACGATGCCGCAAGCGCCGCCACCAGATTGATCGACATGGGCATCGAACCATTTCTCGTCGCTTCCTCAGTCGTCGCCGTCTTGGCACAACGGTTGCTGCGGCAGGTCTGTTCCGACTGCAAACAGCCCTATCACCCTGACGATGAGGAACTGATTCGAATTGGGATCGTCCCGCCGAGGGTGCGTCCCACCTTCTATCGTGGGACCGGATGCCCTGCCTGTTCCCAGACTGGGTATCGAGGCCGAACAGGTATTTTTGAACTTCTTGTGCTGGACGATGAGATCCGTCGGCTCATCGGCAACAAAGCAGACTCGGGGTCGATCCGCCAAGCGGCGACGGCGAAAGGGATGGTGACCCTGAAAGATGAAGGGGCAGACAAGGTATTTCACGGGATCACCACGACCGAAGAATTGATGCGGATTACCCAGCAGGAAGTCGAGATTTAGCCAAATGCCCGTCTATCAATATCGAGGTTATCGGAACGACGGTGGAGCCGCGACCGGCATCATCGATGCTGAGAGTCCCAAAATCGCGCGCGTCAAATTGCGGAAGGTCGGTGTATTTCCCACCGATATGGTGGAACAAGGCTTAGCCACGACCGACTCCTCCACGGGCACTTCCACCCGATCCACGACTAGCATCGGCCGCTCCCCTGCCCTCAGCACGACCGATGTGGCGATGATGACCAGACAGCTGGCGACATTGCTGGTTGCAGGGCTGCCCTTGGTCGAAGCGCTCGGTGTGATGGTAGATCAAACGGAAAAGAAATCCGTAAAGAGCCTCATGGCCGATATCCGCGAAGAAATCCGTGGAGGCTCGTCCTATAGCGCGGTGCTCGAGCGCTACCCTCGGGAGTTTTCCCAGATTTATGTGCACATGGTGAGGGCAGGTGAAGCCAGCGGGGCGTTGGATCAGATTTTGTTCCGCCTTGCAGAGTTTCTGGAAAAACAGTTGGCATTGAAGCATAAAGTGACGAATGCGGTCCTCTACCCTGCGCTGATGTTGATCGTCGGCTTCACGGTCCTGTTTTTCCTCATGACCTTTGTGGTGCCAAAAATCACCGCGGTCTTCACCAGCTTGAAACAGGCCCTCCCCTGGCCGACCGTCGTGCTGATGAGCATCAGCCATTTTCTTGCAGACTATTGGGCGGTGTTGCTTACCGTGATAGGTGTGGTGGTGTGGGCGACGCGCCGGGCGATGAAAACAGAAGCGGGGCGGCTCATGGCCGACCGATGGATCTTAAAAATGCCGCTGATGGGCGAGGTGGCCCGCATGGTCTCTATCTCTCGACTAACTAGCACGTTAGCCACCATGCTGGCGAGCGGTGTGCAATTGTTGGATGCCATGGACGTCGCGAAGCGTGTGATGAACAATCGCGTCCTGGAGCAGGCCGTCGAAGGAGCGAGACAAAATATACGGGAAGGAGAAACGATTGCCGAACCATTGAAGCGGAGCGGAGAATTTCCAGCGCTGGTCACCCACATGATTGCGGTCGGTGAGCGCAGCGGTGAAATGGAAGAGATGCTGCGAAGAATCGGCAATATTTATGATGGGGAAGTAGATCGGGTTATTACACGATTTACCTCACTCCTGGAACCCATTATGATCCTGGTCATGGGGGTCTTGGTGTTCTGTATCGTGGTGGCAATCCTGTTGCCCATCTTTGAGATGGGACAAATGGTTCGCTAGCAGGAGGCTGAAAAAGCCCGCCAGCTTCGTTCTCGCATCGTTCAGACTCTCAACGTGGGGATGAGGATATCAGAGCGAGGGAACCTCGGAGTTTTATCCCCTGAAATGGTCTTTCCGCAGCTACAAGAGGAACGATTAATGGAAGGTCATGGGCTATGAGTCAAACGGGAGGTATTCGATGAGTGAACGAATCCGGGCTGAGAGTATGTGGACCTTGTGGAGCAGGAAACGGCGGCGAGGCTCCCTTGCCTTGCGTCTCACACCCCGCGCCTGCAGAGGGAATGCCGGCTTTACGTTCATCGAGATCATGGTCGTGGTCGCCATTCTCGCGATCCTTGCGGCCTTGGTTGTGCCTCGCATTATGGGACGAACCGATGATGCCAAACGCACAGCAGCCAAGGTTCAAATACGAAATATCGAAGGCGCCTTGCAGCTCTACAAACTTGACAACGGGGTGTATCCCACGACCGAACAAGGATTAAAAGCCTTGGTTGAAAAACCTTCGGTCGGAATTGTTCCAAAGAAATGGAAACTCGGTGGGTATATTCAAAAACTTCCGGAGGATCCCTGGGGAAACCCCTACAAGTATTTGAGTCCCAGTCAGACCCCAATTCAGAACCCTGGTCAGAGCCCTAGTATGAGAGGTGAGTACGATATTATCTCTCTCGGAACCGATGGCGAAACAGGCGGCGAAGGGATCAATGCTGATATCACCAATTGGAATCTGGATAAAGAATAGCAGGATGCTGAAAAAGTCCGCCAGCGGCGTTCTCGCATCGTTCAGGCCCTCAACGTACCCCAGAGGGTACGCCTCGGGTCTTCACTCGCTGCGGCCTTGCTGGACAGCCTTTTTGAGCCTCCTGCGAGATAGCCCTTCGTCATCCGGGGTGACAGGCCAGTCACATATGTCTCGCCCTTTGCACGTGTTTCGCACCTTGCATGCACCAACCGGATTCACCATTTTGGAAATTCTCATCGTCTTATTCCTCCTCGCCGGCTTGCTCGGCATTGTTCTGCCTCGAATTTCGCTGGAAGAAAATCTGGGTTCTATCGGCCGACAGATGGTCAGGACTGTACGATCCCTCCAGGACCTGTCCATGGCGACCCAGAAACCACTCCGGTTGTATGTCGATATCGACAGAGGCGTCTACTGGCTGGTAATCCTGGACGGGAATCAGGAAAAAGTGCCGATCGACCACCCCACCTGGGCCACGCCGATACACCTCCCAGCCGCCGTTCGTATCTCAGATATGGTGGTTGGCCAGGTGATAAAAAGCTCAGGTCGGGTCGATCTGTTCTTCTACCCGACAGGGAGAGTCGATCCGGTGACGATGCATCTGGTGGATAAGCACAATAATCTACTCGCCATCGCCATTGAACCGGTGACAGGAGCCATCCGCATGAGCGATGAGCGGATCGATCCTCCCGCACTCACACCGCTGCTCATTCTCGATCGAGTGAAACCGTTACTCAAGCTGACCGAGGTCGTCAAGACTGGGTCATCACAGAGTGTGGGCAATGGAAAGTGACCGTGGGTTCACATTATTGGAGGTCCTGATCGCGCTCGGCATTCTCGCGCTGGCGCTGCCGATCTTATTGGGGCTTCGCAATTGGGATCTTGACCTGCATGCGAGAGCCCGTGATATCACAACTGCAACGATCCTCGCGCAGGAAAAGTTGGTCGAGACGGAGTTGAGCGCCCTCTTGCCTCTTGGCGAATCAGGCGGAGAATTTTTACCAACCCCCTTGGGTTCTCAAGTTACTCCTGAGATGACGAATCGCCCGGCGAATTATCGGTGGAAACGAATTGTCTCGCCCACCCCGTTACCAGTTGTGCGGGAAATCAAGATTCAGGTTCTCTGGCCGAGAGGGGAAACAGAAGAAAGGGTCGAGGTCAGCACCTATGTCTTTTCGACAAGCGCCACAGGGTTCTGAAGAAGGATTTACCTTGATCGAGATCTTGCTGGCGGTCTCTCTCATCGCCATGATGGCGGCATTGGTCTTCGGATCTCTCTATATGACAACAAACGCGATCGAAGCAGCACGAGCGAAGTCAGCCGATGAACAGATCGTTCGCCGTACATTAAGCCTTATGACTGATGAGCTGGCAGTCAGCGAGAGTCGTGCAATCGGCCCTTGGATGGGAATCAACGACCAACGCGACGGTCAACCGGCAGATTCGGTCGCCTTCCTCACGATGGGGCAGTTTCGAGGAGCGGATTCGGCCAAAGATACTGAGCTGGTCCGTATCGTCTACACCAGAGAAGGTGATCGTCTTCTTCGATTTTCACGAAGAAATCTCTTTAGTCTGACAGACGAATCCGTTGAAAAGATCGAGCTCGCCACCAAGGTAAAAGGGTTCAATGTGCGCTATTACGACGGGAAGAGCCAACTCTGGCGGGATGAGTGGGATAGCCGTGGAAAGCCCGGCATTCCTAAAGCGATCTTGCTTGAGCTGACACTGCTCCAAGGAAAAGCAGACCCCCTTACTGTTCGCCAATGGGTGACGGTGGGAGCTTCC
The DNA here is from genome assembly GCA_965233175.1 of uncultured bacterium. Classification (GTDB taxonomy): domain Bacteria; phylum Nitrospirota; class Nitrospiria; order Nitrospirales; family Nitrospiraceae; genus Palsa-1315. Next base: position 6,682 of record CBDDRW010000056.1, read on the forward strand.
TAATGACGTGGTCTTTTGCGTGGCTTACGACAGTGACACGGAAAGGCCCCTTGGGGTGGGGGCTGGCCTCGCTGGCCTGCTTCATCCTATTCCTGCTCCTGACTTTTCCTTTTGGCCCACTCCAGCATCGCCTGCTGACCGAATTCAATCGAACGAGTGGGTGGGAGGTTCGCGCCGCAGATTGGTCGGTGGGCCTCCCCGCGGCCATCGAATGGCGTGATCTGGTCCTCACCGGACCGGCGACCGGAGCGATTTCGGTTGAAGCCGCACGTGTGGCATTTGGAGTCTTTCAGGCAATTTTAGGCCAATTAGTGGTAGAGTACGCCGTTCAGCTGCCGGGAGTCGCGCAATCAGAAGTGGGACGAGCCACTGGATCGCTGACCGCAGCCTCATGGTCTTTACAGGGTCCTATGGCTGTCAAAGGCCACCTCCATCAGATGGATCTTGCGACAGTTCTGAAACCCTACGTGAGCCGGGGAACAATTCAGGGAGATTTCGTACATCGCTGGAATACCACACAAGCCGCCTTCAATGGTGAAGGAACAGTGAAGGCTGAAATTACGGATCTCGTCGTCGAACGGATCGCCCCCAGCGCCTCCGCGAATTCCTCGCTCACATTCAACCAGATCCATGCGGTATTCGCCTGCCGCGATGGCGGATGCGACGTCACGGATTTGAAGGGAGACGGAGTGGACGGATCATTTTCTGCCCAGGGGCATATTACGTTGCGACAACCCCTGCAACAAAGTCTCCTCGATCTCACAGTCACCGTCATCCCAGGCGCCGGGTTTGCCCAAAAAGCAGCGAGCCTCTCCTTGCCACCGTTTCAACCAGGAGCTCCCTTGACGTTCAAACTTGTGGGCCCGATTATGCAAGCGCGGGTCGCGCTCTAACAGGCAATGCGTTGTGCGAGAAAGGCAGGGCATGCGAGCCAAGCGAGACAGACATAGGCGATCGTTCCTCGTTATCTCCATGGGTTTCTGTGACTCACGTGTTTCACCGGTTCCCGAAACATCACAGCTGAGCAGAAGAAAAATGAGGAGCGAACACAGTTGTCGATGATTGCTGAATGTGTTGGGCTCGATATCGGACAAACGGCCTTGAAGGCGGTGCGGTTCCGCCGCCGCCTGACAGGGCGTGAGTCGGTAGAATACTTTCACCAGCCCGTTCCGTATGGACGCCAGGAACACACGGAACCGGCGTATCGCACAGCCATGCTCAGAAACTTTCTCTGGCAGCATGGTTTGTATGGGAGTGGGGAAATCGTTACCGCGCTCCCCTGCCAAGATGTGTTTGTCAGAACCCTCTCCTTCCCCTTTCGAGATGCTTCCAAGCTGGCGCAGATTGTCCCGTTCGAAATGGAAAATCTGATTCCCATGCCCTTGGAGGACGTCACCGTCGGAAGTCTGTTATTACCAACGCGAGAATCCCTGGAAGGACACACAAAAGCCAAAGGGTCTGATGTGCTCGTCACCGCCGCGCCTAAAGCAAAGATCGCCGAACATTTGCAGTTTATGGCCTCCGCCGATCTCAACCCTTCCGCCATCACGATCGATGGGATGGCGTTATTTTCCGTCAGCCAGTTTCTCAAAGAAGAAGGGGCTCAGGTCCCCGGCGACATGGCGATCATCGACGTCGGAGCCTCAAAGACTACCCTCTGTCTCGTGCATGAAGGCCGCCCCGTGCTGTTGCGGACCCTGTTGTGGGGAGGCAATCATCTCACCCATGCACTTGCTGTACGCTATGCCTGCAGCTTCGCCGAAGCTGAGCGGAGAAAACGGGCCATGGCCGTACAGGAAATCGAGACCTGGCTTGAACCGATCGTTAAAGAGTTACGCGTATCCCTCCATACCTATGAAAGCGCAGCCCATCAGCGGCTCACTCATTGTTGGGTATCGGGCGGCGGCTCTAAATTGAAAGAACTCAGCGGGCATATGGCACAGCAACTCGGCTTACTCCCGGTCGGCCCACGGCAAGGGTTTGGATCGAGCTGTCCACGCGCGTTTTCCATCGCGTTTGGATTGTCGATCCATCCAAACATTGTCCGCCCCCGCTGGAGGTCCAGACTGGCGGGATCGAATCTCGCTCTGGACTTCAAAGCCAGCAGCGATGCTGCATCAGACACAACGGAAGTATCCAAGCGGGATCGACGGCTGGCTCTGTGGGGAGGACTGATTTTGGCTCTTCTTGTATTAGGAGATCTCTCCGTACGCGTCGCCCTCAAGGATGCGACGGTCAAAGACCTCAAGCTCGGAATCCAGACACAGTATGAGCGCACGTTTGGTCCTGGTGTGAGTCCGGGTGAGGAATTGGACCAGGCGCGTTATCGAGTGTCGCAGCTGGAAAAAAATCTCTCGATCGTCGACGGTGCACGCTATAACGTTCTCGCCGGCCTTGCAGAACTCGTGAAGCAGGTGCCGCAGGGCATACCGTTGAAGATACGGGAACTGACGATCGACGGAACGAGCATCCATCTGGAAGCAGAAACCACGACGTTCGACGCGGTTGAGAAGATTAAGCAGTCCTTCATGGCGGACGAGACCCTCCAAGACGTCTCCATCAGCGATACCCGCGTCGGCGCGGTGCCGAACCAAGTCGTGTTTCGCCTGACCTATACGGTACAACAGCCATGATGCACATGCTGAAAGAACGGTGGCAGCATTTCTCCCAGCGCGAGCGCATCATCGTGGCGGCTGGCGGAGCCATGGTTGTGGCCACGCTCGTCTTTCTCCTGATCGTCGATCCGCTCATGGCCTCGATCGACAAGCTCGATCGGCAAGCGAAACGAAAAGCGAAAGACAGCCAAGAATTGGCGCTCGTCGCACAGGAGTATGTGGCCAAGCAGGCGCGTATCACCAAGATTGAGCAACGCATGCCAAGTCCGCCAGCCCAGTTTTCGCTGCTAGCCTTCATGGAAGAAGCGACGACGGGGGCGCAGATTCGCGACCGCATCGTCGGCCTACAACCACAGGCCTCCATTGCCGTCCAGGGCTATCAGGAAACCGCGGTCGACCTTCGGCTCGATGGCGTAACGCTTCCTCAACTCCTTGCGCTGCTGGCGGCGATCGAACAGGCGCCCTATGACGTTCAGGTGCACCATCTGCAAATCAAACCGAAATACGATAATCCAATCAATCTCGATGCGACGCTGAGAATCGTGACCTATGCGAAGGTCTGATGAACGTGGTATCGCCCTTCTTCTCTCTCTCCTGGTTCTCGCCCTCCTGGTTGCGCTGATTCTTGAGTTCGATGCCGAAGCAAGGCGGGAATACCGCGACGCCGCGGCCTTTCGCGATAACTTCAAAGCTACTGTGCTCGCACGCGCCGCGGTGCAGGCCGCCCGTGGCACCTTACAACAAGACCTTGCCAAGGACAGAAAAGCGGGCCAGTTCTATGACGCTCCCACCGATTTGTGGGCTCTTCCCATCAAAGATTACGTCATCGGTGACGGCCTGCTGACCGCCCAGATCGAGGATGAACGGGGCAAGCTGAACCTGAACGATCTGGCAGCGGGCGGTGACCCCATTGCCAAGAAAGCTAGGGTCCAGAGGGTCAAGCGGCTCTTCGAACTGGTGCAGATCAAGCCGGATCTGGTGGATGCCATCGTCGATTGGGTGGATCAGGATGAGACGCCGGAACCCGCCGGAGCAGAAAGCCTCTACTATCAAACGCTACGGCCCCCTTACCGGGCAGCCAATGCCCCTCTGCAGACACTCTTGGAATTGCGCCTGATTAAAGGGATGACTCCGGACATCATGACAAAACTCTCAAAGCTGGTGACGGTCTATCCTCAAGAAGGGCAAAGTAAGCTGAATCTAAATACGGCAGACCCCTTTGTGATTCAGGCGCTCGATCCAAGTATTACGCAAGGCGTGGCTGCTGACATTGCCATATCGCGCCCCTTCAAGACCATCCAAGACTTGGATCGTGTGAGTAGTTTTGCCGATATCGGAAAGGAACTTCGCGCCCAAAATCTATACGATGTCAAAAGCGATCTCTTCTTGGCCCGCATGACGGTGCGCGTGAACGAAGTGACCAGAAACGCAACAGCGGTGCTCCAGCGCGACCAGAACACTGGAGCAAGTTCTCTGCTGTACTA
>CBDDRW010000057.1:0-3166 GCA_965233175.1 uncultured bacterium
TTCCATGAATTGGGGAAATTCCTCAAACTGCGTCCATTGGTTGTACGCCGTTCGCACCGGCACATTGACTTCGATGGATGTGGCAACGGTCGACATGGCATCCTCCTTCAAGTGAGGTGAATCGATCATCTGTTGCTTAAACCTTCTCAATTCGATAGGCGTCATCCTATGCGTGTCCGAGCATGGAGCAAGCTAGGAAGGCCCCTAGCGGAAACCTTTCAGCAAAGGGGGATATCACAAAAATGATAATCGGCTCGCATGAACGGACCTAACAGCCACCAGAGGGTCACACGCGCTACCTCAGCTATCTCCCAGCCCCCCAGGCACTCGAGCGGCAAGTGTGATAGTGGGGAAACCAGGGTTAAACATGCGGACTCGAATCTTTAATGCTAGCAATCTTAGGCTTCGTCGCGTTGGGCGGCCGTGCAACAAAGGCAGACCAAACCATAAACCCACAAAAATTCCTACGAAACTTAATGCCAACACGATGGGGATGCCACACTTAGTGAACCTGCTCTGGTGTGCCCCCTTCCGTCGGAGGGGCGTTACGGCTGATCGCATGCTTGGCTGTTTCAACGCTCACACCCAATTCCTCTGCTTCTTGCGGAGTCATGACCGCCTCGGTCATGCGGAATAGCTCGGTTTCTTCGCTGGCCACGTGTGACTCGACGAGCGTGTGCAACTCCTCGAATTTGGATACCCACTGATGGTCATACACCGGCGCTGTTTCGAGTTTGTCCAGAAGCGTTTTGATCTCGCTATGCGCCTCTATGGCGTCATGTGCCTCGTCGCGTGTGACTTCTTCCTGCTGAAAGACTCGATAGATATGCAAATCTTCGACCGCTGCATGGATATCCAATTCTCGTTTGAGTTGTCGAAATAACCGATGGCGTTCCGGTGTGTCAGGTTGTTCGAACCCCGCCTGTATCTGTTTAAAGAGTGAAGCGATCCTCTCGTGATCGCGTCGTAAGAGTGTAATGAAATCCATGGCCGTTCCTTTCGATCCAACCAGTTCTGTGCCGGCGGCTAATGTCTCACCGTTAAAGTCCAATCTTCTCCCTCCTCAAGAGCGAGCAACGAGTGGCAGGAGGTCCCGTTCTTCGGTGATGAAATTGTGTTTGACCCTTCGTCCGATATCGCCAAAAGGTTGGGAGGTATAATTGGGTGCAACCTGTCCCATGTTCTAGTCCCCTCAGCACTTCCGACCGCCCTCACCACCCACTGTAATAATGTGCGGCAGTGAAACTACTGGACAAGACCCTAAGGGCAAGGGAGCTCTCAGAGTTCTCTCGAAAGGCATCAGAACCGGCGAGCCTATGTGCTGGGCAATAACCGCAGAGAGGGGAATGCGCCATTGACCATTCAGGCGCTGACCGATCACCTCCTGAGGCACAGATGCACACCAGGCGACTATCCCGGTTGTCAGAATGAGCGAGTGCTGAGTAAGCCTCCGTTGGCGGCTGCAACTGATTGGCCAAGGGTCTTGCCAAGAGCTGATTCAGCCGCTCACATGCACCACTGCGGCCGCCTCGCAGGAGTCCTGGACGAATCTTAGGAAGGCAAGATGTGCAGAGCCACGACTGTGACCAGTTGGGCAATAAATAACTGTACGTGGGTCCGCTCCGTGTCGTATTCCTTGAAGAATTCATCGGCAAGCATAAACGCTCCCCATAGACCCAACCCCGCTGCAAAGGCGGCATCCACAAGCCCCCAGTTCAAAGACACCTGCTCGAGGCTGGCCGCTATAGCCCATCCAAATATGAGAACGGTGATGAGCTGCCAGAGCAGAACCCCCGAAAATAGCACTTTGGCTAACCATAAGGGTGCATGGTATTCGGCGGTTGCGAGAACCACAGGTTGATAATTGTGAGAGGCAAATTTCCATGTCCAAGATATGCGGTGCAGCACCTTCAAGCCTTCGAACAAATTAGTAAAAAATACCAGCACAAACCAGAGACCCCAAAAGGACAGCAGGCCAAGTTTAAGGAGAAGGAGACCCGATCCTACGAACACGCTTTCCATCACATCCACATCAACGAGTTCCGGACCCTTGGCTGCCGCATCATGTCGGGTCTCGTCGCATCTACGGCGAAGCTGTGATGGAGCAGACCTAGCGGAGCCACGAGTATGAGATGGGTTGCTTATTTCTTCGCCGGTACTTTCTTGCCCTTCTTTCTCGCCTCTGACAACCCAATTGCGATGGCTTGCTTGCGACTCTTTACCTTTTTGCCGCTTCCGCTTTTGAGCGTACCTTTTTTTCGTTTATGCATGGCTTGCTTTACCGTCTTCTGTGTGCCTGCGCTATATCTCGCCATTGTCTCCTCCCTTCTGGACTCTCGGTGGGACCGTGATGGATCAGAGACCTCATGCAACACCGTCCCGGACATCTGTGGATCCAAGCCATCAACGGCCAAGTCCCCCAACGAGACGATCCCGACCAGCTGTTTCGTTCTCGACAGCACGGGCAATCGCCGGATCTGTTTTTGCACCATGAGCTCGGCGGCGACTTCCGCCTCTTCATCCTCAAAACAGTAGACTAGCCCTGCCGTCATCGCCTCGCTCACCCGCGCTTGAACGGGATCGCGACTGATCGCCATGACCCGGAGCACCAGATCACGGTCAGTAATCATGCCAAGTAGCCGGTCTCCATCACAGACAGGAACGGCCCCGACATCAAGGTACAGCATCTTTCTGGCAGCATCGGCCGCCGTGGCATTCGGAGACACCACCTCGACACTCGGCGTCATGATTTCTTTGAGCTGTGGCATAAGTCGCCTCCTTTTACCTGGACGGATGGGAATACAATGCCTCGGCTTGGGAAGAATAAGACCTGGCGTATTGTACTTATCTGAGAAACATCAGACCGACTGGGAATAGCCCTGGAAATCGAAGAACTAGGGATCTGTCTAGATGTCGCCTCTATTCCGCAGTGATAGGGTAGGGCTACTTGGTCACCTATATGAAGGGAGTACTCACCATGGTTCCTCAACATCGATTACTTCTCACGGCATCTTTGAGTGCCGCCATTGGTCTACTGGGAATGAGCGTATCCGGTCCACTCTTCGCGATAGAGGGCGCGAGCCAGATTGCTGGGACCATTACCAAACTGGAGGGAGATCGATTGACCGTTCATGGGAATCTTGGCCAAGATGTCACGTTGCGGGTG
>CBDDRW010000058.1:0-62581 GCA_965233175.1 uncultured bacterium
GACAGATACGGGTGTTGGGAAGACACTTGTCGCTTCCGCTCTCGCAGCATGTCTGACTCAACAGGGGATCGATGTGGGAGTTATGAAACCGGTTGAGACAGGAGTCTCGCAGTCGCGCAAACTTCAGTCTGATGGAGCGCGGTTGCAAAGAGCGGCTGGCAGTGATGATTCAATGACGGAAGTGTGCCCGTATGCCTTTCAGCTTCCTGTGGCGCCACTTTTTGCTGCAGAAGCAGAAGGGACAACTGTCAGGACGACCATAATTATGCGTGCGTTTCGTACCCTGCATCGGAGGCATGCACTCATGATCGTAGAAGGAGCAGGCGGAATTTATGTACCAATTACAAAAGTGCTTAGCACATTAGACCTCATCTATAAAATGAAGTTATCAGCCATCGTGGTTGGACGATCTGGCTTAGGGGGAATCAATCATGCCTTGTTGACGCTTCACGCACTTCGCCTGAGAAACATTCCTATCGTGGCGTTGGTTTTGAATCAGCTGCACCCACCTCGTACAAAGACCACTCGTGTGCAAGAACAGTCGACCGTCAATCTCCTTCAACGGCTTGCAGGGGTTCCCGTTGTCGGCCCACTCCCCTACAACCTGACTGTGAACCGAAATCTAGATGAAGGCTTGGTACGTCTCGTGGAGACCGCTCCAATCAAGAAGTTGGTGAGACTAGTCCTAGCCCGCATGGTTCATGAAGGTTCGGAATGAAAGCGTGGAGACATAAAGGGAGATGGATACTCAAAGGCGTGAAGCCCTGAGACACACTTGTGCAGTATGTTGAAAGGCTGACCGGCGAGATTGCCCGTCGCAGCCGTATATACGCGCTTACAGTAGAAATGCCATGAATCATGGGGGCTCACATCCTGGCGAGGAACGAGGACACGGCGTGGCTGACATTTGGGGTTTTGAGGATTGCTGAGATAACCGCGACCCCATCAGCTCCCGCTCGCATGACCTCTTCAACCTGGTCGACTTGAATCCCACCGATTGCGAAGACGGGTAACGTTGTGAGCGAGCGTATCGTTCGTAGCCCTTCAAGCCCGACGACAGGGTCATGGTCCTGTTTAGAGCCGGGTGTGAAGATGGGGCCAAAGCCAAGGTAGTCCGGTTTTCCGGCGGTAGCTTCTCGCACCTGATCAGCATTGTGTGTGGAGATTCCTATCAGCTTCTCAGGACCCATCACCTTCCTTGCCAAGTTGAGAAGCAAATCTCCCTGCCCCAGGTGCACACCATCGGCATTGACGGCCATGGCCAAATCGCAGCGATCATTGACGATGAAGAGAGCGCCAGCCTCCGCCGCAGCATCACGGAGCGCCAAGGCTTCGAGGTACGCATCTTTCATCGATGCTGCCTTGTTACGATATTGGAAGAGGAAGGCGCCGGCCTCAGCCGCTGTTCTCAGCACGCCGACCAAGGGACGCGCGGGATAGACCGAAGGATCGAGAATAATATAAAGACCTGAGAGGGAACGCGTGGCACGCATGAGGAAGACTTTCTCGCATGAAGGAGCATGCAGTCGCTAGAGTGGGTGATGGAGGCACCTGTTCTCTGGCACAATCATTTCTTATCGCAAGCCACTTTCCAGAGCGTTCGATTGATCGTGCGCGGGACAACCAGTTCCCACGGGAGCTGTTCAGTGGTACTGTACACCACATTCCCGTTTCCCATGTTGCCTGAGAACCATGTATACCCCAGCATGCGGGTGCGCTCTTCTGTGCAATCGTATTCGTTAAACCGCTTCATAGACAACAATGAATCGCCCGCCACAGTTTGTACTGTTTTGTAGTCGTACAATTGCCACATTTTCGCCAGACTGCCGTTACGGCGAAGGGTGGTAGGATCGACGTAGACTTTTAATCCCGCTTCGTCGTCCCCACTCACCAATACCCATTCTGCGCAGACTGGCTGACTACTCAACATCAGAAACATCAGTAGTAACCAGAAGCTCAGAAGGTAGGTCTGTGGGAGTTTAAAGAAAAGATCCATCTTCATAGAGTGGTGCATTGTAAAAGGGCTAAGAACGAGGAAGCAAGATCAATGAATCGCCCTGCGCAATGTACGAGCAGGCTGGTATAGTTAATGGAGGAAACCGATCGTCGAAGGAGGGAAGCCCATGACGTCTCAAAATCCTGATGCGCCGCATGTGGGAGAATGGAATCTGTCCCCTGAGCCTGAGTCGATGCAGAAGTATTCAGATGAGGTGAGGGAGTGCATTGCGAAGAAAGCCTACGAACTCTATGAGCGGCGAGGGCGAGAAGCGGAGCGTGACGTAGAAGATTGGTTGAAAGCAGAGGAACTGGTTCGAAAAGAGATGACTGACGACCGCACAAGTTCCTCCGTCCAAGAATAGAAAGTAGGGCGATGTTTGCGACTGGCCTGTGCCAGCACCCATGTAGGTTGCGACAGGTAAATCAGATGATCTCCACATAACCTGTTTCTCCCCCCTGCCGTCCCTACCACGGTTTCTGGCAGCATGTGTATCAGGAGTAGCGATAGAGGCCTTGTCACCACGCGTAGGCTTCTGGTGCTGGCCCTCCGGGTCCGGGGAAGATCTCGTCAAGGCGTTTCAGTATGTCCTTGCTCAACGTGAGACTCAGGACCCGCATGACGTCGTTCAATTGGTCCATTGTACGCGGGCCGATAATCGGGGAGGTCACGGCCTTCTGATGCAGTAACCAGGACAGTGCCACATCAGCCGGACGCTCACCGAGCTGTGCGCAGAGTGCTTCGTAGGTTTCCAGCTTGGGGCGATAGGTCTCAACATCCTTCTGTAGATCTTCATTCGCGCGTCGACCGATTGTTGCTGGCTTCAAGGATCCGGCTAACAGCCCGCGCGCGAGCGGACTCCAAGGGATCAGGCCGATGCCATAGGCTTCGCAAGCTGGAATGACTTCTAACTCGGCTGTCCGCTCGTTCAAATTGTAAAGACTCTGCTCCGACACAAGGCCGAGAAAATTGCGGCTACGAGCTATTTCTTGGGCCTGGGCCAGATGCCAACCAGCAAAATTACTGCTACCAATATAGAGGACCTTGCCTTCCCGGACTAGTTGCTCCATCGCCTGCCAGATTTCCTCCCATGGCGCCTCCCGATCGACATGATGCATCTGATAGAGGTCGATGCAGTCTGTTTGCAAACGCCGCAGGCTTGCCTCGCAGGCCCGCTTGATGTGCAGAGCCGACAAACGAGACTGATTCGGCCATGCGCCCATTCGGCCAAACACCTTCGTCGCCAGGACGACTTTCTCACGCCGTCCGCCACCCTGTGCGAACCAACGTCCCAGAATCTGCTCCGTCCACCCTTCTCCCATTTTCCAGCCATAGACGTCCGCTGTGTCGAAAAAGTTGATGCCTAGTTCCAGCGCGCGATCCATGATGGCGAAACTGTCCGTCTCGCTTGTCTCCGGACCGAAATTCATCGTGCCAAGACAGAGTCTGCTGACTTTCACGCCCGCCCGACCAAGATGAACGTATTCCATACACAGGCTCCCTTGTCATATGCGCGAATGCATAATTGTCGATAGATGGGGCGAGCGGAAGACGCTCATGCCTCCTCCTCTTCAATATCCTCGATCGACTGCTTGAGTGCCGAGACAAAGGCTTCCGGATGCGCCAGAGCGTTCTCCGTCAGTTGGAACTCAGACACCAGCACACCAGCCTTGTCCACAATGATCAACCGATAACCCTGTTTCACTCACATCTCCTCTTTTGATGTGATGTCATGCGCACGAGCCTACCATAGTGGGAACGAGACTTCGATATCAGAGCAGGGAGGACGGCGCGTCTCTTGACGAAGCCGCCACGGTACGGCATGTTCACATAGGAGCATCCTGAGAGAAGATTGAGAAGGGGGCGCCATGGCCATTGCGTCTAACATTCTGCCGCTCGGAACATGTGCGCCTCTATTTGCGCTGCGCGATGTGGTCGGTGGTCAGATCTACTCGCTCGATTCGTTTGCTGACAAGACCGCCTTGCTGGTCATGTTCATCTGCCGTCATTGCCCCTATGTGACGCATGTCGAGTACGAGATTGCCAGGATAGGGAGGGACTACAGAGATACTGGGCTTGGTATGATCGGCATCAGTAGCAACGATCCAGTCCAATATCCAGATGATGCGCCGCCACGCTTGAAAGAGATGGCCGAACGCTTGGACTTTACCTTTCCTCTCTGTTTTGACGAAACCCAGGACATTGCGAAGGCATACCGGGCAACCTGCACTCCGGACTTCTACCTTTTCGACCGAGAGCGGCGCCTGGCCTATCGGGGTCAGCTCGACGACAGCCGCCCCGGTAACAGCAAACTAGTCACAGGTCGTGACCTCCGTGCGGCAATCGATGCAGTGCTAACTGGAAAGCCTGTCGACAGCAATCAGAAGGCAAGCATTGGGTGCAGTATCAAGTGGAAATGAAAGGAATAGCGGACTGTTGATCTCCTGCGCTCGCGCAACGCGCAGCCTCGGAAGGCCCTCGTTCGACGCGCGCAGTGGGAAATCAACCAGTCCCCCATTCTTGGGAGAAAACGAGCGGGCTTGGAAAGAGCATTGTTAACCTCGTTCGACCGGCGCAATAGGATCAGGCAGCGCGCCATTCCCAGAGAGGAAAAGCAAACGAGCTTGGAAGGAGCATGAAAAGGCAGACTGGAAGGCCTCCTGTGTTCGCGCAATGCGCAGCCAGAGAGCCCTCGTTGGACGCGCACAGGACGCCTAATCTGTTCACCCAGGCTACGAAAGCATACGGAAGATCGAATGCGGTTACTGCACCAGGTGGGATGGCTCAGATTGGAACAGTAGACTGTCCCTGCTTATTTCTCCAAGAATCCAGGAACCAAGAATCTACGAAGTCTTCGCACATCGGAATCCGGTGCCGAGGCCTCGTGCCGACGGCACATGGGTGTCTCGATCCGCAGAGCGCAAGTCCTTGGGCCCGCTACCCCAGGAACCGCCTCTGATCACTTTGGATTCTCCCGTAGGCGGTCCCATCGGGTTCTGCAACGGGCTGGACTCGTAATAGTCGGGGGCATACCAATCGCTGACCCACTCCCAGACATTCCCGGCCATGTCATAGAGACCATAGGGACTCTTGCCCTCTTCATACATTCCCACCGGCATCACAACCCAATGATTGCTCCACTTCTCTCTCATCGAGTTCGCACGAAACCCCGTCGGAAGCTCATTTCCCCAGGGATAAGTCCGGCCATCAGTTCCCCGCGCCGCTTTCTCCCATTCTGCCTCGGTCGGTAGACGCTTGCCGGCCCATGTGCAGTAGGCGTTCGCATCCGCCCAATCCACATTAACGACTGGACGATTCTGGTGCCGGGATTTGTTCATGATGCTCCAGTCTGGCGGTGCGGCTTGGGATGTGGCTTCCAAGAACTTTGCATACTGCCCCACTGATACCTGATATAGATCTATAAAAAAAGCATCCAGATAGACTCGGCGCACCGGCTGTTCATCGGCATCTCCCGTTACACTCCCCATCACGAATTCCCCAGCAGGCACTATGGTCATCGATCGATCAGCAAACGGGAGTGACAGCGGCTGCTCCTGACTCTGAGGCTGCCCCTCTTCAATTGTATCTTTTACCTGACGAGAGAGGGCGCGTGATTCTTCGTCGAGGCTCTGCCCGTTCACCAGGTCCAGCTTGTCCTTGACCTGCTCCCCTTCGTTCAGCAATCGCCAAACTTTGGCTCTGCGGCTCCGTTGCTTAGCTAACCCAGCCATCGAGGATTGCGGATCAAGTTCCAGTGAAGTTCCATAGGGCGTTTCCGCGCAAGCCCAGGCTTTCAGACCCCAACAGGCCTCGCCAAGATAAAAATGTGCCAAGGCATTCTTCGGGTATTGTTGGACGCCGGTTTCAAAGGCCGTGCGCGCCTCCGGGTATCTATGTTGGTTCAGGAAGTCGTAGCCTGCGGCGAATTTCTTGGTTCGTTCATCAAAGAGTGCTGCGGACATCGTCGGGTCAGCATCGAGCCCGAGCAACGCGACGAGTACCAGGATCTTTCTCATGCTCTACCTCCACATTCGGCAGAAGAGACAATGACCTATTATCCTGATCTATGAGGAATCGAAACTATACGCCTCCCGCATAGGAAACACAACGGCGCAGGGGGAGAGGGATGGAGCCTGATGATCTTCTGTGCTCGCGCAACGCGCGGTCGCGGACTCCCCTCGTTGGACGCGCGCAGTAGAAGATCAATCAGCCCCCATCCCCGAAGAAAAAACGAGCGAGCTTGGAAGGTCATATGCATAGTGGTCGGTCGATGCGCGCAGTGAAGAACGGTTTGCATGCTTATGGAGGAGAGGGTAGAGAATCAAACGACCCTCGTTGGACCCACGCATCGGTTGAACTCAGTGATGAGAGTGGAAGACGCCTGAACTAGGAAAGGACTCTGCTGCCATGCCTGTTCTTTCGCGCGCCGGATCTCGCGCATAACCTGTGCCATGGCATCGCCAACGAGGGGACCTTGCTGCACCACTAACTGGCGTACAGCCAGACCGAGTTCGGTCAGTTCTATAGTGCGGCGCAAGTTATCGGGATCCGCGCATCTTCAGCATTGTCATCTGGTCGTTGCATTGCACGCTTTCTTTCAAGAGCGTTCTGAACAAAATGTACAAGCCACCCCGACCCGGAGCAACCCGGGCACACTTCTCACCCAGAGAGTAATCCGCGAACATGTCGAAAGCTAGTTTCTCGATGGTAAAGACGACAACAGGGTAGACTGGCCGTCCTCCTGCTCGCGGAACGCGCACGATAAGAAGGTGCTCGTTCGACGCGCGGAATCGAGGATCGACCAGGCCACCCCTTGAAAAGAAAAAAAGTACTTGGGATGACCCGGGCTAGAAATGTGAGTTAGCCTCTTTACTCTTCTCACCTTGATTTGAGGTAGTGGATTCCACCAGCAATTCGTTCAACCAATCTTCAAACTCGTCGTAATTTTTCGCAGAGAAAATCCTGCACGGAAATGGCACAATCTCATCATTCACAACCTTGCGCTTGCACAGGTTATGCATATCATTGTCGGTAGTTAATGCATCAACGTAAGGCACAAACGTAGAAACATGATCAATATCGTTTTGTCTAGACCGACCGAAATTCACACTAAATGTCTTTGGATTACGGCGCTTGCCTTCATGCCAAGTCCAGAGCAGTTCAGCCTCAAGAGCTGCCCTTATTCGCAGAGATGGACAAGGACCAATCGAATCCTTTTCTAACAAATCGGACCATCGCTGGAGTGCAACCTCTCCATCCAGTCCGTGAATCACATTGCGAATTACTCCAAGAAAGGGTGTGACGTTCAGGTCAGGCAGCTTTAACGAAGCAAGGCTTTTGGCATTAGGCGACTTGCCTAACTGCTCGAATGACAGCTCAAAGTCTCTACGCTGCCGCCAGGCATCTATCCCTGCCTGAATATCAGCGCCCCAAAGTCCGAGAATATAGTTATGGCAATCGGTTATTCCGTCACAGCGCGGAAGATTCATGGCTTGCCGATCAATTACTTCTTGATATCGGCCATCGATTTCCTCAAATGTCGCCACATTGCTGCGATGAATTCTCAGCAGCGAAGAATTTGTCATAATTACTCTTACCCCATTATACGCTTGAGGGGAATCTCGAAGCCTTATGTCAGCAAAAGGATATGAAAGGGAGTCATCGGAAAGCATGCGTCGATGTTGCGCAACTAGAACATCTTCCCAGTTAGCTGCGATTCTTCCGTCAGCCAAGCCATTCTGAAATTTCCATAACTTCTCCATTCTCTCCGCGTATTGCCCCGGAAAATTCGATGTCTCTCGGCAATGGATATCCGAAACGACCATGACAATCTTGCTTATCGCTTTCAGATCTTGAAGCTTCAGGAAAAGACGTCCTAGGATTGAGCTAGAGGGTGTGGGTGTGTTTTCTCCTCGGAAACACATGTCTGTCAGAAAAGATTGATCAAGATATACCAGCCTCTTACCTCTAGTTGGGGAAGAGTGAGGGGTCGAAGGATTTGGGGCAAATTTTGCACGCATACGTTCCTGCAATTATTTCGATCTAGTTCTCGCACTCATCATAATATCCGTATCGCCAGCTCGATCACTACTCCTTCTCGCAACCCCAGATCACTCACAAGCACCGCCGACATTCCCAGCGTTTCCATCACCGTCCGGATGATGATGGCTCCGGCCACGATGACTTCTTCACGGCCTTTTTCTAGACCTGGGAGACCGGCTCGGTCAGCTTTCTTGCGGCTCAGTAGCGTTTGTTCGAGGTCTTGAATCGTTGTGAGCTGCAACTGATAGTTGTGGATTCTGGCTGGCTCATAGGCTGAAAGCTTTTGGGCCATGGCCGCTAAGCTCGTGATCGTTCCCGCTGTGCCCACAAAGGTGGCTGTCTGGTAGTTGCCCATACCAGCAACTGCGGCTTTGGTTTCTTGCTCCACCCACTCGCGGGCTTGTTGTACTTCTTCGTTGGTTGGAGGGTCGTGATGTAAGAGACGCTCGCAGAGACGCACGACGCCGATATCGATTGATCTGACGATTGGCGGCTGTCCTGGTCGATCAAGAATGAACTCCGTGCTGCCCCCACCGATGTCGAGAGCGAGCACGTCCGTCACGTCTTGGGGTATGCCGGAGCGGATGCCCAGCATGGTCCGCCTGGCCTCTTCTGCTCCCGAGATCAGTTCGACTTCAAAGCCTGCTTCACATTTCACACGGTCGATAAACTCTTCTCGGTTTGCTGCATCACGCACGGCACTGGTTGCGACGACTGCCATAGCATTGACATGAGAAGTATCGATGATCTTCCGCCACTCTTTGAGGCACTGTAACACCCTATCCATCGCTTCAACACTCAACTGCTTGGTCTGATCGACACCTTTGCCTAGCCGGAGAATACGACGATCAGATCGTATTTCTCTCAGCCGGCCGCCCGGCAGAAAATCGGCAATAAGCAATCGACAGGTGAGTGTCCCGATATCCACACCAGCGAGGCGCATTGTAGCTGACAAATTGCTCATCGTTCGTTTCGAATTTCCGTGATCTCAGACTCAAGCTTTTCGCGTGCCTCTTTGAGATCTTGGATCTCTTTGACAAGTCGACTGATTTCAGCATCGTGCACAACCCGTTCAACTGGTTCGCCTGCCTCGCGAAGGTGAATCGCTCGCTCGCCGACATTCCGATAGAGCTCCTCCAATTGTTGATCGAACTTGCGGATATCAAGCCGGATTCGCAACAGTTCCGTTTCTTCCAATGCACGAATTGCCGCCTGTGCTGTCCCATGGCGCAATGTCGCCAATCCCGTCTTCACATCATGTTTGAGCCGCTGCAATAAACCCACTCGCCGCGTGCCTTTCGTCTCTTGTTAGCTCACTGACCCTAGATCCAACTTCGATTCCCATCGCCTCAACATCGTCGCTCTCAAGGCCCGATGTATCGATGCCTTCAACTGTGGGTCCTGCTTCAGCAGAGCAAATGCCTCCTGTCTCGCCTGCTGGAGTATATCGGCATCCCGCATTAGATTCGCGACACGGAACTCCGGCATACCCCACTGGCGGAATCCAAAAAATTCGCCTGGCCCACGAATGCGGAGATCCTCCTCGGCGATCACAAACCCGTCGGTTGATCGCACAAGAGCCTCCAGCCGCTCCCTGGCTGCAGATGGCGGCTCACCGGCTGCTTTGGGTTTCGCCAATCGAGACAACACCCCACTCGATGCCATCAGTAAACAATAAGACTGGTGGGCGCTTCGCCCGACCCGTCCTCGCAATTGATGCAACTGCGCCAATCCGAACCGCTCGGCATGCTCGATCATCATGACCGTGGCATTCGGCACGTCGACTCCAACCTCTACCACCGTCGTCGAGACCAGGACCTGAATCTCCCCTTTCTTATACGATGCCATAACCTGTTCTTTTTCTTCCGACTTCATCCGGCCATGCACAAGTCCGATGCGAAACTCGGCCAACTCCTCAGCTTGCAATTGCTCTGCGCCTTGCATAGCCGCCTGCAGATCGGTCTTCTCAGATTCTTCAACCAGCGGATACACCACATAGGCCTGCCGGCCATTCCGCAATTCGTCGCGGAGAATCTGATAGGCCCGTCCTCGCTGGCCATTGTTGAGAAGAAACGTCCGCACCGGTTTTCGACCCGGCGGCATCTGGTCGATCACCGAAACGTCCAGATCTCCGTACACCGTCATGGCCAGCGTGCGCGGGATCGGTGTTGCGGTCAACACCAGCACATCGGGCTTATACCCCTTCTCAATAAGCGTCTTTCGTTGAAGAACGCCGAATCGATGTTGCTCATCGATCACTGCGAGTCCTAGTTTCGAGAAGACGACGCCTTGCTGGATGACCGCATGGGTTCCGATCACGACCTGTGCGGCCCCGGAAGCCACCTGCTCGCGAATGGCTTTACGCGCTGCCGCACGTCCACCACCGCTCACGAGCACGACGGAAAGCTTGAGCGGTTCCAGTAACCCCTTCATCGTTCGATAATGCTGCTCGGCGAGAATTTCCGTCGGCGCCATGAGTGCTGCCTGGTAGCCCGATCCACAAGCCAGCACCATCGCCTGCACTGCCACGATGGTTTTGCCGGATCCGACATCGCCCTGCACCAGACGGTTCATCGGTTTGCATGACGTCATGTCCGACAGAATCTCTTGAATCACCCGCTCTTGGGCTTCAGTCAACTGAAAGGGTAGCGCCCGATCCAGCTTGCCGAGGAGGGATGTCTTCGGATTGAACGACACCTGTTTGACCTCTTCTTTCATCACTCGTTGCCGCGAGGCCAACGCGAGTTGAAGTACAAACAGCTCTTCGAACACCAAGCGGCGATGCGCCGGTGTGAGGCCACGATCGAGTTGTCCACCGTCCGTCCCGGGTTGAGGAAAATGCGCATCCTGTATCGCTTCTTGAATAGGCGGTAATCGATGGAGGGTACGAAGCTGGACCGGCAATATCTCCTGCGCATGACCAGCATGTGCATCCAACAAACATTTAATGAGCACGCGCATATGCCGAGAAGTCCATCCCTTGGTTTCGTGGTATATGGGAACAATACGGCCTACATGCAGTGGCGCTTCTGCTTCTGTACCCACGATTTCGTATTGCGCGACTTCCATCCTCATCGCCATCCACCCTTGCGCGCTCACCACCACCCGTCCCGTCAGCATCAATCTCGTCCCGACGGTGAAGAGTGGTTCGAGAAACGGCTGATTGAAGAATACCGATTGGAGGCGCCCGGTTGCATCTTCCACCACAATATCGAGGATAGTGAGACGGCGACTGCGGGCACGTTTCGCTTCGCTTCTGACGATTGTGCCGCAAACCGAGGCTTGCTCACCCGGCACCAGTTGTCCGATCGGGGTCATGACCGAGCGATCCTCGTAGCGCCAAGGCAAGGTCCACAGCGCATCTTCAACCGTCTCGATTCCGAATCGTTGCAGTAATGCAGTGCGCTTCGGGCCAACTCCCTTCGCGAAACGGATGGGTTGTTCCCACCATGCGCGCGATGGAGTTTCGCACTTGGCAGATTCACGGATGACGATCGGCTCAGGCGCCTGCCAAGCGCGGGCGGGATCGTGAACGGCATTGCGCAACACTTTCAAAATGACCAGAGCTTCCTGCAGCCGACGCTGTTGGTCTTCAGCCGGAAGGCAGTTCTGGTCTTCATGAAACAGCTCACGCAGCCGGAGCAACGCTGCTTCAATCGCCCGCGGGTACACACGATCGGACAAGACCTGCAGTACTTGTGTGCAGACAAAACGATTCAAATTCTTGACGGTAGGCAGATGCGCGAACGCATCGCGTGTCGCGAACTCGATCGGACGCGCGACACGGTTCAGCCATAGCTGAAACTGTTCGGGAGGGTTGGGCTCGGAAGAGCGCCGTATCACAGTGGCGGATCGTATCACAGCCTCTGTTCCTCCTCAACGAGCGTGATGCAGGGAAAGAGGGTCGCAGCTATTGATAGATGGTGGCGAAAGTGCGCACCTCACTCATCCCAGCTTGCTCATTTCTTGACAATCCTTTGTTGCTCTTGCCTAGGGTGATACATTGAGTATGATTCGAATAGGACTTGTATGTATCGTCGAAATATTTTTCACATTCTATATCCTGTCGCCTGTCTCATCGGGTTGTTCGTTGTGTATCAAGCTTGGTTCAAACCGACCTATTTGCCTACCCCGCCGTCAGATCAGCCTAATACTCTTGTAGAAGACTCTCAGAGCGAGCCGCCAAAACCGATTCAGAAAGGCCCACGGGAACTTGAGTTGAAACACACTCGCTTGATCGACCCTAGCGTCATCCCAAAGACAACGCATCATGAACTATTGGAGTCGATTCGCGACGAGATCGAAAAAGGACACATCGATACCGCAGGAACAAAACTGATCGACCTGCCGACCGCCATCACAAACAACGATACCACTCGTCGCTACGTCGCCGTCCTCTGGAACAACCTGGGTATTCAACAGGAAAAAACCGGGGGAACCGCTGTTTCGGTTAACGCCTTTAAGAAAGCTGCCTCACTCGATGCCAAGAATCCCGTCGTTCAACTTAACCTCGCCCATGCCTACTGGGAATTACGCGACCCGGCCATGACACAGGATTTTCTTAAACAGCTGACCGTCCTGGCCCCGGAAGAACCATTCCCTCATTTGGCGCTGGCCGATCTTTTTCAAGAACGGGATCAACTCGGAGAAGCGGTCCGCCATCTCGATCACGCCATCACTCGTGCAGGAAAAGATCCAGCCGTGCAGTCCTATCTACAGACCGTCACAGCCAAAGTCCGAGGGGCCGAGTCAGGCGAAACACGCCTGACCAGTCGAGGCAGCGCACACTTCACGGTGAAGTTCGACGGGGACGTCGATCAAGCAACCTGGGTCGCTGTATTGGAGATTCTTGAAGAGGCTTATCGAGAGATCGGGCAAAAATTCGGGCATTTTCCATCAAAAACTGTTGTCGTAATTCTCCACAGCAACTCGCTGTTTCAAAGCGCCACGGGTAGTCCGGTATGGGCCGATGGGCTCTTCGATTCTGTACTCGGGCGCATCCATGTTCCTGCACGTGAGGCCTTAGCAGATCGTCCCTGGCTTACACGCGTGCTGCGGCACGAGTTCGTACATGCCCTCCTACACGATCAACTTGGGCCCGCAAGCAGTGCCATTCCAACATGGCTCAATGAAGGTTTGGCTATGGAATTATCAGGAGATCGTTGGTCGGATCTCGAACAGATTCTGGCGCAGGAGTTTACGTTGATCCCTCTACCTGCCTTGGAGGGAGGATGGGGAGGGTTATCCAGTGATGCGGCAACCGTGGCCTATTTGGAGGCAAACTCGGCAGTGCACTATCTCATTGATCGTTTCGGCATGTCTCAAGTGCGGGAACTTCTCCTGCACCTCAAGGGAAGGCAGGCGCTTTCCACTGCCATGCAATCACAACTCTCGCTGTCGTACGAGCAATTCCAGTCCAGGTGGGAGGATCAGTTACCGCATCACGAAAAGAAAAGCTGATTTGCAGTGGCCATATCGTGTCCGTTAATGGGTCATCGCCTTCCTTCTTGATCAGATCGATTCCCTTATCATCTTCTCCGTCCCCTCGCTAACCCAAACGGGAAGAGTTTCGGCCGCTGCATCGTGACTGGCTGTCATATTCGTCTCTTCTGCAGCCGGCTCGATCGTATCTTCCCACATTACCTGCCGACCCTGTTCATCCATCATTCGAATACTAAACTCGATCTGTTGAGAGGGGGATGCCAAGTCCTCTGTCTGGCTCACTACAGCCCTATTTACACGTTCTGTACGCGCAAAGGTTCCGACTCCGGCTGAGAAGTAATCGGTCCATGCAAGCTGTCCAGTTGTCGGATCAACAGCCCAAAGAAAAAACTGAGGTTGTCCGTCAACACTCACCTGGTTACGGATCCGGGTTACCCTAGCCTGAGGCACAACAAGATGGGCCGACACTTGGTAAGGGAAACCGCCTTCTTGGTTTCCATCGGTGAGATTCAATAGACCTTCCCAGAGAAACGTACCTGTGGCTGCATCATAGGCGCGTAGTGTAAAGGATGAAAGCCCATCCCCTCCCGGACCAACTCCGCCTGCAAAAATCCGTTCACGAGGCGCACTGTCCATTGATGCTGCATCTTCTCTCACATCCAGATCAAACGTTTCATCAGTGAGAATTTCGCCACTCTCAGCATCGTACGTTTTTACTCTAAGCTTCGACGTCTCGGTATTTTCATATCCAATACCAGCTGCCACAACCGCCCGAGGTTTCACCTGCACTTGAGACGACAGATCCGCAGTCCACGCTGTGAATGGGAGACTGAGGCCTATGACAGTACCCACAATCAACGTGTGACAGAACACCCTCTTTGCTCGCTCGTCAATTTGCTGCTTATCAGTATGTACCGTCACAAACTTCCGCGAAATCGGGTTACACCACTTACTCACTTGAGCTAAGGTCTGAGGCAGCCGCTGGATGATGATCATGTGTAGTTCTCCCTTGCTTATGCCGGAGTTTCGCACCAACGCTGGTGAGCGTAAATCCTTCACTATGGGGAGAAATACCTCGAAAGAGGGGGGTGATATCAGCCGTGCACAGAAGAAGAAGCACGAAAAGCAAGATGATGGTCGAACAAGTGGAACTGGCGGAAAACGAAGAAGCAATACCGTGTCATACATGAGTACAGCACAGATGGCCGCATAGCTTGACCAGTGGAGAGCTCATCAAGAGGGGTTGAGAAGACCCGCTTACCCTTTGGTCCAGGCAGAAGGGCCAGAAGTCCATTAACGCACGGGTGATCTCCCCCCTAGAATGGGCTAGGAAGGCTTGGAACGACCTGGCCGATGCTCCATCACCAAGACTGTGGGAAAACCTTCTTAGCATGGCAGAACTTGGATGGTCTCCACATCTAGGACACAAGGAGTGCGTTCTGCTATTGCTGTGCGCAGCAGAGCAAGGCTATCATCTCGTCCATGCGACATACCTGGATATTGATCGTCCTGCTCGCGGGACTCTCCCTCATCGGAGTTACTACCACCCAAATTGTACCGGCTGCGACAGAGGCTGGCCGGTTAGGATGGGGGCTTTACCTCCTCATTTTTCCTCTCATTCTCGCAGGCTTCGTGTGGATGGGATGGATCTGGACAGCCATGGCTTGTGTCATCTATGGCACGGTAGGATTGGCTTTAGACCTCGCCACAGTCACGAGCATTCTGGGCGGACAAGGCGAAACCGGCAGGCTATTTCTCTTCAGTGTGACGAGTGGGGTCGTGAATTTTTTATTGATTCTGTTCGGCGCACACTCATTTTTTCATTCGTTCCAGGAGACCGCGCTTCCAGTATCCCGCCCTCCCAGTCCTCCGTCCCCTTCTTCATCTGCAAGACCTTGATCCGTTCGAATCCGGCATCCGTCAACCACGACTTCGTCTCGGCCGCCTCATAGGTATTGCCCCGTTCAGTGAACAGCAACATCGAAATCGCAAAAAGATTTGCTTCTTCGGGAAACAGCCCTTCCCTGTCGTGGAGAAAGGCATCCTGAATCAGGAAGCGGCCTCCGGGGTTCAACGCTGCCAATGCTCGGAGAAACAGCGCTTGATTGTCTTGCGGCGAATAGATGTGGAGCACGTTCGAATACCAGATGACATCGAAGGTGCCGGGAATGGCTTCTGTTAACAAGTCCAGCGGCATATAGGAGAGTCGCGCGCCGGCCTTGTGAGTCGACGCAATCTCTTTGGCCACGTCGAGAGCTGCAGGACGGTCGCATACGATGGCACGGAGTGCAGGATTCTTTGCAAGAAACGCCAGGGCATAGGTGCCGGGGCCGCCACCAAGATCGAGCAGTGTTCGCACACCATGCAAGCCGATCTGAGCCGCAATCTTTGGAGCCGTCTCTAGGGTTCGGTGATGCATCGCCCATGTGAACCGACGACGATAATCCGGCTCGTCCGGCTCATCGTGATCGAGCGGTAATCCACTCTTCACAGATTCCAGCAAGCGTCCCCAATCAGCCCAATGACTCGTGATCAGCCGGAGATAATCCCCTCGATAAGCAGGATGGCCCGCGTTCAATGTGGTAGCCGCCAACCGGCTATTCCGGTAGATCTTGCCCTGTTTCTTCAGCAGGCCGGCCATCGCGAGGTTCCGGCAGAGAATGGCCAATCCTCGCTCACTCACTTTCATGTCACGAGCCAGGTCAGGAATAGTCCAGACGTCAGTTCCGATAGCCGTAAAAAGATTCAATTCAATCGCGGCAACCAACACCCGCGGCAGCCGGTACGCCGTAATCGCATCACGAAAATCGTCGAAGGTGCTGATTCGCTTGCTCATCGAGCCACGCCGATCGTCCTCGCACACCAGCGCATGAGGTCCTGTACGGCTACGGGGTTTGTCAGGTCTATACTCCGTTCGAAGAACGCGGCTACGTAGTCATCGGTGATTTCGGTCTGTTCTGAAAAACCGGATTTCAGTAGAACCGCACGGTACTTGGAGACCTCGGGTTGGATGTAATACTTGGCCTGTTTCGCGATCTCGTCGATGCCAAGATCCTCCGGCGTTCCATCGGACAAAAGGGTCATCACATCGTCCAGCGCCATACCGTACTGGCAGAGCAACCGTCCGTCCGGCGTGAGCTCCAACATCCAGCCATCAGAGCCAAGATCCATTGTCAGCGCGCCGCCTGCTTCTAATTCTTGTAGTTGAGGGAAGGGGGAGACCAGCGAGGCCCTGAGCGAGGTCCAAGCCGATGGGACTTCTTCACTCATATGTGCGCCTTTCTCGGAGGCAACGCCTCATCTTGCTCGGCAAGACGGGCATGTAAAACCGCCAACCGTTGAATATTCTCTTGAAGTTTAGGCAACTGATATTTACGATCCATGTGTACGACCAGTTCAAGTAGGCCCGCCGCCTCATGCAGCTTGCCGATCTCCTCATAACATTGGACCAGCACATAGCGAGCACCACCCGCCCGTAGCTCATCACGCGCCCGTTCGGCGATGGATTGGCTCGTCTGGCAACAGGCGATGGCGTCGTCATAGCGCTGCTGGAGTAAAAACGTTCGACCGATCATGCGCCAGGCATCGGCGACACCACCCGCATTTCCTAATCGCCGCATCAAAACCAGCGATTGCTCATAGTAGCCGATCGCCTGCTCGAACTCTTTGGTCTCACGCGCGATCAAGCCAAGATCGGAAAACAGCACCGCCTTGCCTGCATCGTCCTGCGTCTTGCACATTAGATCCAGCGCTTCGAGATAATAGGCCTTGGCACGACCCCATTCACCCGCATCGGCTCTCAAGTTCCCTAAATTGCCTAGCGTCGTGCCAATTCCTTTTTCATCCCCAAGAATTTTCTGGAGTTCTAACACTTCTTGGTAATACGTCTGCGCCGACTCCCGACGCCCACTCACCGCGCATATGTTTCCAAGATTTCCCAGCGTAGCCGCCAACGCCCGTTGGTTTCCAGTCAGCCGGTCACATTCCAGTGCCTTCGCATAGCAGGTATAGGCATCGGTATAGAGCCCGCGTGAGAAATGCTCATTGCCCTGGCGGTTCAGTTCCTCTGATAGTCCGTTGCGCAGCGTCATGATAAGGGCTGGAACAATCGTTCAACCGCCTGCTTGGCGTCGGTCAGAATCGAAACACCGTCACCGACCAACAGACTATCGAAATTATACTTGAGAAGCCGGTGTAATCCTTCTCGAGCCTTCGTCACATCGGCGTATTTTTCATCGGGGAGCATACGCACGAATCCGGCAGGCTTTCCGATCAAGGCATCACCGACAATCAGCACGCCCTTTCCCTGCTGAATGAACAAGGCCGACTCACCGGGAGACTTCTGATCTTTCAGCTGAATCACCCAGATTCCGCCTGGCAACAATGCACCATCTTTGAACGTTTTGGTGGATGTGAGATCCATCTGCGTTGCATCCGCCTCTGGGATCTGCAGCTGACAGTGAAATTCACCTTGGTACTTTGCCGCTTCACGCGCATGATCGCGATTCGTGACGACGATGTAATCGATTGGTCCGTTGCGGAGGATCGTAGAGCTCGCCTCGCCTGTCATCGACGGGGGATCGATCAAAATCTTGTGTTCTCCGACCGTCAAGAAGAGCCCATTGAAATTGAGCTGCTTCTCCTCGGAAAACCAAGACCACTGCCAGATACCGGGAAGAAGTTGTTTCATTGGATATCAGGATTGAGGTTAAGGTAAAGGTCAAGAATTTGCTGAACCTCAGCCTTGGCCTTGATCTTCCTAAAGAGCGGCGATGGCATCTTTGACGGTTTTCGTCACCTTCGCCAGGACGCCGGCTTCGTTAGGCAGATCGATAATGTCGTCTTCCGAAACCGTAATGAATTTTCGATTCGGCCCTTTCGTGAGTGAAATCAGAAACATGCTATTAGAAGGCGTGACAGGGATGACCACCTGCACAGCGGCATCAGTTCCCTTCACCACCTCCAAAAACTTCTGCTTCCCCTCTTCCGTCTCATCCATCATTTTCTTCCCTCTCGCTCTCCGCGGAAGTCGATATCTCTTGTGCCGCGAGTGAGGAATCCCGCTGCGCACGTCGAGCAGGTTCTGCTCTATCGGGCGCGTTCCCGCGAGCAGTGAAATTCCTCACCCATGGCGCGCGTGACATCTTACAGCGTCCAGCCATCAACGTGGAGATGAAATCTCAGGCCAGGAGAACTTTCCACATGATTCAATCACGACGCTCCATTCGTAGTCACGTATCAAAGCATCCTACCATGCAGATTTTTTCAGGAGCAACGGCAACCATCCCTTTGGAGATCGTACGTACCCCGCTTGTCTGTTGTCGCTCATGATCAGCTTGGTTGAGAGTGGCGAAACCAACAGAAACGGTGAACATGACCTACTAGATGCCTCCACGTCTACATCCCGACGTACACCCATGGTCTCTTTCGTGCGGGTACTGAAATGATACCCGCTCGAACGTGAGTCCCTGCGTAATCGGTCTGGGAATTTGCTTCGGATGAGATGACTCCGGCAAACGAGACCGAACTCCTAGAAACTCATCCAACGAGGATAGAAACAAATTACTTTCATACAAGCTTGACACAGTCCATCCCAACCCCTCCAAATATCCTGATGCCCGCTGCACCGCTTGGAAATACATGACAAGGCTCCCTAGTGTGAGCAACCCCTGATAGGTCTGAACCGCCACGAAGCTGTAGACATCAAACACACCAGCAACTCCCACAATCTGCGCGCCAAGGCCCGCGAGCACCCATCGACGCTCTAACGTAATCCGTTCCCGACGCAGTACCGATCGCGCATCAAGGAACCATTGCCGCAATCGAGGGCCGAGATCGAACAACCGAACTTCTTTGGCTGCCGTCGCTTGTGTCAACAGCGTATTGACGTACCAGGCCTTCCGTTGAAGCGGTGTCCATTCGCGTTCCCACGCATATAACCGGTTGGATTGTTGCAAACGGACGAAAAAGTATGGGACCGCGGTCAACATCAAGAGGGGAATGATCCCCCAATGGAGCCACCAGAGGATGCCTACCATCGCCAGCAAGGAAATCGCGTCTTGTCCAAATTGCAGCAATGCATTGAGGATCGCTGTCGGACGATAGGACGCTTCTTGCTGTGCACGATGCAATGTATTCTGATACTGTGCATTCTCGTAGTACTCAAGATCGACTTCAACCGACTTTGCCTGGAGGAGCGCATGCCTGTGATCCGTGACCACTTGAGCTTGAATTTTTGAAATGAGTGAAGTTACAACAGCGAGAATTGCGCTAGCTACTGCGACACCCGCTAACCCTCCAAGGATCATGGTGATGTGGGGCATTGAGGCTTCATTTGATGGAGTGTTGAGCCCTTCAGTCACGGCGTCAATCAATAATTTCGCCAGGTACAGGACAAGTAACGGCAGGAGGCCTTGGATTACGCGCACGATGGGACTGCTGACAGCCAAGCTTGGACTGCATTCCCATACAAACGAGAGGGTAACGGCGAACCGTCTGAAGGAATGGACGGATACGAGAGAGCATAGCGTTCATACGTATATGTGGAGAATACCTACCTCAGAGGACGTAGTTCTGCCTGTTTCGATTCGATGGTCAGTTCTGGACTCCGTCTGTCTGAAGGCTCGGATGGATAGGAGAATGTGACTGTGAACTGCTGCCAGTGTTGCCCTATTTCGTGAAATGGGTGGCCATTGAGCATGAGCCAGGCATGTCCATCGAGGCCTTCCACGTCCTTCCTGACCCCGCATCGGAACTGAACGGCATCGCCCGACCGTCGAGCTAAACGATAAAGCGTCAACGATCGAGGAAAGCAATTTCCCTTTTTGTTATAGGGGAAAAATTGAAGCCATCGATCGACGTAGTAGGCCAGATCCTCAAAGGAATACCCACCAGGATTCTGCGCCATCGAACAGCGATGGAGCCGGTCCAATACCTGCGGCAACGGTTTGATCCGCAAAAGGAATCGAATCCATGATATCGTGAACGCAGCCCAGAGCACCGCCCGATACTTTCTTGTGACTCGCATCATAGTCGATCCAGTGTCGTAAGCCCTATTACAGATGTCCGCAATCGAAGGCTCTACACAGGGAAACGCTCATTAGATGTCCTTCTGGAACTGTCTAGGCAACACACTTGTAGTGTCACACACCAGAAGTTAACCTCCGTGTTCAACCCATCGATTGAGTGCTGCGCGAATCGGTGCGGGAATGAGACTTCTCACCGCCCACTGAAATGGCCGAATCAGCCGTGACACATATATCAGCGAGGGGCGTGAGGGGAGCCAGTCGGGAGGCGACGTGACCATAGGAGATTCATCACGACACAGGACGAGGCCGAACCGCCACTGTTCCCACCACGAATCCTTTAATGCAAAATACAACGCGACGGCGTGCTTTTCATGCACACCCTCACGAGGATCGGCCAACAGTGTTGCCGGCATGCGTTTCGAAAACATATGAACATGTATGTCGTCTGAGTAGCGGGCCCGCACGCCTTCCGGAAGCGGCGCATCCAACACGAGATGCGCAAGAGACAATCCGATATAGATCAACCGCCTGCAGCCCCAGGTCGAGGCGTTCGAAAAGATCCGCTCCCAATCCAGATCCGGGTGGGATCGAAGGAGCTCGGCAACATCACAGATCCACTTGAGCTGCTCCCAGGCATGTTTCGATCCATGCACACAGAGGACGATCAAGAGATCTTCCGGTGCCAATCCCTGAACCGTCTTGTTTCCCAGTCTCACCGGCATCCTCTGCGCCCAGAACTCGGGGCGATCCAAGTGAAACATGAAGTGTTGATGAGCCATCACCCACTGTAGATCCACCCGGAAGAGGGTTCGTTTCTTGACGAAGACATGATAGGGCCCTTCGTCATGATCTGACTCTGTCGCAGGGCTCTTCTGCTCATAGCCCTGTGCCAATAAAATCGCGCGTGCCTCCTCGATTGCGCGTTCGGGAATGAGAATGTCCATGTCACTGAAGTCGCGTAGTGTGAGATCTCCATAGGCCGACAGAGCGAGGATTGCGCCCTTGATGGGAATGACGGGAACGCCTTGCTTGCCAAAGGCCTCGCATAGACTTCCAAGTTCTTGCGCCAAGGAGTGGTTCAGTAACGCACCAGCTTGGGTTTTCTGGCGTAACCGCGCCAATGTATCCGCTGGGACAAGGTCAGAACACAGTGCGGACAAGTTCCGGTAAAGCAGAGGGAGCACTCCGTGATACCCGGCTAGGTTGAGCAGAACGCTCCAATCCAATGGCGCCGTTACTCGCTGGCGGATGCGCGTCTGAAGCACCTCAGAAATGCTGGTGCGGGCACACCACACCAGCAGCTCCGCTTCCGGCTTCCAGGGGAATTGTCTGACTGACATTATCGCCCCTTCTCCAGTAATGGCGTAATCAGTTTCGGCAAGTCGAGAATATCTCGGCCAAAATGCAATCGATAGCAGTCAACCTGTTGCACAAGTTTCGCCAGCACCTGGAACTCCCGCCTCGCTACCTCTTGATCGTACACGAGTAACGCTTGAGGTAGCATCGCTTCCAATGCCCGGCTTTTTGGAAGCAGTTCAAGGCGGCTCCGTGGCGCGTCAACGACATGCGGGAACAGGACAATTGCTGGTTGGCACCGCTGCCCCGCCGCCATCGGATACAGGTCATCGGCATAGAAATAGCGTTTAGGAAACCCTGGGTGAAGAACCTGCTCCGAAGCTTCTCTGAGTTCAGGAAAGAACTGTACGGTGGCATCCGTCACATTAATCTTGATCGGGAACGGCAGGACTTCGATATGTGCCCCGGAATCGTGCAGTAGTGGATGATCGTCTGAGAGATAGCGATAACCAGACCGAAGCAATGAAATAAACGAAGTGGTTTTCCCTCGACCGCTGTTCCCTGGAATCAAGACGGCGGACCCATGATATTCCAGCGCCGTGGCATGGATCGTATAGAGCCCCCGTCGCCGTAATAGTTCGATGAGAGCCAGGTGGAATACATACTCGATAAGGGTGGTAGGTAGTTGTTCCGGATTGATCAAATAGCCTTGAGCCTGGCCTTGCTTCCCATTGATGACCAATACTCCGACGCCATGGAAATCTGCGATCAGAAACTCCTGGTCCTGAGTCACCTCATAAGGAAGTCCCGTCGCGCGTCGATCCCCGACTGCCTCACCTGTACCAGACGCTAACTGACAAGCCGATGCAGAAATGGTGAGGGGTACGTCTGCCCGATTCGACACAGCAGTAAATTCGATCGTAAGGGCTGCAGTCACACCAAGGGAATCCTCGCGAAAATGCTGCAGCAGCTCGTGAACCGGTTCCACCAGCGTCGGCGATCCAGTCGTATACCTTACCGAGGTACCGTAGAGCGAAAAGTACGACTCATCCATAACCTTTTCTACCACGTTCTTCGCATTCCAACAGACTAAATTCGATCTGCGATCACGTCTCTAAAAAAGACGGGGCCGGCCCAATCAATCAATGGGCCAGCCCCTCGAGGTAATCGTGTTTGTACTAATTCAGACGCGGTGTTTTCTCGTCGCAATTGTAGTTGGACTGACCTGCCGTGATGTCGCGCAGCAACTCATGCTTGACGACCATCGGCTGAATATACTGCTCTTTCTTCTGTTCCATTCTTCCTCACCTCCTTTCTTGTTGAAGTAACCCTTCCTGAATCAACGTGTTGATCAAAGCCACCAGGTCGTCAAGGGCTTGCGCAGAGCCCACCTCGAACCGCTCGCACAGGGCAGTGTGGATTGCGCTGATGGCCTGCCGCCTCATGCACTGCTCCCAAATGACACTCCCGAGCCGATTTAAGGTGTAGTACCGCCCGCTGCTCAGGTCCAAGAGCACCGTCTCTCCATCCATCGTCGTCCCTTGTACATCGGGGTTGGTTCGCAAGAAAGTCTGATCTAATTGGGTCAGGTCAATTTCAGATGCTGTGGCGAGTTCAGATATTGTCGCTTGCACGTGATCGGCCATGGGATCTCCCTCCCAGTCTTTGACGGTTGTTGTTCGCTCTTCTGAGCCGGTGCATTGCACACCCTGCTGAGCTCGTAATCTAGCAGCTGACAAATGAGGATAGGCTGCTTCAAGGAAAATAGCTCAGCTTCGGACTTTTGCCTAGGTCCCCAAAGGCCTGGGACTTCCCCTACCTTGGTAGGCATAGCCCATTGGCCAGAAGTGGCCTAGCCCAACCTTGCTTCCAGCCGTTCTGAGTGCTCTTGATACGCATCAATCCATCTGTGCTGCATACTGGAACGCGTTGTCTTCATGCAGCCTACCCTACAGCCAATTTCATACATTCGGTGAATCAAAATACCATCCCTAGTACATTTTCATGAGAGACCCGTAACTTTCCACAGTAGGATTTCCTCGTGTAAATCCTTACCCTCTCTCTTGGTGCAGGATGGCAAGATCAAGATAGATAATGTGATACCGTCAGCGCACGCAGGACGGCACACAGATCGACGTGAATAACATGCACGATATGGTTTAAAGAAAATCGCTGAAATTGGCGGTAGAAATAAAGGCTAGCTCAAAGCAGTAACAATATACTAGAACTGCGACACGCAACCTAGCAACAAGGAAGAGGGCTGGCTGATCCTCGCGATCAGCCAGCCCCTCACCTACCTATTCACTAACAAGCTTGCCCGAGGATACAGGGTTGCCTGAGTGATGTGCTGTAATGTCGCGCAGCTGAAGCGTGAGTTCCGTTTGTCTTGGTCTAACAAACGGAAGAAGATCAGGGCTAAACGGATGGCTCAAAGAGGCCTAATTGCCACTCCTCAGCGCGGGTCAAGGGAATGGGGTAGCGTTCGGTAAAGCAGGCGGTGCAATACTGGCCTGGTATCCCAGGAGAGGCATTCAGCATGCCATCGAGACTTAAATAGGCAAGGCTATCCGCTGTAATGTATTTCCGAATCTCTTCGGTTGTGTGGCTGGAAGCAATAAGTTCCTTCTTGGTAGGCGTATCGATACCATAGAAACAGGGAGAGATAATCGGCGGCGAACTCACCCGCATATGCACTTCTTTAGCTCCGGCATTACGAAGCATCTTTACAATTTTACGGCTGGTCGTGCCCCGTACTAGCGAATCATCGACCACGACGACCCGTTTTCCTTCCAACACTTCAGGCACAGCATTGAGCTTCACTTTTACACCAAAGTGGCGGATCGATTGTTCCGGTTCAATGAAGGTGCGGCCGACATAGTGATTTCGAATCAGCCCAAGTTCAAACGGAATCCCCGCTCCCTCAGCATAGCCAAGTGAAGCGGGCACCCCTGAGTCCGGTACAGGAATGACTATGTCCGCAGGCACCGGCGATTCCTTCGCCAGCTGTCTGCCCAAGGCCTTGCGCGTACCATACACCGCATTTGCACCGAATATCTTGCTGTCCGGTCTGGAAAAGTAGACATACTCGAACACACACATGGCGGGACTGACGGGGACAAACGGCTTATAACTCGTCACCCCAGCATCATTCAGTAGGAGTAGCTCCCCAGGCTCGATTTCGCGCACAACTTCCGCACCGAGCAGATCGAAGGCGCAGGTTTCTGACGCGACAAGGTAGGTATCGCCCAACCGGCCAAGACAGAGAGGGCGGAACCCATGGGGATCCCGAACCGCGATAACCCCCTCATCTGTTTGTAACACGATTGAAAATGCCCCTCGGACTTGGCTCAACGCATCGATGATGCGGGCCAACAGCGTGTCAGCCCGCGAATGAGCGATCAGATGGATGATGACTTCGCTGTCTGAGGTGGATTGAAAGATCGCGCCGTACGCTTCAAGCTCATGACGCAACACTTGAGCATTGATGAGATTACCGTTATGGGCGAGTGCCAGATTTCCAAACGCAAAGTTGACCGAGAATGGCTGGACGTTCTTAAGATCGTTCCCTCCAGCCGTGGAGTAGCGATTGTGACCGATCGCCATCGAACCCGCTAATTGTTGAAGCACACGGGTATTATAAATATCCGCGACAAGTCCCTTTCCCTTATGAACGAAAAACTGCGAGCCATCTCCCGAAACAATGCCGGAAGCCTCCTGTCCGCGATGCTGTAAAGCGTACAACCCGAGATAGGTTAAATTGGCTGCTTCCTTGTGGCCATATATGCCGAAGACGGCACACTCGTCGTGGAACTTATCTGGGGTGATCATAGGTAAGGGATGAGGCGTAAGGCGTGAGGCGATTTGGAGAAGTTCTTGGTTCTGAGTCATGACACCTTACCCCTTGCGCCTAATCCCCTCACGTTTTACAGTTGACTCAGCGTGCGTTCAATCGAAAAAGCCCACCGGTCATAGAGTTGATCGACAGGGAGATCGACATGGCAACCGTCGCTCCACTCCCCCTTCTCCACATCGATAACAAAACGGTTTCCTCCTACGATCCCAATTTTCATCGCGGGGATACCGAAGTCCCATGCGCTATTTAAGACCTGTTCGACCATCTCAGCCTTCACCGAAAGAACGACCCGTGATTGGCTCTCACCGAACAGAAGAGCATCCCGCCGCGATACATCGAGAGGTAATTTTACCACAGCGCCTCGCCTGGTGTCCGGGGCAGAGATACAACATTCCACCAATGCCACCGACAACCCGCCATCCGAACAATCGTGAGCGGATTGCACAAATCCCTCACGGATCACGTTCAAAATAAAGTCGTGAAGGACTTTCTCCGTTTCCAAGCTCAGGAGCGGCGGCGATCCCTGTTCCCGATGATGGAGCACTTTCAAATACTCACTGCCGCCTAGATCCTCTTTCGTCTTGCCTAGGAGGAGAATCACATCGCCGTCTTCCTTGAACCACTGCGTCATTGTCTTATCGGCTACGTCGATCAAACCCACCATCCCTAGCATCGGGGTGGGATAAATCGACAGGCCATTGGTCTCATTGTAGAAACTCACATTACCACTGACGATGGGAATCTTGAAATACTCACAGGCATCCTTCATCCCCTCAATCGCCAACACAAACTGCCACATGATTTCTGGACGCTCTGGATTACCGAAGTTCAAACAGTCCGTGAGTCCGATCGGCTCCGCTCCGGAACAGACCAAGTTCCTCGCCGCCTCAGCCACAGCTAGACGAGCCCCCTCGTAAGGATGCAGCAGGCAATAGCGGCTATTGCAGTCCACCGTCATCGCGAGGGCTTTGTGTGTCCCTTTGATCCGAACGACCGCGGCATCAGAACCAGGCCGAACCATCGTATTGGTTCGTACCATGTGGTCGTACTGTTCATAGACCCAGCGTTTACTCGCAATCGTTGGCGACTCCAGCAGGGACAACAGTGCGATGCTCGCATCTTTCACATCGGGAAGCGCATCGTAATTCAGATTGGTCAGCATGTCCTGGTAACCAGGCGGTGAATAGGGCCGCTCGTAACGAGGCCCGTCATCGGCCAGCGACTTCGCAGGGATCTCCGCCACCACCTTGCCCTGATCCCTCACGCGGAGAATCCCATCGCCCGTCACCCGTCCCACCACCGCCACATCGAGATCCCATTTCTTGCAGATCCTGATACATTCCTCTTCCTTACCAGCCTGCGCCACCATCAGCATGCGCTCTTGCGATTCCGACAGCATCAATTCATAAGGTGTCATGCCCGGTTCACGTCGAGGCACGTCTGTCAGATCCAGGTCGATCCCGTTTCCGGCGCGCGACGCCATTTCACAGGACGAACTGGTCAGGCCAGCCGCTCCCATATCCTGAATACCGACCAGCAGGTCTCCAGCCATCAGTTCGAGACAGGCTTCCAGCAGCAGTTTTTCCTGAAACGGATCGCCTACCTGCACCGTGGGCCGCTTCTGTTCCGACTGGTCGTCAAAAGAATCTGAGGCCATCGTCGCCCCGTGAATCCCGTCGCGGCCCGTCTTCGAACCGAAATAGATCACCGGATTGCCGACCCCGGCTGCCGTTCCAAGAAAGATCTTGTCCTTGTGCGCGATACCAAGGCAAAAGACATTTACGAGCGGATTCTGCGAATAAATATCGTTGAAGACGATTTCGCCTCCGACCGTCGGCACTCCCATACAGTTGCCATAGCCTGCGATACCGGCCACCACGCCCTTGACCAGATGCCGGTTCTTCGCATTGTCGAGCCCACCGAACCGCAACGAGTCGAGCAAGGCAATCGGGCGTGCCCCCATTGTAAAGATGTCGCGCAATATCCCACCCACCCCTGTCGCCGCACCCTGATAGGGCTCGATGAACGAAGGATGATTGTGCGACTCCATCTTGAAGACCGCGCAAAGCCCGTCGCCGATATCCACCGCGCCCGCATTTTCCCCAGGCCCCTGCACCACTCGCGGCCCCGTCGTCGGTAATTTCTTTAAATGCACACGCGAGCTCTTATAGGAGCAATGCTCCGACCACATGACAGAGAACATGCCAAGCTCCGTCAGATTCGGCTCCCGTCCGAGTATCTCGACGATCTTCTTATACTCATCGTCCGTCAAATTATGCTGCGCGATGAGGTCTTTCGTAATAGCCGGTGCTGTCACGTTCACAAATCCTTCCTACACATCACACTGACAACCTTTGTGATGCACAATCAATCGCCCTAAATTCCTAGCCGTGCTGCGAGTGCGAGCTTGGTCGAAGACATTTCTACTACCGCCATACTGTGCGTGACGGCCAGGGCCTGCGTCGCGCATTACACGGAGGCTCGGGCCACCGCACTTGCCGAACAGAGGCGGCCGCAACGCGGCGGGGAGAACTGTTCGAAGTTCCGTTCGAGCGCAGCTCGGAACGGAACGAGTTCCGCAGCCAGGCTGATGAGAGGCTTAGTGCGGTCGAGCCGGAGTGTCTGTGCAGCGCAGGCCCTGGCCGTCACGCCCCCACCATCTTCAGCTGCTTCTTATTCCCCTTCAGCGCCTCCAGCATCGACAGGAAGATCAGCTTCCCATCGTCATTGCCCAATATCGCTTCGGAGCAGCGTTCCGGATGCGGCATCATGCCCAGCACGTTGCCTTGTGCATTGATGATTCCTGCAATGTTATTCAGTGAGCCATTCGGATTTGCTTCCGGGGTTTCTTTGCCATCTGGGGTGCAATAGCGCAGTACAATTTGTGCGTTGGCCTGCAACGCAGCGAGCGTGACCGGGTCCGTGTAGTAATTCCCGTCCGCATGAGCGATCGGAATCTTGAGCACCTGACCGGACTGGCAGGCCCCCGTGAATGCCGTGGCTGCATTTTCGACCTTCACTGCCACATCCTTGCAGATGAAATGCAGCGACTTGTTCCGGAGCATAGCTCCAGGCAACAACCCCGCTTCGAGCAGAATCTGAAACCCATTGCAGATGCCGAACACCAGTCCGCCCTTCTTCGCAAACTCCTTCACCGCCCCCATCACCGGCGAGAACCGCGCGATCGCGCCAGTCCGCAAATAATCGCCGTAAGAAAACCCGCCCGGCAGGACAATCACATCCAGCCCCGCGAGCAAGGTCTCCTTGTGCCAGATCATCTCCACATACTGGCCCAGCACATCCTTGAAGATATGCTGACAGTCGTGATCGCAATTGCTGCCAGGAAACACCACCACTCCGATCTTCATAATCCGTAGCCTTCTCGTTTCACGTTTTACGCCGTGAGTTCGTACCGATATTCCTCGATAATCGTGTTGGCCAACAACTTTTCGCACATGGTCTTCACTGCGGCATCGGCTTTGGCCTTATCCGTTTCATTCACATCCACTTCCATGTACTTCCCAATTCGCACATTGCCCGCATTCTTGAACCCCAGCGAATCGAGCGCATGCTCAATCGCCTTCCCCTGTGGATCGAGAATCCCTTGCTTCAATGTCACATGAATCTTGGCTTTCACTGCTCCCCTCCTTACCAGGATGCTGAAAAAACCCGCCAGCGTCGTTCTCGCATCGTTCAGATCCTCAACGTACCCCAGAGGGTACGCCTCCGGTCTTCACTCGCTGCGGCCTTGCTGACAGGCTTTTTGAGCATCCTGTGGAAACATCCTCAAGTTCGCTCATCCCTCACTGTTCTCTCTTCACTCCTGTCCCCCTTGATCAGGCGCTTTTGGCTGTCTATCGATGTATCTCCTGATCCATAAAATTCCAGCGGCCGTCCCGATCCCAGCCAAAGCCAGCGCCACCATCGGCCAGCGCCATCGTGAACCTTCCAAGCGATAGGCCAAGACAGCCACTAACGCCGTGGACACTAAAATCGACGCCACCAACCCATAATTCATGAACCACGACCGAAACGCCGTCACGATATTTCCCTCTTCACTTCCCTCTCCCCTCCCAAAAGGAAGGATTTGGAACTTCCCGACGGGATGGAGGGGTTCGCCTCAACTGCGCGCATCGAACGAGCACATTCCTATCGTGCGCGTTCTGCGAGCAAAGAGGCTGGGCCCCTCCATCCCATCATCCGCACACTCTTTTCAGCACTTCCCGATACGCCTCTTCAACCTTCCCCAAATCCTTCCGAAACCGATCCTTGTCCATCGACTCCTTCGTCGTCTGGTCCCAGAAGCGGCAGGTGTCCGGCGAAATCTCATCGGCCAAGATCAGCTGGCCATTGTGCAGTCCAAACTCCAGCTTGAAGTCGACGAGGATCATCTGCCGCTCACGAAAGAATGGTTGCAAGAGGCTGTTCACTTTCAACGCAAGCCTTTTGATCTCCGTCATGTGTTCCGGCGTCGCCAACTTCATCAATCGAATATGCTCATCGGCAATCAAGGGATCGCCCAGCGCATCGTTCTTGTAGTACCACTCTACGATGGCAGGCTCGATCGGATCACCCTCTTTCAAGCCCAGCCGCTTCGCCAAACTTCCGGCCACCACGTTGCGGACCACGACCTCGACCGGCACGATTGTTACCTTCTTCGTGAGCAACTCCCTATCGCTCAGCCGTTCGACAAAATGCGTCGGCACACCGGCCTGTTCCAGCAATCGAAAGAGCCGCTCAGAAACCTTATTGTTGATGATGCCTTTCTCAACAATAGTCCCGCGCTTCTGCGCATTGAACGCCGTCGCATCGTCCTTAAAATATTGGACGACCTGATCCGGCTTGTCGGTTGCGAAGACCTTCTTGGCCTTGCCTTCGTAGAGTAGTGTGCCTGCCGTCATCGTCGTGTCCTCGTTCCGCTACTGCGCCAAGATCTCAATGATTTCTTCCAGCGACTTCACGGTGCCGATCAGCGTCGGATGGCCGAATCGGCGCGTGTACTGAAACTCCTTTACCTTTTCCAAAGCCAGCACCAGGCTGTGAAAGTCCTCCAGCTTGGAGGTTTCAAAATAGGTAATAAAGTCCAGATCGTCGAGCCCACTAGAGTGATAGAGCTTCCGTTTGACCGTCTTGAGATAGGGCAACGTGGCTTCCGTATGTTCCTGCATCATGGCCGCACGTTTATCCTGATCCAGTGCCCACCATTCGGCGTTCTTCCGGATGGGAACGACGATCGCATAGGGTTTGGGGCCCGGTTCACTGGGAATCTTCAGCTCTGCCTTAAGATTGTTCGGCATGCCAGGCACGTAGTTGGCTTTCTTGGTCAGACCATGCATGAGACCGGACGTCTTGAGATGCTTACCGAAGAGGCTTCCTTGAAGATCCAGAAGAAATTGTTGAGTCTCGCGCAGCTCGGTCGCGTGGATCCGAAAGAGCAAGTCCGCATGATCGGATAGTCCGCGAAGAAGATAGACATCGATCGCCAACTTCTCTCGGTGCTGCTCGACCACTCCCTTCAGGACCGTCAATTGTGCGATACGCACCACCTGATCCTGCTTCGCCCAATCCTCATCGAGACTAAAGGCGGCAAAGGTGCCATAGACACCTGGCTCGCTGAGAAGCTTATCGCGATCGG
The DNA here is from genome assembly GCA_965233175.1 of uncultured bacterium. Classification (GTDB taxonomy): domain Bacteria; phylum Nitrospirota; class Nitrospiria; order Nitrospirales; family Nitrospiraceae; genus Palsa-1315. The sequence continues at coordinate 31,293 of CBDDRW010000058.1, forward strand.
CCGCCTGAACAGCAGATACCATTACAAGAACGACCGACACCAGCACCACAACACGCACGAGGGTAAAAAGAGTCAACCTCATCATCTTCTCCCTTTCCTTGACTTATGCACCCTCGATCCAAAAACCCGCTGAAAAACTTTGTCGAGATGGCGCAGATAATACTTCGGATTGAAACAAGATTGAATCTCTCTTGCCGTGAGATATTTCTCCACGAAGGGGTCCTTGCCGACTAACTCTTGCAATACCCCCGCCCCTTTCCAGGAGGCCATGGCGTTGCGCTGGACTGCCTCATACGATTCCTTGCGCTGCGCTCCCTTCTCGATGAGCATCAACAGCAACCGTTGCGAATAGACCAGTCCGCCGGTGAGATCGAGATTGCGCTTCATATTGGCTGGATAGACTACCAGATGCTTGATGACATCCGTGATCCGTGCCAGCATATAGTCGATGAGAATCGTGCTGTCCGGCATGATCACACGCTCGACGGACGAATGGCTGATGTCTCGCTCATGCCACAGTGCGACGTTTTCCATCGCCGCAAGGCTGTTACTTCGCACAACGCGAGCCAGCCCGCAAAGATTCTCCGAAGCGATCGGGTTCCGCTTGTGTGGCATCGCTGAAGACCCCTTCTGCCCCTCAGAAAAATACTCCTCCGCTTCGAGCACCTCGGTTCGTTGCAGATGGCGAATCTCCGTCGCAAATTTCTCAATGCTCGCAGCCAGCAGCGCCAACGCCGAAGCATAGGCGGCATGACGATCTCGCTGCACGATTTGATTCGAGACGGGGTCAGGCCTGAGCCCCAGCTTGGCACAAACGTATTCTTCTACTTCAGGCCCTTGATGTGCGAACGTCCCCATCGCACCGGAAAGCTTGCCGACCGCGATTTCCTGTCGAACGTGCGTCAGCCGCTCACGATGCCGGCAGGCTTCTTCATACCAAATAGCCAGTTTGAAGCCGAACGAGATCGGTTCGCCATGGATGCCATGCGACCGACCGACCATCACCGTGTGCTTGTACCGCAATGCCTGCCGCTTCAACACGGCGATCAGCTCTTCAAGATCCTCGAGAATGAGATCGAGCGCCTCAGTCATCTGTACGGCCAAGGAGGTATCGACGATATCCGACGAAGTGAGCCCCATATGGAGGAACCGATGCTCTGGCCCAACCGATTCTGCAAGCGATTCGAGAAAAGCGATGACGTCGTGCTTCGTCACCTTCTCGATCCTGGCGATGCGCCTCACATCGATTGTGGCTTTCTTCCCGATACGAGCCGCGGTACCGCGCGGGACCTGTCCAGCCCGTTCGAACGCCGCACAAGCAGCCAGTTCGACGGCCAGCCAGATCTCGTACTTCCGTTTCAGTTCCCAAATGGCCTTCATCCTGGGACGGGTATAGCGGTCAATCATGAATCCCTCGTCGCTCGTATCTCGTGAAGCGTCGTTCCTAAGATTGACCGGCGAAAGCTTTTTGCGAAATACGCTTCACGCTTCACGCTTCACGGCTCCTGCTTCAGCCCGTTTAGCTTCCAAGCGGGGATCCTTCGCCAAGACCTGATCCAGAATGCCGTTGACAAATTTTGACGCGTCGTCGTCGCCGAAACTTTTCGCCAATTCGATGGCTTCGTTGACTGTGACCTTGGCCGGCACGTCATCCATCCACAGCAATTCATACGCGCCGGCACGCAAGATATTGCGGTCCACTATTGGCATACGGCTGACCTTCCAATTGGTAGCGTATTTTCCAACGACCGCATCCAGCTCTTTTTTCTTTTCCAACACTCCTGATACGAGCTGTTCGGCAAAGGCCCGCACTTCATCCGTAGCGGTATTCTCTTTCCAAAACACATCCAGCCACAGGCCCGGCTTGCCGTGAATATCGTACTGAAACAGAATCTGGAGCGCGCGCTCTCTGGCGTGATGGCGTGATCCCATGGCTAGCCCGCATTACTCATGACGGTTCGTCGCGAAATCGCTGAGCCGCGTCGCGAGACCGGCGCGCGGAGCCCTGAGGACTCGATGCGTACTCGCGCAGTACGTAGTAAAGGGTGTGAGGGGCGAGCCCGCTGGCCGAAGGCTCGTCGTAGCAGCGGATCGGTGATTGTAGCAGAAGTGTTCATGAGTAATGCGGGCTAAACTTTGCGCATTGGCGAGACCCGTCTCTTGGCCTTTTGAACTTTCAAACCCTCAGCACCAAGCGAACCTCCAATATCCACATGAAAGAGACGCATGACCGTCGCCATTTCGATTGCGGACTTGGCGGCTTCCCCACCACGATTAAACTTAGTCGGATCAGACCGCTCAATCGCCTGCGCAACCGTGTGCGTCGTCAGCACGCCGAAGATAATCGGTACGTCGGTATCCAGCGCGGCCTGCCCAATCCCTCGACTGGCCTCCGCGCTGATGTAATCGAAATGCGGCGTATCGCCGCGAATGACCGCTCCTAGACAAATCACCGCATCGAACCGCTTCGTCCGCGCCATGGCCCGTGCCACAAGAGGAAGCTCGAACGCCCCAGGTACCCGCACGGCTTCGATATCGTCGGTCTTGACGCCGTGTTTCGTCAGCCCCTCCACGCAGGAACTCAGCAACTTGCTCGTGACGAACTTGTTGAACTTCGCGACGACAATCCCAAACCGCAACCCCGTCGCATCATGTGAACCCTTTCGAAGTTTCATGTACTAACAGTCACCTTTCACTCGGCCATTACGTTTTCATCAGGCTGCTCAAAATGGTCATCCAGCAAGGCCGCAAGCAAGAAACGACCGGAGGCGTACCCTCTGGGGTACGGTGAGGATCGTTTCGAGTCGAGAACGAAGCTGGGGACCATTTTCAGCAGCCGTTATACCTTTTTAAGAATGTGCCCCATTTTATTCTTCTTCGTGCGCAGATACCTCACATTCGCCGCGCGCGGCTGGATCTCGATCGGTACACGTTCGACGACTTGCAATCCATAGCCTTCGATGCCGACGACCTTGCGCGGATTGTTTGTGATGTACTTGATTTTGTGCAGTCCGAGGTTCACGAGAATCTGTGCTCCCACCCCGTAATCTCGCAGATCCGCCTTGAATCCCAGCTTCAGATTCGCCTCCACCGTATCGCTTCCCTGATCTTGCAACCCATAAGCGCGGATCTTGTTGAGCAAGCCGATGCCGCGCCCTTCCTGATTCAAGTAGAGCAACACCCCGCGTCCTTCCTTTTGAATCACCTCCATTGCCTTGTGGAGCTGGTCCCGGCAGTCGCACCGCAAGGACCCCAATGCGTCGGCAGTCAAACAGCTCGAGTGCACACGTACCAGGGTGGGATCGCCTCCGTCTACACGACCTTTCACCAATGCGATGTGCGTGACACCATCCAATTCGTTTTCGAATGCCACCGCTTCGAAATCGCCGAACATCGTCGGCAGCCGAGCACTGGCCATCCGCCGCACAAAGGGCTCGCGCTGCATGCGGTATTCGATGAGCGCCTTGATCGTGACCATCTTGATCTTATGCCGTTTGGCAAACTTCGTGAGCTCCGGCACGCGCGCCATGGTGCCGTCATCACTCATGATTTCGCAGATGACGCCGGCAGGAATGAGCCCGGCCAGCCTGGCCAGATCGACCGATCCCTCGGTCTGCCCCGCCCGCTTCAACACTCCGCCTTGTTGTGCTTTTAATGGAAAAATGTGGCCGGGTCGCGCCAGATCGCTAGGTTTGGATTTGGGATCAATTGCCACATGAATCGTCGTGGCCCGATCCGCAGCAGAGATGCCCGTCGAAATATCTTTCCTGGCATCGATCGACACCGTAAAGGCTGTGCCGAAAGTCGCCGTATTCTCCACCGCCTGCTGCGGAAGGTGGAGTTCTTCCACACGCTTGGGCGTCAGGGCAAGACAGATCAACCCCCGGGCATGGCGGGCCATGAAGTTGACAGCCTGGGGCGTGACGTGTTGGGCCGCCATAACCAGATCGCCCTCGTTCTCGCGATCTTCGTCATCGACCAGGATGATCAGTTTGCCTTGCTTGATGTCTCGAATGGCGTCTTCGATACTATGAAAAGGTGTGGCCATGATTCCCATTCTGTGAGAACGTCACTAATCAGTTCGGTAGGTCAATTTATCATTTAACTTTACAGATGTAACATGATTTTTTTGCCTGCCGCGATGCGCAAGGGACCCCTTCAGGAAGAAGAACCTGCCGCAGACACGACTCGGTTCCGCAATGCGACGATCACCGTTCCCCAAGCACAGACACCACATCCTGCAAAGAGCCAGAGGCCCGAGTCATAACTCTCGGTGAATCCCTTCATCGTCGCGGTGACGATAGGGAGGAGAAAGCCTCCGAAGCCGCCGGCTGCTCCCACCACACCCGATGCGAGACCAATATCTTTAGGAAACCATTCAGCAACCAATTGGAAGATCACACCATTCCCGAATCCCATTGCGCCGGTCGCGAGCACCATCATGACCACGGCGACAGGGAGCGATGGACTCGTCACTGCCACAACAGAGCCGACAATGACCGGCAACGCATAGTAGAGGGTTCGGAGGCCCCCCAAGCGATCAGCAGCATAGCCCCCCACGGGGCGAATCAGGCTACCGAATAGCCCACATAACGCAGCGATGGTGCCGGCCATGACCGCATCGAGCTGATAGAGATCGTGCAACAGCAACGGCAGCAGGCTGCAGAACCCAACAAATCCGCCGAATGTGACGGCATATAAGAAACAGAGCCAATAGGCAGACCGGCGGCGGATGAGTTCCGCCGCATTGCGCCACCACTCCGCGCGGCGGGGCGCCACATTCGACTGCTTTCGCGGCACGAGAAGGATGAACAGCACGAGTGTAACAACGACGACGCAGGCCATCACAGCGCAGACGTGGTGCCAATCCATCACAGCCAGCCATCGCGGCGCAAGAAAGAGGATCAGCACAGTCCCGACGTTCGCTGACGCAGTCAGACCCAACACGAACCCCTGCGCAGACTGCGGATAGGTTCGCCCGGCAATCGGCAAGGATACCGCAAAACTTGCACCGGCAACGCCAAGAAGCAACGCAAAGATCAACGCCTCGTGATAACCAGAGACACCTAGCCATCCCCATAGCAAGGCAGCTAACTCCGCGAGCAAAATCACCAGGGCGGTAGGCCATGCGCCGACCCAGTCGGCGCTCCACCCTGCCAGCATTCTGAGTCCGGCCCCACCGAGGAGCGGTAGTGCCACCAGCCAGGCCACTTGTTGATCGCTCAACTGGAGATCGCGCGCAAGCGAAATGCTCATGGCGCCGATCAGCAGCCAGACCATGAAGCTGACCGTCAGATGCAACCATGCTCCGGCCAAAGACGGCCAGTGCCCACCCCGAAATGCTCCTAGAATTGCCATGCCACCCTTCTGATCTGATGTCTTTCGCTTGTCTCTTTCGTCTACTCAACTTGTGCCATCATAGGTGACGCTCTTTCGTTCGCGCAAGGGAAGGAGGAACCTCCTTCTCATTCGTGATCGTCTTCCTATTTCGCCCGAAGATACCCCGTTGCACCTCTTTCCTGCGATAGGCCATGGATTATCAGCCCCACCATCCTGTGAAATACGCTTCATACTTGTGCAATATATGAGGGTCCGAGGGGGTAGTCCGGCATTTATCGTGGCAGCGGATCGGTAATTGTAGCAGAAGCATTCATGAGTAATGCAGGCAACAGGTTCTTATGATAATCTCGACCGCTATGAGTCCCCGCAATAAGGATCTCAACGAAGAACGCATCGAGCCTGAGGTCCTGGACCCATCCGAAGAACAGATCGCCGAGATCGGTCCACCTCCCGAAGCCTCGCACCCTATAGCTCAGGAAGATCCTCACCGCACCGAGTCCACCGCAGTGGTACCGGTCACGGCCCTTCAGCAATACCTGGCCGAGGTCCGTCTCCACCCCTATCTCTCCAAAGAAGAAGAGTTGCGCCTCTTCCATGAATACAAAGTCCAAGGCAGCCGCGACGCTGCAGTCAAGCTCATCATGGCCAACCTGCGCGTATCTATCTCGATTGCCGCGGAGTATCTTCACACAGGCGCCGATCACATGGACCTCATTCAAGAAGGCAATGTCGGACTGATGCATGCCATCAAAAAGTTCGACCCAGCGAAAAATGTGCGCTTTTACGCCTATGCCGCCTGGTGGTCCCGGGCCTATATTCTTCGCTATCTATTGAATAACTTTCGTCTGGTCAAGATTGGAACGACCCAGGATCAACGGAAGCTGTTCTACAATCTTAAAAAGGAAAAAGCCAAACTTGAACGAGAGGGGTTCGCTCCAGACACAAAATTACTCGCCGACCGTTTACAGGTGCGGGAGCGAGACGTCATCGAGATGGGACAACGGCTCGGCAACTGGGAGCTCTCCCTAGATCAGCCCATCGGAGAGGACCAGGAAGGCAGCTTGCTTGACGTCCTCCCCTCCCAGCAGATCCCTGCAGATGAGCAGCTGGGGCACACTCAATTACGGACACTCTTCCGTGCCAAGCTTGCGGAATTCGTCAAGACGCTCAACGAACGGGACGAAGACATCTTGAGAAATCGAATCCTCTCAGAAACCCCACTCACGCTCGATGACCTCGGCGCCAAGTATTCCATTACAAAAGAACGAACCAGGCAACTCGAAGCACGCATCATCACGCGGTTGCGAGACTACATTAGAAAAGACATCAAAGATTTCGACAACTTGAGAGTCTGACTCCGGGTTTTTCCATTCACGAAAACAAATCCTGGCATATCAAATCTTCAATAGGTTATGATCCCCTATCGGTGTTCTAAGGGTGCGTAGAAGAATTTCATTGCTGCCCCCTTGACTTGGATAAACACAGGGCTATCTTCATTCCCGTGTCCAAGGATCAGGACTTCTGCTCGTTCTGGAGTACTACCGTTACACCATCGAGTCCGAACCTGTTCTACCGTCGCTATTCATTGGTCTAACTTCATGAGGAGGGTGTTGCTATGAGCACTGCAGCTAAGGAAACGACAGAAAAGAAGAGCCTGGCCAAGGGGTTCCAGCCTCTAGGTGACCGGGTATTCGTCACCTACACCGAGGAATTGGACCGGACCTCTGGCGGGATTTACGTGCCGGACAGCGCGAAAGAGAAGCCGCAGCGAGGCATTGTTCAGGCGGTCGGTAAGAAGGTTGAGAATGTAAAGGTTGGCGAACAGGTTCTCTTCGACAAGTACTCAGGCAGCAAGCTCCGCATCGAAGACGAGGATTGTTTGATCCTCAAGGAAGAAGACATCCTCGGCGTCTTCACCAGCTAATCATCATCATCACACACGACAACGAGACTTTTAAGGGAGGCATACCATGGCAAAGCAACTGATGTACGGTGACGCAGCGCGCGCGTCCATCCTCAGAGGGGTGAACCAGCTCGCCGACGCCGTCAAGGCAACACTCGGTCCAAAGGGCCGCAATGCGATTCTCGATAAGAAGTTTGGCGCTCCGACGATCACCAAGGACGGTGTGACCGTGGCGAAAGAAGTCGAGCTCAAAAATCCGTACGAGAACATGGGCGCTCAGCTCGTGCGTGAAGTAGCCAGCAAGACTAGCGATACAGCCGGCGACGGGACCACGACTGCGACAGTGCTCGCGCAGGCCATCTACCGCGAAGGCGCGAAGAACATCACTGCCGGTGCGAACCCGATGGAAATCCAGCGAGGGATCAACAAGGCGGTTGAGGTGGTGATCGGCGAGTTGAAAAAACTCAGCAAGCCCTGTCAGAACAAGACAGAAATCTCCCAAGTCGGAACGATTTCAGCCAATAACGACAAGACCATCGGCGACCTCATCGCGGAAGCGATGGAGAAAGTCGGCAAAGACGGCGTGATCACGGTCGAAGAAGCCAAGTCCATGACCACCTCCTTGGATGTGGTCGAAGGCATGCAGTTCGACCGCGGCTACATCTCCCCCTACTTCGTGACCAACGCCGAGCGCATGGAAGCGGTCATGGAAGACCCGCTCATCCTCATTTCTGAGAAGAAGATCAGCAGCATGAAGGACTTGCTGCCGGTTCTTGAGCAGGTCGCCAAGCTGGGCAAGCCGCTCGTGATCCTCGCAGAAGACGTGGAAGGCGAAGCCTTGGCGACTCTGGTGGTGAACAAGCTCCGCGGCACGCTCAACGTGACGGCCATCAAGGCCCCTGGATTCGGCGATCGCCGTAAGGCCATGCTGGAGGATATTTCGATCCTCACCGGCGGTCAAGTGATCTCCGAAGATATCGGCATCAAGCTGGAAAATGTGAAGCTCACAGACCTCGGCCGCGCCAAGCGCATCACGGTCGACAAGGACAACACCACGATCGTGGAAGGCTTTGGCGATTCGAAGAAGATCGAAGGCCGCGTCAAGCAGATCAAGGCACAGATCGACGAGACAACCTCCGACTACGACCGGGAGAAGCTCCAAGAGCGGCTCGCGAAGCTCGTGGGCGGTGTAGCCGTCATCAACGTCGGCGCCGCGACCGAAACTGAAATGAAGGAAAAGAAGGCACGCGTCGAAGACGCCTTGCACGCCACCAAGGCAGCCGTCGAAGAAGGCATCGTCCCTGGCGGCGGAACAGCGTATCTCCGTTGCCTCGGCGCATTGGATTCACTCAAGTTGAACGCTGAGCAGCAGGTGGGTGTCAACATTATCCGTCGTGCACTCGAAGAGCCGATCCGTCAGATCGCCGTGAACGCTGGGATGGAAGGCTCGGTCATCGTGGAGAAAGTGCGTAATGACAAGAACCCCAGCGGCGGCTACAACGCCGCGACCGAAGAATATGTGGACATGATCAAGTCCGGCATCATCGACCCGACCAAGGTGTCGCGTTGCGCGTTGCAGAACGCCGCGAGCGTTGCGGGGTTGATGCTCACGACTGAGGTCATGATCACCGAGCTGCCAGAAGAGAAGAAAGAGCCGGCAGGCGGTGGCGGTGGACACAACCACGGCGGCATGGAAGGGATGTACTAAGAACGGCAAGAACGGGTAGCAGGTAGCTGCCGACTTATGGCTAAATAGTAGGCCGGATGGTGAAAGCCATCCGGCCTTTCCTTTTTACCCTATACTCGCTTGGATTCATTGAGTCACCCCACTGGCCTGGAGGCGAATCTTTTCCTCCATACTGGCCAGTAACTCCGCAAATTGTTCAGGCTGTGGCGCCGTTCTTGGGTCAAAACACCCAGCATCCCGTAGCTTGTACAAATAATTGAACTCGGTGAGCCACTTGCTCTTATCGGTTCGTTCTTCCGCCAGAGCATAGTAAATGTCATGGAGCGGTGTCTCCGGCGCTGAGTGTTGTAGAGCTCGCACATCGTTGAGGATGGTTGACACGGTCTTTTTACGAACGAGCTGCATCCCTGTCGATGAAGTCAAGAAATAGACCAAGGCCGCGCCGGCGGCGATGACCACAAGTAGGATCGCGAGAATTTCCATTGAAGGCAGCCTACACCTGGTACGCTGAACGCACAAGTCGTTCACAGACACGGAAAGAAGCGTAAGGTCGTCTTTGGAGGTTTTTACAAGGGGGCTATTTTGTCTGGCGAAGAGGGAGGAGCTGGCGTTCAGGGCCTCCAGGCTTGTTCTGATACCGCGCCACAAATATCTCGCCCGCATTGCGGGCATAATCCTCGGCCTCCTTCCTAGTTGCAAAGCGAGTCTCTCCCACTTGCCACCACTGCCTCGCGCTGGCACTCTCCCCTAGCAACACCGTCACCGAGACCCTCAATGCCTTCGCCAATCGCACAAGGGTGCTCAACGAAGGATCGTGCTGCCCAAGTTCCAGTCGCGTTAGGAACGCGCAAGATAGATTGGCGGCCACAGCGAGCTGCTCCTGCGTCAGGCCGTGGCTAGTTCGCAATTGTTGGAGTTGTTTCCCGAACCGCTGAATGGCGCGCATGAAGCTTCCCGGTACAACAGAAGATGAGGAAGTGAGTTTACACTGTCGGCAGAAGAAAAGGGATGGAGTCTGATGATCTTCTATGTGAGCGCAACGCGCGACCGAAAGATTGGGCTCGTTCGATGCGAGCGGTCAAAGACAGCCTCTGACACTCCGGAACATAAGACAAGAGGCTTTCATTGATGACGACCTGCTACAGCTCCAACAGTCGAGGTTAATCACCTCACGGAATCTGCGTTCTCCGTAAAGGAACGACTCTTTCACTACCTTCACCATCTCGAAAGAATGCTGACCTTGAATCGCTCAGCCGGCTGGATTGAGACCTCGCTCATCAGCACTGAAATCTGCCGGTGTAAAGCCGACTCGATCTCAATGCAGACGAAATCTCCTAGGTCCTCGAGCCTGGGTTGCCCTTACTCCTGGCTTCTCATCCAGTCACGCGTCCAAATAAATCAGAAAATCATCACCAAGGGGATTGAATCCAAGCCGGTCGTAGATACGCCCACTGACAACGGCGCTGGATGATATTTTATCCAGCCATCCTTGTAAAGAGAGAGCCCCACTCATCGCTACGCGAACTGACGCGTCTTGTTACGCTTGGCGATGTCACACTCTGGTCTTCCCCTGATTTTGTGGACACCTGCCGTGCATAATCAGCGAAGGGAGGGTGCGTCATGGGCCAACCGCGACGGAGTTTCACGCGGAGTTTAAGCAGGAAGCGGACGACTGGTGTCGGCGCAGTGGGAAGAGCGAGTGTCAGGTGGCGCGGGAACTGGGCATTCCGCAACCGACATTCAATCGGTGGATGCTGCAAGTCGCAACCGCGCCCCTGGGAACCAAGAGTTTCCTGGCGACAGAGGAACTGAAGGTGTTGCGCCGAGAAGTGGAGCAGTTGCGCATGGAGCGCGATATCTTAAAAAACGCGGTGGTAGGTTCAACCGATCAATGCAACACCCTCTGGGGTATGGTGGCGGTGGAGGGTGATCGTGATGGGACATATGGGGCGTCTGGGCTTGTCTGCGGCCCAGAAAGCGGACCTGTGGCAGCGATGGAAACAGGGGCAGTCGTTGAACGAGATCGGTCGGGCACTCGGCAAGCATGCCGGATCGATTCATGGCGTGGTGTCATCGAACGGGGGGTCATTCCTCCCGTTCGCACGCGGTCGCGCTGGGCACTGACGCTGGCAGATCGAGAAGAAATTTCGCGTGGGATAGCGACGGGTTCTTCAATCCGACAGATCGCCGCCACGCTCGGGCGAGCGCCGTCGACCGTCAGCCGAGAAATCCGCCGCCATGGTGGGGCCCACACGTACCGCGCCGCTGAGGCCGACGTGCAGGCGTGGACGCATACGCGACGCCCCAAGCCCTGTCGGCTCGCCACCTCCCTCTTGCTTCAGCAGATCGTCACGAGCAAATTGGCGTTACAATGGTCGCCTGAACAAATCGCGGGATGGCTCACCCGGGCATTTCCAGATCAGGACACCATGCGGATCTCTCATGAAACGATCTACCGCAGCTTGTTCATTCAAGCCCGAGGGGTGCTCAAGAAAGAATTAATCGGGTATCTCCGATCCCGACGCAAGATGCGACGTGTGAAACCGCGAGCACGGCTGGCCAGCCGCGCGGGCAGATTGTTGATGGCGTCTCCATCCGCGACCGTCCCGCTAACGTGGAAGATCGGGCGATTCCCGGTCATTGGGAAGGGGACTTGATTGCGGGGGCCAAGCATACGCACATTGCCACCTTGGTGGAACGGCAGTCGCGCTTCACGATGCTGGTGAAGGTGCCGGGGAAAGACACGGCCAGCGTGGTGACGGCACTGAGCAGACAGATACGACAGCTACCATTAGTGCGCCGGTCACTCACCTGGGATCGCGGGATGGAATTGGCCCAGCACAAACGCTTGACGATCGATACGAAGGTGGAGGTCTATTTTTGTGACCCACAAAGCCCGTGGCAGCGGGGCACGAATGAAAATACGAATCGCCTACTGCGTCAGTATTTCCCGAAAGGGACAGATCTGTCACACTACTCCCAGGCAGACCTGGACATGATCGCGTTACGGTTGAATCAACGTCCGTGGAAGACGTTGGGCTTTGAGACGCCAGCGGCTATATTGGAGGCAGGTGTTGCTCTCACCGGTTGAACCCACCGTGGCCTTCTTCGCCAAGGAGTCGTCATGAAATATCGCTTCATTCAGGTGGAGAAGGCGCACGATCCCGTGGGACTCTTGTGTCAGCTCCTTGCTGTGGCCCTGAGTGGCTTTTATGCGTGGTGCCGACGCCCGACGAGCGCTCGCGCACGACAGAATCAATGGCTGATGACACACATTCGGACCGGTTACCGCGCCTCGCGGTGACGGTATGGGAGTCCGCGGATTCACCAGGATCTGCAGGCGCAAGGGTTCCGGGTAGGTCGTCATCGCGTCGCGAGACTGATGCGGCTCCATGCCATCCGCAGTGTCAGCCGCCGCCGGCTCTGGAGAGCCCGCGCGGCCCCCCCCGTGAGGCCCCAGCGGCGAACATCTTGCGGCGAGAGGTTGTGGCCACCTGGCCGAATGAGAAGTGGGCGGGCGAGATCACCTACATCCCCACGCGGCAGGGTTGGTTCTATGTCGCGGTGCTGATGGATCTCTATTCGCGCCGCATTATCGGCTGGGCGATGGGTGATCAGATGACCACGACCTTAACGCTGAAGGCACTCGAGATGGCTGTGCAGCAACGCCCCGTACCGGTGGGGCTTCTGCATCATTCAGATCGCGGATGCCAGTATGGGGCGACTCCCTATCAACGGCTGGTCGCCTGTGGCCTCCAGTGCTCGATGAGCCGTCCCGGCAATTGTTGGGACAACGCGGTGGTCGAGAGCGTCTTCGCCACGCTCAAAACGGAATTGTTCCATGCCCGTCGGGACCTGACACAGGAGCAAGCACGAACGGAAATCTTGGCGTATCTGGAAAGATTTTATAATCGGACCCGCCGGCATTCCACGTTGGGCTATCTCAGCCCTGTGAAGTGTGAACAGCGGGCTGTTCACTCAACCAGCGGTGTCTACTGAATCGGGGGAAGACCACTCCGACCTTCAGGAAAACCAACTTCATGCATGGTATAGTTTCTAAATCAGGGAGGTATTCATGCATAGGACAATCATCATTATCGTGGTGCTCTTCTTCGCAGGTTTTTCACAGGCTGCCGCTGCAGACTCATCGACCTCTCCCGACAACCGTAAAACAGGGGATGGGAAAGGCCTCACAGTCGACGACCTCGGGCGAGGGTTGAAGAGCGCGGCCAACAATATAGAGAAAGAGATTCCCAAATTTGGGTCTGCGATTGGACGCGCGGTCAAGAAGATCACAGAGAAGGAATCTGAAAAGCCATCGAAGTAGAATACGGAACTCGCCTCACACAGAATCTCGAGCATTTTCATCGTAGAGGAGAAGCGTTGCGCTGAGTATGAGATGTCCGTCTCAGCCAGTGCCCCATAAATCAATCAGATACATACACAACCCCCGTTCAAATGAATCTATCTGCCAGCTCCCTATACATCGCACGCGGTCTGCTCCACAGCTTCTGTGGGTAACTCTGTGGATGAGAGGTTTGTTTCGTCCCAAATGGCCGCCGTTGAAAGACCTCGCAGCAGTTTGCCTAAATATTGGGCATTGTGGCCTGCCCAATAAAGCCCCCATATTTTGTGGCTTGACGGATCATTTTTTTCTTTCCCCACCCTTTTTGATTCTCTTTCAACTCCGAGGATGAGTTCGCGCTTGAATCACATCTCCTGATATGCAGTGCTGTGAAACGTTTCATACGTGAACACGGGTCAGTGCGCGTTTTCATGGGCAAGTCCGGAAAGGGAAATGTGGAGAATCGTACGCTGAAAAATGGGGGAATTCATGAACCGCTGCCTAACCGATGCGTTAGCTAGTGAGGAAGCGTTCGAGGAAGAGGGTTGAGACGTGGCCTTTTTGAAAGTCGGGGTCGTTGAGAATACGCTTGTGCAGCGGGATGGTCGTCTTGATCCCTTCAATGACAAATTCGTCGAGGGCTCGGCGCATGCGGGCGATCGATTCTTGCCGGTCCCGGCCATGGGTAATAATTTTGGCGATCATTGAATCGTAAAACGGGACGACCATCATGTTCGATTCCATTGCCGAATCGACTCGCACGCCGAATCCACCCGGCGCGCTGTATTTGGTGATCATGCCTGGGCAAGGGGTAAACTTTTCAGGATCTTCGGCGTTGATGCGGCATTCGAGGCTGTGCCCGTTGAGCTTGATGTCTTGTTGTTTGAATGAGAGCAGGTGTCCATCGGCGAGCCGGATTTGTTCCTTGATCAGATCGATCCCCGTCACCATTTCGGTGATGGCATGTTCGACCTGGATACGAGTGTTCACTTCCATGAAGAAGAAGTTGTGGTCCTTGTCGAGTAAGAATTCTACGGTGCCGACATTTCTGTAATGAACCGCTTTGACGGCTTCGACGGCAACCCGACAGATTTCTCGGCGGAGTTTCTCGTCTACGGCAGGTGATGGCGTTTCTTCGAGCAATTTCTGATGCCGACGTTGGATCGAACAGTCGCGCTCGCCGAGATGCACGACGTGCCCGCGATGGTCCGCAATAATCTGCACTTCGATATGGCGCGGCTCGAGAAAATATCGCTCAAGATAGACGGCGTCGTTGCCGAAGGTGGTCTTCGCCTCCACTTGCGCGGCTTGAAACGCGCGAGCAAGATCTTCGGCCTTGTTAACGACACGCATTCCTCTGCCTCCCCCACCGGCTGAAGCCTTGATGATCACGGGATAGCCGACTTTGCTGGCGGCTTCAAGGGCTCCCTGTTCGCTCTTCAACTCACCGGGGCTGCCCGGCGTGACGGGCAAGCCTTTCCGGGAAACGATTTCGCGGGCCTTGGCTTTGTCGCCCAGGAGGGCAATATGTTCGGACGTGGGACCGATGAATTTGACGCCGATAGATTCGCAGACTTCAGCAAAGTGGGCGTTCTCAGAAAGAAATCCGTAACCAGGATGGATGGCATCTGCCCCGGTGATCTCAGCTGCGCTCAACACGTTAGGAATGTTTCGGTAGCTGAGCGCTGCGTCAGCGGGTCCGACACAGATCTTCTCATCGGCTGCGCGCACATGCAGACTCGATGCATCGGCCTCGGAAAAGATCGCCACGGTCTTAATGCCGAGCTCTTTACACGCGCGAATCACACGGAGCGCGATCTCACCGCGATTGGCTATCAACACTTTCTTGAACACGCCTGTACTCCGATGTGGGTCGAGGGAAGAGGTTAGGGTGTGGCGGTCGGATCAATGAGGAAGAGCCCTTGGCCATACTCCACCGGCTTGGTACTTTCAGCCAAAATTTTTGTGATCCGCCCATCCACCTCCGATTCAATTTCGTTCATTAACTTCATCGCTTCGACGATACACAAAACCTGTCCCTTCTTCACGTAATCCCCTTCTTCGACATAGGGATCGGCATCCGGCGAAGGTGAACGATAAAACGTTCCGACGATCGGAGACGCGATGGTGATCATGCCTGTCGTGTCTTCGATCAACGTGCCTGTCGTAGCAGGGACATAGCTGGCGGGTGTGGAGATCGGCGTCCCCTGCTCCTGAACCGTCGTCGTCATTGTTCTCAGCCCAGTTTCATGCCGCACACGGATTCTGAGGCCTTCGCGCTCAAGTTCCATTTCGGTCAGGTTGTTCTTTTTCAACAGATCGATCAGTTCTTGGATCTGCTTGGCCTGCTGCCCTGACAACAAGGACGTCCCTCCCCCGCCTTGAGTCGAGGCGGGGCTCTGTGAACCGGTAACCGATCTCTTACTCTTCTTTGACTTGATGAAGGCCCGTTTGCTCACCGAACACGCTCCACATATTCTCTTGTGCGAGTATCAACCCGAATCACAGTCCCTGTTTCCAAATAGAGTGGAACCTTAATGGTGGCGCCGGTTTCAAGCGTGGCAAGCTTGGTGCCGCCCGTGGCTGTATCCCCTCGAAAACCGGGCTCCGTATCACTGACTTTCAGTTCGATAAAGTTTGGCAACTCGACGTCGATCGGGCGATGTTCATACACGAGAATCTTTACTGTCATGTCTTCTTTTAAAAGGTCTGCATTTCCGCCGAGCTTACTCTTTTCAAACGTCAGTTGTTCAAACGTTTCCGTGTCCATAAAGGTATAGGCTTCGTCGGTCGCATAGAGAAATTGCATGGTCCGTTCTTCGAGATCAGGCTCCTCAAACCGTTCGCCCGATCTAAACGTACGGTCCAGAACATTGCCGGAAAGGTAACTCTTGAGCTTTGTGCGCACGAAGGCTCCGCCTTTCCCAGGCTTTACATGTTGAAACTCAACGATATAAAAGGGCTGGTTATCGACCATGAGGCGCACGCCACCGCGAAAATCTGTCGTGGAAATCACTCGATACTCCCTTCAAACTGTAAGTGTAGGCTGTTGTTGTACCGGCTCCGTCATTATTTCCTTCCCTTTGCCACCCGTCTCGATGTCGACTGCGCCGGTGTGTTCTTCCTACGTTTGGGTGCGGTTAGATGGTCGTGCAGCCCGCGGAGTGCGAGGAGATAGCCGGTCGCGCCCAAACCTGAAACTTGTCCGATCGCAACTCCTGAGACATAGGATCGGTGGCGAAACTCTTCCCGCTGATGAATATTGGACAGATGCACTTCAACAGTCGGCAGGCCGACTGCCGCAATGGCGTCCCTGATTGCGACACTGGTATGGGTATACGCGGCAGGGTTGATGATGATCCCGTCATATTCTGACCGAGCCTCTTGAATCCAGGTCACCAACTCCCCTTCACTATTCGATTGCCGCAGATCCACCTTCACAGCCAACTCATCTGCCAACTTCGTGATGGCGGAGTCTACGGCATCGAGGGATAATGAGCCATATATAGATTGTTCTCTACTTCCGAGAAGATTGAGGTTTGGGCCGTGTAGGACTCGTATTCGCAGCATATCGCACTGTTCACATCATGAAAACATGAGTCCGGAACCCTATGATAAACTCCAGCGGAGCGGCATTGTAGCAGCCTGCCTCAAACCGGTCAAACATGTGAAAAATATCAAGAAACTTTGGGGTGTGACTCGACCACAGTATCAGGATCGTGACGACGCGATTGAATCCTATAGAGCCAGGACTCTAATTGCACCACAACTTCAGCGCGAGGCGTTGGAAGAGGCACCACGCCGGTCTGGGCAGCCTGGAGACTTAACCCCAGTTCTGCAGTTCGCTCCCTTGTCTGATCATCAAGGTCAGGGGCTGTCTCTGTGGACTTCGTATCCGCGGCCTGAGGCCCAGCAGAGGTCGTCTCCGCTCCGCTCATCATTGATTTCGCCTGATCCAATGGTGCAGGTGTGGCCGGTGTTTTCTTCTGAGCCTGTGGTCCGCCTAGAACAGACTGGATTGAGAGCGCTTCTTCATCACGCGGGTTGATGGCCAATATCACCGAACACGATTGCAGCGCAGACTCCTTCAACCCCTGGCTTTGGTAAATCTTAATCAGGGTACGGTGCGCGCGCAGGTTTTCGGGACTTAACTTGATGGATTCTTCCAGAATCGCCTTGGCCTTCGTGGCCTGGCCCATGTGGTCATATGCGCGTCCAAGTGCGACCATGGCAGTAATAAAGCCAGGATACAGTTTCAGGCCATCTTCGAGCACGCCCGCGGCTTCTGACCACATGCCGACTTTTCCATACTCTTCGGCCAGTGGCATAAACACTTTCGAGCGCGGATCTTTGGCTAACTGGACTGCCAAACGGTCGATTTCCAGGGCGCTCTCGGAGGCTTGCTGGTTCTGAGCCATGGGCTGCTAGCGTCCTTCCATAACAGGCTTGGGGGTTAGGCTGGATTGTCGAGTGCGGATCAGTTCGTGAGCCCGATTCAATATCGCATCGGCGAGCGCACGTTTTTGCATGAGGGGCAATTCTGTCATCATTCCATGCCGGTCGATCAATGTCGCTGCATTCTGATCGCTGCCGAACCCCGCCCCTTTTCTTGTGACATCGTTAGCCACGATCAGATCGAGGCCTTTCGCTCTCAGCTTGGCTTGTGCGTGAGCGGTGAGATCGCTCGTCTCAGCGGCAAAGCCGACCATGAGTTGCGTCGTGCGTTGAGCAGAGAGAGCGGCCAGAATGTCAGTAGTTCGTTCGAGATCCAGCGTCTGACCGATATGCCCCTGTTTTTTGAGTTTTTCCGAAGCAGGATGTGTTGGGCGAAAGTCTGCCACAGCGGCAGCCATGATCACAGTGGTAGACCAGGCAAGACGCGTGGACAACGCCTTCAACATGTCTTCAGCCGTCGCGACCGACACAACCTCGACACCTCTCGGAATCGGTAATGCTGTAGGGCCCGTGACAAGAACCACCTGGGCTCCCCTTGCCTGAGCAGCTTCGGCAACCGCATAGCCCATCTTGCCGGAAGAGCGGTTCGAAATAAACCGCACCGGATCGATCGGCTCTTGCGTCGGACCTGCCGAGACCAGAACGCGATGCCCTTGCCAATCGCGTTGTGGAGCCAGCGCTGTTTGAAGGGCCTCCAATATCCTGCCTTCCTCTGCCAAACGGCCTTGGCCGGTCTGCCCAGAGGCGAGTGGACCTATTTCTGGATTGACGACGACCGTTCCCCTTTCGCACAACGTTTTTACATGTTCTTGAACAGATGGATGGGTCCACATCCCGCCGTCCATGGCAGGGGCCACAACCAACGGGCACTGCGACGTGAGAAGCATGGTCGAGAGCAGATCGTCGCCCAGCCCCATCGCGACCTTTGCGAGACAATTGGCAGTGGCAGGCGCAATGACAATGGCATCTGCCTGTGCAGGCATTGACAAGTGCTTCATTTCCTGATGCGCTTCGAAGATATCTGTTGAGACCGGATGACCGGAGAGCACTTCAAACGTGAGCGGGGTGACGAATTTCGTGGCAGATTGTGTCATCACGACCTGCACCACCGCCCCTTCACGGATCAAGGTCCTGAGCAATGCGACAGCCTTATAAGCCGCGATGCTGCCGGTCACGCCGAGCACGATCCGTTTCCCGATCAATGTCGGCCCAATGGAATCGGAAATATTCACCGCTGACTCCTATTATTCCTCGCTCTCGCTTGCCACCGGCGGTTTGGGGGAATCGTCGACATAGACGCTCAGCTCTTTCTTGATCTCTTTCGCATCGTCGCCGGTCATCAAGGCAATGCGCTCCATTTCGCCTTCTTTGCCGCGCTTTGATTCTTTCATGGCATCCCGCGCTTCCTGGCCGGTGAGATAGGTGACCTGCCCCCGGAGCACTTCATCAAGGGCAATCGTGGTTTCTTTGGTGAAGCGTGACGGGGCATGACGAGACCCCTGGACAATGTGCTTCGCCCGCTGGGCAGCAATGATCGTCAACCGGTGACGCGAGTCAAATTCGTCTGCAGTGTATTGGGGCAAGACTCTTAACATGTCGTTCATGGATTCGGTACTCCTTTGGATGAAGGAAGATCTTTGCGATCTTCGGTTTTCTGCTCCTCGTCAAGAATGAAATTATTCTCGAGCCAAGTCATATTCAAACGTTTTGTCTTCAAGCGTTCAGACCAGAAGATACTTTCGAGATCGCGAAGGGATCGGTCAAGGTCTTCATTGCGGACGATATAGGCGTATTCGCGATAGCTCCACACCTCTTCTTTCACTTTGTTCAGCCGTCCTTGGATCTCTTCCGCGGTATCGGAGGCTCGAGTCTGGAGCCTGGCTTTCAGCACGGCCATCGAAGGAGGGAGAATAAAAATCGATACCGAATCTTCGAATCGTTTCTTGACCTGCATGGCGCCTTGCACATCGATCTCTAATAACACATCCATCCCCTGCTCGATTTTTTCGGTCAGTGATTTCCGTGGCGTTCCATAGAGATGGCCATATACGTGAGCCCATTCGACGAATTCATTCCGCTCGATCATCTCTCGGAACGGCTGTTCTTCTATGAAATAATATTCACGCCCATGCTCTTCGCCTGGCCGAGGCTTCCTCGTGGTACAGGAAATTGAATGCCATAGTCTTGGGAGCTTCGCCGTCAGTTGCTTACACAGGGTTGTTTTCCCTGTCCCGGATGGTGCGGAGATGATGAAAAGAATTCCTCGCCTCTCCGTCGAAGAACGCGGGTGGCCTGATGCCGGTGCTGGAGAATTGATCGTAGGGACTGAGTTCATTCGACGTTCTGGACCTGTTCCCGAATGCGTTCGAGCTCGGCCTTCATCTGGACGACATAACCGGCAATTTCCGCATCGCTGGCTTTCGAGCCGATCGTATTGACTTCCCGCCCGATTTCTTGGAGCAGAAAATCAAGTGTTTTGCCTATCGAGTCTGCACGGCCAATCGTCTGCTCAAACTGTAGCATATGCGAGTCTAATCTGACTATTTCTTCCGTAATATCGCCACGGTCCGCGTATACTGCCAACTCCTGGTAGAGTCGGGGAAGATCAGGAATTTCCAATCCCATCAACTTCTCGACCCGACCCTTCATTTTCATGAACATCTCCTGGGCCAAGAGCGGAGTTCGTGCCGCAATATATGTACGATGCCCGCGGATCGTCTGAATCCGTGCACCCATATCCTCTGCCAAGGCCTTGCCTTCACGTGTTCGCATTCCCTCAAGATCCGACAGTGCCTGCGTCGTCAATTGCTGCGCGAGCTTCGCCAGTTTAGGATCCTCCGCCGGTTGATCCGATACCGACAGCACATCACGGAACCCAGCCACGAGCGCAAGATCAATGGGGCCGCTCAGCTTTAGGGATTTTTTGAGAGTACGGAGGGCTTGATGGTACTGTTTTGCGAGTGGTTGGTCAAGATTGATGCTTCCAGCCCGGCCTTTGCCGGCCTGGACGGTTACGGTGATGTCAATGCGTCCACGGGTACAACGTTGCTGGATGGCTTTTTTGACAACATCTTCCAGATGACTCAAAGTCCGGGGAAGACGGCAGGCGATTTCGAGGAACCGATGGTTGACCGAACGTATTTCCACCGTCACGGATCCATCCTGCCATGGAGCTTGACGGCGGCCGAAACCGGTCATGCTTCGAGTCATTGGGGACCTTTCTCTTTCCACAGGCAATCCCGATAGATTGGACAGGTGCGGCATTGTGGTTTTCTAGCAAGACAGACATAGCGGCCATGCAGGAGCAAGCGCTGGGAGACTGCCGTCCACTGAGACTTCGGCATGAGCTGTTGCAGATCCTGTTCGACTAGATCTGGATTGTCTGATCGGGTCAGACCCAGTCGCTTCGCCACGCGCTTCACATGGGTATCAACAACAATACTGGGTTGGCCGAAAGCGTTTCCAAGAATGACATTGGCCGTCTTTCTCCCGACGCCCGGTAAGGTAATCAACTCTTCCATGCTCTGCGGAACTTGCTCCCTGAAGCGTTCTGTTACCGCCTTGCCGCAGGCGACAAGATGTTTTGCCTTATTTTTAAAGAAACCAGTGGAACGAATGATCTGTTCGACATCAGGAAGATGAGCGGCTGCCAGTTCTGCCGGATGCCGATACCGCTGAAAGAGAGATGGAGTGACCAGATTAACCCGCTGGTCGGTACATTGAGCTGAGAGGATCGTGGCGACAAGCAACTCCCATGGGGAACGATGATCCAGTTCCATCTTTGGATTTGGCATCGCGCGCTGAAGCAACTTCCCAATCTCTCGAAGACGTGTCCGTGGATCCGATACTGGTGGAGATTTCGTTGTCATCGCGGTTTTCAGAATAATCCGATTGTGCAGCGGGTTAAGGGCGAGATGCAAGTGTGGGCGCCTGGGTCGTCGATTTCTTTGATGCCCCATCCAGTGGCACGATGCCAGCCAATCGTTCTTCGAGATGTTGAAGCAACGGAGGTAGCGTTTCCGGCTGAAGAGCCGCAATCCCGATTGCGCCGTAGCGGCGACAGAGCGCTTCCGCTTGCCCAGCCGGAAGCTGGTCGCACTTATTGAATACGAGCACTCGTGGAATCTGATCCAGTGCAAGGCTTTGAAGGACGGTCTCGACCGATGCCATATGGGCGGCGAGATCTTTCGCTCCGGCATCGACCACGTGCAAGAGGAGATCCGCATCACGCATCTCGTCCAATGTTGTTCTGAAGGCTGCGAGCAGATCTTTGGGCAGATCGCGAATAAATCCCACTGTGTCCGTGAGAATGACTTCACGGCCATGTGGGAAATGCAGCCTGCGGCTCGTGGTATCGAGCGTTTCGAACACGCGCGGGGCGGTGCTTACTGCGCTGTTCGTTAAGACATTGAGTAATGTCGATTTCCCGGCATTCGTGTAGCCTACGATGGACAGGACTGGAAAGGCCTGCCGAACGCGGCGCGATCGCCGTTGATCTTGGTGACGGGCAAAAGCCTCAATCTCCCGCTCCAAATGGTCGATACGCTCTCTGATACGACGTCGGTCTGTTTCAAGCTTTGTTTCGCCGGGCCCTCTGCTCCCGATGCCGCCGCCCAAGCGTGAGAGGCTGGTTCCCTGGCCGGAGAGCCGAGGGAACAGATACCGAAGTTGCGCCAATTCGACCTGTACTTTCCCCTCTCGGCTATGCGCCCGTTGCGCAAAAATGTCGAGAATCAGCTGGGTCCGATCGATAACAGTCAGATCGGTGATTTCTTCAATCGCGCGCAACTGTGCAGGCGCTAAATCTTGATCGAAGATGAGCAAGTCTGCGCCTTTTTGCATGGCATGCATCAACACGTCCTTCAGCTTCCCGCTTCCCAACTGAAATCGACGATGACCGCTCTGGGTTCGCTGCACTAACCGGTCGATCACCATGAGATCTGCCGAGGAAGCCAATTCTGCCAATTCAGCAAGACGTTCCTCTTGGTCCGCTTTGTTCTGAGGTGAGGCGCTCACAAGAATGGCTGTCTGCTTGTGAGCCATCGTATGTGATCCGCTCTGACGTTGAAGGTCTGACTCCAGTTCGTGAATGAATGTGTCGAAGTTCACCGGGCATTGATGTACTAATGTGGGCTTCAGAAGCGTATACAACTGTCCCTGTGGACTTGGTGGGTTCAGATGGGCCAGGGAAAGCATCCCCGGCTCGCCATGTGGGGTGACGGCCATCGTTCCGATCATATCGAGTCTGAGCAAGCCTAACAGGGTGAGATCTTCTTGAGTCAGGGGCTGCTCTTTTGGGTGCGACCGGATCAACCGAAGGCCACGCAACGATCGCGAGCTTGCTCGAAATGTCAGTAACGTCGTCGGCGAGGGCTCAGCACCAGCCCCGACCAGAACATCTTGCACCGCTCCGCGCCTGGTTATAACCAGGCCAATAGGGCGCCGAATTTCATGCGTAAATTGGGCGAGAGTTTTTGCCGATTCAGGCGATAGAACTTCGTCGATGGACATCCGGCGGCGATACAACCGCTCAAGCATGGCAAGCTGGCCGGCGCGGAGCCCAAGAACCTGTCCGTGGATTTCTGGAATGGCCGTCGTTTCCTTTTGGTCGTCGATTACATCGCGTGAGTGAATGATGAAACACGTGAGGCCTGGGCATCGATGTCTAGAGGCGCGCGAAGGCCTGCGAGAAGGGCCTGCCTCCCTGCCGCTGCGATCATCGCGGCATTATCGGTACAGTAGGCCAATGGGGGTAGACTGAGTTGTAGGCCTTCGGACGCCGCTCGTTGTTGGAGCAACGCACGTAATCGAGAATTGGCTGACACCCCTCCGACAACAGCCAAGGCGCGTGCGCCAGATGTCCGAACTGCAGCAAAAGATTTTTGAACCAACACGTCCACAATAGCCTCTTGATAGCCGGCCGCCAAATCGGCCACCTGTGCGGCTCGGGACCGTTCAGGCATCACTTGAAGTTTGTAGAGCAATGCCGTTTTTAAACCGCTGAAACTAAAGTCAAGGCTCCCATTTTTTAAATACGATCTTGGAAATATAATTGCTTTGGGGCTTCCCTGTCGAGCTAAGCGATCAATGGCTGGCCCACCTGGATACTCCAGCCCAAGCAACTGAGCGCCTTTGTCAAAGGCCTCCCCCGCGGCATCATCTCTTGTAGAACCCAAGAGACGATAGTGGCCGGTCATCTCTTTGTAATAAAGATGGGTATGTCCCCCCGATACGATCAGGACAACACAGGGCAATGGGAAAGCTGGATCTTTTAGCCAAGCTGAGGCGATGTGGCCCTCAAGATGACTCACTCCTACCATCGGAATATTCAAGACATAGGCAAGGGCTTTGGCATAGTTGACTCCGACCAATAGAGCGCCGGCCAAACCTGGCCCTTGCGTCACGGCGATCCCAGTGAGATCCGACCATGCGAGGCGGGATTGTTGTATCGCCTCTGATGACACCTCTTCAATCGATTCAATATGGGCACGAGAAGCGAGTTCCGGAACCACGCCACCGAACCGGCAATGCACGGCATGTTGCGAGGTAATAATATTTGAGAGGACTGTGCCGTCTGCAGCCAATACCGACGCGGCTGTTTCATCGCATGACGTCTCAATACCCAGGATAGGTCCAGGTACCCAGGTGGCGATGGACTGATCAACTGTCGTCATCATCATATCTTCGACAATCACGTCACAGTGGCCGCTTGTCATTACTTATTCCGAGAGCAGCGAAATAACACGGCCCTTGTGGCCATCAGCGCCACAAGGGCCGTGCGTACTTTCTACGATGGCCTCGCGCAGGTATACGGCTAGGAATCTTAGACGCCCGCCATCGCCTCCTGCTCGATAAAGGCTGGAGCTCCGTCGCGAAGCACGACGCGTATCTTCCGGCATTCCTTGAACCGCCCTCGAATCATTTCTTCGGAGAGTGGATCACCGATCGCTCGCTGGATCGTCCGGCGCATCGGTCGAGCCCCATACAGCGGCTCGTAACCTTCCTTAATCAACCATTGCTTCACATCGTCTTCAACCTCAATCTCGACGCCTTTTTCAAGCAGACGAACATTCAGTTCACTCAAGAGGATGTCCAGAATATTGTAGAGATGTGTTTTGTCCAGCTGATGGAAGACCACGATCTCGTCGATCCGGTTGAGGAATTCTGGACTAAACGAGCGACGTAACTCTCCCAATACTTCTTCCTTTTTGTGGCGCTCTTGATCGCCTTCCGTACTCTGGAATCCGAGAGAGACTCCCTTTTGGATCATCTTGGTCCCGATATTGGACGTCATAATGATAACGCAATTCTTAAAATCGACTTTCCGTCCAAGGCTATCGGTCAACACCCCATCGTCCAATACCTGTAAGAGGATATTGAACACATCGGGATGGGCTTTTTCGATCTCGTCGAATAAGACGACTGAATAGGGCCGGCGTCTGACCCGTTCGGTCAATTGGCCGCCTTCTTCATATCCCACATACCCAGGGGGGGCGCCGAACAGCCGAGAGCTCGTGAATTTTTCCTGATACTCAGACATATCGATCCGAATGAGCGAGTCTTCGCTGTTAAAGAGAAACTCAGCGAGCGTCCGTGCCAGCTCCGTCTTCCCTACTCCGGTGGGTCCCAGGAAGATAAACGACCCGATAGGCTTCTTTGCTTCCTTCAGACCAGCGCGTGACCGTCGAATGGCTCGAGCCACAGCGGAGATCGCTTCATTCTGTCCGACCACACGTTTATGGAGGAACTCCTCCATGCGCAGCAGCTTGTTCGACTCTTCTTCTTCGAGCTTAAAGAGCGGAATGCCTGTCATCTTGGAGACGACATAGGCCACCTCTTCTTTTCCGATCGTCGGCTTGTTTTTCTCCTGATTTTTCTTCCACTCACGCTTGGATTCATCAAGGAGTTTCCGCAACCGCTCTTCTTCCTCGCGGTGACGAACAGCTTCTTCAAAGTTCTGCATCGAGATAGCCAGTTCCTTATCACGAGAAACCTTTTTGAGCTCTTGTTCCATCGCCTTCAGTTCCGATGGCAAGGCATAGGTCTGCAACTTTGCGCGAGATCCTGTTTCATCGATCAAATCGATGGCCTTATCCGGGAGAAAACGGTCGCTAATGTAGCGATCAGATAGCTTCACGGCTTCGAGGATGGCTTCTTCAGATATCTCGACACCATGATGCTCTTCGTACCGATCGCGCAGCCCTTGAATGATCAGCACCGTTTCGTCGATGCTCGGCGGCTGAACGTGAATCGGCTGGAACCGTCGCTTGAGCGCTCCATCTTTCTCAATATGCTTTCGGTATTCATCGAGAGTCGTCGCGCCAATGCATTGAATTTCGCCGCGCGACAACGCCGGTTTGAGCATATTGGAGGCGTCTATCGACCCCTCTGCTGCTCCTGCGCCCACCAAGGTATGGAGCTCATCGATGAAGATAATGATGTTCCCCGCCTGGACAATCTCCTTCATCACAACCTTCAGCCGCTCTTCGAATTGTCCGCGATATTTCGTTCCAGCAACCAGCGAACCAAGGTCTAGGGCAATGACCCGTCGCGAAAGGAGGTTATCCGGCACTTCAGACTGGATAATTCGCTGGGCAAGCCCTTCGACAATGGCGGTCTTACCGACACCGGCTTCCCCAATAAGCACAGGATTATTCTTTGAGCGGCGGCTCAAGATCTGAAGCACTCGCTCGATTTCATCGGCTCGGCCGATGACCGGGTCCAATTGCCCTGCTTGGGCGAGTTGTGTCAGATCGCGACCGAACTCATCGAGCGCCGGCGTATTGCTCTTCCGGTCACGCTCACGAGGAGCAGACTTCCGCAAGAACGTCACGGTGAGTTGACGGGCGGTCAGAAGATTGGCCCCTAAGCTACGGAGGATCTTTCCACCAATCCCCTCCTCCTCACGAAGAAGACCCAACAACAGATGCTCACTGCCGATATGATTATGTCCAAGAAGACGGGCTTCTTCGACCCCATATTCAATAACCTTCTTAACCCGAGGGCTGAAGGGTATCTCACCAAAGGTCATGGTGGTCCCCCCTCCGGGTAAATTCCGTTCAATTTCCAATCGCACCTGCTCGGTTGAGAGTCCCATTTTTTTCAGGATCATCAGGGCAATTCCGTCGGATTCACGGAGGATGGCCAAGACGAGGTGCTCCGTTCCGAGGTAGTCGTTTTGATGACGCTCAGCCTCTTCACGTGCGAGGATGATGATCTTCCGGCCCTTATCCGTAAATCGTTCGAACATCCTGCCTCCTTGTAGGTGGAGCTATATCCGATTCCAGGCACCCAAAGTTCTCGAAAAATCTGACCTAATTCTAACTAGAAGGATTTTAAGTGTCAAGACTAGGAGACAATCACACACGGAGAGAATCCACATGTTCGGACGACACTATCGATTATAACAGAGAAGGTCTGCTATGGTTTGATTCGTTGACTTCAAACGAACCCTCTCGATACAATTTCACACTTTTTTTAAGCGACATTGACAGAAAAGCATACAGGGCATTACTAGATGAAAAGTAAAAGTATCGGGATCCTTGCCAAGCCTAAATTTCCCGAAGTCAAGAACACACTGCATGATGTGGTTGCCTGGCTCCGGACACGAAACATCGAAGTCATCTTGGACACGACATCGGCGATTCTTCTGGGTGAACAGGGGGGATATCAACATACTCAACTCGCGAATAAATCGGATGTCCTTCTCGTGTTGGGCGGAGATGGGACGATGCTGAATGCTGCGCGACTTGCCGGGGAACGAAGCATTCCCATCCTTGGCGTGAATATGGGTGGACTCGGTTTCTTAACCGAGGTCCGGCTGGAGAACCTCTACCCATCGCTTGAACGGGTATTTGAGAACGACTTCGTCCTTGATGAACGACTTATGCTCCGGACACATATTCATCGGCATGGGGAAACCGTCGCGCAAGGTGTGGTGTTGAACGATGTCGTGATCAGCAAGGGTACGCTAGCCCGCATGATCGAATTGAAGATCGCGATTCAAGGACGATTCGTGACCAACTTGCGCGGCGATGGATTGATCGTCAGCAGTCCGACAGGCTCTACAGCCTACTCCCTTTCAGCCGGAGGTCCCATTATCGACCCGGCAGTCCAGTCATTGATCCTGACGCCGATATGTCCTCATACGCTGACACATCGGCCATTGATCGTGCCGGGTCATGCCGAGATCGGTGTGACGCTCACCAGTAAAGACGACGGCGCCATGGCGACGCTTGATGGGCAGGTAGGTGTGGAGATCACGCAGGGAGATACGATCGTGATTCAAACATCGGAGCATCGGGCCCGATTGATCCGATTTCCAGAAAGTAATTACTACGACGTGCTCAGAGAAAAACTCAAATGGGGAGATGGGTAGAGCCTAGTGACCAATCCGTTAAGATTTCTCACGCTCAATCAACCCAAGCATTTCCTGGTTGCTCGCATATTTGAACTCCCCGATGCAGTCCTCACCCCAATGAGTCTTTTCTCGTGATTCGAGGATACGGAGTCCCTCCAGACCAACGGGATGGCTTTTGTGCGCCGTGAGTACGGAGACGAGCTTGTCGAGGACAACTTTTGCCTCAGAATGACTCCCTGGAGATTTCGTCGAGAGATAGCGGCTCACAACTTCCGCACACCAATCTCCGTCCCTTTTCGCGATACCCACTAATCCTTCACTCGCTTTGCGAGCCCATCCGGCGAGAAATACCCCGTCGATGACTCTGTGTGTAGTTTCGTCATAGGCTTGGAAGAGCGCATCGTCCGGATCGTTCTCCGTCTTGTTGGGACTCGTGATGAACATGCCACTCTTGTATGGCAGTCCAACCGTCTCATCGACTTTGTCGCCGACGGCAAAGATGACGGCGTCGCAGGGAAACTCATAATACTGTTTGAGGCCGACCGCGACCGTATCCTCGCCTTTTGGGGCGAGTGTGTTGTCTTCCATTTCGAGGCCGCGCACGCGGTTATGTTCGTCGACAAGGATGCGCTTAGGAGAGGCGAGGAACTTGAAGCCCATCTTTGTCTCGCTGACTTTCGGCTCGCATTTCGTAAACTCGCCCGTCAGGCCCTTGAGTACTTTGTCTGCATTCTGGCCGACTGCGGCAAGGCGATCCTTGATCCGAGCTACCTCATTGGTGATCCCATCCACATCCATGTTGGCGCACACCGCGCGAATTTCTTTCGGATTGTACTTTCGTTCGGCAGGCCCACGCCGTACGATCGCGGTGACCTGCTCCACTTTCTTATAGCGAACCAACCAATGCGCGATATCCACCATGACATCGCCGGCACCAATGACAGCCACATGCTTGCCCATGTCGAACGGCCGGTCCCCAAACCCCGGAAGCCGGTTAAAGTGGTACACCACATCCTTTGCATGGAACACGCCCTTCGCCGAATCCCCTTCCACGCCGATCGCCTTGGTCCCTTGTGCTCCGATAGAAAACACGACCGCACTCGCACCAAGCTTTTGCACCTCATCAACGGTAAGGTCTTTGCCATTACCGATTGAGACATTACCGAAATAATGAACATTTGGCCGCTCGATCAATTCCCAGTACTGCTTCTTGAGACCACCACGAAGCTTAAGTTTTGAAGGAAAGATCCCGTATTCAGCCAGCCCGCCGAACTTGATATCGCGATTCAGAATAATGATTTCATGGCCGGCCTTCGAGAGTGAACTCGCCACCGCCATTCCGGCTGGTCCAGCGCCAGCCACAATGATCACATGCTTGTCCTGTGTATTCATACAAAGTGTCCTGAGAGATGTGATTGAAAAGTACCTAGAACCTCAACAGTTCCGCGGACTTTAACATAGAGGGTTTTGTGGTGTCAAAGCAGAAAGGACGGCTCAGATCGAGGCTTGCGCAACATAGTAGTGGCTCAGGGTAAAGGTTGCTGGGCTTGAGTTTAAGTTGATACGGTC
The DNA here is from genome assembly GCA_965233175.1 of uncultured bacterium. Classification (GTDB taxonomy): domain Bacteria; phylum Nitrospirota; class Nitrospiria; order Nitrospirales; family Nitrospiraceae; genus Palsa-1315. The sequence goes on from CBDDRW010000058.1 coordinate 60,952, forward strand.
AAGACAGACTGCTGCTTGGCCCACTGGTCGGCATTCGTTCGTGACGCGTCTCGCAATAGGCACTGAACGATGTCTTTAAATGATTCATTTTATCAATGGATCAATCGCCGATTGTTCCCCAAGTATTCTAGTATCCCCTGCCTCTGTGTCTTCCGCTTCCCCGCTTGTGTCATCCGTTCCCTCGTTTGACTGCTCTGCATCAGCCGACCGTGCCGAGTCTTGCTCGATCAATTCCATCGCCCGCGCCCGGACTCGTTCGTCCTTATCTTCGGAGGCCAAGATCAACGGATCGACCTCGCCCGGAGGTGATGATTGTGCCCATACATCCAGGGCACGGAGTCGAGTGCCGACATCCGGCGAGCCGAGCTCTTTGGCCATCCATGCTGGCACAACCAGGGGCTCCGATGAATCTGCCTGATTAGATGGGATAGGTACACCACGGGGACTATCCCTTCCTGGGTCTGTCCCATTTCCTGCCACAATACCTGTCATATTCCCTGAGGCAATAGACGCGGGGTTCGCCGTTGGAGTAGCCGGAGTCAATGAGTTCTTGCCTGGTGATGGACCCTGCTTAGACAGGGGCGACTCGCTCATGCTTGCGTGTGACTCAAGGCTTGACACGTTGTTAGACGGAGCCTGTCCGCAGCCAGCCAGTCCTGCGAGAAACATCGTGCCCAGGAGGAGCGCCAAACGTGATTGTGACGGACACATGTTCTCAGGCCTTTCAAATGAAGCAGGGATGGGATGCCAAGAACGAGACTGCAAGATGGAGACCAAAGAAGTCGATTGTGCAGACCTGTCTATCTATGTACTGATACTGACGAGGAAATTTTTGAGCGACATGCAGGATCAACTGAACAGAGGATGCAGCGGTTTGGGTATTGGGTGAATCATTTCGCCTTCACCTTCGTTCAGGACACTCATGCCGTCGGTCATTCCCTGCGGTTTTTTCCAAAAATTTCGCTGTTCCGGAGGTGCTGTAGAAGGATGGAGCGTCTCCTAGGTGAATCGAATTTGATTCAGCACTGATCGAATAGAGTGGCTGAGGAGTTGTCGAGAAAGGAAAGCGGGTAAACCGATCCACCCCTGTTTCTATTTGGCGGTGGGCATTGTGAGCCGTGCCCTTCATCCTCCCGCGCTACCTACAGGTCCGCCGGGTTCCGTCATGCGCCAGGGATCAAGCAGTGCGGTGAGCCGTTTCGCCGGGAGGACGTGCTGTTCGGTGGCCACCTGCCGCACCGTCTTGCCCGACTTATACGCCGCCTTGGCCAGCTGCGCCGCCGCCTCATAGCCGATCTCCGGCGCCAGCGCCGTACACATCGCCAGACTCTCCTCAATCAAACTCGCACATCGGACCTCGTTGGCGGTAATCCCGTCGATACACTTCTCTGCAAAGTTGCTCGAGGCGGTCGTCAGCAGTTCAATGGATTGAAAGAGGTTATAAGCCATCACCGGCAGCATCACGATCAGTTCGAAGTTGGCCGCCTGCCCCCCGAGGGTAATCGTGACATCGTTACCGATCACCTGCGCGCAGACCATCGTCACCGACTCGGCGATGACCGGATTCACCTTGCCTGGCATGATGGAGGAGCCAGGCTGGGTCTCCGGCAGATTGAGTTCCCCCAGCCCA